>NZ_JBNWCF010000009.1:0-331058 GCF_053522545.1 Rhizobium sp. 21-4511-3d | reverse complement strand
CAACGCCATCATCAGGGACAACAAACCATGGCAAGACGCTTGACGCAGAAGACAGTCGCTCTCCCCTCGGGGAGAGGGTAGGGTGAGGGGGCTCCGGGCTCGAGCTGCCGGCTAAGGCCCAAAACGCCGGGCACAAAAAAGCCGCGGCCCTCTCAGACCGCGGCTTCATACTAACCAGCTACCGATCTCACATATGGATCGGCTTGAAGAACGCTGCCAGTGCAGCTTCCTTCACGGCTTCCGACATCGTCGGATGCGCATGGCAGGTGCGGCCGAGGTCTTCGGCGGAGCCGCCGAATTCCATGAGAACGGCGATCTCGTGGATCATCTCGCCGGCGCCGAAGCCGACGATATGGCCGCCGAGCACGCGGTCGGTTTCCTTGTCCGACAGGATCTTCACGAAGCCGTCGGTCGCCAGCATGGCGCGGGCGCGGCCGTTGGCGGTGAAGGGGAACTTGCCGGTCTTGTAGGCGATGCCTGCAGCCTTCAGTTCTTCCTCGGTCTTGCCGACGGAAGCGACTTCCGGCTGCGTGTAGACGACGCTCGGGATGACGTCGTAGTTCACATGGCCGTGCTGACCGGCGAGGATTTCGGCGAGCGCGACACCTTCGTCTTCAGCCTTGTGCGCCAGCATCGGACCCTTGACGACGTCGCCGATCGCATAGATGCCATCGACATTGGTCTTGAAGTGGCCGTCGATTTCGACGCGGCCGCGGTTGTCGAGCTTGACGCCGGCTTCTTCGAGGCCGAGGCCAGCGGTGTACGGTACGCGGCCGGTGGAGATCAGCACGACATCGGCTTCAACGGTCTGGGCGTCGCCACCCTTGACCGGTTCGAAGGTAACCTTCGCGCCCTTGCCGCCCTTCTCGACGCCGGTAACCTTGGCGCTGAGATTGATCTCGATGCCCTGCTTGCCGAGCATGCGCTGGAACTGCTTGGAAACGTCGCCATCCATCGCGCCGAGGATCTTGTCGAGATATTCGATGACGGTGACCTTGGCGCCGAGGCGCGACCAGACAGAACCGAGCTCGAGGCCGATGACGCCGCCGCCGACGACGATCATCGTCTCCGGCACCTTGTCCAGCGCGATCGCGCCGGTCGAGGAGACGATGATCTTCTCGTCGATATCGACCTTGACGCCCGGGATGCCTGCGACGTCGGAGCCGGTGGCGATGACGATATTCTTGGCTTCGAGTTCCTGCACCTTGCCGTCTTCGGCGGTGACGGAAACCTTGCCGGCGGAGACGATCTTGCCGGTGCCCTGGAAGGCATCGATCTTGTTCTTCTTGAAGAGGAAGGCGACGCCATCGACGTTCGACTTCACGGTCGCATCCTTATGCGCCAGCATCTTTTCGAGATTGAGCTTCGGAGCCGCGACCTCGATGCCGAGGGCGTCCATGCCGTGCGCGGCCTGATGGAACATCTCGGAGGCATGCAGCAGCGCCTTGGACGGAATGCAGCCGACATTGAGGCAGGTGCCGCCGTAGGTCGCACGCTTTTCGACGACCGCAACCTTCAGGCCGAGCTGCGCAGCCTTGATTGCCGCGACATAACCGCCAGGGCCGGTTCCGATAACGATCACATCGTAAGCCATTGTTCTTTTCCTTTTGTTTGTCCGTTGGTCAGGAAATGGAAATGCCTAGCGCCCGCCGCTCACATTCATGATGGCGCCGGTCACATAGGAAGAATTCGAAGAGAGAAGATAAAGCACCGCATCCGCGACCTCACCGGCCGTTCCCGGCCGTTGCATCGGAATGGAAGGCGCCATGTCCTTGGCGCGATCCGGCAGGCCGCCGGATGCATGAATATCGGTGTCGATGATACCCGGCCGGATCGCATTCACGCGCACGCCCTCCGTCGCGACTTCGCGCGCCAGACCGATCGTGAAGGTGTCGATCGCAGCCTTCGAAGCTGCATAGTCGACATATTGCGACGGCGAACCGATGATCGCCGCCATCGAGGAGATATTGACGATCGAGCCGCCCTTGCCGCCGTGACGGGTGGACATGCGGCGCACAGCCTCTGCAGCGCAGAGAACCGAACCAGTGATATTGATGCGCATCATCCGCTCGATGCGCTCGACGCCCATCTCGTCGACGCGCTGCGGCTGATCGACGATACCGGCATTGTTGACGAGACCGTCGAGCCGGCCGAAATGCTTGTCGACGGCTGCGAACATTGCGGTGATATCGGCCGCATTGCCGACATCGCCCTTGACGGCAAAGGCTTCGCCGCCCTGGCTGACGATGTCACTAACAACAGCATCGGCAGCGTCCCTGTTCGATGCGTAGTTGACGGCCACGCGCCATCCCTGGCTTGCAGCAAGCCTGCAGACCGCGGCACCGATGCCACGGCTTCCGCCGGTGACGAGGAGAACAGGTGCGCCGCTCATTTCGTGCATTCCTTGAAGGCAAAGACATCCCAGGGCGCAGCAACCTGCTTGCCTTCACCGAGAATAGTGGAATCGCGAAGCGCCGGACCAATTGCCGGAAGCACGATGCTGTCGACGGCATTCGCCTTCTCGGCCGGCAGATTGTCGATCACGCCCTTGGCGTCGACGCCGTAGACCGGTCCCTGCCAGATCGTGCAGGCGTCGAGATCGGCACCCGTCGCATCGCCATCCGGGCAATTGAACATCACCATGCCGATCGTCCGCGTCGGATCTTCGGAGGGCATGACATAGCCATCGAGAACCGCATCGCTATCTTTCACCGTCATTTTGAACTGATTGTTGGCAGCGGCCGCATCGGAATTCAGCGGCTGGAACTTCAGCTGATAGATACCGTCACGATCGGCATAGACGGCATGCGACTGCAGGCAATCGGCCGCAGCCGCGATATCAGGCAGGATCAGGGCAGAGACCGCAAACAGGGCTGCAAGGCTAGCTTTCTTGCTCATTGCGCCACCGGCTCCTTCCGCCCGTCAGAATTCTCGATCACATAAAAATCCGTCAGCATAACCAGCGGATGACCGTCTTCGGCCAGTCCCCAGAAAACCGGATAGAAGCCGTCGCCCCAGCCGCTCCAGAAGATCGCGACATTGCCGGGCTTGCCTGCGACAGGCGAGTGAAGCGCGAAGCGGCCGCCATTGGCATTCAGTTCAGGCGCGATGACGTCGTAATAATTCACATCTTCGTCCGGCTTTGCCGCCTGTGCTGCTTCCGCCCGCTCTTCAAGAAGCTTCAGTGTATCGGCATCCATGTAGGAACCGAGGCCGGCATCGACAGGATAGCCGAAGATCTCGTCGTCCTTCAGGCTCGCCGGGTCCTGCCCGGGGATCGCCGCCATCTCCCAGCGAACCGGCTTGCCGTCACCGAAGCGCATGCTTGCGGCGGCGACACGGCCGAAGGCCTGATAGAGGGTCACGGGATAATTGCCCGGAGGCACGGTCCTGACAAAGGCAGGACGGTCAGGCTGGGCCAGCGGATCGGCGGCGATGATACGGCCGGATGTCAGCTGCACATCGCCCATCTTCACCGTGGTGATCTTGCGCTCGGCAAGTGCTGCATCATCCAGGGAGACCAGGTCGAAATTGCTGCTCGCCTTGGAGATATCCCAGGCGCCAGCGGAAGCCGGAACCGGAAGATGCACTGCGGCTGCGCACAAAAGCGCCAATGCCGCCTGCTTGATCCGGTTCCGCATCGGATTTGCTCCGCTTAGAGATCGAGAACCAGACGCTCCGGATCTTCCAGGCTTTCCTTGACGCGGACGAGGAAGGTGACTGCTTCCTTGCCGTCGACGATGCGGTGATCATAGGAGAGCGCGAGATACATCATCGGACGGATGACGATCTGGCCGCCGACGACAACCGGACGGTCCTGAATCTTGTGCATGCCGAGGATGCCCGACTGCGGAGCGTTCAGGATCGGCGAGGACATCAGCGAGCCGTAGACGCCACCGTTGGTGATCGTGAACGTGCCACCCTGCATGTCGGCCATCGACAGCGAACCGTCGCGTGCAGACTTTGCAAGACGGCCGAGTTCCTTTTCGATCTCGGCGATCGACATCTGGTCGGCGTCACGGATAACCGGAACGACAAGACCCTTGTCAGTGCCGACAGCCATGCCGACGTGGCAGAAGTTCTTGTAGATGATGTCGGTGCCGTCGATCTCGGCGTTGACGGCCGGGAGTTCCTTCAGCGCGTGGGTCACGGCCTTGGTGAAGAAGCCCATGAAGCCGAGCTTCACGCCATGCTTCTTTTCGAAGACGTCCTTGTACTTGGCGCGCAGGTCCATGACAGCCTTCATGTCCACCTCGTTATAGGTGGTCAGCATGGCAGCCGTGTTCTGGGCGTCCTTCAGGCGCTTCGCGATCGTCTGGCGCAGGCGCGTCATCTTCACGCGCTCTTCGCGGCCGGCGTCTTCGACGGTTGAAGGTGCGCGGGCGGCAACCGGGGCGGCCGGTGCAGCAGCCGGAGCCGATACACCCTTGGCAACGGCAGCGATGACATCGCCCTTCAGGACCTGGCCACGCTTGCCAGAACCATCGACCTGCTCGGCCGAGATGTTGTTTTCAGCCAGCATCTTCGCAGCAGCCGGAGCCGGCGGCATGGAGGACGGTGCGGCGGCTGGAGCGGCCGGTGCAGCAGCAGCCGGCTCGGCAACCTTGGCCGGAGCGGCAGCAGCAGGCGCAGCGGCCGGGGCTGCAGCGGCGGCACCTTCGGCGATCTGGCCGAGCAGCGCGCCGAGGCCGACGGTTTCACCAGCCTGGGCAACGATTTCGGACAGCGTGCCGGAAGCCGGAGCCGGGACTTCGATGGTCACCTTGTCGGTTTCAAGCTCGAGGATCGGCTCGTCTGCCTTGATGGCATCGCCGACCTTCTTGAACCAGGTGCCGACTGTCGCCTCGCTGACGGACTCACCAAGAGTTGGAACGCGGATTTCTGTGGCCATGATTTTAGTTTCCGTTGATCAGTTTGTTTCGATCGTTGTTCGTTTCGAGGGTCAGCCGCCCAGCGCATCCTCAAGGAATGCGGCAAGCTGCGACAGGTGCTTGGACATCAGGCCCGTTGCCGGCGAAGCGGCGGCCGGGCGGCCCGTGTAACGGACGCGCTGATACTTCGCATCGATATGGGCGAGAACCCATTCCAGATACGGGTCTATGAACGACCATGCACCCATGTTCTTCGGCTCTTCCTGGCACCAGACCATTTCCGCATTCCGGAAACGGCTGAGCTCGTTGATGAGCGCCTTTGCCGGGAACGGGTAGAGCTGTTCGACGCGCAGCAGGTAGATGTCGTCGATGCCGCGCTTTTCGCGCTCTTCGAGCAGGTCGTAATAGACCTTGCCGGTGCAAAGCACGACGCGGCGGATCTTGGCATCCTTCTGGAGCTTGATCGGACCGTCCTTGATGACTTCGGCATCGTCCCACAGGAGACGGTGGAAGGAGGACTCGCCGGCCATCTCAGCCAGGGTCGAAACCGCGCGCTTGTGGCGCAGCAGCGACTTCGGCGTCATCAGCACGAGCGGCTTGCGGAAGTCGCGCTTCAGCTGACGGCGGAGGATGTGGAAGTAGTTCGACGGCGTCGTGACGTTGGCGACCTGCATGTTGTCTTCGGCGCAGAGCTGGAGGAAGCGCTCCAGACGTGCCGAGGAGTGCTCCGGACCCTGACCTTCGTAGCCATGCGGCAGAAGGCAGACGAGACCGGACATGCGCAGCCACTTGCGTTCGCCCGACGAGATGAACTGGTCGAAGACGACCTGTGCACCGTTGGCGAAGTCGCCGAACTGGGCTTCCCAGAGGGTCAGCGCATTCGGGCGAGCCAGCGAGTAGCCGTATTCGAAGCCGAGAACCGCTTCTTCCGAAAGCATCGAGTTGATGACTTCGTAGCGGGCCTGGGTCGGCGACAGGTTGGCGAGCGGGATGTAGCGCTCTTCCGTTTCCTGATCGTAGAGAACCGAGTGACGCTGCGAGAAGGTGCCGCGTTCGCAATCCTGGCCCGACAGGCGGATCTTGTGGCCTTCCGTGACCAGCGAGCCGAATGCCAGCGCTTCCGCCATTGCCCAGTCGAGGTTTTCACCCGTCTGGATCATGTTGGCGCGGTTTTCCATGAAGCGCTGGATGGTGCGGTGCGCATGGAAGCCTTCCGGAATTTCGGAGAGCTTGCGGCCGATTTCCTTCAGCTGCTTCATCGGAACGGCAGTCTTGCCGCGGCGCTGTTCATCGGCATTGTCGGCCGTGCGCAGGCCCGACCACTCGCCGTCCAGCCAGTCGGCCTTGTTCGGCTTGTAGCTCTGGCCAGCCTCGAACTCCTGCTCGAGATGGGCGCGCCAGTCGGCCTTCATCTTTTCGACTTCGCCTTCGGTCAGCAGGCCTTCGCCGATCAGACGCTCGGCGTAGATCTGCAGCACGGTCTTGTGGCCGCGGATGACCTTGTACATCTTCGGCTGCGTGAAGGACGGCTCGTCGCCTTCGTTGTGGCCGTACCGGCGGTAGCAGAACATGTCGAGGACGACAGGCTTGTGGAACTTCATGCGAAATTCCATGGCAACCTTGGCGCCGTAGACGACCGCTTCCGGATCGTCGCCGTTGACGTGCAGGATCGGCGCCTCGATCATCTTGGCGACGTCGGACGGATAGGGCGACGAACGCGAGAAGGCCGGGTTCGTGGTGAAGCCGATCTGGTTGTTGATGATGACATGCATCGTACCGGCAACGCGGTGACCGCGCAGGCCGGAAAGGCCGAGGATTTCGGCGATGACGCCCTGGCCGGCGAAGGCCGCGTCACCGTGGATCAGCAGCGGCAGAACCTTGGAGCGCTCGGACAGCGGAATGGTGTCGCCGTCCCATACGGTGGCGCCCATGTCCTGCTTGGCGCGGGCCTTGCCCATGACAACAGGGTCGACGATTTCGAGATGCGACGGGTTTGCCGTCAGCGAAACGTGAACCTTGTTGCCGTCGAATTCGCGGTCGGAGGAAGCGCCGAGATGGTACTTCACGTCGCCGGAACCTTCGACTTCGTCAGGCGCGTAGGAGCCGCCCTTGAACTCGTGGAAGATGGCGCGGTGCGGCTTGCCCATGACCTGGGAAAGCACGTTCAGACGGCCGCGGTGGGCCATGCCGAACACGGCTTCCTTGAGGCCGAGCGAGCCGCCGCGCTTCAGGATCTGCTCAAGAGCCGGGATCAGCGATTCACCGCCGTCGAGGCCGAAACGCTTGGTGCCCTTGAACTTGACGTCGAGGAACTGCTCGTAACCTTCGGCTTCGATGACCTTCTGCAGGATCGCCTTCTTGCCTTCGGGGGTGAACGCCACGCCCTTGTCCGGACCTTCGATACGTTCCTGGATCCAGGCCTTCTCTTCCGGATTGGAGATGTGCATGAATTCGACGCCGAGCGTCGAGCAATAGGTGCGCTCGAGGATCTCGATCATCTCGCGGATGGTCGCGTATTCGAGGCCCAGAACGTTGTCGATGAAGATCTTGCGATCGTAATCGGCGGCCGTGAAGCCGTAATTTTCGGGCGACAGCTCGTGGTAATCTTCAACCGGAGCAGCGATACCGAGCGGGTCGAGCTTGGCATGCAGATGGCCGCGCATGCGGTAGGCGCGGATCATCATGATGGCGCGGACGGAATCGCGCGTCGCCTGCAGGACATCGGCGGCTTCCGCCGGCTTGCCTGCGGCTTCGGCCTTCGCCTTCACCTTGGTCTCGATAACCTTCTCGACGATACCCCAGTCGCCGTCGAGCGCCGAGACGAGATCGCCGCCGGCCGGGATCGGCCAGTGCTTCTTGCGCCAGGATGCACCCTTGGCCGCCTTCTTCACATCAGCGGGATCGTCGTCGAGCGCCTTGAAGAAAGTGCGCCACTGTTCGTCGACCGATGACGGATCGTCTTCATAACGGGCGTAGAGCTGCTCGATATAAGCAGCGTTTGCGCCATCCAGAAACGAAGTGATCTGAAACTGCTCGTTGGCTTCTTGCCGTGCCATGGTGTTATGCGGACGCTTCCGCCCGCCTCCTGACTAAGATGAGTTTGCCGGCCATCTCGCCGGCTGCCGCATTTCCATTTGCCGCCTGTCCGCGGCACATCTGCATTCGAAAGGTCAGCCGGGCGGAGGAGGCAGATGCAGTCCGCCGCCCGGGTCTTATGTCGGATCAGCCCTTGAGGACTTCAACCAGCGTCTTGCCGAGGCGAGCCGGAGAAGGCGACACCTTGATGCCTGCCGATTCCATGGCAGCGATCTTCGATTCAGCATCGCCCTTGCCGCCGGAAACGACTGCACCGGCATGGCCCATGGTGCGGCCCTTCGGCGCGGTACGGCCCGCGATGAAGCCGGCCATCGGCTTCTTGCGGCCCTTCTTGGCTTCGTCCTTGAGGAACTGCGCCGCATCTTCTTCAGCCGAGCCACCGATTTCGCCGATCATGATGATCGAGGTCGTGGCCGGGTCGGCCAGGAACATCTCGAGCACGTCGATGAACTCGGTGCCCTTGACCGGGTCGCCGCCGATGCCGACAGCCGTCGTCTGGCCGAGGCCTTCGTTCGAGGTCTGGAAGACGGCTTCGTAGGTCAGCGTGCCGGAGCGCGAAACGATACCGACCGAACCCTTGCGGAAGATCGAGCCCGGCATGATGCCGATCTTGCATTCTTCCGGCGTCAGGATACCCGGGCAGTTCGGGCCGAGCAGACGCGACTTGGAGCGGTCGAGGCGAGCCTTGACGCGGACCATGTCCATGACCGGGATGCCTTCGGTGATGCAGGTGATGAACGGGATCTCGGCGTCGATCGCTTCGATGATCGCGTCTGCAGCGCCTGCCGGCGGAACGTAGATGACGGACGCGTCAGCGCCGGTCTTCTCACGGCCTTCGGCGACGGAAGCGAAGATCGGCAGGCTTTCGCCCTTCGAGCCGGTCCAGGTTTCGCCACCCTTCTTCGGGTGGATACCGCCGACCATCTGCGTGCCGTAGTAGGCGAGGGCCTGTTCGGTGTGGAAGGTACCGGTCTTGCCGGTCAGGCCCTGAACGAGAACCTTGGTATTCTTGTTTACGAGAATAGACATCTATCAGGTCCTCAAATTAGGCGTTGATCGCCGCGACGATCTTCTTCGCGGCATCGTCGAGATCGTCAGCCGCCGTGATCGCCAGACCCGACTCGTTCAGGATCTTCTTGCCGAGCTCGACATTGGTGCCTTCGAGGCGAACGACGAGCGGAACCTTGAGGCCGACTTCCTGCACGGCAGCCACGACGCCTTCAGCGATGACATCGCACTTCATGATGCCGCCGAAGATGTTGACGAGAATGCCTTCGACCTTGGGGTCGGCAGTGATGATCTTGAAGGCTGCAGCCACCTTCTCCTTGCCGGCGCCACCGCCGACGTCGCAGAAGTTTGCCGGCTCCTTGCCGTACAGCTTGATGATGTCCATTGTCGCCATGGCGAGGCCTGCGCCGTTGACCATGCAGCCGATGTTGCCGTCGAGGGCAACGTAGGCGAGGTCCCACTTGGAGGCTTCGATTTCCTTGGCGTCTTCTTCGGTCTCGTCGCGCAGCGCCTTGACGTCGTCATGGCGGAACAGCGCGTTGCCGTCGAAGGACATCTTGGCGTCGAGAACGCGCAGATGACCGTCCTTCATGACGATCAGCGGGTTGACCTCGAGGAGAGCCATGTCCTTCTCGTTGAAGGCCTTGTAAAGCGCCGGGAACAGCGACTTCGCATCTTCGGCGGCAGCGCCGTCGAGCTGCAGGGCCTTGGAGATCGCAGCCACGTCGGCAGCCGTCACACCGGTTTCCGGGTTGATGGCGATCGTGTGGATCTTCTCGGGCGTGTCATGAGCGACAGCCTCGATGTCCATGCCGCCTTCGGTCGAAACGACGAAGGCAACCTGACCGACCGAGCGATCGACGAGCAGCGAGCAATAGAGTTCGCGGGCAATGTCGGCGCCGTCTTCGATGTAGAGACGGTTGACCTGCTTGCCGGCTTCGCCCGTCTGCGCCGTTACCAGCGTGTTGCCGAGCATTTCCTTGGCGTGAGCGACGACTTCGTCGATCGACTTGGCAAGGCGAACACCACCCTTTGCGTCAGGGCCGAGTTCCTTGAACTTGCCCTTGCCGCGGCCGCCAGCATGGATCTGGCTCTTGACGACGTAGAGCGGGCCCGGAAGCGACTTTGCAGCCGCTTCGGCTTCCTCGACCTTGAGGATCGGCACGCCACTTGCGACCGGCGCGCCGTAGCCCTTCAAGAGAGCCTTGGCCTGATATTCATGAATATTCATGGATCTATTCCTGTTTGAATTGCGTGGGGGCGCGCGGGAATTACTTCAGCGCAGGCGCAATGTTGATGCAGGCTTCGCAAAGGCCGGCGACAGCAGCGACCGACTTGTCGAAGGCTTCCTTTTCGGCCTTGTTCAGGTCGATTTCGATGACGCGCTCGACGCCGCCGGCACCGATGACCGTGGGAACGCCGACATACATGTCCTTGACGCCGTACTGGCCGGTGAGCTGCGCTGCGCAAGGCAGTACGCGCTTCTTGTCCTTGAGGTAGGATTCAGCCATTTCGATCGCCGAAGCGGCCGGAGCGTAGTAGGCCGAGCCGGTCTTCAGCAGGCCGACGATTTCGGCGCCGCCGTCACGGGTGCGCTGGATGATTTCTTCGAGGCGCTCCTTGGTGACCCAACCCATGGTGACGAGGTCGGTCAGCGGGATGCCGCCGACGGTCGAGTAGCGAGCGAGCGGCACCATCGTGTCGCCGTGGCCGCCGAGAACGAATGCGGTGACGTCCTGAACGGAAACGTTGAATTCCTTCGAGAGGAACAGGCGGAAGCGCGAGCTATCCAGAACGCCGGCCATGCCAACGACCTTGTTGGCCGGCAGGCCGGAGAACTTCTGCAGGGCCCAGACCATCGCGTCGAGCGGGTTGGTGATGCAGATGACGAAAGCGTTCGGGGCATACTTCTTGATGCCGGCGCCGACCTGCTCCATGACCTTCAGGTTGATGCCGAGAAGATCGTCGCGGCTCATGCCCGGCTTGCGGGCGACACCTGCGGTGACGATGCAGACGTCAGCACCTTCGATCGCCGAGTAATCGCTGGCACCGGTCAGGTTGACGTCGAAGCCTTCGACCGGAGACGACTGGGAGATGTCGAGGCCCTTGCCCTGCGGAATGCCGTCGGCAATGTCGAACAGAACGATGTCGCCGAGCTCCTTGAGACCGGCGAGATGCGCCAGCGTGCCACCAATCATGCCAGAACCAATGAGTGCGATCTTATTACGCGCCATTTCGCTTTTCCTTTGCGAATATAATCGGTCGGGCGGCGCGCGGCGGCGTCGTCCAATGCCGCAATCGCATAGACCTAAAGCCAAAAAATGGCAACGTGTTATTTTTGGTGTAGCATTTTCAATCGTTTAGATATCAAAATTCTTACGTAAACGTAAGATAATTTGTCACTAAAGTGTTACTCGGCGGCGGTCTTCTGATGATGCAGCGCAAGATATTCCGCGCTCCGCATCTCGAAGAGACGCGATGCCGTACGATCGAATTCGAACCCCTCGGTGCCCCTGCGTTCGGTCAGCAGATCCTCGGGCATGGCCGCGGCGGAAGCATGAAGCCGCACGCCATGGTCATATAGGGTATCGACTAGAATGATGAAGCGCTTGGACTGATTTCGCTTGTCGGGACCAAGCAGCGGAATGCGGTCGATGAAAATCGTGTCGAAACGCGCGGTGATCGCCAGAAAGTCGGCAGCGCCAAGCGGCTTGTCGCAGAGATCGCTGAAGGCGAAGCGCGCCATCCGGTCGACGGCGAGCGGCACATGGATCGACCGGCCCTTCATCGGAATTTCGAGCGGCTGCGCCTTGCGCCCATGCAGCATCTGCGTCCAGGACGCATCCATTGCCATATCCGTCCGCTCGTCGATCGGCGTCAGATAGACGGGCTGGCTGTTCAGCTTCTCCATCCGGTAATCGGTCGGGGAGTCGAGCGTCACGACGTCGACATTCTTCTTCAGAAGCTCGACGAAGGGCAGGAAAAGGCCGCGATTGAGACCATCCTTGTAGAGATTGTCGGGCTCGACATTCGACGTCGCGATCAGCACGCAGCCCTTGGCGAACAGCTCCGAGAACAGCCGCGACAGGATCATCGCATCGGCAATATCGGTGACGGTGAACTCGTCGAAGCAGAGGAGTTCGGCCTCCTCAAAGAGCGAGGCTGCGACCGGCGGCATCGGATCCGCCTGCTTGGTTTCGCCGTCCTTCAGCTTCTGGCGGTGCGCCGCGATGCGGTTATGCACATCGGCCATGAATTCGTGGAAATGCGCCCGGCGTTTCTTTTTGCAGGGCGCCATGCCGAAGAACATGTCCATCAGCATCGTCTTGCCGCGGCCGACGCTGCCATGGATGTAGAGACCCTTGATCCCCTGCTCGGCCTTCTTCTTGGAAGCAAACAGCCAGCCGAGGGCGCTGGACTTGGCGGCGGGGCGGCGCTGCTTCAGCTGCGAAAGAACCCGGTCCAGATTTTTCGCCACGTCCATCTGTGCGGAATCGACCTGCAAATCACCGTTGGCCGTCAGCGACTTCAATTGTTCGCTGACGCTCAGGGCGTAGTCTGGCATTGGCTGCATGAGAGCAAATCCGCCTATGCGTGGCCGGCGGACCCGCCGCCGGATGAATTACCGGCTGAGGGTGATTGCCTGGCCGCCGCTGGTCTGGCCGGAGAAGCTGTTGTCGGCGGTCTTGTAAACGCTGCCGATCTGGTTGCCGCTGCGGTCCTTGAGCAGAACCTGCTTGCCGGACACTTCCCAGGAACCCATCGCCGTCAGTTCGCCGGCGCAACCGCGCGTACCGCCGCGCGAGCCGCTGCCGAGGTTGGTCAGCGTCAGGAACATGTCGCAGCTGCCGTTGACGCGCCAGCTGCCGACCATCGATTCTTTGGTGACATCGAGAGCGTTTGCGGCCATGGCGCCCGGGGCTGCCGGAGCGGCAGGCGCCGCGCTCGGTGCGGCCGGGAACTGCGATGCGCCGCCCGGAGGGGGCAGCTGGCCGCCCTGCACCGACGGCACGGGCTGCGCCGTCAGCGGCGCCGGCTGGCTGCTGTAACTCGCATTGTCATAGGCCGTACGCTGGCAGCCAGCGAGTGACAGAACAACCGCCACACCTGTCATCGCATATCGCAACTGCATCTTGAGGCTCCCGAATATTCGCTTTGCCGCATCAAAAATAGTCATCGGACTAATTTTCGAATTAACGTATTTCACTTTGGTTAATCAAGTCGGCACAGCCGTAAATTGCCCGTGACAGGACCTAAGCCGGAACAGAGGCAATTCAAGCCGTGCGGAAGGACTTCTGAAGGCAGAATTTGTCATCAAGGTGATGACCGCGCATTCTTCCCCGGTTTGACCGGCCACCGGAAGAAAAACGGCGCCGCAAGCGGCGCCGTTCGATTTGCCGTCAGACGCGGCGCTCGACCATCATCTTCTTGATCTCGGCAATCGCCTTTGCCGGGTTCAGGCCCTTCGGGCAGGTCTGCGCGCAGTTCATGATCGTGTGGCAGCGATACAGGCGGAACGGATCCTCGAGATTGTCGAGGCGCTCGCCGGTCGCTTCGTCGCGGCTGTCGATCAGCCAGCGATAGGCCTGCAGCAGAACAGCCGGACCGAGATAACGGTCGCCGTTCCACCAGTAGCTCGGACAGGAGGTCGAGCAGCAGGCGCAGAGAATGCACTCGTAGAGGCCGTCCAGCTTCTGGCGGTCCTCGTGGCTCTGCTTCCATTCCTTGGCCGGCGTCGGCGATACCGTCTTCAGCCACGGCTCGATCGAGCGGTGCTGGGCATAGAAGTTGGAAAGGTCCGGAACCAGGTCCTTGACGACAGGCATATGCGGCAGCGGATAGATCTTCACCGTGCCCTTGATGTCGTCGAGACCCTTGGTGCAGGCGAGCGTATTCGTGCCGTCGATATTCATGGCGCAGGAACCGCAGATACCTTCGCGGCAGGAGCGGCGCAGCGTCAGCGTCGGGTCGATCTTGTTCTTGATGTAGAGCAGACCGTCGAGCACCATCGGGCCGCAATCGTCGATATCGATATAGAACGTATCGATCGACGGCGTCTGGCCGTCATCCGGGCTCCAGCGATAGACGCGGAATTCGCGGGTGTTCTTGGCACCGGCAGGCTTCGGCCACACCTTGCCTTCGCGCATCTGGGAGTTCTTGGGGAGAGCGAGTTCAACCATGTCCAGTTCCTCTTAATACACGCGAGCCTTCGGCGCGATCTTCTTGGGATCGATGCCGTCTGCAATCAGCTCGGTGTGAACCGGGCGGTAGTCGAGCTTGACGTCGCCTGCCTCGTTGACCCAGGCAAGCGTGTGCTTGCGCCAGTTGACGTCGTCGCGGCCGGCGAATGCGCCTTCCGTATAGTCTTCGCGCGCATGCGAACCGCGGCTCTCCTTGCGGGCCTCGGCGCCGTAGATCGTCGTGATGGCGTTGGCCATCAGGTTCTGCAGCTCGAGCGTTTCGACGAGGTCGGAGTTCCAGATCATCGAGCGGTCGGTGACCTTGATGTCCTTCATCTCGCCCCAGATCGCCGAAATGCGCTGGCAACCGGATTCCAGCGATTCCTGCGTGCGGAAGACGGCGGCGTCTTCCTGCATGGCGCGCTGCATCTTTTCACGCAGCACCGCCGTCGGCGTACCGCCGCTGGCGTGGCGCAGGCCGTCGAAGCGGTCCATGATCTTGTCGCAGGCAGCGACGTTGAGATGCGGGACGGGCGCTGCGCGGTCGATGACCTCGCCGGCGCGGATTGCGGCGGCGCGGCCGAAGACCACGAGGTCGATCAGCGAGTTGGAGCCGAGACGGTTGGCGCCGTGCACCGAGGCGCAGCCCGCTTCACCGACAGCCATCAGGCCCGGAATGATCCGCTCAGGGTTATTGCTGTCGGCATTCAGCACTTCGCCCCAGTAGTTGGTCGGAATGCCGCCCATGTTGTAGTGGACGGTCGGCAGAACCGGGATCGGCTCGCGCGTCACGTCGACGCCGGCGAAAATCTTGGCGCTCTCGGAAATGCCCGGCAGGCGCTCATGCAGAACGGCCGGATCGAGATGGTCGAGATGCAGGAAGATGTGGTCCTTGTTCTTGCCGACGCCGCGGCCTTCGCGGATCTCCAGCGTCATGCAGCGCGAAACGACGTCGCGCGAGGCAAGGTCCTTGGCCGACGGCGCGTAACGCTCCATGAAGCGCTCGCCTTCGGAGTTCACTAGGTAGCCGCCTTCGCCGCGCGCGCCTTCCGTGATCAGACAGCCGGAACCGTAGATGCCGGTCGGGTGGAACTGAACGAATTCCATGTCCTGCAGCGGCAGGCCGGCGCGGGCAACCATGCCGCCACCGTCGCCGGTGCACGTATGGGCCGACGTTGCCGAGAAATAGGCGCGGCCGTAACCGCCGGTCGCCAGCACCACCATCTTGGCGGCGAAGCGATGGATCGTGCCGTCATCGAGGTTCCAGGCAACGACGCCGGTGCAGCGGCTGCCGTCTTCCGACATGATCAGATCGAGCGCGAAATACTCGATGAAGAATTCAGCATTGTTGCGCAGCGACTGGCCATAGAGCGTGTGCAGGATGGCGTGGCCGGTGCGGTCGGCGACGGCGCAGGTACGCTGTACCGGCGGTCCCTCGCCGAAATTCTGCATGTGGCCGCCGAAGGGGCGCTGGTAGATCTTGCCTTCCTCGTTGCGCGAGAACGGCACGCCGTAATGCTCGAGCTCATAGACCGCCTTCGGCGCTTCCATGGTGAGATACTGCATGGCATCGACGTCGCCGAGCCAGTCGGAACCCTTGACGGTGTCGTAGAGGTGCCACTGCCAGCTGTCCGGCGTCATGTTCTGCAGCGAGGCGGCGATACCGCCCTGGGCGGCAACCGTGTGCGAACGCGTCGGGAAAACCTTGGTGATGCAAGCGGTGCGGAAACCCTGCTCGGCCATGCCGAGCGTGGCGCGCAGACCAGCGCCACCGGCGCCGACGACGATCACATCATAAGAGTGGTCGACGTACTTGTAGGCCTTCCCATTCTGAGCGGGTGAAGAGGGTGCCATGATACGGTTATCCTACGAATGCAATTTTCAGAATGGCGAAGAGACAGAGGCCGGCGATCAGGATCGAGAAGAAGGTGTTCAGCATCAGGCTGATGATCTTCAGCCATTCGGAGTGAACATAGTCTTCGATGATGACCTGCATGCCGAGCTTCATGTGAATGACGCCCGAGATGATCATCAGGCCCATGATGACGGCGACGAACGGGTTCGACAGGGCGTGAACCACTTCCGCATAGGGCTGGCCGGCGTGCACCAGCATGAAGATGATGAAGAACAGAAACAGCGGCACGTTGGCGACCGCGGTCACACGCTGGCGCCAGAAATGATCGGTGCCATCCTTGGCGGAGCCGAGGCCGCGAACCTTACCCAGGGGGGTACGCATATCCATGAGAGCGACCTTTAACGAACGATGAAGCCGATCACCCAGACCAGCGCGGTCAGACAGAGCGATCCGATCAGATTGGCGATGGCGAGCTTGGTGGAGAATTCCTTGCCGAAGCCGTGGCCGAGGTCCCACATGAAGTGGCGGAAGCCGCCGAGCATGTGGTGGATCAGCGCCCAGGTGTAGCCGAGCAGCACGAGCTTGCCGATGATGCTGCCGAGCACCCAGTTGGCCCAGTCGTAATTTGACTGGCCGGTCGCGGCTGCAATCAGCCACCAGGCTATCAGCAGCGTGCCGACATAGAGAGCGCCACCGGTAATGCGGTGAACGATCGACATGACCATGGTGGGGATTGGTTTGTAAATTTGCAAATGCGGCGACAGGGGCCGGTTATTTGTCACATTCGCCATCAGAACCTCGCGGCGTCTTCTCTGCGCTTCCGGAATTCGGAGCATATCAAGGCAACCACAGGAATGACAAAATTGTCTGTGTGCGTTGCATCAATGGCGACGTTTAATCACCGAAACCCCGGACGACAAGCACAATTGCTGTCCGCTTTTTAATTTAATCGATTCGCGTTACCGGGAAGTTGCTGCAGAGCAAAACTGGCCCGCGCCGCTCAGATTTTATCCTGATTTTTCATCGCTCAAGTGGACATGCAGAAAGTTTTGACGCAAGCTGCCGTTAACGATTTGTTAACGATCGCATTTTGCGAGGAAGACATCCGATGGTCACGCGTTTTTCGAAAGTCATTCCGCTCATGCTCGGCGCCCTGATGGCGCTGCCTGCCGCCGCGGGCGAACGTTTCCCGCATCGTGATCGCGGCATAGTTCACTGGACGGGCGGCAATCAATGGTATGGCGATCGCGATCGCGGCCATGGCCACAACCGCTATGTCCGCCTTCGCCAGTTCTCCCCGGTTGCCAACGGCTACAGCATCCGCAGCTTCAATGCGGCCGCCCCGCAGGTGACAGGCCCTGCATACAACGGCACCTATGCCGGTTCCTACGCCTATGACGTCGATGGCGGCACCTATATCGGCGCCAGCGGTTATACGATCTATGGCGCGCCGCAGACCGCGACCGTCGCTCCCAAGGCAAAGATCATCGACGTCGCCGTGCAGGACGACCCTTGCGAATACGAGGCCAATGTCTGCGTGATCAGGCCCTGAAGCGCCAGACGGTCGTCTTCTTGACTTCGCTATCCTCGAGCGCCCGGGTGACTGGCACTTCATAGACCGCGCAGAATTCCAGCCTGTCTTTCGGCAGATAAGCACGGCCCGGATCGCCGACCAGAATATCCTTGCCTCCGGCCGCCAGGCGCTGAAACCACGGCAGCAGCGCATCGGCAAAGCCGCGATCATAGAAGACGTCACCGGCAAGCAGCACGTCGGGAGCGATCATCGAGCCGATCAGGTCCGCACCCTCGAATTCGATCGAAACGCCATTCGCCGCGGCGTTCAGCCAGACCGCGGTTTCCGTCCATGGATCGATATCGGCCGCAAGCACCTTCTCCGCACCCGCCATGCGGGCGGCGATCGCTACGAGACCGGATCCCGTCGCAAAATCCAGGACGCTCTTGCCGCGCAGATGCTCCGGATGATCGAGCACGTAACGCGCCAGCCCCTGCCCGCCCGCCCAAGCGAAAGCCCAGAATGGCGGCGGCAGACCGATCTCGGCAAGCTCCTCTTCCGTCTTCAGCCAGAGCTCATGGGCTTCGCTCGCCAGATGCAGCCGGATCTCCGGCACATGCGGCGGCGCCATCAAGCTGGTATTGGCGCGGATGAAGAGTTCGGGATCGGTCTTCAAAGGCTGTCAGCGCGGCGGGTTGTCGAGCCCGCCCATGCGGCAGACTTCCAGCCACTCGTCATCGGTCACGGGCTGCACGGAGAGGCGCATGGAGGTGACCAGCGACATCTTCGACAGTTTCTCGCTCGCCTTGACATCCTTCAGCGTCACCGGCTTCGGCATGTCCATCACCGCGCGGATATCGACGCAATCCCATTTGGGATCGCCTTTGGCGCTGGAATCGGGATGCGAGAGAGCGCAGACTTCGACGATACCGACGATCTCCAACCCCTCATTCGAATGGTAGAAGAAGCCCTTGTCGCCGATCTGCATGGCCCGCATGTTGTTGCGCGCCAGATAGTTGCGAACGCCGGTCCATTCCGTGCCCTTTTCTCCGGCAGCCTTCTGCTGCTCCCACGACCAGGATTCAGGCTCGGACTTGTAAAGCCAATGCGCCATCTCAGGCCTCCGGATTGTTGAAGACCCAGTTATAGGGCTTCACCTCGACGCTCTCGAACAGGCCGGCCTTTGCATAGGGATCGGCCTCGCCGAGTGCCTTGGCGGCTTCAATGCTGTCGGCCTTGACGATCACCAGGCTGCCATTCGGCTTGCCGTCAGCGTCAAGGAACGGGCCGGCGATCGCCAGCTTGCCCTCGGCATTGAGCTTGTTGAGATACTCGACATGCGTTGGGCGCGTTTCCATGCGCACGTTCAGATGTCCCGGCTTGTCCTTGCAGAGAAGGGCGAAAAGCATGTCAGTCTCCTATTCGGTGGTGATCGGACGTGTCATCAATTGTTCGATTGCCTCGGCAATACCGAGCTTGCCCTCGATGATCGCCGAGACGGCATCGGTGATCGGCATCTCGATGCCGAGCTCTCTCGCGAGCCGCGACGCGACGGCGGCCGCGAAAGCGCCCTCGACCAGCTCGCCATGCGAGGGATCAGCCTTGTCTCCGCGCCCGAGCGCGATGCCGAAGCGCAGATTGCGCGACTGATGGCTGGTTGCCGTCAGCACCAGATCGCCAAGGCCGGAAAGCCCCCGCACCGTATCCGCCTGCCCGCCCTTTGCCGCAACGAGCCGGGACATTTCGGCCAGGCCACGGGCAATCAGCGCTGCACGGGCGGAATCGCCTATGCCGCAGCCTTCGACGATGCCGCAGGCAATCGCGAGAACATTCTTCAGCGCACCGCCCAGCTGGACGCCCGTGCGGTCATCGGACGCATAGAGCCGGAAGGTGCGGCCCGAAATTGCCTGCGCCAGCCGCTCGGCGACATCCATATCAGCAGCCGCAATCGCCATCGCCGTCGGTAGCCCCTTGGCGATATCTGCGGCAAAGCCTGGACCGGAAAGCACTGCCACATGATGATTGGGCAGCTCGCGTTCCAGCATATCCGTCAAGAGCGTACCGGTAGAGCGTTCGATCCCCTTGGCGCAGGTAACGACGACAGCATCGTGAGCCAGATAAGGACCATAGTGTCGCGCCGCATCCGCCTGCGCCTGCGACGGCATGGCGAACAGCACGATGCCTGCCCGGCGGATCGCATCGGGCTCGGCGGAGAATTCCAGCGCCTCAGGCAGGGCAATACCCGGCAGCACGGCGTCATGCAGCCGCTCTGAAGCAAGATCGGCCATCAGAGCCGGATCGCGGCCGATCAGCGTCACGGCGCTGCGCCCGGCGAGCGCGATGACCGCGGCAAGCGCCGTTCCGAACGCACCGGCACCGATGACTGCAATCCGCTCGCTCACGCCTTGGCTCCTCGTTTTCCGTAGTTAATTAGCGCCTCGGCATTGGAATCCAGCGGCCAGCGTGAGCGTGGCTGCACATCGAGATCATCAGGCGCGACACCGAGTGCCATGCGCTCCAGCCCCGCCCAGGCAATCATCACCGCATTGTCGGTGCAAAGCCTCAGCGGCGGCGCGATAAAGCGGAAGCCGTGCTTGTCGCAGAGTGCCTGCAGCGTGCCGCGAACCTCCTGGTTTGCCGCAACGCCGCCGGCCACCACCAGCGCCGGGCTGCCGTCCAGATCCGGAAATTCCGCCTTGAAGCGCTGCAGCCCGCGGCCGATACGATCCTTCAACGTGCGCGAAATCGCCTTCTGGAACGAGGCGCAGATATCGGCGATGTCCTGCTGGGAAACCGGCGCGATCTCTGTTGCGGCCTGACGTACGGCGGTCTTCAGCCCGGAGAAGGAGAAGTCGAGCCGGGCCTCGCCGACCAGCGGGCGCGGAAAATTAAAGCGGTCGGGATTGCCCTTCGCAGCAGCCTTTTCCACTTCCGGCCCGCCGGGATAGGGAAGGCCGAGAAGCTTGGCCGTCTTGTCGAAGGCCTCACCGAGCGCATCGTCGATCGTCGTGCCCCAACGCTCATACTCGCCGATGCCACGCACCAGAATGAGCTGCGTATGGCCGCCGGAGACCAGCAGCATCAGATAGGGAAAAGAAAGTCCATCCGTCAGCCGCGCCGTCAGCGCATGACCCTCGAGATGATTGACCGCGTAGAGCGGCTTGCCCGCTGCCTTGGCGATCGCCTTGCCGGTCATCAGGCCGACCAGCAGCCCGCCGATCAGCCCTGGCCCCGATGTCGCGGCGATCGCATCGACATCGGCCAGCGACACATTGGCGCGCTGCAGCGCTTCGTCGATCAGCGTGTCGAGCGCCTCCACATGGGCGCGCGCAGCAATCTCCGGCACCACGCCGCCATAGGCGCTATGCTCGTCAAGCTGGCTCAGCACAACGTCGGAAAGCACATTCGAGCGGCCGTCCGCATCGCGTTCGACCACCGCTGCTGCGGTCTCGTCGCAGCTTGTTTCGATGCCGAGGATGCGTAGAAAGGAAGCCATGAAACCTGATCGTTGATTGCGATGGGTAAGAAACCCGGTTACGAGACTTCCGGTAACAACGGATCAAAGCGGATGCAAACAAAACCTTTCCGGATCGGCACGCGGGGCAGCCCGCTGGCGCTTGCCCAGGCCCATGAAGCCCGCGATCGGCTGATGGCTGCGCATGGCCTGCCGGAGGAAATGTTCGAGATCGTCGTGCTGACGACGACAGGCGACCGCATCACCGACCGCTCTCTCGCCGAGATCGGCGGCAAGGGGCTTTTCACCCAGGAACTGGAAGAAAAGCTGGCACTCGGCGAACTGGATTTCGCCGTTCATTCCGCCAAGGACATGCCGACCGTTCTGCCCGAGGGCCTTTATCTTTCCGCCTATATGCCGCGCGAAGACATCCGCGATGCCGTGGTTGGCCGCACCGCCGCGAAACTGATCGACCTGCCGCACGGCGCCACCGTCGGCTCCTCGTCGCTCCGCCGCCAGGCGCTGATCCGCCGCATGCGGCCCGATATCAACGTCATTACCTTCCGTGGCCTTGTCGATACCCGCTTGCGCAAGCTCGCCGAAGGCCAGGTCGATGCAACGCTTTTGGCGCTGGCCGGCCTCAAGCGCCTCGGCAAGGTCGACGTGCTGACCGACATTCTCGATCCCGACACCTTTCCGCCGGCCCCCGCGCAGGGCGCGATCGCGATCGAAAGCCGCATCGGCGACGAGCGCATGGACAATCTGTTGGCCGCAATCAACGATCCCGCCACATTCGACGCCGTCTCCTGCGAGCGCGCCTTCCTCGGCGCCCTCGACGGCTCCTGTCGGACGCCGATCGGCGGATACGCGATCTGCGAGGGCGACCAGATCAAGTTCTCCGGCCTGATCATCACCCCGGACGGCCGCCACCAGCATGCGATCTCAATCGACGGCAACCGCCGCGACGCAACGGCCCTCGGCACCCGCGCCGGGCAGGACGTCCGCGCCCGCGCCGGAACCACCTTCTTCGACGACTGGAGCTAGTCCTCCATGCGCGTGCTCGTCACCCGCCCGCAGCGTCAGGGGGAACGAACGGCACGGCGATTGCGCGAACGCGGCCATGAGGCCGTGATGATGCCGCTCTCCGGACCGGTGCATGACGCGGCGGCAATGGCGGCTCTTGCGCAGACGACGGCCCCGATTGCCATCACCAGCGCCGAAGCCATCAGGGCGCTCTCGGATCAAGCCGCATCTCTGGCACCCCACCTCCGTCGCCCTCTCTATGCCGTCGGCAACGCCACGGCCGAAGCGGCAATCGCTGCAGGCTTCGTGACGGTGAAAGCAGCCTCCGGCGATGGCGGCGATCTCGCAGAATTGATCGCGGCCGAGACCACCGGCACAGTCACCTATCTCGCCGGAAGACCGCGGGCGGAAACCTTCGAAAAGCGCGCCGCCGAGGTCGGCCTCAAGCTGACCACCGTCGAATGCTATCGCATGGAGCAGATTGCCCCCGGCAGCGATGCCCGCGAGGTGCTTCAGCACTCGCCGCCAGATGCCATCCTCCTCTATTCCCGCGAGACGGCAATCGCCTTGTTCGGCCTTTTCAATCCCTTACCGGAGTGGCTGACCACCGCCCGCATTCTCTGCCTCAGTGAGGCCGTTGCAGCCGCCGTTCCAGCCGGGCTGCAGAAAAATCTTCGCATTGCGGCAATGCCGGATGAGCAAAGTCTTTTGTCGCTTCTTTGAAGGCGTTAGCCGCCCAAATTTGATCTAACCTCTTTCCTTAACTGGGATCACTGACTAGTTTCGTTGCAATGCAGGAAATATGAGGGCCTCATGGTATCGGGAAACCCGCCACGCCATTCGAAGAGAACCGACAAGCCGGTCACCATCGATCTGGAAGCGCAGGAATTTGCCAAGCAGGAGGATACGGCCTCCACCCCTGCCGATGCCGCAGCCGATACCGAAGAGCAGGCGGCAAATGAGCTGAAGGAAACGCTGGAAGCGACGCCTTCGGAAGACGCATCGGCCGCAGCTGCGGTAGAAGAACCGGTACACACCGAAGAGCCATCGGCACCCGAAGCTCCGGCCGAAGAACCAGCGCCCCGCCACACCGAATCGACCATGTCGCCGCCGCCCCAACAACAGCGCGGCGGCAAGACCTCGGGCATGATCGCCGCCGGCATTTTCGGCGGCCTCGTTGCGCTCGCGGGAGCCGGCGCCATCCAATATGCGGGCTATCTCCCCGGCTCCGCGCAGCAACCGGCGCAGACGGAACAGAACAGCGAGCTTTCGGCCGAGATCGACGGCCTGAAGCAGTCGATCGCCAATCTCGCGGCCGCGCCTAACCCTGATGACGACGCTCTCGACAAGCGCATCGCCGCCCTGGAAGCCGCCGCCAAGACGCCCGCGGCTGCCCAGCCCGGCGATCCGGCTGCGACCGAGGCTCTCAACCAGAAGATCGCCGATCTCACCGCTGAGGTGGCACAGCTGCAGAGTTCGCTCACCCAGGCCTCCGAACAGCAGGCGTCAAACGGCGCCGACATCACCAAGCGTCTCGACGAAGCCGAGAAGAAGCTCAACGAACCGCGCCAGGATGTGGCCGTCGCGCAGGCAATCGCCGCAGCAGCGCTGAAGGCGGCGATCGACCGCGGCGGACCGTTCACCGCCGAACTCGATACATTCGCGGGCGTCGCGCCTGACGATCCCGCCGTCAAGGATCTGCGCAACTTCGCGCAGACAGGCGTTCCCTCGCGTGCCGAGCTGATCCGCCAGGTTCCCGATGTCGCTACGTCGGCTGTTGAGGCCGTAAACCAGGCGAACCCGGATCAGAGCTGGTCCGACCGGCTGATGTCGAGCGCCAAGTCGCTGGTCAGCGTCCGCCCCGTCGGCAACATCGAGGGTGAAAGCGTCGAGGCGATCGCCGCCCGCATGGAAGACAAGGTGAAGAACGGTGACCTGCCGGGCGCCGCCAACGAATGGAACGACCTGCCGCCTGCGGCCAAGCAGGCTTCGGCCGCATTCAAGCAGTCGCTCGAAGCCCGTATCCGTGTCGAAGACCTCGTCAGCGGAGCGCTATCGAAGGCCGTATCCCGCGCCGGCAAGGAGGGCTGACCGATGATCAAGCTCGTCATCTTCGCCCTGCTCGTTCTCGTCCTTGGCTACGGCTTCTCCTGGCTTGCCGATCGTCCCGGCGACCTGTCGCTGATCTGGGAAGGACAGCTCTACCAGACCAAGCTGATCGTTGCCGCCAGCGGCCTGATCGCGCTCATTGCTCTCGTGATGATCGGCTGGTGGCTGATCCGCACGATCTGGACCTCGCCGCATTCCGTCACCCGCTATTTCCGCGCCCGCAAGCGTGACCGCGGCTATCAGGCGCTCTCGACCGGCCTGATTGCCGCCGGCGCTGGCAATGCGCTTCTCGCCCGCAAGATGGCGGCCCGTTCGCGCGGCCTGATCCGCGCCGATCAGGAACCGCTTATCAATCTCCTGGAAGCACAGGCAGCATTGATCGAAGGCCGCCACGACGAGGCCCGCGCCAAGTTCGAAGCCATGGCCAACGATCCCGAGACCCGCGAGCTCGGCCTCCGCGGCCTCTATCTCGAAGCCAAGCGCCTTGGCGCCAACGAAGCTGCCCGCCAATATGCCGAGAAGGCTGCTGACAACGCGCCCTATCTCCCCTGGGCCGCGCAGGCGACGTTGGAATCCCGCAGCCAGGCCGGACGCTGGGACGATGCGATCCGCCTGCTCGACCAGCAGAAAGCCGCCCGTGTCGTCGACAAGCATGACGGCGACCGCCTGCGCGCCGTGCTTTTGACGGCACGCGCCGGCGACAAGCTCGACCGCGATCCGGCAGGCGCCCGCGACGATGCCCTGCATGCGCTGAAGCTGATCGCCGATTTCGAACCGGCCGCGATCATCGCCGCAAAGGCGCTTTTCCGCGAAGACAAGCTGCGCAAGGCCGCCTCGATCCTTGAACAGGCGTGGAAGACCAACCCCCATCCCGAGATCGGCCGCGTCTATGTGCTGGCCCGCAGCGGTGATTCCGTGATCGACCGGCTGAAACGTGCTGACAAGCTGGAAGCCATCCGCCCGAACAATGTGGAGTCGCTGCTGGTCGTCGCGCAAGCCGCTCTCGACGCGCAAAACTTCGCCAAGGCCCGCGCCAAGGCGGAAGCAGCCGCCCGCATGCAGCCACGCGAAGCCGCTTTCCTGCTGCTTGCCGATATCGAGGAGGCCGAGACCGGCGATCAGGGCCGTGTGCGCCATTGGCTGGCGCAGGCGCTGAAGGCGCCGCGTGATCCGGCCTGGGTGGCCGATGGCTTCGTTTCCGACAAGTGGCTGCCGCTCTCACCAGTCACCGGCCGTCTCGACGCCTTCGAATGGAAGGCACCGTTCGGCCAGCTGGAAGGCCCGGTCGAGGAAGGCTCTGCCACGTCGATCGACACGGCACTCAAAACATTGCCGCCGGTTCGCGAACATCGCCAGGAAGCACCGGCGAGCGATCACCGCATCATCGAGCTGGAACGCGCAGCAACAATCGCCGAAGCCGTTCGCCCGGCTCCGGCACCCGCGGCACCTCCGAAGCCCGCTCCGGCGCCCAAGCCTGCCGAGGCGGCCTCCCCTACACGCCCGCCCGAACCGAAACCATATTATGGAATGCCTGATGATCCAGGCGTTCGCGACACCAAGGTGGATACGGAACCCAAGACACGGCTCCGCCTTTTCTGAGATGGAACGAAAACCGCATGTTCGAACGCTTTCAGGCATTCTTCCACAACCTCACGGCAGACGGGAGCAGGAAGGGTTTCGATCCCGATGACCCGCGCATTGCCGTTGCCGCGCTCTGCATGCAGGTCATGGAAGCCGACGGCCAGATCAAGGACAGCGAAAAGAAGCGTCTGCGCAAGCTGCTGAAGGAGCAATACGGGCTCGACGGCAAGCAGCTCGATGCCGTGATCGCCGCCGGGCTCGAGGCCGAAAGCAGCGCCGTCGACTACTATCGCTTCACCTCCGACCTGAAACGCCATCTGAACACCGAGCAGCGGCTCGAGCTGATCGGCATCCTCTGGGACATCGTCTATGCCGATGGCGAGCGCAGCGAGATGGAAGATCACGTCATCTGGCGGATCGCCGATCTGCTCGGCGTCTCCTCCCGCGAGCGCATCCAGAAGCGCCAGGAGGCCGCCGCCCGGGTGACCGATACGGTCGTGGTTCAAGACGATGCAGATTGAGCGCCCGGTAAAACGCGACAAGCGGCCTGTCCTGATCGTCCTGCATCAGGAACAATCCAGCCCCGGCCGCGTCGGCCAGCTGCTGGTCGAGAAGGGCTACAGCCTCGACATGCGCCGCCCGGTTCTCGGCGACAAGCTGCCGACGACGCTAGACGGGCATGCAGGCGCCGTCGTGTTCGGCGGCCCGATGAGCGCCAATGATCCGGAAGATTTCGTCAAGGCGGAGATCAACTGGCTCGACGTGCCGCTCAAGGAAAATCGTCCGTTTCTAGGCATCTGCCTCGGCGCGCAAATGCTGGTGCGCCATCTCGGCGGCAAGGTGCAATCAAACCCCGATGGTTCGACGGAGATCGGCTGGTATCCGCCGCGCCCGACGGAGAAGGGCCGGCTGCTGATGCACTGGCCGAAGATGGTCTATCACTTCCACCGCGAAGGCTTCGATCTGCCGCGTGGCGCCGAGTTGCTGGCAGAAGGTGATGCCTATCCGAACCAGGCTTTCCGCTACAACAAGAACGCCTGGGCGCTGCAGTTCCATGCCGAGCTGACGCGGGTGATGATGCACCGCTGGGTCGTCCACGGCGCCCACCGCTTTATCCTGCCGAACGCCCAGCAGGGCCGCGAGCACCTTGAGGGGCGCATGCTTTTTGATGCGCCGCTGAAGGCGTGGCTGAACGAGTTCCTCGATATCGTCTTCGAGGGCAAGACGGCGAAAGGCGCGCCGCTCTCTATGCCGGCGACGCTGAGCGCATAGGCGCATCGAGCGTATCGATCTGCCGCAGCTGGCGGAAGCTCATCGCCCAGATGACAGAGACCGCGAGCGTCCCAAGTCCGCCAATGACGACGGCAGGCACCGCGCCGAAGGTATGCGCCATCGTGCCTGCCCGGAACTCGCCGAGCTCGTTCGATGCACCGACGAAGACCATGTTGACGGCGTTGACGCGGCCACGCAGTTCGTCCGGCGTCCAGAGGGCGATCAGGCTCTCGCGCACATAGACCGAGATCATGTCTGCGGCCCCCATGATCGCCAGCGCGGCGATCGAGGTCCAGGTGTGGGTCGAGACGCCGAAGACGATCGTCGCGATACCAAACAGGCCGACGCCCATGAACATATAGAATCCAGCCCGGTGTTTCATCGGATAGGCGGCCAGGAACAGCGCCATCACGATCGCGCCGACGCCGGGCGCCGAGCGCAGAAGACCGAGCCCCCAGGGGCCGAGTGTCAGGATATCGCGCGCATAGATCGGCATCAGTGCCGTAGCGCCGCCGAGCAGCACAGCGAACAGGTCGAGCGAGATCGCGCCGAGCACCACCTTGTCCGCCTTGATGAAGCGGAAGCCGCCGAGGATCATGTCCCAGCTCTTTGCTTCGCCGGCGCTGTGCTGTGCTGGCTTCGGGATCATGAAGAGCAGGATGGCGCCGAGCACCGCGAAGATGACCGAGACCGTGTAGGCCGTCGTCGCGCCGACGCCGTAGAGCAGGCCTCCGAGCACCGGACCGGTGATCGCCGCCAGCTGCCAGGAGGAGGAGTTCCAGGCTATCGCGTTGGAGAGATCCTTCTCCGGCACCAGGTTCGGCGCCAGCGACTGCACGGCAGGTGCTGCAAAGGCGCGCTCGATGCCGAAAACCAACAGCACGATGAAAACCGGCATCGGCGAGAAAGTGCCCGTCACGGTCATGATCAGCAGTGCCAGCGTGCAGAGAGCGCTGACCAGCGAGCAGATCGAAGCGATGGCACGGCGATTGTAGCGATCGGCGACCGATCCCGTGACCAGGATCAACAGCAGCGACGGCAGGAACTGCACCAGGCCGATCAGGCCGAGATAGATGGCGCTCCGCGTCTGGTCATACATCTGCCAGCCGACCGCGACACTGAGGATCTGCTGCGAAAAGGAAAGCAGAAACTTCGCGAAGAAGAACCGGGTGTAGGAAGAATGCCGGAACGCGGCAAAACGGTCTCCGGTGGACGAGAAAGACATTGGGGGCAACCAAGGAAATCGGGCCGCGCGGTACAGTTCAAACGCGCCCATTAAACATGATTCACCGCGCGTTAAGACACGGCACTTGCCCGTTTAGTCGCCAATAGCTACATGTCTGTCAACAACGAACTGGAGACGACGATGATTGCCCTTTTTCAAACCATTGATTTGGCTTTGAATCTTTACACCTGGGTGCTTATTGCGAGTGCCATTTTCTCCTGGCTCTACGCCTTCAACGTCATCAATTCCAGCAACCAGTTCGTCAACTCGGTTGGGATGTTCCTCTACAATGTCACCGAACCGGTGCTGCGCCCGATCCGCCGCGTGCTGCCGAATCTCGGCGGCATCGACATCTCGCCGATCATCCTGCTGCTGATTATCTTCTTCCTGCGCTCCTTCATGTGGAACACCATTTTCCCGCTGGTGGCGTGAGCTCCGCCTGGACCGTTCATGACGGTCATCTCAGGCTGACGGTGCGGCTGACCCCGAATGGCGGCCGCGACGCGATCGATGGATTGGACGGCGAGGGACAGCTGAAGGCGCGCGTCAGCGCCGTGCCCGAAGACGGCAAGGCGAACAAGGCGCTGATCGCCCTTCTCGCCAAATCTCTGCGCGTGCCGAAATCGGCCGTCGCCTTCATTTCCGGCGAAACATCGCGCAAAAAAATCCTCCGCATCGAAGGCGATACGGAGGATCTGATCGAAAAGCTGAAAGCCTTTACGAAAGCCTGAGCTTACTTTGCCTTCTTGGCGCGCTCGACGGCTTCGAGAATGAGTTCGCCGGCTTCCTTCGAACCCTTCCAGCCGAAAATCTTCACCCACTTGCCGGGCTCCAGATCCTTGTAGTGCTCGAAGAAGTGCTCGATCTGCTTCAGCGTGATGTCGGGAAGATCGGTATATTCCTTCACCTTCTCGTAGCGCAGCGTCAGCTTCGGCGACGGAACGGCAATGATTTTCTCGTCCTTGCCGGAATTGTCTTCCATCATCAGAACGCCGATCGGGCGTACGTTGATGACACAGCCCGGAACGAGCGGACGGGTGCTGGCGATCAGTACGTCGATCGGGTCGCCATCTTCCGACAGCGTGTGCGGCACGAAGCCGTAGTTACCCGGATAGGTCATCGGCGTGTACAGGAAGCGGTCGACGACGAGCGTGCCGGCGTCCTTGTCCATTTCGTACTTGATGGGATGGCCGCCGACCGGAACCTCAACGATAACGTTGACATCTTCCGGTGGGTTGTTGCCGATGGAAATGGCGTCGATGCGCATCAGTGTCCCCTAATATAGGATGGTTTCCGGCTGCCAGATAATCAGAATCTCTTCGCAACGCAACATGTCAGGCCGCATCTTCCGTCGTTTTGGCTAATAGAGTTCGCCACCAACAGCGAAGTTCGGGATCACCAGAGGCAATGACCGGCGAGGCCACAAACCGGTCGCATTGTCGGGATTAGTTGGGCTTTTCAGATCTCATATTGCAAGCAGATGGCCATGTATCTTTACGAAAGCGACGACTTTTTCGATCTCCTTACCGGCAGCTACCGCCGCATCACCGGCAAGGATCTCGTGCCGCCGGAACTGACCAGACAGGAAGGCACCCGCTGGCTCTACGAGGACGCGCCGTTTGGCCTGCTAGCACATGACACCGCACCCGATCCGGTCTTCGTCTATGGCAACAGGAACGCGCAGCGACGCTTCGAGTATAGCTGGGACGAACTGACCGCGCTGCCGTCGAGACTGTCCGCCGAAGCGCCCGAACGCGCCGCACGGGAGAACTTCCTGCGGCAGGTTGCCGAGAAGGGCTATGTCGACAATTACGAGGGGATCAGGATCAGCAAATCGGGCAAGCGCTTTCCGATCGCAAACGTGACGGTATGGCAATTGACCGATGCCGACGGAGTGATCCGTGGCCAGGCAGCGAGGCTGCCATAACCGGCAGCACCGCTAGTTCCAGATGAAGCCGATCTTCTTAAGCTGCTTGTGGTCGAAGTTTTCCATGCCTTCGCAAAAGTCGAGCCCGCCATGGCCGCGATAGAAGCGGCTGGCATTCTCGTTATCTTCCAGGCACCAGACGACCAGGCCATTGCAGCCGAGCGACTTCAGCAACCGGCGCGCTTCGCCGAACAGCATCCGGCCGAGACCGATGCCCTGATATTCCGGGCGGAGATAAAGCTCGTATATTTCGCCTTCCTGGGGAAGAGCACGGGCACGGTTGAGGCCGAGCGTCGCGTAACCGGCGACCGTTCCGGCCACATCGAGAACCAGCAGCGTTGCCGGGCCTCTGGTGGCCTTGCGCCACCAGCCTTCGCCGCGGCGTTCGATCATTTGTGTCAGAGCACGGTGAGGAATGATGCCGGCATATGTGTGCTGCCACGCAAGGCGATGCGCCTCCGATATGGCGCGGGCATCATGCGGCTCAGCCCGCCGAACATCGATCGACAACGTCTTCATAACGCTACTCTGGTCCTTCAGCGGACAATTAACCATACGCCATCACGCGCCTTGGCTGATTGCCCACAGACTTAACATGTGGACGATGGAAAAAATTTAACGCTTTTTTAACCATTGTCACAAGCCGGAATCGGCGGACCACACATAAAAAAACCCCGGCGCAAGGCCGGGGTTTGATGTGTTTGAGCAGGGCTTAGAGCGCTGCCTTCGACTTTTCGAACCGCTTGCGGTCGTTGGCGTCGAGATACATCTTGCGCAGACGGATCGACTTCGGCGTCACTTCGACCAGCTCGTCGTCCTGGATCCAGGAGAGGGCGCGGTCAAGCGTCATGCGGATCGGCGGCGTCAGCTTGACGGCTTCATCCTTGCCGGCGGCGCGGATGTTGGTCAGCTTCTTGCCCTTGAGAACGTTGACTTCGAGGTCGTTGTCACGGCTGTGGATGCCGATGATCATACCCATGTAGACCTTCTCACCGGCGTCGATGATCATCGGGCCGCGATCTTCGAGGTTGAACAGGGCGTAGGCAACGGCTTCGCCAGCTTCGTTGGCGAGCAGAACGCCGTTAACGCGGCCGCCGATTTCGCCCTTGTACGGCTGATAGTCGTGGAACAGGCGGTTCATGACGGCCGTACCGCGCGTGTCGGTCAGCAGTTCCGACTGGTAGCCGATCAGGCCGCGCGTCGGCGCGAGGAACTTCAGACGGATACGGTTGCCGCCCGACGGACGCAGCTCGGTCATTTCAGCCTTGCGCTCAGACATCTTCTGAACGACGACGCCGGAATGTTCTTCATCGACGTCGATGACGACTTCTTCGATCGGCTCGAGCATCTGGCCGGTCGCTTCATCCTTGTGCATGACGACGCGCGGACGCGAAACGGCAAGCTCGAAGCCTTCACGGCGCATGGTTTCGATGAGAACGGCCAGCTGCAGTTCGCCGCGGCCGGAAACGAAGAACGAATCCTTTTCGGAGGACTCTTCGATCTTCAGCGCAACGTTGCCTTCGGCTTCCTTGAACAGACGGTCGCGGATGACGCGCGAGGTGACCTTGTCGCCTTCGGTGCCAGCGTAAGGGCTGTCGTTGACGATGAAGGACATCGTGACGGTCGGCGGGTCGATCGGCTGAGCCTGCAGCGGCTGGCTGACGGACGGATCGCAGAACGTGTCGGCGACGGTGCCCTTGGAGAGGCCGGCGATCGCGACGATATCACCTGCATGCGCTTCTTCGATCGGCTGACGCTCGATGCCGCGGAATGCGAGAATCTTGGAAATACGGCCGGTTTCGATGGTCTTGCCGTCAGCATGCAGAACCTTGACGGCCTGGTTCGGTTTGATCGAGCCGGAATTGACGCGGCCGGTGATGATACGGCCGAGGAAGGGGTTGGCTTCGAGGATCGTGCCGATCATCGTGAACGGGCCTTCGTGAACCGTCGGCTCCGGAACATGCTCGAGCACGAGGTCGAGAAGCGGTGCGAGACCCTGGTCCTTCGGACCTTCCGGGTTGACGTTCATCCAGCCATCGCGGCCCGAACCGTAGAGGATCGGGAAATCGAGCTGCTCGTCGGTCGCGTCGAGGTTGGCGAAGAGGTCGAACACTTCGTTGATGACTTCTTCGTGGCGGCCATCCGGACGGTCGATCTTGTTGATCGCGACGATCGGGCGAAGGCCGACTTTCAGCGCCTTGCCGACGACGAACTTCGTCTGCGGCATCGGGCCTTCGGAAGCGTCGACGAGAACGATCGCGCCATCCACCATCGAGAGAATACGCTCGACTTCACCGCCGAAGTCGGCGTGGCCGGGGGTGTCGACGATGTTGATGCGGACACCCTTCCACTCGACCGAGGTCGCCTTGGCGAGAATGGTGATGCCACGCTCTTTTTCGAGGTCGTTGGAGTCCATGACGCGTTCTGCAACGCGCTGGTTCTCGCGGAAGGAGCCGGACTGCTTGAGCAGCTCGTCCACCAGTGTCGTCTTGCCATGGTCAACGTGCGCGATAATCGCGATGTTGCGAAGTGCCATTGTGTCAAATCTCTGAGGCTGGGGCGCTACGTCGGAGGGAGGCGCCTATTACGTTTGGCGCGCTCATACAGTGTTTTTCGCGATTGCGAAAGGGGTAAGAGGTCCGAAGCGCCATTCCAGGTTAACTCACACGTTGCGGGTCGATGACAGTCCGCCACAATTCGTTGTCGTCGCGGTCCATCAGCCGCACCGTCATCTGCTCACTTTCCCCGTCGATATCGACGAGGCCGAAGAACTGCATCCCTGCCGATGGTGGCAGGTTCGACTCGATGCCGCCGGGTGCCGCCTTGATGAAGCGCACTTCTGGCCCGAACGTGCCATCGAGCTCCTGAGGCCCGTATGTGCCGGAGTGGAGTGGTCCGGATACGAACTCCCAAAATGGCAGGAAATCCTGGAACTTCGCCCTGCCGGGATCGTAATAATGGGCGGCCGTGTAATGCACATCCGCCGTCAGCCAGACGATATTGCCGATCGCCGCGTCGCGAATGAAACGCAGCAGATCGGCAAATTCCAGCTCGCGGCCAAGCGGTGCACCGTTATCGCCGTTCGATATGGATTCGCTGCCCCGGCGCTTGCCGTAGTCGTCCCAGATCACCAATCCAATCGGCAGATCGCAGGAAATCACCTTCCATGTCGCTGTCGATCGCGCCAGCTCGCGCTTCAGCCACGCGACCTGCGCCTCGCCGAAAATCCGCGACTGCGGCGTCAATTCTTCATCGAGACCATGCGTGTTGGGTCCGCGATAGGAGCGGAGATCGACGAAGAACACATCGAGCAGCGGGCCATAGGAGACCTTGCGGTAGATGCGGCCGGGCTCCGCGGCGATATAGCGGATCGGCGTCATCTCATGGAAGGCGCGGCTGGCGCGCACCGCAAGCACGGCGACCGACTTTTCCTTGTAGCGGTCATCGGCGCTGAGATCGGTCGATGGCGACCAGTTGTTGAGAACCTCGTGGTCGTCCCACTGGTGGAAGACCGGGCAGATGGCATTGAGCGCGGTCACATGCTCGTCGAGCAGATTATATTTCCATTGGCCGCGGAACTCCGGCAGCGTCTGGGCGATCGTCCGCTTTTCCTCGGTGACGATCCGGTTCTTCCAGACCCCGCCGCCGCGGAGCGCGATCTCATCGGGGATTGGGTTGTCGGCATAGATGGTATCACCGGAATGGATCATGAAATCCGGCCGGTGATAGGCGATCGTCCGATAGGTCCGCATCCCCTTGTCATCGATGCCCCAGCCCTGCCCCGCCGTATCGCCCGACCAGACGAAGCGGAGATTGCGTCTGGAGACCGGCGCCGTGCGGAATTCGCCTCGAATGGGCTCGGAACGGCTGTTGATGTCCTGCAGGTCAGCCGCGACGAAGCGATAGAAGATCTCCTGATCCGGCGGCAGACCGGTCACCAGCAGCTTGCCGGCAAGATCGGTCTCCGGCGTCACGTCGAAGGGCGCGAGCCGCACAGCGTTGGCAAACTTGTCTGTGGTGGAATATTCGATGAACAGCCGCGACGGCCGGTCGACCCGCGTCCAGACGACACCCGAGGCCGCATCGACATCGCCCGATTGCACGCCCGAGGTAAAGACCGGCCGGCTCGACGAGCCGCGGGCGTAATAGGGCATTGCCAGGCTTGCCGCCGCAAAGCCGCCGACTGCACCCACCGATGTCAGGAACCGGCGGCGCGTCGTTTGCTTCAAGATCATCCCAAGGCCCTTCAGGAGCGGGATCGAATCGTCCCGCCCCAGCCTTGGGCACCCGTCATGTCAGTCTCTTGAAAACCGCATGACGGTTTGCCGAAACTTCAGCGACAGTTTTGTTACGCGTCGCTGCCGGACAATTCCTTGAAGGTCGAAAGCCCCTTCTTGATCAGCATCGCGTCCGGGGTCGGCAGCTTGCCGCGGAAGCCTTTGTAGGCATCCTCGGGATCGATCGAGCCGCCGGTCGAATAGATGTTGTCCTTCAGCTTTGCCGCCATCTCGCGATTGAAGGCATCACCGGTTTCCTCGAAGGCGGAGAAAGCATCGGCATCGAGCACTTCCGACCACATGTAGGAATAGTAGCCGGCCGAATAACCGCCCGAGAAGATATGCTGGAAATGCGGTGAGGCATGGCGCATGACCAGCGACTTCGGCATGCCGAGCTCGGCAAGCACCTCGGCCTGGACCGCCATCGGATCATCGACCGCATCGCGCGTATGGAATTCCATGTCGACGATCGCCGAGGAGGTGAACTCCACCGTGTTGAAACCAGCGTTGAAGGTGCGCGCCGCCAGAACCTTGTCGAGCAGCGCCTGCGGCATCGGCTCGCCGGTTTCGAAATGCACCGCATATTGCTTGAGGATCGCGGGCACCGTCAGCCAGTGCTCGTAAAGCTGCGAGGGGAGCTCGACGAAATCGCGCGAAACACCAGTGCCCGAGACCGACGGATAGGTCACGTTGGACAGCATGCCGTGAAGCGCATGGCCGAATTCGTGGAACAGCGTGCGGGCATCATCGAGCGACAGCAGCGCGGGCTTGCCTTCGGCAGGCTTAGCGAAATTGCAGACATTGTAGATGATCGGCAGTTCGCCCTTGTTGCCGTTCTTCAGCGTCAGCTTGTGCTGCGACTGGAACGAGCTCATCCAGGCGCCCGAGCGCTTCGAGCCGCGGGCAAAGTAATCGCCGAGGAACAGCGCCACCAGCGTGTCACCGGCATCGCGGATCTCGAACACGCGCACATCCGGATGATAGGCGGCGATCCCCTTTTTCTCGACCGCGCGGATGCCGAAGAGGCGGTTCGCAACATCGAAGCAGGCTTCGATGATCTTCTCGAGCTGCAGATAGGGCTTCAGCTCCGTCTCGGAGAAATTGAACTTCTGTGCCCGGATCTTTTCCGCATAGAAGCGCCAGTCCCAGGGCATCACCTCATGGTTCTTGCCATCCTCGGCAATCAGCTTGGCGATGTCGGCCTCTTCCTCGCGGGCACGCCCCACAGCCTTCGTCCAGACGGCGCGCAGCAGCTCATCGACGGCTTCGGGCTTCTTCGCCATCGTGTTGTCGAGCTTCAATTCGGCGAAATTGCCGTAGCCGAGAAGCGCGGCCATTTCCTTGCGAAGCGCCAGCGTTTCCTTGATGATGCCGCGATTATCTGTGGCACCGGCATTCTCGCCACGGGCGACCCAGGCCTTGAAAGCCTGCTCGCGCAGATCGCGCTTTTCAGAGAAGGTCAGGAACGGTTCGATGATCGAGCGCGACAGCGTGACGGCAAACTTGCCCTCTTCGCCGCGCTCGCGCGCTGCAGCCGCCATTGCATCCTTGAGGAATTCAGGCAGGCCATCAAGATCCGGCCCGTCGGAGAGAAGGAGCGACCAACTCTTCTCGTCGGCGAGCACGTTTTGACCGAAATTGGTGCCGAGGCCGGCCAGCTTCTCGTTGATGCCGGCGAGCTTCTCCTGCTCCGGCTTCGGCAGCTTGGCACCGGACTTGACGAAGCCCTTCCAATGCCGCTCCAGCACGCGCGTCTGTTCGAGCGTTAGGCCGAGCTCTTCGCGCTTTTCCCAGAGTGCATCGATGCGGGCGAAAAGCGCGGCATTCATGCCGATCTTCGAATAGTGCCGCGACATCTTCGGCGATATTTCCCGCTCCAGCGCCTGGATGACCTCATTGGTATGAGCACCCGCCCGGTTCCAGAACAGTGCCGAGACCCGCGAAAGCTCATCGCCGGCAATTTCAAGCGCCACGATGGTGTTCTCGAAAGTCGGCGCATCCGGATTCCCGGCGATCGCATCGATCTCCTTCTCATGAGACGCAAGCGCCGCATCGAAGGCGGCGGCGAAATCGCCGTCATTGAGCGCATCGAAGCGCGGCAGGCCGTGATGCCCGTTCCAGTTGACGAGCGCCGGATTGAATTCTGGTGTGGAAGGCATGCTGAGATCCTTTTACGCAAGGCAGGTGAAAGGCAATATAGGTGACCCATCGCGGCATTGGTATGTTGCTGATCAAATTCGTCTTTTGCCGGCCACCAAAGAATTGATCCACAAGAACTGATAGACGAAAATTAACCAATTGTTAACGATTGCACCGCCGCGGCCCAAAGGCTAGTTTCCTCTTACTCTTTTCGTAAGGGGACATGGGTCATGGAAATATTTTCTATGCGGTCTTCTCAGAGTTTGCTTTTTAAAAACAGCGATAATAACGCAAAGTCTTCGAAGACCTCTGATATTGAATTCGATACTGGTACGTCTGCACAAACCGGCTTCAGGCTGGAGGACGACAAACCTGCAGATAGCCCTGACTTCACATCGGTCAGCCCGGGTGAATTGCGCAGCTATGCGCGCCAGAGCTACGATTCGGGCGCGCTCGATCAGCAGACCTACGCGGCCATCTCCGAGCCCTTGCCGATGCACGCTATCGATGCACAGGGCAATATTCTGGATCTGACAGGCATCACCGACGGCACCGCTTTCAATTTCCGCGACTATTACGACAATCAGCTGCAGATCGCGAAATCGCTCGGCGATTCCAATGGCGCGAAGACGCTGCAGTCGATCGTCGATTTCATCGGAAGCTGATTGATCAGGCCTTCCGCCAGCCGAGCAGGCCAGGCGTCGCATGCCACAGGGCCTGCACCGCAAAACCCATGAACAGCACGCCCGAGCAACGGACGATCAGACGCTCATGGGCGCGATAGAACCGTCGCACGGCACCGGCGCCGATGATCGTCACCAAGATGATGTCGGCAGTGACAAAGCCGACGAAGGACACACAGAGCATCAGCGGCAGGGCGGCGAAATCCAGCGCGCCAGACGAACCCGCGACAAGCGCGGTGAACGTCGCCAGCGCGACCGGATAACCCTTTGGGTTGGTGACGCCAAAAATCAGGCCGCGCCGGAACGGACGCTCGACCACGACAAGCGCCTGACCGTCGGCCTTGGGCTTGGCACTGACGGCGCTCCAGCCGATCCAGGCGAGATAGAAGCCACAGAGCAGGCCGAGAAGATCGAAAACGAAGGTGCCGATGATCTTCGCGCCGACAATAGCGATCAGCGCCAGGGCAGACCAGATCGTGTCGCCGACCAGATGGCCCATCAGGAAAAACGCGCCTGCCTTGCGTCCCTGCCCGGCACCGATACCGAGCAGCTGCAGAAACGCGGGACCGGGAATGAGCACATAGAAGAGGGCTGCCAGAAAGGCGCCGAGAAGTAGCGACTGCGTCATGAAATGCTCCGCGGATGGTGTGCGCAGACTATGCCAAAGCGCAATGCCGTCAAGGGCCTGGCGCGCCAACGAAAAAGGCCCGCACAAGGCGGGCCTTTCGAAAAGCGGTAGAGCTGCAATCAGCCCTTCAAATTGCGCTTGCCGAGCGTGCGCAGACGCAGCGCGTTGAGCTTGATGAAGCCGGCCGCGTCCTTCTGGTCGTAGGCGCCCTGGTCGTCCTCGAAGGTGACCAGCTTGTCGGAATAGAGCGACTTGTCGCTCTCGCGGCCGATGACCATGACATTGCCCTTGTAGAGCTTCAGCGTCACTTCGCCCTCGACATGCTCCTGGCTCTTGTCGATCAGGGCCTGCAGCATTTCGCGCTCCGGCGAGAACCAGAAGCCGTAATAGATCAGCTCGGCATAGCGCGGCATGATCTCGTCCTTGAGATGCGCAGCGCCGCGGTCGAGCGTGATCGACTCGATCGCGCGGTGTGCCGCCAGCAGGATCGTGCCGCCGGGGGTTTCATAGACGCCGCGCGACTTCATGCCGACATAGCGGTTTTCGACGAGGTCGAGACGGCCGATGCCGTTGTCACGGCCATAGTTGTTGAGCGCGGCGAGCAGGGTCGCAGGCGACATCGCAACGCCGTTGATCGAGACGGCATCGCCCTTCTTGAAGCCGACCTTGATGACGGTTGCCTTGTCAGGAGCGGCTTCCGGCGAGATCGTGCGCATGTGCACATATTCAGGCGCTTCCTGAGCCGGATCTTCCAGAACCTTGCCCTCGGACGACGAGTGCAGCAGATTGGCGTCGACCGAGAACGGCGCTTCGCCCTTCTTGTCCTTGGCAACCGGGATCTGGTGCTGTTCAGCGAAGGCCAGCAGATCCGTACGGCTCTTGAAATTCCAGTCGCGCCACGGAGCGATGATCTTGATATCGGGGTTCAGGGCATAGGCCGAGAGTTCGAAACGAACCTGGTCATTGCCCTTGCCGGTGGCGCCATGGGCGATCGCATCGGCGCCGGTCTTGCGGGCGATGTCGATCAGATGCTTGGAGATCAGCGGACGGGCGATCGAAGTGCCGAGCAGATAGACGCCTTCATAGACGGCATTGGCGCGAAACATCGGGAAGACGAAGTCTCTCACGAATTCTTCGCGGACGTCCTCGATGTAGATTTCCTTGATGCCGAGCATCTCGGCCTTCTTGCGCGCCGGCTCCAGCTCTTCGCCCTGGCCAAGATCGGCCGTGAAGGTCACGACTTCGGCGCCGAGCTCGGTCTGCAGCCACTTCAGGATGATCGAGGTGTCGAGGCCGCCCGAATAGGCAAGCACGACTTTCTTCACGTCTTTCTTAGATGCCATGATGATGAGGTCCGTTGCATATGGGCGGCGGCATACCCGCAAAGCCCGTTGTCGCGGGCACTTTTAGCGAGATTGTCACACGACGCAAGGGCAGGCGGCCAAGAAGCCCGGTCACTAGAGGTGGTTTGAGATGTTCATGCGGCGGTGCAGGACGCGCACGATAGTAAGTTCATCGAGGCTTTCGGTGTAGATGATGAAATGCGACCTGAATGTCAGCGCTTTGTAGCCCTCTTTCCTGGACTTGAGCGCTCGTCCGCTTCGCGTCCCATTCGCTAACGAAACACATTGTTCTCTCAACGCGAAGACATAGTATTCTGCCTGCTCGAAACCCCAATTATCTTCGGTGTAGTCGTATATCTCGTCAATGTCGCGGATCGCAGGATCGCTGAAGACGAGTTCCTTCGTCATTGAGCGCGTCGCGCTCGTTTCGCTTCTATAAAAGCATCAAAATCAAACGGCCGCGGAGGGCCGGATTCCTCGGCTTCAGCAATGGCCGCCTCGATTGCCTCCAGCTCGGCCTGATGCCTCAGCACCCGCAGAGCCGCACCGACAACCTCCTCGACGGAACCATAGTTGCCGTCGCGCACCTGCGCGTCGATGAACGCTTCCATCTGTTCGTCGATGCGGATGGTTTCCAACCTGCCCATGCCAGGCTCCTGCGGGTTTGACTTGAGTTCCGAGATTACCATATCTGGCTGCGAGCGAACAATCCCGGGCGAAAGGCCAGAGCCGTGACCGATCTCACCAATATTATCAAACCATCCAACGTTGCCGTCATCACCGGCGGCGCCTCCGGTATCGGGCTGGCGGCCGCAAAGCATTTTGCCAAGGCGGGCATGAGCGTCGTGATCGCCGATCTCGGCCAGGAGAAACTGGCCAAGGCGCGTGCCGAGCTTGAAGCCATCGCCGGTGAGGAACATGTGCTTGCCTCGGAGACCGACGTTTCCGACAAGGCGGCTCTTAAAGCCTTGGAGCGTGCTGTCATCCAGCGCTTCGGCCGTGTCCACGTTCTGATGAACAATGCCGGCATCGGGCCGGAAACCTCGATCTTCAGCGCCGACGCCGGCTGGGACAACATCCTGGGCGTCAACATGATGGGCGTGATCAACGGTACCCGCGCTTTCGGCGCTGCCATGGTCAAGCATGGCGAACCCGGGCTGATTATCAACACCGGCTCCAAGCAGGGCATCACCACGCCGCCCGGCAATCCGGCCTATAACGTCTCGAAAGCCGCCGTGAAGGTCTTCACTGAAGCCCTCGAACATGAGCTGCGCAACACCGAAGGCTCGCAGATCTCGGCCCACCTCCTGATCCCCGGCTTCGTCTTCACCGGCCTCACCAAGGGCGACCGCGCCGAAAAGCCGGCTGCGGCCTGGACGCCGGAACAGACGGTCGATTTCATGGTCGAGAGCCTTGCGAAGGGCGACTTCTACATCCTCTGCCCCGACAACGATGTTGCCCGCCCCGTCGACGAGCGGCGCATGGCCTGGGCGATCGGCGATATCATCGAAAACCGCCCGCCGCTGTCGCGTTGGCACAAGGATTATGCCGACAAGTTCAAGGCCTATCTTGAAGGCAAGTAAGCCGAAGCGATCGGCCGCATCAGAAGGTTTGATTGGTAATTTCCTGAAAGCCGGGTAAGAGAAAGGCAATTCCCTTTCCGGCTTTCAGAGTGTGCCATGGACTTCCTTCCGACCCTGCCGACGCTTCTTGCCTTTTCCGCTGCGAGCCTGCTTCTGGCGGCAACGCCGGGGCCTGACATGACGCTCTCGATCAGCCGCGCGCTGTCGCAGGGCAAGAAGCCGGCGCTCTACGTCGTCCTCGGCACCAGCCTCGGCATTGTCGTCCACACCATGCTCGTCGCCTTCGGCATCTCGGCGCTGATCACCGCTTCGCCCACCGCCTTCCTCATCCTCAAGACCGGTGGCGCCGCCTATCTTCTCTGGCTTGCCGTCCAAGCGATCCGTTTCGGCTCGAAGCTGACCGTCGGCAAGGTCGATGAAGCCAAGGGCACACCGCTCTCCAACATCTCCAGCGGCTTCTGGGTGAACCTGCTGAACCCGAAGGTCATCATCTTCTTCATGACCTTCCTGCCGCAGTTCGTCACCGCCGGCGACCCCGCGGTCACCCACAAGCTGCTATTCCTCGGCTTCTTCTTCATCCTGATCGGCATGCCGGTGAACGCGCTCGTCGTACTCGCATCCGACGGGCTGGCAAGCTGGCTGCAGAACAACAGGAAGGTGCTGCGCGGCATGGACTATACTTTCGCCGGCGTATTCTCGATCTTCGCCGTGAAGATCTTCATGACGCAGGGCCGCTAGGCGATCTCGCTCAGCCGCTGTTTCAGGAACAGCTTTTCTGCATCCGACTGCGAGAGCTCGATGGCCCTCGCATAAGCAAGCCTCGCTTGGTCGATCTGGCCATCGCGCGCTAAAAGATCCGCCTGTACGGCATGGAAGGGCTGATATTGCGCCAGCGCCATGGCGATCGGCTTAAGACGGGCGAGCGCGGCACCCGCCCCCTCAAGATAGGAAAGCGCGACGATCCTGTTCAGTTCATAGACCGGGTTATCGGCGGTGTGGGCCAGCTCACCATAGAGCAGGGCGATCTGCCGCCAATCCGTGTCTGCGAAACTCCGCGCCTCCGCATGCACGGCGATAACCGCCGCCTGCAGCTGATAGGGTCCCGGACAGCCCCGCTTGAGCGCCCGCTCGATCAACGCAACACCCTCGTCTATGACCGCGCGATCCCACAAGCTGCGATCCTGCATTTCGAGCGTGAGTATCCCGCCACCCTCACCGATCCGCGCCGCACGCCGGGCATGGTGCAGGAGCATCAGCGACAGCAGCCCCTCGATCTCCGGCTCATCCGGCCGCAGCGCCGTCAGCAGCCGCCCGAGGCGGATCGCCTCGTCGCAGAGATCGGCGCGAATATGACTGCCGCTGCCGGAGGCATAGCCCTCATTGAAGATCAGATAGACAACGGCGAGCACGCTTTCGAGCCGCGCCGCCCAGCCATCCGGTCCCGGGACCTCATAGGCTATGCCCGCCTTGGCGATCTTGTCGCGGGCGCGCACCAGCCGCTGCGCCATCGCATCATGCCGGTCGAGAAAGGCATCGGCGATCTCCTCGGTCTTCAGTCCGCAAACGGAACGCAAGGTCAGCGCCACGCAGGTCTTCCGGTCGATCGCCGGGTGGCAGCAGGCAAAGATCAGCTTCAGCCGCTCGTCGCCGATCGGATCCGTCTCATCCGCCACAGAGGATGTGTTTTCAAGCTCAATCAGATGCGCGATCTCCGCCGACTTCTGCCGGAAGTTGGCCGAGCGCCGCAGCCGGTCAATCGCCTTGCGGCGGGCCACCTGCACCAGCCAGGCATTCGGCGAGGCCGGCAGGCCGTTCCGGTTCCAGTGGATGAGCGCCGATTCCAGCGCATCCTGCAGGCTGTCCTCTGCCAGCTGGAAATCCCGCAGCGACCCCACCAGACTGGAGAGGAGACGGCCACCGTCGCGCCGGGCGATCCTGTCGATCGCTTCGGCAATCGGAGCGGCGGCCGGAACCTCGCTCATCAGCGGTCGAAGACCATGATCGGCCGCACCTCGACGCAGCCCATCGCCGCATGCGGGATCATCGCCGCATATTTGATGGCGTCATCGAGATTGTCGCAGTCGAAGATGTAGAAGCCGCCGAGCTGCTCCTTGGTGTCGGCGAAGGGGCCGTCCATGGTCTCGGTCCTCCCGTTGCGCACCCTGACGGTGGTCGCGGTCGTTACCGGCTGCAGCGCATCGCCGGCAACCCAGATGCCATCGCTCTTGTAGGTCTCGGTCGCCGTCGCATAGCCGCTCATCATCTTGCCGAATTCCGGAGAATCCGGTGGCGTGCGCGTGCTCGGGTCCATGTAGATCAGCGCCATATATTTCATCGTCCGTCTCCTCAGATCTCCATCGCTCCATTGCGATGGTGACGGATAACGAACGCGATGCAAGCGGATCGACATCGCCGCAGAAATATTTCTCGGAAGACGCTGACGCCGCGATCAGCCGATCAGCAGCGCATCATCGTCGAGCGTCTGGCCGCGCATCTTGCGGAACATCGCGATCAGATCCTCGACCTGGAGATCCTTGCGGCTGTCGCCGCTGACATCCAGCACGATCTCGCCGCCATGCAGCATGATCGTGCGATGGCCGTAGTCGAGCGCCTGGCGCATCGAATGCGTCACCATCAGCGTCGTCAGCTTGCGCTCGGAGACGATCTTGTCGGTCAGCCCCATGACGAATTCCGCCATGCCGGGGTCGAGCGCTGCCGTATGCTCGTCGAGCAAGAGCACCTCGGAACCGGCAAGCGTCGCCATGACGAGCGAGACCGCCTGCCGCTGGCCGCCCGAAAGCAGGTCCATACGGTCGGCCATGCGGTTCTCGAGCCCGAGATTGAGCTCGCTTATGCGCTCCCGAAAATGTTCGCGGCGGCGCGGACCAAGTGCTGCAACGAGACCGCGGCGTTCACCGCGACGGGCGGCAAGCGCGAGGTTCTCTTCGATCGAAAGCGAGCCGCAGCTGCCAGTCAGCGGATCCTGGAAGACGCGGGCAACGAGACCGGCGCGCGCCGCCGTCTGCTTGCGCGTCACATCGGTGGTGCCGATCGTGACCTTGCCTTCGCTGGCCAGCACATCGCCGGCAAGCACGCCAAGCAGCGTCGATTTGCCGGCGCCGTTGGAGCCGATGACGGTGACGAACGAACCCTGCTCGATCGTCAGGCTGACGCCGTTGAGTGCCTTCTTTTCAAGCGGCGTCCCCTTCCCGAAGACGACCTTTACATCCTTGACGCTGATCACGATGCGGCTCCTCCGCGGCGAAGACGGGGGAGGATGAGCGCGAAGGTCACGAGAACCGCCGTCACGAAATTGAGATCGGAAGCCTGCAGGCCGATGAAATCGGTCGACAACGCCAGCTGGATGGCGATGCGGTAGAGGATCGAGCCGAGCACGCAGCCGATCAGCGCGATCAGCAGACCGCGCCGTCCGAGCAGCGTCTCGCCGATGATGACGGCCGCAAGGCCGACAACGATGGTGCCGACACCGGAGGTGACATCAGCGAAGCCGTTGGTCTGCGCAAAAAGCGCACCGCCAAAGGCGACAAGCGCATTGGAAATCGCCATGCCGAGGTAGATCTGCCGATTGGTATCGACACCCTGGGCGCGGGCCATGCGGGCATTGGCGCCCGTCGCGCGCATTGCCAGTCCCGCATCGCTCTCAAGGAAGCGCCAGACGACGATGACGGCGACAATGACAAGCACGCCGACGAAGAGCGGCCGGACGTAGAAATCGCGAAGTCCATGGCCGAAGAACGGGCTGATCATCGTATCGGCGTTGATCAGCGCGACATTCGGCTTGCCCATGACGCGCAGGTTGACCGAGAACAGCGCGATCATCGTCAGGATCGAGGCGAGCAGATTGAGGATCTTGAAACGGACGTTGAGCAGCGCCGTCACCATGCCGGCGGCCGAACCCGCAATCATCGCGACCAGTGCGGCAAGCCAGGGATTGACGCCGGCGGTGATCAGCACGGCCGTGACGGCAGCGCCGAGCGGAAAGGAACCGTCGACCGTCAGGTCCGGGAAATCGAGAACGCGGAACGCGAGATAGACGCCGAGAGCGACGAAGGCATAGACCAGCCCGAGCTCCACGGCTCCCCAAAATGCAATCTGACTCAAGGCCCCCGCCTTTCTTTGTGCCCGTGTTTCCTCGGGTCTTAAAATATCAAACCGCCCCCGTTTAGAAACAGGGGCGGCTTAACGCAATATCAGATGCGTGGAATAAGCGTTATTCGACGACGCGGTTGGCGCGCTTCAGCACGCTTTCCGGCAGCGTCACGCCCATCTTTTCCGCAGCCTTCTTGTTGACGACGAGGTCGCTGCCGGCAGCAACCTTCACCGCGATATCGCCGGGGTTCTCACCCTTCAGGATGCGAACGACGATATCGCCGGTCTGCTTGCCGACGTCGTAGTAGTTGAAGCCTAGAGCCGCGATCGAACCGCGATTGACGGAATCCGTGTCGGCGGTGAACAGCGGCAGCTTCGCTTCCTCGGCAACGGCAACCGCGCCTTCGAGAGCCGAGATGATCGTGTTGTCGGTCGGCACGTAGATGACGTCGGCACGGCCGACGAGCGCGCGGGCGGCACCCTGAACTTCGGCAGACTTGGTCGCAGCCGACTCGACAACCGTCAGACCGGCCTTCGCTGCTTCCGTCTTCAGGACGGCGAGCAGCGAAACGGAGTTGGCTTCGCCCGAATTGTAGAGATAGCCGATCGACTTCACGTTCGGCAGGATTTCCTTGATGAGCGCGATATGCTCGGCAACCGGCGACATGTCCGAGAGGCCGGTGACGTTGCCGCCGGGCTTGTCCATGTTCTTGACGAGCTGCGCGCCGAGCGGATCGGAAACGGCGGTGAAGACGACGGGAATGTCGCGCGTCGCGGAAACCACGGCCTGAGCCGACGGCGTGGAGATCGGAACGATGACGCTCGGATCTTCACCAGCGAACTGGCGGGCGATCTGCGCGGCGGTCGCCGGGTTGCCCTGCGCGGATTCGAAGAGGAACTTGAGGTTCTCGCCTTCCTTGTAGCCGGCAGCCGCCAGCGTGTCCTGAACGCCCTTGCGCACGGCATCGAGCGCCGGATGTTCGACGATCGCCGTCACGGCAACAGTCACGTCTGCAGCCTTGGCAGGCAGGTTAAGGGCGAGGGTCGCCGCAACGGCGAGCAAGATCGAACGCATATTTGTCCTCCATCAAATGATCAAGGCGCTTCTAGAAAAAGAGAAGCGCCCGATCAATCGCAAAGAACTGTTACAAGGATCAAACTTGCTGATCAGTCGTCCGCGCCGTGATTGGCGATCATCATCGCCTCGAAGGCGAGACGCTCGGTCTTGCGCATACGCTCGGATTCGGACTTCAGCTGACCGCAGGCGGCGAGAATGTCGCGGCCGCGCGGCGTGCGGATCGGCGAGGCATAGCCGGCCGAATTGATGAAGTCGGCGAATTTCTCGATCTGCGCCCAGTCGGAACACTGGTAGTTCGTGCCCGGCCAGGGGTTGAACGGAATCAGGTTGATCTTCGCCGGCACGCCCTTCAGAAGCTGGATCAGCCCCTTGGCATCTTCCAGGCTGTCGTTGACGTCCTTCAGCATCACATATTCGAAGGTGATGCGGCGGGCATTCGACAGACCCGGATATTTCCGGCAGGCGTCGATCAGTTCCTTCAGCGGATACTTCTTGTTGATCGGCACGAGGATGTCGCGCAGGTCGTCGCGCACCGCGTGCAGCGAGATCGCCAGCATCACGCCGATCTCGTCGCCGGTGCGGAAGATCTCAGGCACGACGCCGGATGTGGACAGCGTGACGCGGCGCTTCGAGAGCGACAGGCCGTCGCCATCGGTAGCGATCAGCAGTGCCTGCTTGACGCTATCGAAATTGTAGAGCGGCTCGCCCATGCCCATCATCACGATGTTGGAGACCTTGCGGCCCTCGGCCGGCATGATCGTGCCCTGCGGCGCCTCGCGGTCCGGGAAATCGCCCAGCCGGTCGCGCGCCAGTAGCAGCTGCGACAGGATCTCTTCTGCCGTCAGGTTGCGCACCAGGCGCTGCGTGCCGGTGTGACAGAAGGAACAGGTGAGGGTGCAGCCGACCTGGCTGGAAATGCAGAGCGTGCCGCGGCCCTCTTCGGGAATATAGACGGCTTCGATCTCGACGGGGCGGCCAGCACCGCGCGGCGGAAAGCGCAGCAGCCACTTGCGGGTGCCGTCGTTGGAAACCTGTTCTTCGACGATCTCCGGACGCGCGATGGTGAAATGCTGCTTCAGCGTCTCGCGCATATCCTTGGAGATATTCGCCATGTGATCGAAATCGGAGACGCCGCGCACATAGATCCAGTTCCACAACTGGCTGACGCGCATCTTGATCTGCTTTTCCGGCACGCCCTTTTCGCGCAGCGCCTCGGCCATCTGCTCGCGCGAAAGGCCGATCAGCGAGGGCTTTTCATCGCCGATCGGAGCGCGCGGCGCCTGCGGCTTGGTAACGGCCATAGCATCCATGACGGACATAGTTCTTCGATCCCGAAATCAAAACTGGACGCGTCCCGGAAAGCCGGAAGACTTGGCGGGCGGCATCGGCAGTTCGCAGAAAGTTGAATGCGGAGCTGCGATCAAGGCCGCATTCGTTCCGCTGTTGCGCCGGGCTTTATCATCATTTTCCCCGCACGTCACTATAGATGGAAACGGCAAAGGCCGGCGCAAGGCCGGCCTTTGAATTCCATGATGAAGCGGAGAAGCTTACTTGCAGCTTTCGATCTGCTTCAGCGCTGCCGAGATGCCCGACAGCGAATAGGCGTAGGAGGTACCGGTGCCCTTGCGCGAAACGGCGGTCACCGTCATCGAGTGTCCGCCCTTCATGGCGGCGACCAGCGCCGGCTCCTGAGCGGCATTCTCGACCCAGCCAGCCTTGTCTTTGGTGAACATGACGAAGGTCTTGTTGTCGATGACAACGTTGATCTTGGAGTTTTCCTTGACCGTGTAGCCCATCATCGCCTGCGGCTCGTAGGAGATGTTCTGGCCCGGGCGCTGCGACACGATGAAGAAGTTGTCGCCGTGATCGACGCTCGCCGGCTGCTTCGTCGTCGGAACGGACAAGACGTAGCAAACGGTGCTGTTACCCTGCTTGTAGGAATAAGCGCCCCAAGCCTGGAACTGCTGGATGCGGGTCGGCGCCGAAGCTCCGCCCTGCTGTGCTCCTGCGACTCCGGCCGTGATGAGAACGAGAGCGAGAGCGGGTGCGATACTTTTTACAAACATTGATTTCCTGCCGGTTCTTGCGATTCAGCGCCCGTTCGAGCGGGCTGCGCTTTCGTCACGATCTGCTTTATTTTGACTTAATTCAGGTTACCAAAGCGTCAACGGAGACCGTGATATGTCTCCACCTGTGTCATTTAGGCCCGAGTGTCAACGTTCGGCTTGGTGCGGATGCCTGTGTGATGTCCTTGCATTGATGACGGCGCGTCATCCCTTCGAGGGCAATTTAAGACATAAAGATTCAGGCAAGAGTTTGACCTTTCGAAAATCCGTTGTACCTCATTAAGGTATTGGAAATCCGTCGAAGAATTGCCTGAGCCAGGGGGCCCGTAACCGGACATGGATGCTGAGGAAAAACAGCGTTTCGCTGCCCTCGCAAAAGCAGTCGCAGAACGGCGCGATCAGCAGGCCTTCTCCGTCCTGTTCGATTATTTCGCGCCGAGGCTGAAATCCTGGCTGCTACGTCAACGCATGCCTGCAACCGAAGCCGAAGAGCTGGTTCAGGAAGTGATGATCGTGCTCTGGCACAAGGCCGATCTCTATGATCCCGCGCGCTCGTCGCTCTCGACCTGGCTCTTCCGCATCGCCAGAAACCGCCGCATCGATCTGCAGCGCCGCGCCCGTGCGCGAGTCCTCGACGAGGACGATCCGACGCTGCAGCCGCCCGCCGAGATCGGCGCCGACGAAGCCGTCGCCAACGATGACCGCGATGCGCATGTACGCGCCGCCGTCAGCCAATTGCCGGAGGAACAGCGCGAAATGCTGAAGGCAGCCTTCTTCCTGGGGCAGTCGCATTCGGAGATCGCCGAAGCCACAGGACTTCCGCTCGGCACGGTGAAGTCGCGCATCAGGCTCGCCTTCGGCAAGCTCAAGAAGGTTCTGGAGGCGCAGACGGCCTAGGAGCGACCGGCCTAGATCGTCTTCATGCCCTCGGGCTGGTCCGCAAGCGCCCGATCAGCCGCCTCGTAATGCTTCGGCTTCATATGGCCGCTGACCATGGCAAAGGCCGCCGACAACACGGCGACGTCGTCGGAAAAGCCAATGACCGCGAAGACATCGGGGATCAGGTCGAACGGCAGGACGAAATAGGCGAGCGCGGCAAGCAGGATGCCGCGCACGCGCGTCGGCGTCTGCGGATCGAGCGCGCAGTAGAAGGCGGCAACGACGTCGCGCGAGAACGGGATCTGCCGGACGGCACGCTTGAAGGTTGGCCAGAACTTCTTGCGCACGGTTTTCTCCCGGCGGCTCTGGGTTTCCTCATCGCCGGGCAGCAGGATCTCACCGTATTTGACGTCGTCCATTCCGATCTCCTCAAAAGGCATGCGCTGATATGGGGATTGAACACGCCGATTCAATTGTTCGTGTTCAAACCCGCCGCCTTGTCCATCGCCTTCGCGAGCTTGAAGTCGAGCTCGGTAAGTCCGCCCGCATCATGCGTGTTCAGTTTCACCTCCACCTTGGAATAGACATTGAACCATTCCGGATGGTGGTTGAGCTTCTCCGCCGTCAGCGCCGCCTTCGTCATGAAGCCGAAAGCCTCGACGAAACTCGCGAACTTGAAAGTCTTCGAGATCGATTGTCCGTCATCGGCAAGCGCCCAGCCGCTCAGACCAGCAAGCTGCGCGTCGATCGCCCGGCGTTCCAGTTTCTCCATCTTCATGTCATGGTTCTCCCATCGTTTTTCAGAACAGGCTTTTCATGAAACGCGTCAGCATCCTGTTTGTTTGCATGGGCAATATCTGCCGGTCGCCACTTGCGGAAGGTATCTTTCGCCATGTCGCGGCCGAAAGCGGGCTTGCCGAAATCGTCTCGATCGATTCAGCCGGCATCGGCGGCTGGCATGAAGGCGATCAGCCCGACCCTCGCTCGATCGCAACGGCGAAAAGCCATGGCATCGACATTACCGGCCAGAGTGCGCGCCGCATCCGCTCGTCGGATTTTGCAGCATTCGACCTGATTGTCGCAATGGATCGCAGCAACATGGCGGAGCTGAGGCGCAAGGCGCCGGATGCCGGAAACATCCACCTGTTCGGAGACATCGCGCTCGGCACCGGCGAAGACATTCCGGACCCCTATTACGGCGGCCCGGAAGGCTTCGAAGCGGTCTATGCCAGGCTTCACACCGGCTGCATGAAGCTCGCGGGCATGCTCGGCGCCGAAAGCGCTTCGTGGAGGGGGAACACTTCCTCGGTCAGGTAAGGACCGCCGCCGACCGATTCCCGCGACGACAGAAGTACGAAGCGGGGTACAGTGAAAGCCGAAGTCTGGAAATTGCCGCGGCCCGAGAGGTAGTGCACCACATCGTCTACCCGCGACGACTTGAGGCGGGCGAGCGTGACATGCGGGGTAAACTTGCGGGGATCCGGCGGCAGGCCGATGCGCTGGCAGATCCGTTCGATCTCAGCCTGCAGCGCATACATCTCGGGCGACTGCGTCACGCCGGCCCAGACCGAATGCGGCTTCTTGGAGCCAAAGGCCCCGATGCCATCAAGCCTGATCTGGAATTCGGGCCTGTCGATCCGATCGAGCCGGTCGACGATCTCGTCTGCCGTGCGGCCATCGACATCGCCTATGAAGCGAAGCGTGATGTGGTAATTCTCCACATCGATCCATCTGGCACCGGGAAGACCACCGCGCAGCAAAGAGAGGCTCATCGCCGCATTGCGCGGAATTTCGAGGGCGGTAAATAGTCTCGGCATAACGAGCACTCCCCGAATCTTTTGCAGGTGCTAACACGGAATCACGCATTGGTGAGCCGCGCAAGCCCCTATTTCTTCACAGTAGAAATCGTCCGGATGAAATTTGTGACAGCCGGCTCCATCTTCTGGACCATGACATCTACACCCTTCGAATTGGGGTGCATGCCGTCCTCCAGCTTCAGGCTGGCATCCATGACGACGCCGTCGAGAAAGAAGGCGTAGAGCGGAACCTGATGTTTTTGCGCCAGTTTCTCGTAGATCGGATTGAACCGCGCGGCATAATCCGCACCCATGTTCGGCGGCGCCATCATACCGGCAAGCAGCACCGGAATGCCCCGCTCCTTTAGCCGGATAATCATGGCGTCGAGATTCTTCTCGGTTTCTTCGGGTGGAATTCCCCGCAGTGCATCATTGGCGCCGAGTTCGAGAATCACACCATTCGTGCCGTCGGGAACCGACCAGTCGATTCGCGCCAGACCACCCGTCGACGTGTCGCCGGAGACCCCAGCATTGGTGATCGCAACGTCTTCACCCTTGGCCTTCAGCGCCGCCTGCAGCTTTTCCGGAAAGCCGTCGCCGGGTGGCAGCTGGTAGCCCGCCATCAGACTGTCGCCGAAGCCGACGAGATTGAGCGTCGCGGCCTGAGCCATGGAACTTGCGAGCAGGGAGCCTGCAATGACAGCGATGTGAAGCAGGCCAACTTTAAATCTCATTCCGCTTTCCCTAAATTGTCGAAGTCTTTGAGATTTATATAGGGCTATTTTCTTTGGCAAAAACCATCATCGAGCTGAAGCACGCGGATTTGACCTTGGGCAATGCCGCCGCATCCGTGCATGTGCTGAAGGGCATCGACCTGACGATCGCCGCCGGCGAATCGGTCGGCATCGTCGGTCCCTCCGGATCCGGCAAGTCGACGCTGCTGATGGTGCTGGCTGGTCTTGAAAGGCTCGATAGCGGTGAGATCCACATCAACGAAACGCCGCTCCATGCGATGAGCGAGGATCAGGTCGCCGACTTCCGCGGCCGCAATATCGGCATCGTCTTCCAATCCTTTCACCTGATCGCCAACATGACGGCACTCGAAAACGTCGCCGTTCCCCTCGAGCTCGCCAATGTCCCGAACCCCTTCGAGATCGCCCAGCGCGAGCTCCGCTCCGTCGGCCTCGGCGAACGCCTCAACCACTATCCGGGCCAGCTCTCCGGCGGCGAGCAGCAGCGTGTCGCCATTGCCCGCGCTCTCGCCCCCTCGCCTGCCCTGCTGATCGCCGACGAACCGACCGGCAATCTCGACACCGATACCGGCCGCCAGATCGCCGATCTGCTGTTCTCCAAACAGACCGAGCGCGGCATGACGCTGCTGCTCGTCACCCACGACAATGCGCTCGCGAACCGCTGCTCGCGGCAGATCCGCGTGCGCTCCGGCAAGATCGAAGGCGACAGCGCGGTCCGCCAGTCTGCGGCAGCCATCGCATGACGCTGATCACCCCGCGCGTTTCGCTCGCCTTCCGCCTTGCCCTTCGCGAACTGCGCGGCGGCCTCAGAGGCTTCTACATATTCCTCGCCTGTATCGCGCTCGGAACCGGCGCCATCGCCGCCGTCAATTCGGTCTCGACCTCGATCACAGATACGATCGCCTCGCAGGGACAGGAACTGCTGGCCGGCGACGTGCGCTTCGAACTGAACAATCGTGAGGCGACGCAGGACGAGATGAATTTCCTGCGCGGCTTCGGCAAGGTCTCGACCTCTACGGGCCTGCGCTCGATGGCCCGCAAGCCCGATGGCTCCGATCAGGCGCTGGTCGAGGTCAAGGCCGTCGATGATGCCTATCCGCTCTACGGCACCTTCCAGTCCGAACCGGACTATCCGCTTGCCGCGCTGCTCTCCACCCAGAGCGGCACCTACGGCGCCGTCGCCGCCCCGTTGCTGCTGGAACGTCTCGGGCTATCGATCGGCGACGAAATCCTCCTCGGCAATGCGACGCTCAACATAACAGGCACCGTCAAAACCGAGCCAGATGCGCTCTCCGAAGGCTTCGGCTTTGCCCCGCGCCTGATCGTCAGCCGCGAGGCGCTGCAGGCATCCGGCCTGATCCAGACCGGCAGCCTTGTCGAGCATGCCTACAAGATCAAGCTCGATGATCCCGGAGAAATCGGCACCGTCCGCGATCGCGCCGCCAAGGAGTTTCCCTCGGCCGGCTGGTCGATCCGCACCAGCGACCGTGCAGCCCCCTCGCTCACCGAAAACATCACCCGCTTCTCGCAGTTCCTGACGCTGGTCGGTCTGACCGCGCTGATCGTCGGCGGCGTCGGCGTTGCCAATGCGGTGCGTACCTTCCTCGATTCCAAGCGTACGACAATCGCCACGTTCAAATGCCTGGGCGCCCCGGCCTCGGTCGTCGTGCTGATCTATCTCTTCCAGATCGCCATCATCGCCTTCGCGGGCATCCTGATCGGCCTCATACTGGGCGCCATATCGCCCGTCATCGCCGCGCAGTTCCTGGCGCAGTTCCTGCCGGTCTCCACCGAGCCGGCGCTCTATCCGGGCGCACTGCTGCTCGCCACGCTCTTCGGCATCCTGACGACGCTCGCCTTCGCCATCCTGCCGCTCGGCCATGCCCGCGAGGTTCCGGCAACGGCGCTCTTCCGCGAGCAAGGCTTCGAAGCCCGCAAGCTCCCCTCCTGGCCCTATATCCTGCTCGCCGCCCTCTTCATGGCCGCGCTTGCGGGCCTGGCGATCGTCACCGCCTATGACCGCTTCATCGCCGTCGTCTTCGTCGGCGCCATCATCTTCGCCTTCGTCATTCTGCGCGTCGTCGCGGCTGTCATCGCCTGGCTTGCGAAGCGCAGTCCGCGCGTCAATTCCCCGGCGCTGCGCCTCGCAATCGGCAATATCCACCGCCCCGGCGCCCTGACCCCCTCGGTCGTCCTCTCGCTCGGCCTTGGCCTCGCTCTCTTGGTGACCCTGACGCTGATCGACGGCAATCTGCGCCAGCAGCTGACCGGACGGATGGCCGAAGGAGCGCCGAACTTCTTCTTCGTCGACATCCAGAGCGCCCAGGTCGAAGACTTCCGCAGTCTCGTCAGAGAGCAGGCGCCGGAAGGCAAGCTCGTCGAAGTGCCGATGCTCCGCGGCCGGATCCTTGCCTTCAACGGCGAGGATGTCACCAAGCGCAAGGTGCCGCCCGCCGGCCAATGGGTGCTGCGCGGCGACCGCGGCATCACCTATTCTGAAAACATGCCGGAAAATGCCTCGCTGACCGAAGGCAGCTGGTGGCCGAAGGATTACAGCGGCGAACCGCAAGTCTCCTTCTCCGCCGAAGAGGCGGGAGAGCTCGGCCTCAAGATCGGCGATACCGTCACCGTCAACGTGCTGGGCCGCAACATCACCGCGCGCATCGCCAACCTGCGCAAGGTCGAATGGGAGTCGCTGTCGATCAACTTCGTGATGGTCTTCTCGCCCAACACCTTCCGCGGCGCCCCGCATGCCTGGCTCGCCACACTGACCGATCCCTCTGCCACGCCGGCCAAGGAAGCGGCGCTCCTGAAGACCGTCACCAACACCTATCCGACGATCACCAGCGTCCGCGTGAAGGACGCGCTCGATATCGTCAACGAGCTGGTCGGCCAGCTTGCGACCGCCATCCGCGCCGCAGCCTCCGTCGCCCTGATCGCCTCGATCCTCGTTCTCGCGGGCGCCCTTGCCGCCGGAAACAGGGCACGCACGCATGATGCCGTCGTCTTGAAGACGCTGGGCGCGACCCGCTCCATGCTGATCCGCGCCTTCAGCTACGAATATCTCATCCTCGGTGTCGCCACCGCGATCTTCGCGCTGCTTGCCGGCGGAACGGCCGCCTGGTTCGTCGTCAGCCGTATCATGAAGCTGCCCTCGGCCTTCCTGCCGGATGTCGCCGGGCTGACGCTGGTGACGGCACTTGTGCTGACCGTCGGTATCGGCCTGATCGGCACATGGCGCATTCTCGGCCAGAAGGCAGCACCTGTTCTGCGCGAGCTCTAGAATGAGCGTTTGACGAAATAGCTTCACCTTACGGCGATTTAACCCCGCCGCTGGTTGCAAGGGCCTTGTTTGCTAGGGGCGAAAGCCTCATATTGTCTGCAGGCATGCTGGAGCTCCGCAGCGGCGCCCGGGTCGTAAAGCCCGACACCGTATTCACATCGGAGCTTGTATAGAGGAAACAATGGCTGACCTTCGTAACTACCAAAGCCGGGCACAGACTGGCGAGATGATCGACCAGGGGCTGCGCTCCTATATGCTCAAGGTCTACAACCTGATGGCGCTGGGTCTGGCGATCACGGGTGTTGCGGCCTATCTCGGCTTCAATTTCGCGGTCCAGGACAATCAGCTGACGCAGTTCGGCGTACTGCTTTTCCAGTCGCCGCTTCGCTGGGTCGTGATCCTTGCTCCGTTGGCTGCGGTCTTCTTCCTGAGCTTCCGGATTAACCGCATGAGCGTTGCCGCCGCGCAGACGACCTTCTGGGTCTATGCCGCGCTGGTCGGCCTGTCGCTCTCGTCGATCTTCTTGGTCTACACGCAGTCGAGCATCACGCAGACCTTCTTCGTGACAGCCGCTTCGTTTGGCGCCCTGTCGCTCTACGGCTACACGACCAAGCGTGATCTCTCGGCCATGGGCTCGTTCCTGATCATGGGTCTCTTCGGCCTGATCATCGCGTCGATCGTGAACATCTTCCTGGGCTCTTCTGCCCTCCAGTTCGCGATCTCCGTGATCGGCGTCCTGATCTTCGCAGGTCTTACGGCCTACGATACCCAGCGCATCAAGGAACTGTACTATGAAGCAGACGGTGCTGAGGTCATGGGCCGCAAGGCGATCATGGGCGCTCTGACGCTCTACCTCGACTTCATCAACCTGTTCATGTTCCTTCTGCAGTTCATGGGTAACCGCAAGTAACACGGAACGAGTGCCGGCGAGGGTAACCTCGACCGGATCAAAGACACAAGCCGCCTGCAGCAGAGATGTTGCGGGCGGTTTTATTTTGCGGAATGAGGATGCGGCGCTTCGCGTGGCGCATCATGACGATCGACATGCAGCCGGCATACGAAAGCCGGCCCTTTGTCTCAGAGCTTGCGCGCCGCCAGACGCCGCCGATCGAGCGCAACATGGTCGGAGCCGCGCTTCGTCAGACGGAATTGCCGCTTCTGGAATTCTCCGCGAATCTCGATAAAGCCCTTCTCCTCGGCCTCGTTCAAGGTCTTCAGGCTGGTGCCCTCGGGAGGAGACTGCAATCGATGCCGACGGCGGCATGCAGCAAAACCAGGATCTTGATAATGGCGTTTCTCCATGGCTGACGCATGCGGCGACTGTGCCGCCTGAGGCAACGGGCCCGTTCAGCGAATGCCGTTCTCTAGAAGCTCCGGCGGCTTCGGTCAACTCGCTGGCTCTGCTGCCGGGCTCGATGTCATCCTACGCCGTGCCAAAACCAGAGCGGAACGACGGCAACAACGGCCGCAAGCATGATCAGTCTGAATGCACCGGCCCCGATACCCCATTCGCTTTTCCTGTTGCCAAATCTCGCGGCGAATGGTTTTCAGCCTGAACCACACTCCAGACATCGGCCGCCGAATGACCGTTAACCTCCGCGATATCTCCACCTCCGACCTCGACGCCATCACCGCGATCTACCGTGAATCCGTACTGTCGGGCGTCGCCAGCTACGAGATAGCACCGCCGGAGCGCCAGGAGATGGCAACCCGCCTCTCCGCCATAACCGGCCAGGGCTACCCCTATATTGCCGCCGTTGACGAAAACGGCGAGCTTCTGGGCTATGCCTATGCGTCGGCGTTCCGCACGCGGCCGGCCTATAGATGGATGGTCGAGGATTCGATCTATCTTGCCCCCGCCGCCCGTGGAAAGGGCGTCGGCAAGGCGCTGCTGGCCGAACTGATATCACGCTGCACCGCGCTCGGCTTCCGGCAAATGGTGGCCGTCATCGGCGGCGCCCATCCAGCCTCGATCGCGCTGCATCGTTCATCAGGTTTCGAGGAAACCGGCCTGCTGAAGGGCACCGGCTACAAGCACGGCCGCTGGCTGGACACGATGTTGATGCAGCGTGTGCTCGGCGAGGGCAAGGATACAGACCCGGATCTCTCTGCTTATCCAGGCAGCCTCTACAAGGGCTGAGCGCCTATTTGTCGACGAGCTTCAGCACCTTGTCGAAAACCTTCAACACCTGCGGCAGCTCGTGGCCACGCTTCAGGATCATGCCGTTGGTATTCACCACGGAATAGGCGCCCTGCTTGTTGGCAAGCTTGGGATCTTTCTCGATGGTGAAGAGGGGCATTTCGCCGGAGCGCTTGAAGACGGAGAACACCGCCTTGTCCTTCATGTGGTCGATGGCGTAGTCTTTCCACTCGCCCTCGCCGACCATGCGGCCGTAAATCCACAGGATTGCATCCAGCTCTCGCCGGTGAAACGTCACCGGCAACGGATCCTTGCTCTGCTTGTATTCTTTAAGATCGACGACGACTGAGGAACTATTGTCGGCGGAACGGTGATCGCCATGCCGCAAATCCGGCTGATCTGTCATCAGTCTCCCTGTGCCTCCGCTTGTGACAGGAGAGTGACAGTTTGCCCGAGCCGCGCCAAATTGCAAGTGCGGCCAGTCATCACATTAATCATATGCTATGCAATCTCCTGAGCGCCGCAATTCAGTCAAAACAGCGCCTCATTTGCAGGGGAAGTTCCGCTCACCGATTTGGCGCCAGCGCGCCAAAGGGCCCGGCTGAGCGTATCGACCTTAACCCCAGCCCCGAATACGATCAGCCGGGCCGCCCCGTTTTCCATCTGCCACAGCAGATGAAACCCTCAGATATTCTTGCCCGCCATGATGACGGTTGCGCCCAGGATCGCGGCCGGGTCACCATCAGCCGTAGCAGCCTGCAGCAGAATTGCACAGCCCTCGAGGTCGGCCTTCTGCAGCACCGTTGCAGGTAAGGTCAGGCTTGTTGCCTTTCCGTCCCACATGCCCACGGTTTCGATGTCGCTGACGCTGTTGATGTAGGAAATCTTCTGGCCGCTATTCTCGCCCTTTTCGACGTCGATGGTCTTTTCCTTGTCGAAATAGACCATGACGACGCTGGCCTTGCCCTGCCCTGCGCCAATCTTGATCTCCAGCTCGTCGCCACGCATCTGCGCATCGACGGGCACGGAGAGGCCCTTGCCCTCCGTGGAGAAGCCGTTGATCTTGCCGTTGATCGCCGAGATGTCGGATCCCGCCATATGGTCGCGGCCATTGACCACCACCTGCGGCGTATAGACGTTGCTACGGCCGAGCATGCGGGCATAGCCATACTGCCGGTCGGTATTCTGCTTGGAGCTCAGCGTGTCGGTCCAGCCGAGATAATTCCAGTAATCGACGTGATAGGCTAGCGCGATGACATCGCCTTGGCCGACGATCTTGCGGAATGCCGCATCAGCCGGCGGACAGGAGCCGCAGCCCTGGGAGGTAAAGAGTTCGACGACGCCCTTCGGCTTGCCGTCTTCGGCATGAAGCGGTGCCGCGAGCACCAGACCGGCAATCATCGAAATCAAAAAACGCGGCGACATTGCAACCTCTTTTCCAGAACATGCGGCGGACCGATACCGCAGGCCCCGATTACGACCGTAGAGATAATCCTTCCGGCTCAAAACGGGAAGTAACGAACGGGTGAGACAGGCCCACCCGCCATCGCAGCCGGAACACATCGCCGTGAGCCCCGTCCCGCAAAGAAAAACCGCCGGAGATTGCTCTCCGGCGGCGATTATCATGCGCTTGTCTTAAGAATTAAGCAGCGAGATCACGCAGAACCGTCTGCAGGATGCCGCCGTTGTTGAGGTAGATGACCTCGTCCAGCGTGTCGACACGCGACAGAAGCGGAACTTCCTTCACGGTGCCGTCGCCGTAGGTGATCTTGGCAATCTTCTTCTCACGCGGCTTGATGTTCTCGAGACCTTCGATGGTAACGATTTCGTCGCCCTTCAGGCCGAGGCTCTGCCAGGTCGTGCCCTCTTCGAAGACGAAGGGGATGACGCCCATGCCGACGAGGTTCGAGCGGTGAATACGCTCGAAGCTCTGCGCGACGACAGCCTTGACGCCGAGCAGGTTGGTACCCTTTGCAGCCCAGTCACGCGAAGAGCCGTTGCCGTATTCGACACCGGCGAAGATGACGAGCGGAACGCCCTCGGCCTTGTACTGCATGGCCGCGTCGTAGATCGATTCCTCTTCCTTCGACGGATAGTGGATCGTGAAGCCGCCTTCCTTGCCGTTCGCGCCCAGCATGTGGTTGCGGATACGGATGTTGGCGAAGGTGCCGCGCATCATGACTTCATGGTTGCCGCGGCGCGTGCCGTACTGGTTGAAGTCGGCAACGCCGACGCCGTGACCGGTGAGATATGCACCAGCCGGCGAAGCCGCCTTGATCGAACCGGCCGGGGAAATGTGGTCGGTGGTGATCTTGTCGCCGAAGAGACCGAGAACGCGGGCGCCCTTGATATCGGAAATGCCGCTACCGGTCTTGCCCATGCCAACGAAGTAAGGCGGGTTCTGAACGTAGGTCGACTGGTCGTCCCAAGCATAGGTCTGGCCCGGAGGAACCTGAACGGCCTGCCAGTTTTCATCGCCCTTGAAGACGTCGGCATACTTGGACTCATAGAGTTCGCGCGTGACGTACTTCTGGATGAATTCCTGCACTTCGTGCGAGGTCGGCCAGATGTCCTTGAGGTAGACAGGATTGCCGTTCTGGTCTTCGCCGATCGGCTCCTTGGTCAGGTCCTTCTGGACCGTACCGGCAAGCGCATAGGCGACGACGAGCGGCGGGGAGGCGAGGTAATTCGCCTGAACGTCCGGCGAGATACGGCCTTCGAAGTTACGGTTGCCCGAGAGAACGCCCGAGACAATCAGCCCCTTGTCGTTGATCGTCTTCGAGATCGGCGCCGGCAGCGGGCCGGAATTGCCGATGCAGGTCGTGCAGCCGAAGCCGACGAGATTGAAGCCGAGCTTGTCGAGATCGGCCTGCAGGCCGGACTTTGCCAGGTATTCGCCGACGACCTGCGATCCCGGAGCCAGCGAGGTCTTGACCCACGGCTTGGTCTTCAGGCCCTTGGCAACGGCGTTGCGGGCAAGAAGGCCGGCAGCGATCAGAACCGACGGGTTGGACGTGTTGGTGCAGGAGGTGATGGCAGCGATGGCAACGTCGCCATGGCCGAGATCGAAGTCGGTGCCTTCAACCGCATAACGGTTCGAAAGCTGGCCGGGCTTCTTGTATTCGCCTTCGAGCGAGCCGGCAAAGCCGGAAGCGATGTTCTCGAGCGGGATACGGCCTTCCGGACGCTTCGGGCCGGCCATGGCAGGCACGACGTCGCCGAGGTCGAGTTCGAGCGTATCGGTGAATACGAGGTCGGAACCATCGCCTTCACGCCACATGCCCTGAGCCTTGGAATAGGCTTCGACGAGCGCGATACGGTCCTTGGTGCGGCCGGACATGTTGAGGTAGTTGACGGTTTCGCCATCGACCGGGAAGAAGCCGCAGGTCGCGCCGTATTCCGGACCCATGTTGCCGATGGTTGCGCGGTCGGCGAGCGGCATGTTGTCGAGGCCCGAGCCGAAGAATTCGACGAACTTCGAAACGACGCCCTTCTTGCGCAGCATCTGAACGACCATGAGCACGAGGTCGGTCGCGGTGACGCCTTCCTTGAGCTTGCCGGTGAGCTTGAAGCCGATGACTTCAGGCAGCAGCATGGAAACCGGCTGGCCGAGCATGGCAGCTTCGGCCTCGATACCGCCAACGCCCCAGCCGAGTACGCCGAGACCGTTGATCATCGTGGTATGCGAGTCGGTGCCGACGCAGGTATCCGGATAAGCGATCGTCTCGCCGTCCTCTTCCTTCGTCCAGACGGTCTGGCCGAGATATTCGAGGTTGACCTGGTGACAGATGCCGGTGCCCGGAGGAACGACGCGGAAGTTCTGGAATGCCTGCTGGCCCCACTTCAGGAAGCGGTAGCGCTCGCCGTTGCGCTGGTATTCCAGCTCGACGTTCTTGGCGAAGGCCTGCGGCGTGCCGAATTCATCGACGATGACGGAGTGGTCGATGACCAGATCGACGGGAACCAGCGGGTTGATCTTCTCGGGGTCGCCACCGAGCGAAACCATCGCGTCGCGCATTGCGGCCAGATCGACGACAGCCGGAACGCCGGTGAAGTCCTGCATCAGCACGCGAGCCGGGCGGTATGCGATTTCGTTTTCGACCGAGCCCTTGTTGACGAGCCATTCGGCAACAGCCTGGATGTGCTCCTTCGTAACCGACTGGCCGTCTTCGAAGCGCAGCAGGTTTTCGAGCAGGACCTTCATCGAATAGGGAAGCTTCGATACGCCAGCCAGGCCATTCGCCTCAGCCTTCGGAAGGCTGTAATAGACGTAGTCCTTACCGTTGACGGTGAGGGTGGAGCGACAATTGAAGCTGTCAAGAGATTTAGACACGAGATACCCCGTTTCTGATAGCCAACACAGTCGTGCGAACGCCTATGCACTTAATGCACATCAGGATGCGGGTACGGCCATTTCCGCTGTCCGCACGTGGAAAGAATATTCCATGTTCGGCGCAAGGATGAAGTTCACGCCGACCGCTGGCGTGGTTGCGGGTCTTATAGATAATTTCTAAGAAGGGTGCCAGATAGTGCGTGGCCCATTTCGGACATTTTTTGCGACGCAATGACTAAAATCTTAAACAACGGAAATGCCGTGCACCTGACTGCCGAAAAACTCGCTGCGCGCCGGGGCGAAGACCTGATTTTCGAGGACGTGTCCTTCCACCTCGAAAGCGGCGAAGCATTGGTTTTGACTGGTAAAAATGGATCAGGAAAGTCCACTTTACTGCGTGTCGTCGCCGGTCTTCTGCGCCCCGAAAAGGGTGCCGTGCGCTTCACTGATTCGCACGGTTCGGACGAGCATCGCGTCAGCGAAGTCAGCCACTATCTCGGCCACCGGAACGCGATGAAAAGCGAGCTCACGGTCGAGGAAAATCTCGCCTTTTGGCAGGACTTTCTGGGCGACGTTCTCGGCGTCTCCGGCATGTCGATCGCCGATGCCGCCGACGCTGTCGGCCTCTCCGGCATTACCCACCTCCCCTTCGGCTATCTCTCTGCCGGCCAGCAACGCCGCTTCGCCTTCGCCAAGCTGCTCGTCGCCTACCGCCCGATCTGGATCCTCGACGAGCCGACGGCTGCGCTTGATGCCAGCGCCGACAAGCTGTTTGCGGAGTTGATCGGCGCGCATCAGAGAAAGGGCGGCATCGTGCTGGCGGCGACGCATCAGCCGCTGGGGTTGGAGAATGCGCGGGAATTGCGGATGGCGGGATTTGCGGGTGTGGATCAGGGGGTGTGGGGATGATGGCTCGTTCCGCGGCTGCCCCCCTCTGCCCTTCCGGGCATCTACCGCACAAGGGGGGAGATTGGCTGGGCTCAGACGCTCGCCCTGCTATCTCTCCAATCGCGAACGTCGAATATGGCCTGATGAGCGCGCCACACGTGATCTCCCCCCTTGTGGGGGAGATGTCCGGCAGGACAGAGGGGGGTAACCCGCCCACCCTACGGAACGAGGGCCATACCCCATGAAAGCCCTCTTCCTCCGCGATCTCAAACTCTCCATCCGCTCCGGCGGCGGCGCGCTCATCGGCGTCCTGTTCTTCCTCACCGTCGTCGCCGTCATCCCCTTCGGCGTCGGCCCCGATCTCAATCTGCTCTCCCGCATCGGCCCGGCGATCGTCTGGATCGGTGCCCTGCTTGCCGCCCTTCTCGGCCTCGACCGCCTTTTCCAGGCAGAGCGCGACGATGGATCGCTCGATATCCTGCTGATGCAGGAAACACCGCTGGTGCTAACGGTCTTCATGAAATGTCTGGCGCACTGGACGGCAACCAGCCTGCCGCTCGTCATCGCCTCGCCGCTGCTTGGCCTCTTCATGAACATGGACGAGACGGCGATCGGCGCGACGATGCTGACGCTGCTGGTCGGTTCGCCCGCGATCACCTTTATCGGTGCCGTCGGCGCGGCGGTCGCCGTCGCCCTGCCGCGCGGCGGCCTGCTCGTCTCGATCCTCGTCCTGCCGCTGACGATCCCGGTGCTGATCTTCGGCGTCAGCGCTACCTATGCCGCGGTCGAGGACCCGGCGCCATTCATCCCGCCCTTCCTCGTGCTCATCGCCCTGACGCTGTTCTTCGCCGTCATCGGCCCGGCAGCGGCGGCGCTCGCGCTCAGAAACACGTCGGATTGATCGCGCCGTTGACCGGCATCAATTGCGGGAGAACCGCGTTCAAGGTAAAGAACCGCTCATGAGCGAAACCAGCCTGGCCATCAGCAAATTCAGCGACCTCGCAAACCCGACCCGGTTTCTGGCGCTTGCAAGCCGTATCATTCCCTGGATGGCGGGCATCACTGCCCTCTGTCTCGCCGTGGGGCTCTATCTGAGCTTCGCGACCGAAGGCGACTACCAGCAGGGCGAGACCGTCCGCATCATGTATATCCATGTGCCCTCGGCCTGGCTGGCGATGATGTGCTACACGGTCATGAGCATCTCGGCGATCGGCACGCTGGTCTGGCGCCATCCGCTGGCCGATGTGTCCGCCAAGGCCGCCGCACCGCTCGGCGCCGCCTTCACGCTTCTCGCTCTCGTCACTGGCTCGCTCTGGGGCAAGCCGATGTGGGGCACCTGGTGGGTCTGGGATGCGCGCCTGACCTCGGTTTTCGTGCTCTTCCTGATGTATCTCGGCCTGATCGCCCTCAATCGCGCCATCGACGATCCCTCCAAGGCCGCCCGCGTCGTCGCCGTCCTGATCCTCGTCGGCTTCGTCAACATCCCGATCATCAAATTCTCCGTCGAGTGGTGGAACACGCTGCATCAGCCGGCAAGCGTCATGCGCCTCGATGGCCCGACGATCGATCCCGAATTCCTGCGTCCGCTGCTCGTCATGGCTGTCGGCTTCACGCTACTGTTCTTCACGCTGCACATCATGGCGATGCGCAACGAGATCTGGCGCCGCCGCGTCGCCGCTCAGCGCCGCCTTGCCGCCCGCATGGCAAGCCGCGAGGACTGATCGATGACGCATGCTTTCTACGTCTACAGCGCCTATGGCTTCGCGGCTTTCGTGACGATTGCCGTCACTCTTTGGATCTGGGCCGATGGCCGCGCCCGTCAGAAGGAGCTCGCCGCTCTCGAAGCCTCCGGCATCCGCCGCCGCTCTGCCCGAAAGAAGGACGGCGAATGAGCGCGCCCGAGACGCAAGAGACCAAGGCGCGTGGCCTCAGCCGCTATGCCGTCGCCCTGATCCCGCTCCTCGTCTTCGGCGGCATCGCCGCGACTGCGGCCAAGATGCTCTACGACCAGGATTTCCACGGCAAGGATATCTCGGAAATCCCCTCCGCGTTGCTCGGCACCAAAGCGCCGTCGCTGAATCTGGCGCCGCTTGAAGGCTCCAACCTGCCGGCGCTGACGGACGCTGCGGTCAAGGGCAAGCTAACGCTCGTCAACGTCTTCGCCTCCTGGTGCATCCCCTGCCGGCAAGAACATCCGATCCTGAAACAGCTCGCCGCCGATGGCAGGCTCAACATCGTTGCTATCAACTACAAGGACAAGAGCGAGAACGCGCTGCAGTTCCTGAACGAGCTCGGCAACCCATTCAAGGCAATCGGCGTCGATCCGAACGGCAAGGCCGCGATCGACTGGGGCGTCTATGGCGTTCCCGAAAGCTATCTCGTCGCCCCTGACGGAACGATCATCTATAAGCGCGTCGGCCCCTTCGATGAGATCAGCATGAAGGAAGGGCTTTTCCCGGCGATGGAGAAAGTGCTGGGGAAGCCGGCGTCGTAGAGGCCAAGGTCGGTCATCACAGGCGTTCTGCCGTGCGCGCCCTCATCCGGCCCTATCGGGCCACCTTCTCCCCGAGGGGAGAAGGGACAGAGAGGTCGCGGCATCTTCCCTTCTCCCCGGCGGGGAGAAGGTGCCGGCAGGCGGATGAGGGGGCTGCACGGCAAAACGTCCGCTAAATCGCACTCTGCCAGGTCTTGATCGCCTCGACCGGCCAGATCAGCATCAGCACGTTGAGCGTCAGGTTGTCCCGGATCATGTAGCCGGTGAACAGCTCGAAGAAGATGGCGATCGCGACGGTCAGCGCCACCGGCGCCCGGGCCGCGAAGAAGAAGCCGATCACCATGAACACGGCGTCCATCGCCGAATTGATGATGCTGTCGCCGTAATAATCGAGCGAGATCGTCGCCGCGCGGTAGCGGTCGATGATGATGGGCGAATTTTCGAGCAGCTCCCAGCCGGATTCGATCACCAGCGCCAGGAGCAGGCGTGCCGCGAGCGGCTTACCGCGCAGCACGAGATGCGCCAGCCCATAAAACAGGAAGCCGTGGATGATATGCGAGGGCGTGTACCAGTCCGACAGGTGCTGGGAATTGCCGCTGGAATTGACGGTACCCTCCCAGAGTTTCACATATCCGCAGGTGCAGATGACCGTGCGGCCCATGAAATATTCGGTGACGACCTGCGCAAGGAGCACGGCAAAGCAGGCGAGAACCCAGAAGGTCTGATGTTTCGTGCGCTCGGCCGTACTGTCGAAGCTCACTTCTCGGTTTCTCCCGCGGGCTGGATCGTGTGCTTCAGGATCAGCGGCATCTGCGCCATCGTGAACAGGATAGTGATCGGCATGGTGCCCCAGACCTTGAAAGCGACCCAGAAATCATCGGAGAAATTCCGCCAGATGACTTCGTTGAGCACGGCGAGGAACAGGAAGAAGATACCCCAGCGCAGCGTCAGCTTCCGCCATCCCTCGGCATCGAGCTGGAAGGCGGCATTGAAGACATAGCCGAGCAGCGACTTGCCGAAGGCGAGACCACCGAGCAACGCCACGCCGAACAGCGCATTGACGATGGTCGGCTTCATCTTGATGAAGGTCTCGTTCTGCAGGTAGATCGACAGCGAGCCGAAGATCAGCACCACGATGCCCGAAACGAAGGGCATGATCGGCAGATGGCCGAGGATGATCTTCGAGGCGACAAGCGAAATCACGGTCGCAGCCATGAACAGGCCGGTAGCGACGAAGAGCGGACCGCCGAGCTCGGCAAGAGCCGGGAAGCGATCGACCAGCCACTGGCCACGCAGGTTGGCGAAAAAGAAGATCAGCAGCGGTCCGAGCTCCAGCGCCAGCTTCAGCAGCGGGTGGTGCCGGTCTGCGGCGGAGGGCGTGATATCGCTTTCGGTGGTCATGCTGTTCGTAAAACCTGTCAGTTTCGGGCCTGTCTCAACCGGCCGCGGCTTGCGCGCTCTTGGCGGCTTATCTGTGGCATCATTGACCGATACCGGCAATGGCATGTGCGAAATCCTCGGCCTCAAAAGGCTCCAGATCGTCCACGCCTTCGCCGACGCCAATGAAATAGACCGGCAGCTTGTGCTTGGCGGAGATGGCAACGAGGATACCACCGCGCGCCGTGCCGTCGAGCTTGGTCATGATCAACCCGTTGACGCCGGCGACGTTGCGGAAGATTTCCACCTGGTTCATGGCGTTCTGGCCGGTCGTCGCGTCGAGCGTCTGCAACACGGTATGCGGCGCGTCAGGATCGAGCTTGCCGAGCACGCGCACGATCTTCTCGAGCTCGGCCATCAGCTCCGCCTTGTTCTGCAGACGTCCGGCGGTATCGATGATCAGCACATCGCATTTCTTCGCCTTCGCCTGCTCGAAGGCGTCATAGGCGAGACCAGCGGCATCGGCGCCGAGCTTGGTGCCGATGAATTCGGATTTGGTGCGATCGGCCCAGATCTTCAGCTGCTCGATCGCGGCAGCGCGGAACGTATCGCCGGCGGCGACCATCACCTTCAGCCCTGCGCCAGAGAGCTTTGCGGCCAGCTTGCCGATCGTCGTCGTCTTGCCGGTGCCGTTGACGCCGACGACGAGGATGACATGCGGCTTATGGCTGAGATCGAGCTGCAGCGGCTTGGCGACCGGCTTCAGCACCTTGACGATCTCGGTTGCCATGATGCGCGTGACGTCTTCGCCCGTCACATCCTTGCCGTAGCGCTCCGAGGCCAGCGTATCGGTGACCCGCATCGCCGTCTCGACGCCGAGATCGGCCTGGATCAGCAGGTCTTCCAGATCCTGCAGCGTCTCGTCATCGAGCTTGCGCTTTGTGAAGAGCGCGGTGATCTGGCCGGTCAGCTGCGACGAGGTGCGCGCGAGACCGGCACGGAGACGCTGGAACCAGCTGAGTTTCGGCTGGATGACGACAGGTTCGGGTTCCGGGACGGCGGCGCCCGTGGCGAAACCTTTCGGGAGGATGGGTGCTTGTTCGGGAGCCACTTCCTCGACGTCTAGCGTCTGCTCTGCCGTTGCTTCTTCGATGTCCGTGGGTGGAGTGCCCCCCTCTGCCGTGCCGGGCATCTCCCCCGCAGGTGGGGAGATCGGCTGAGCGGGCAGGTCTTGCGCCACTTCGGCGTCGAGAAGGCTTTCGTCTTCCTTCGGGAGGATTTCTTCCGGGAAAGTTTCAGTCGGCTCTACGCGGCCTTCTTCGCGATCGGGAACAGCATCCTCGACCTGATCTCCCCCCTTGTGGGGGAGATGTTCCGTAGGGACAGAGGGGGGTGTTTCCGTATGGATCGCGGCAGGCTCTTCTACCGTGGCCTCAGCCTCGGCCTCCGCCTCCAGCAGAGACAACGGCACCACACCCACATTGCTCATCTGCGCGACATCAGGCAGGATCGCCGGCTCTTCCGCTTCCTCAACCACCTCAGGCTCGGCAACGTCAGCAACAGGCCCGCCAGCCGTCTCCACCTCTTCCGGCAGCACCGGATCGGCGGCTGCCGGCAGCTCTTCCTTCACCGGCTCGATGGCGGGTGCAGCCTCTTGCGGCTTTGCCTCTTCGAGCGGCTTGCCGAAGGTGAAGACCTTTTTGATGAAACTGAGGGCCATGAGAATTCCGTGAAAGTCAGGCGGCCTCTGCGGCCGTCAATTGCATGTCGAGGTGCTTGCCGTTGTGGCCGGTGATTTCGGCCTGCAGCATGGAGCGCGGGCGAAGGCCGGGGACGGCAACGAGCGTGAAGTTTTCGGTATGCGCCAGGCCGTTGTTTTCAACCAGCAGCCATTGCCGCGTTCCAACCATCCTGTCGAGATGGGACTGGTAGAGCGTCTGTCCAGTGGCGCGCAGCCTAGCGGCGCGATCCTTGATCAGCGAGCGGTCGAACTGCGGCATTCGGGCCGCCGGCGTGCCCGGGCGTGGGCTGTAGGGGAAGACGTGCAGATGCGCGATACCGGCCTCTTCGGCGAGGCCGACGGCATTGGCAAACATCTCCTCGGTCTCGGTCGGAAAGCCGGCGATCATATCGGCGCCGAGGCTGATTTCCGGCCGCAACCGGCGCACCTGCGCGACGAAATCGAGCGCATCGGCGCGACTATGCCGACGCTTCATCCGTTTCAGGATCATGTCGTCGCCATGCTGCAGCGACAGATGCAGATGCGGCATGAATCGCGGCTCGTCGCCGATCAGATCGAAAAGATGCTGGTCGGCCTCGATGCTGTCGATCGAGGAAAGCCTGAGGCGCCGGATTTCGGGGATCTGCTTCAGCAGCGTCTTGGCAAGCAGCCCGAGCGTCGGCTGGCCCGGCAGATCGGCGCCGTAGCTGGTGGCATCGACACCCGTCAGCACGATCTCGCTATAGCCGCCCTCGACCAGATTTCGGGCCTGATCGACCACGGCGCCCATCGGCACCGAGCGCGAATTGCCGCGGCCATAGGGGATGATGCAAAAGGTGCAGCGGTGGTCGCAACCGTTCTGCACCTGGATGAAGGCGCGCACATGCCCGTCGATATGCTTGACCATCTGCGGCGCCGTCGCCTTGACGCTCATGATGTCGTTGACGCGCAACTTCTCTTCCGCCGACACGCCAAAATCCGGAAGCGCGCGATAGGAGGCGCTCTTCAGCTTCTCCTCATTGCCCAGCACGGCATCGACTTCGGCCATTTCTGCAAAGACTTGGCTTTCGGTCTGCGCCGCACAGCCGGTGACGATGATGCGGGCATGTGGATTTTCGCGTCGCACGCGGCGGATCGCCTGGCGCGCCTGGCGCACGGCCTCGCCCGTGACGGCGCAGGTATTGACGAGGATGGCATTGTTGAGCCCGGCCTTCTCGGCCTCCGCCCGCATCACTTCGGATTCGTAGGTATTGAGACGGCAGCCGAAGGTAATGACCTCGACGCCGCTCACCGCGCCTCGGCTCCATGCTCCGCGTCGCGCGACCAGTTGCCGGTCGTCGGGTCGACCATACCGGACCATTCCCATTCGGCAGGTCCGGTCATGATGACGTGATCGTCGGGCTCGCGCCATTCGATCGACAGCGAACCGGCATTCGGGCTGCTCGCAACCTTGATCTCTACCTTGCGACCGGTGCGGCCGGTGCGCGCTGCCGAAACGGCGGTGGCGCAGGCAGCGGAACCGCAGGCAAGCGTCAGGCCGGCGCCGCGCTCCCAGGTGCGCGTCGTGATCGAGGAGGGCGAGGTGACCTGCGCCAGCGTGATATTGGCGCGTTCCGGAAACATCGGGTGGTTTTCGAGCAGCGGCCCGAAGCGAGCGAGATCGAAGGACATCACATCCTTATCGACCCAGAAGATCGCATGCGGATTGCCCATCGACATCGCCGAAGGCGAATGCAGCACGGGATTATCGATCGGCCCGATCTGCAGCTCGATGCGACTCGTGTCATAGAATTCTTCGGCCAGCGGGATCTTGTCCCAGGCAAAGACCGGCTTACCCATGTCGACGGAGATCGTCCCGTCCTCATGCTCGACGGCATTCAGAATGCCGGCGACCGTCTGGAAGGTGAAGATCTTCTTGCCGGTTTCGGCAGACAGTGCCTGCACGACGCAGCGTGTGCCGTTGCCGCAGGCCTGCGCCTTCGAGCCGTCAGAATTGAGGATGTCGATCCACGCATCGGTGCCGTCGGCCCGGGGATCATGGATCGCCATGATCTGGTCGAAGGCGGTGTCGGGATCGGCATTCAGCGCGATCGCGGCATCGGGCGTCACCTTGTCGGGACGGCCACGCATGTCGACAACCAGGATCTTGTTGCCAAGCCCGTTCATCTTCGCGAATTCGACCGTTGCGCTCATTGCTGCCACTTCCATTGCTTTCGGGCTGTATATGGCGGAAACGCGGGCGAATTACCAGTGGCTTACCGGCTGCTCACGCAACCGGCACGTCAAACACTTCGCCTGCGCGCAGCGGCCGGAAGCGGCCGGGTTCGATACCGCGGGCTGAAAGCGCCTCCTGCAGCGCTGCAACCGGCGCATCGATCGCCTCGTTGGTCAGCTGGAAGGTCGCGAAATGGTGCCCGGCGACATGGGCGGCGCTGCAGAGTTCCATGCCCGCCACCGCCTCTTCCGGGTTCTGGTGCTGCCCCTTCATGAACCAGCGCGGCTCATACGCGCCGAAGGGCAGGATGGCGAGGCGGAAGCCGCCATGCTTTTCCCGCGCTGCCTTGTAATTGATGCCCTCGTGAAAGCCGGTATCGCCGACATGATAGATCTTGCCTGCGGGCGTCGAGATGACGAAAGCGGCCCAGAGCGCCATGCGCCGGTCGCGCGTGCCGCGCGCCGACCAGTGATGGCAGGGCTCGGCATCAATGGTCACGCCATCCCAGTAGGAAAGCCGGTCTCCCCAATCCATGTCCGAGATCTTCGCATCGGGAATGGCGCGATGGATGATGGTGTCATTGCCGAGCGGAGTGATGAAATGCGGACCATGCTCCTCGAACAGCCTCTTCAGCGTCCTGATATCGAGATGGTCGTAGTGATTGTGCGAGACGAGCACGACATCGATCGGCGGCAGGTCCTCGAAGCGGATGCCGGGCGGCGAAACCCGCCGCGGCCCGGCAAAGGAAAAGGGGCTGGCGCGATCCGACCACACTGGGTCCGTCAGAATATTGAGCCCGGCAACCTGTATCAGCAGGCTCGCATGGCCGACCATCGTCACCCGCAGATCCTCGCCATCGATGCGTTGAGCAGGTTTCGCGGGAGGAAACGTGCTGTCGACTGCCTTCGGCCAGCGGAAGCGTCCGCCGCCGAACTGCCAGCGCATCAGCTCGCGAAAGCCGAGCGGCTCGATCCCTTCAGGATTGAAAAACTGAACGCCGTCGAAATGATCTGAAACCGGCCCCTGATAATAGGGATTGCGCATCTTGGCGTCGGGCATGAGCGAATGGACTCTCGTGTCGGGGCGATGCATTTGGGAAGGCGCAGGCGATTTGAGAAGGACCGGAGGCGCTAATTTCCCCGCTTCGGCTTGACTTTCCGGCCGCTTTCCTGTTTACCGCGCCTCAATTCTGCGACGAGCGACATGACTCCGAGCCGCCGACCGGGACCCTGATCCCGGAGGTCCACACCCGACAGCGCGATGCGCCCTCGGGTGCTTTTTGGCTTTGCGTCTTGTTTTCGTCAAGGAAAAGCACAAGGTTTCCGTCATCCCGGAAATCACAAGGAAGAGCCGATGTTTGAAAACCTCCAGGACCGTCTTGGATCCATTCTCAATGGACTGACAGGCCGTGGCGCGCTTTCGGAAGCCGATGTTTCCGCAGCGCTGCGCGAGGTTCGCCGTGCCCTTCTGGAAGCCGACGTCTCGCTGGAAGTCGTTCGTGGCTTCACCGACCGTGTTCGCGAAAAGGCCGTCGGCGCCGAGATCCTGAAGTCGATCAAGCCCGGCCAGATGGTCGTCAAGATCGTCCATGACGAGCTGATCGAGATGCTCGGCGGCGAAGGCGTGGGCGTCGATCTTCATGCCGTAGCGCCCGTCGTCATCATGATGGTCGGTTTGCAGGGCTCCGGTAAGACGACGACTTCGGCAAAGATTGCCAAGCGGCTCACCGACCGCGAGAAGAAAAAGGTGCTGATGGCGTCGCTCGATACGCGCCGTCCGGCCGCCCAGGAACAGTTGCGCCAGCTCGGCGTCCAGACCGGCGTCGATACGCTGCCGGTGATCGCTGGCCAGTCGCCGACCGATATCGCCGCACGCGCCGTCCAGGCTGCGAAGCTCGGTGGCCACGACGTCGTCATTCTCGACACCGCCGGCCGCACGCATATCGACGAGCCCTTGATGGTCGAAATGGCCGACATCAAGAAGAAGTCGAACCCGCATGAAATCCTGCTGGTCGCAGATTCGCTGACCGGTCAGGACGCCGTCAATCTGGCGCGTAATTTCGATGAACGCGTCGGCATTACCGGCCTCGTTCTGACCCGTATGGACGGCGATGGCCGCGGCGGTGCAGCGCTCTCGATGCGCGCCGTCACCGGCAAGCCGATCAAGCTCATCGGTGTCGGCGAGCGCATGGGCGAGCTGGAGGAATTCCATCCCCGCCGTATCGCCGATCGCATCCTCGGCATGGGCGACATCGTTTCGCTGGTCGAGCGAGCCGCCGAAAACATCGACGCCGAAAAGGCGGCTGCCATGGCCGCCAAGATGGCCAAGGGCAAGTTCGACCTGAACGACCTCGCCGATCAGCTGCGCCAGATGCAGAAGATGGGCGGCATGGGCGGCATCATGAGCATGATGCCCGGCATGGCCGGCATGAAGGACAAGATGGCTTCGGCCGGTCTGAACGACAGCCTGTTCGGCCGCCAGCTGGCGATCATCTCGTCGATGACCAAGGCCGAGCGTGCCAACCCCGACATGCTCAAGCACTCCCGCAAGAAGCGCATCGCCGCCGGCTCCGGCACCGACGCCTCCGACATCAACAAGCTTCTGAAAATGCACCGCCAGATGGCGGACATGATGAAGATGATGGGCGGCAAGGGTAAGGGCGGCCTGATGAAGCAGATGATGGGCGGCCTTGCCGGCAAGATGGGTCTTGGCGGCATGGGCGGAATGGGCGGCATGCCCGATCTCTCGAATATCGACCCCAAGCAGCTGGAAGCGCTCCAGAAGCAAGCCGAAGCTGCGGGTCTTGGAAAGCCGGGCGGGGGCATGCCTGGTCTCGGCGGAATGCCGGGTGGTTTGCCCGGCCTCGGCGGCGCCAAGCTGCCGGGTCTCGGCGGTGGTTTCCCGGGGCTTCCCGGTTTGCCCAAGAAGAAGTGAAAGGGTCGCGTGAACGATGATTGATCCTGAAATCAAAGCCCAGCTTTCGAGCTACCGCCAGTCGATCGACAATATCGACGCGGCACTCGTCCATATCCTGGCCGAACGTTTCCGCTGCACCAAAGAGGTCGGCGTTCTCAAGGCCAAGTACCAGTTGCCGCCGGCAGATCCGGCGCGCGAAGAATACCAGATCGAACGCCTTCGTCGCCTGGCCAAGGATGCCAATCTGGACCCGGATTTCGCCGAGAAGTTCCTGAACTTCGTCATTACGGAAGTCATCCGGCATCATGAGCAGATCGCTGCGGACCACGCCGCAGCAAAGTGAACAAACCGCCTCACGAAGCGGTCCAAGAAAGCCTAAGGAGTAAAGAACATGGCACTGAAAATTCGTCTCGCACGCGGTGGTTCCAAGAAGCGCCCGTACTACCACATCGTCCTCGCCGACGCCCGTTCGCCGCGCGATGGCCGTTTCCTCGAGAACCTCGGTTCCTGGAACCCGATGCTGGCCAAGGACAACGACGGCCGCATCAAGCTGAACAACGACCGTATCAAGCATTGGCTTGAGCAGGGCGCACAGCCGACCGACCGCGTTCTCCGCTTCCTCAACGAAGCCGGCCTCGCAAAGCGCGACGCCAAGAGCAACCCGGAAAAGGCAAAGCCGGGCAAGAAGGCTCAGGAGCGCGCTGCTGAAAAGGCTCAGAAGGCTGCTGACGCCGCTGAAGCTGCAGCTTCCGCAGAATAATCCCAGAAGGATTTCCTTATGGGGCGGGCGGCATGGCGACATGCCGCCCGTTTTCGTTTTCAATCCGGTGCACTTCGTTTATGAGAAGCGTGAACTCGGATCGATGCCGGCATTCGGACGAAGGACACCATGACAAAGCTTGAAAACCCGGTGCTGATGGGCACGATCGGCGGCGCGCAGGGCATCCGCGGCGAGGTCCGCGTCAAGCCCTATACCGCTGATGCGACCGCGCTCGGCGATTACGGCCACCTGCACAGCCTCGATGGCCGCGTCTTCGAGGTCCTCGAATTGCGCGAAATGAAGAACATGGTCGTCGTCCGCTTCCGCGGCGTCAACGACCGCAATGCCGCCGAAGCGCTGAACGGCCTCGAACTCTATATCGAGCGTGACAATCTCCCCGACGACGAGCTTGAGGAAGACGAATTCTTCTATGCCGATCTCGAGGGGCTGGAAGCGCTCGACGACAAGGGCGTCAGCTATGGCACGATCACCGGTGTCTTCGATTTCGGCGCCGGCGATCTTCTGGAGCTCAAGGGTCCGGGCAAGGGCCCCGTGCTGATTCCGTTCTCCGAGGCCTCCGTGCTGGAGATCGATCTTGAGGGCGGCACGATTCGCATCGATCCGATGGCTGCTGGTCTCGTCGACGATCCCGAGGACATCTCCAAGCTCGCCTCCGGCAAACCGAAGAAAAAGAAGTAAGTCATGGCCTTCCGGGCAACCGTGCTCACCCTCTATCCGGAGATGTTTCCGGGCCATCTCGGCTTCTCGCTGTCAGGCAAGGCGATGGAGCGCGGGCAGTGGTCGCTGGACGCCGTGCAGATCCGCGATTTCACCACCGACAAGCATCGCACCGTCGACGATACCCCGGCCGGTGGCGGCGCAGGCATGGTGCTGAAGCCCGATGTTCTCGCACGCGCCATCGATACGGTCTCGGAAAACGACAATCGTCCCCGCCTGCTGATGAGCCCCCGCGGCAAACCGCTGACGCAGAAGCGCGTTCGCGAGCTCGCCGGGGGCGACGGCGTCATCATCGTCTGCGGCCGTTTCGAAGGTGTCGACCAGCGCGTCATCGATGCGCGTGAGCTGGAAGAGGTCTCGATCGGCGATTACGTGCTATCAGGCGGCGAACCCGCTGCGCTGACCGTCCTGGACGCGATCGTCCGCATCCTGCCCGGCGTCATGGGTAACGATCTCTCCGGCCTGCATGAAAGCTTCGAGGGCGGCCTGCTGGAGCATCCGCATTATACCCGTCCGCAGGAATGGGAAGGCCGGGAAATCCCCGCGGTTCTGACCTCAGGCAATCACGGCGCCATCGAGAAGTGGCGGCATGAACAGGCCGTCGCCCTGACCAGGAAACGACGGCCCGACCTCTTGGAAGAATAGACGCCCGCAGAACCGGGCGCATCATATGTCAGGTGGCGGCGCCGACGGCCGAGCCGCGCGTGCTCATGCGCAGCACATAGTAGACCAGGCCGCCGATACCGACGCCGAAGAACCAGCCGTAGGTTCCCCACCAATCCGGCAGGATCGAGGTGAAGGTCGGCAGGATCGACGAGAACACCATACCGACAATGAAGGCGATGAAGGCGTTCGTGTGCCAGCCGTTCTGGAAGCGGAATTCGCCGTTCTCCTGGTAGAGCGCGGCAACATCAAGCTCGCCCTTCCGGATCAGATAGTAGTCGACCATCATGATCCCGAAGATCGGCCCCATCGTCGAGCCGATGAAGTTGACGAAATGCGCCGCACCCGTTTCCCACGGAGCGAACGGATAGAGCACCAGCGCGATCAGAGCCGCGATATAGCCGCCCCGCTTGAAGCTGATCTGCCGCGGGAAGACATTCGAGAAATCGAAGGCCGGCGAGACGAAGTTGGCGACGACGTTGATGCCGAGCGTGGCGACGGCAAAGGTCAGAGCCGCAAGCAGCGCCAGGAACCAGCTGTCGAATTTCGCCGAGATTGCTTCCGGATGCAGCAGCACCTCGCCGTAAACGGTGAAGGCGGCCGTGGTCGTGACACCGGCAACGAGGCAGAAGGCGAGAAGGTTGATCGGCAAGCCCCAAAGATTGCCCTTGCGCAAGGTCTTCGTGTCCTTGGCATAGCGCGAGAAGTCGCAGAAGTTCAGGTAGAGCGCCGCGAAATAGGTGATCCAGGTCGCAGCCACTGCGGCAAGCGCCGGGAAGGATCCGGGTTCATAGGAAATGCCTGCGTCCTTGGTCTTTTCGATCAGTACGTCGCGCGGGATTTCGCTGCCGAAGGAGAAGGTGCCGGCCTTGGTGACGAGATAGACGGCAAGAATGAGCATCATGATCCAGACGGCAGGGCCTGCCCAATCCTGGAATTTGCGCACGGTTTCCATACCGCGCTGGATGATCAGCAGCTGCAGCCCCCAGATGATGACGTAGCAGATCACCTCGAGCGTCGAGTGGCCGAGCATATGACTGTTCTGGTGGAAGGCGAGGATGCTGTCGTTGCGGATGAGAAGCGCAACGATGGCGCCGGATGCCGCTGCCGTCTGCGCGCCGTACCAGAAGCAGGCGACGACGGCGCGCACCAGCGCCGGGAGGTTGGCGCCGAACGTGCCGAAGGAGGCGCGCGCGAGAACCGGGAAAGGCACGCCCGTCTTGACGCCGGCATTGCCGACGAGGCTCATGAGGAAGAAGATGACCAGCGAGCCGATGCCGATCGCAATCACGAAGTTGATGAAACTGCCGCAGAGCAGGAACAGACTGGCGGCGAGATAATAACCCCAAAGACTATGGACGTCGGACGTCCAGACATTGAAGATGCTGAAGGCGCCCCACTTCCTCTCCTCTGCAGGCGCCAGGTCCTCGTTATACAACGAAGGCGATGGATTGCTTATTGACATTCATTCCCCTCCAAATTCCCACGGGTCATGATTTGGCCCGAATCAGAATCTGCTCCTAAATTAGGCATTCGACAAATAATTAATCACTGAAGTCGCAGCCATGATCGCGCGGAGAAGCGCAGCGAACCGCCCGGCATTGCGGATTTTCCGGCGGAGAGGGGTGACAAGGTCTGCGTAATAGGGTATGCGCACGCCCGGAATGGGAAAACTCCCATCAGCCAAGCAAAGAAAAACAGACGAATTCGCTCATGCCTTCACCGGCATATATCTGAGGCTCGACCAAGGATAGATCGTTCAGAGCGCTCTGGCTGTTGAACCAACAATGAGGTTGAGTCATGAACATCATCCAGCAGCTTGAGGCCGAACAGGTCGCCAAGATCGAAGCCCAGCGCACGCTCCCGGAATTTTCCCCGGGCGACACCGTCCGCGTTAACGTCCGCGTCAAGGAAGGCAACCGTACCCGCGTACAGGCCTACGAAGGCGTTTGCATCGCTCGCTCCGGCGGCGGTCTCCAAGAGAACTTCACGGTTCGCAAGATCTCCTACGGCGAAGGCGTCGAGCGCGTATTCCCGGTTTACTCCCCGGCTGTCGAAAGCGTTGAAATCGTTCGCCGCGGTAAGGTCCGTCGCGCCAAGCTTTACTACCTGCGCGACCGTCGCGGTAAGTCGGCTCGTATCGTCGAGAACACCGGCACCCGCGCCCGCAAGCTGAACGAAGCCGAGCGCGCTGCAGTTGCCGAGGAAAAGGCACGCATCGAAGCTGAAAAGATTGCAGCAGCACAGGCTCTCGCCGCCGAAAAGGCAGCAGCAGAAGCCGCTGAAGCAAAGGCAGCCGCAGAAGCAGCCGCCGCCGCTGAGCCGGCAGCAGAATAAGTTCTGCGAAGCAAAATCATTGCATGAAAAGGCGGTCTTCGGGCCGCCTTTTCTGTTTTAAGGCAGCAACTGTAAGTTCACCGCTCTTGCCATCGCCTTCTCTTCTATGACAGTTTTCGCCAGCCACATTTTTCCGGGGACTTTTCAGCATGCTTTTCCGCCGCACCATTCTCGCAGGCCTTGCCGCTCTCACGCTCTCGCCGCTCGCGGCCGTCGCCGACACCCTGCCCGATCTCGGCGGCAAGACGGTCGTCGTCGTCACCGAGAACGCCTATCCGCCGTTGCAGTTCGTCGACCCGAAGTCCGGCAAGCAGATCGGCTGGGAATATGATGCGATGAACGAGATCGCCAAGCGGCTGAACTTCAAGGTCGAGTACCAGAACACCAGCTGGGACGCGATGATCCAGGCCGTCTCCGACAATCAGTACAACATCGGCATGACCGGCATCACCATCAAGGACGACCGCAAGGCGAAGGTTGATTTCTCCGACCCCTATATGCGCTCGCAGCAGTTCATGCTGGTTCGCGCCGATGAGAGCCGCTTCAGCGACGGCAAGACCTTTGGCGCCTTCAAGGACGGCTTGGTCGGCGCCCAGCCCGGCACCTCGCCCTTCTACACCGCCGTCTACGAAATCCTCGACGGCAACGAACAGAACCCGCGCATCAAGCTCTTCGAAACCTTCGGCGCCACCGTCCAGGCCCTGAAGACCGGCGACGTCGACACCGTCCTGACCGACGGCGTTGCGGCAAAGGGCTATGTCGATGCCTCGAACGGCACGCTGAAGGTCATCGGTGGCCCGCTCGGCACCGAGGATTTCGGCTTCATCTTCCCGAAGGGTTCCGACCTCGTCGCGCCCGTCAATGCGGCAATCGCCAGCCTGAAGGCCGACGGTACGCTCGATGCCCTGAACAAGAAGTGGTTCCTCGACTACAAGATGGGTCAGTAATTCCGGATCATCGCAGATGGCGCCACACCCATCCCCGCGATCCGAGAAGGGCGACTATCCCTGGTGGCTGGTCGCCCTTGCCATTATCGGCATCATTCTCGCCATCGTCATTGTCACCAACGGCATCTATGCGCAGGTCTTCCAAACCGTCGTCAACGGCGTGTGGGTGACGGTCTTCGTCACCGTCGTCGCCTTCGCGCTGGCGACGGCGCTCGGCCTCGGCATCGCCCTCCTCGGGTTGTCGGACAGCGTCGTCCTCAGGCAGATCTCGCGCTTTTATATCGAGGTCATCCGCGGCATCCCGATGCTGGTGCTGCTTTTCTACGTCGCCTTCGTCGGCGCGCCTGGGATCGTTGCCGCCTATAATTTCCTGATCACGCCGCTCGTCAAAGCCGGCGCCGCCGAGCCTATTCTTGTCCGCGACCTGTCGCTGATGTGGCGGGCGATCATTGCGCTGATGATCGGCTATTCCTCGTTCATCGCCGAGGTCTTCCGCGCCGGTATCCAGTCGGTCGATCACGGCCAGATCGAAGCCGCCAAGGCGCTCGGCCTGTCGCGCTACCACCGCTTCCGGCTGGTCGTCTTCCCGCAGGCGATCAAGGTGATCTTCCCGCCGCTCTCCAACGATTTCGTCTCTATGGTGAAGGACAGTTCGCTGGTTTCTGTGCTCGGCGTCTCCGACATCACGCAGATGGGCAAGGTCTATGCGTCAGGCTCCTTCCGCTTCTTCGAGACCTATTCGATCGTCACCTACATCTACCTGATCCTGACGATCGGCCTGTCTCTGGCGCTGCGGCGGGTGGAGATGCACATGCGCCGGACAAGGGGCCGCTAGGCCGCCTCACGATTCGAATTGCCGACGCGCGGAAAAATCGCTATATCCAGCGCCATGGAAAGCAAGTTCAAGTGCATTGGCGCGCATATCTTCGTGCTGCAGGACCATTACCGCCTGCCCGCACGTTTCTTTGCGTCCGTTTCCGGTGCGCTCAACAGCCGACTTCGCTGATCGACGCCGGCCGGCGGGCCTTGCCGCCATTTCCCTTTTTCCATTGCATCCAAACACGGATTGAACTGCCATGAGCGCACCGCGTACCCTTTACGACAAGATCTGGGACGATCACCTGGTTGACGAACAGGCCGACGGCACCTGTCTTCTCTACATCGACCGCCACCTGGTCCACGAAGTCACCTCGCCGCAGGCTTTCGAAGGCCTGCGCATGACGAACCGCAAGGTTCGCGCGCCGGAGAAGACTCTGGCGGTGGTCGACCACAACGTTCCGACCTCGCCGGATCGCCACCTCGGCATCAAGAACGAGGAAAGCCGCATCCAGGTCGAGCAGCTCGCCATCAACGCTGCCGAATTCGGCGTCGAATATTACTCCGAGAACGACAAGCGTCAGGGCATCGTCCACATCATCGGACCGGAGCAGGGCTTCACCCTGCCGGGCATGACGATCGTATGCGGCGACAGCCATACCTCGACGCATGGCGCCTTCGGCTCGCTCGCCCATGGTATCGGCACGTCTGAAGTCGAGCACGTTCTCGCCACCCAGACGCTGATCCAGAAGAAGGCGAAGAACATGCTGGTGCAGGTCGACGGCCAGCTGCCGGCAGGTGTCACCGCCAAGGACATCGTTCTTGCCATCATCGGCGAAATCGGCACCGCAGGCGGTACCGGCTACGTCATTGAATATGCCGGCGAAGCGATCCGCGCGTTGTCGATGGAAGGCCGCATGACGATCTGCAACATGTCGATCGAAGGCGGCGCCCGCGCCGGCCTGATCGCGCCTGACGAGATCACCTTCGAATATCTGAAGGACAAGCCGCGCGCGCCGAAGGGCGAAGCGCTGGAACAGGCGATCGCCTACTGGAAGACGCTGAAGACCGACGAAGGCGCGCATTACGACCGCATCGTCAAGCTCAACGCCGCTGAACTGCCGCCGATCGTTTCCTGGGGCTCCTCGCCCGAGGACGTCATCTCGGTTCAGGGTATCGTTCCGAACCCTGATGATATCCAGGACGAGACCAAGCGTACCTCCAAGTGGCGCGCGCTCGACTATATGGGCCTGAAGCCCGGTACGCCGATCACCGATATCAGCATCGATCGTGTCTTCATCGGCTCCTGCACCAACGGCCGCATCGAAGACCTGCGTGAAGTCGCCAAGGTCGTCGAAGGCAAGACCGTTGCTTCCACCGTCAACGCCATGATCGTTCCGGGCTCCGGCCTCGTGAAGGAACAGGCCGAGAAGGAAGGCCTGGACAAGATCTTCAAGGCTGCCGGCTTCGACTGGCGCGAGCCGGGCTGCTCGATGTGCCTCGCGATGAACGACGACCGCCTGAAGCCGGGCGAGCGTTGCGCCTCGACCTCGAACCGCAACTTCGAAGGACGCCAGGGCTTCAAGGGCCGCACGCACCTCGTGTCGCCCGCAATGGCTGCTGCGGCGGCGATTGCCGGCCACTTCGTCGATATTCGCGAATGGAACTGAGCGTTTAACTCATAGAACAAAAAAGGGCGGCCTCAAGCCGCCCTTTTTATTTTGATCAGAAAGTCGCCGTATACGGATCCGGCCCCATCCGCGCACCCTTGTCGTCGAGCTTGGCGATCGCAGCCATATCGTCCGCATCCAGCTTGAAATCGAAGACCTTGAAGTTTTCTTCGATGCGCGACGGCGTTACCGACTTCGGGATGACCACGAGGCCGGTATCGATATGCCAGCGGATGATCACCTGCGCCGGCGTCTTGCCGTGCTTCTTGGCAATGGTGCCGATCACCGGGTTGGCGATGAACTTGCCCTGGCCGAGCGGGCTCCAGGATTCGGTGACGATATTGAGCTTCTTGTGAGCCTCCTGCGCCACTTTCTGCTGGAAGTCGGGATGCAGTTCGATCTGGTTGATCACCGGCACGACGCCGGTATCGCCGATGATGTGCTCGAGATGATCGGGATAGAAGTTCGACACGCCGATCGAGCGCGCCCGGCCCTCTTCCTTGATCTTCACGAAGGCCTTCCAGGTCTCGCGGTAGAGGCCGCGATGCGGCGAGGGCCAGTGCACGAGGTAGAGATCGACATAGTCCATGCCGAGTTTCTTCAGGCTGCCGTCGAAGGCGCGCAGCGTATTGTCGTAGCCCTGATCGGTGTTGCGCAGCTTGGTGGTGATGAACACGTCCTTGCGGTCGAGACCGGAGGAACGGAAGCCTTCGCCGACGCCCTGCTCGTTGTCGTAGCCGGATGCCGTGTCGATGTGGCGGTAGCCGGCTTCCAGCGCCTTCAGCACTGTCGGCGCGGCGATATCCTGCGGCGTCTGCCAGACGCCGAGGCCGACCTGCGGGATGGAATGTCCGTCATGGAAAGTAATGATGGGTTGATTGGCCACAATATGTCTCCGTCAGTTTGAAAGCCGGCGCGCCAGGCAGCGCGACGTCGACAAGCCATATAGGACGGCGGCGAAAAATTATCACCCCTTGAGATTCAGAGAACCCGGACGACCGTCCCCTTGCGCATGTGCGGCAGCATCCGGCGCATGTCCTGTGGTTTGACGGCGACACAGCCATCCGTCGGCTGATAGCCCGGGCGGATCAGGTGGAAGAAGATCGCCGAGCCGCGATGACGCGCCCGGGACGAGACATTCCAGTCCATGACCAGGCAAACGTCGTAGAGCCCGTCCTTGCGCTTCAGCTCCTCGTGGCTCGGCTTGAAGGGCGCCTTGACCAGCCGGTTATAGTTGGCGTTCTCAGCCTGGTCGCACCAGAGCATACCGCTACGGATGCGCGAAAGAGCAAGCGGCGTTGTGAGCCGCTGCGGACGCTCGCCACGCCGGAAGCCGTAGAGCAGCTTCATCGCCGCGACAGGTGTTGCCCCGTCGCCCTCGCGCTTCAGGATGCTGCGCCCCGTCCGGCCGATCGCTGCAGGCACGACGATCGGCCCGCATTGCACCAGCGCCCGGCTCTTTTTTCCCGGTTGAGGCCTTACAAGGATGGTGGAGATGCGCTTCGGCGCTCTCTGCCTTGTTTTTTCCATTATTCTCACATGTTTTTGTTTTGCTTGGATGTTCGATGAAATCATATCGATCCGAGCCCCGCAACCGCGCGTCTTGTGCTCTTTGCCAATCGTCGAATTTGGCGTAGGACTTGTAAGACGGAACCTGAGGAACAGACCCGCATGACCGCACGCACCATTCTACTGGTGGATGACGATGACGACCTCCGCGAAACCCTGACGGAGCAGCTGTCGCTCTATGAGGAGTTCACGGTTCTCCAGGAATCGACCGCCGGCAAGGGTGTGCAGGCGGCGCGCAGCGCACCTGTGGACCTCCTGATCATGGACGTGGGTCTGCCCGACATGGATGGCCGCGAGGCCGTCAAGCTGCTCCGCAAGGGCGGCTTCAAGGCGCCGATCATCATGCTGACCGGTCACGATACGGATTCCGACACGATCCTCGGCCTTGAGGCCGGCGCCAACGACTATGTCACCAAGCCCTTCCGCTTCGCCGTCCTGCTCGCCCGCATCCGCGTGCAGCTGCGTCAGCACGAGCAGAGCGAAGACGCGACCTTCACGGTCGGCCCCTATCTCTTCAAGCCGAGCCAGAAGCTGCTGACCGCCGAAAACGGCCAGAAGATCCGCCTGACGGAAAAGGAAGCGGCGATCATCCGCTATCTCTACCGCGCCGAACAGAAGGTCGTGACCCGCGATGTGCTGCTCGAGGAGGTCTGGGGTTACAATTCGGGCGTCACCACGCATACGCTCGAAACCCACGTCTACCGCCTGCGCCAGAAGATCGAGCGCGACCCCTCCAACGCCGAAATCCTCGTTACCGAGAACGGCGGCTACAAGATCATACCGTGAGGCAGATGCGCAGATGGCGCTGACCGACGACATCCATACGCTCTCGCAGCTGCCCTTGTTCAACGGCATGTCCGACGATCAGCTTCGGCTGATCGCCTTCGGCGCCGACCGCCGCATCATCTCCACCGGCCAGATGCTGTTCCGAGAGGGATCGCCGGCGGAAAGCGCCTATGTCGTGACCAGCGGCGCGCTGGAGCTGACGGTGATGGACAAGGATGGACATCATCGCGTCCAGCATGTCGCCGGACCGGGCACGCTCTTGTCGGAGCTCGCGCTGGTGACGCTCGTCGAGCGCAAGTACACGGCGGTCGCCCGCGAGGACACCGGCATCATCCGCATCACCCGCGCACTCTTCCATCGCCTCATCGAGGAATATCCGGAAGCCGCAAAGCTGATCGAAAACCGCATCCGCGACAACATCGCCGCGCTCGCCGCCCGGGCGACGGCGCAGCTGCATCGCTTCTCCTGATCAGAGATTGAAGTACGCCGTGACGGGCACGTGGTCCGACGGCTTCTCCCAGCCGCGCGCTTCCTTGAGGATATCGACGCGCTGAAGCAGCGGGCCGAGATCGGAGGACGACCAGATATGGTCGAGGCGGCGCCCCTTGTCGGCCGCTTCCCAATCCTTGGCGCGGTAGCTCCACCACGTATAGAGCTTCTCGTTGGCAGGCACGTGCTGGCGCATGAGATCGAGCCAGGCGCCCCGCTTGATAACTTCGAGCAGCCCCTCTGTTTCAACGGGCGTATGACTGACGATCTTCAAGAGCTGCTTGTGCGACCAGACATCGTGCTCCAGCGGCGCGATATTGAGATCGCCGACGAGGATGGCTGAAGTATTGACCTCGGCTTCGGCCTTCAGGAGCTTCATCTCCTCGATGAAGTTCAGCTTGTGCTCGAATTTCGGATTGATCGCCGGATCCGGCTCGTCGCCACCTGCCGGAACGTAGAAGTTATGCAGGCGCACACGGCGGCCGCCGCGCTCGAAGATCGCCGAGATATGGCGGGCATGGCCGACGCTGCCATAATCGAAACTATGATCCTCGGTGAGCGGAATGCGCGAAGCGATCGCCACCCCATGATAGCCCTTCTGCCCGTGGATGATGATGTGCTCGTAGCCCATCGCGCGCAGAGGCGCGAGCGGGAAGAGTTCATTCGGAACCTTGGTTTCCTGCAGGCAGAGAATATCCGGCTGATGCTTCATCAGAAACTTCTCGACGATCGGCATGCGCAGCCGCACGGAATTGATGTTCCAGGTCGTGATCGAGAAGCTCATGCCAATGCCTTTCATCAGGGGTCGCAGAGGCTTTAGAGCAAAGCGGCGCCATAGGAAACGGGCCGCAAACAAAAACGCCCGGACGAAGCCGGGCGTTTCCAGAAATCGTAGAAGGCACGATCAGTCGCGATAGGCGGCAGTGCCCGGGATGCTCTCGTAGGGCACCTTGAAGACCTTGTCGTCGAACTGCACGCCGGTCTTGACGTTGAACACCATGACGGAGGTGTCCTTGCCCTGATTGTCGGTGATCGTCCACTGACGCAGATCGTAGGTCTTCGGATCGAACATCATGGTGATCGTCGAATTGCCGAACACCGTGTTGTTGCCGAGCGCGATCGTCGTCAGGTCGGACTCTTCCTTGACGCTCTTTACCGAGCCATCGTTCAGGTTGATCTTCTGCGCGAGCAGCAGGCTAAGAGGCGTCTTCGACAGCGGGTAGAGGTTCCAGGTCTTCAGCTTCAGGTTACCCACGGCAACGTTCTTTCCATCGGCGATCACGCGGATCGGCGATGGGTCGTCGTAGTTGAAGCGCAGCTTGCCCGGGCGCTGAATGAAGAACTTGCCGCCGGTCTGTTCACCGCGCGGTCCGAACTGCACGAACTCGCCCTGCATGGTGCCAACGCTCGAGAAGTGGTCAGCAATCGCCTGAGCCGTCGCCGAACCTCCGGCAGCAGCCTGAGCGAAGACATTGACCGGCAGGGCCGCAGACGCAGCCACCAGCGCCATCGCGCCCAGCATATGGCGGCGCGTCAGCGAAAAGCCTTCGAGGAAGGAATCGGAGTTGTTCATCTAAGTCTCCTTTATGCGACCTGCTTGCTGCCGAAAGGCGGCGTCTTCATGGCGCAGAAGCATGGCTGAAGCAGGTAACGTTTTCGAGGCGATCAGGTTTCCGTGAAGTTGTTGCCTCGAAAGATTTTTTTCGGCCTCTAGCGATCGAGTATATCACCTTCGGTCGGAACGAGAATCTCGCGTTTGCCGGCATGGTTCGCCGGACCGACAACCCCTTCCTTCTCCATGCGCTCGATCAGCGATGCGGCACGGTTATAGCCAATGCCGAGACGGCGCTGGATGTAGGAGGTCGAGGCCTTGCCGTCACGAAGCACGACGGCCACCGCCTGATCATAGGGATCGTCGGAATCGGCAAGATTGGACGTGCCGGCCGGGCCGCCGCCGTAGTCGTCGTCTTCATCGTCGTCAGCAGTAATCGCGTCGAGATATTGCGGCGCGCCCTGGGTCTTCAGGAAGGAGACGATCTCTTCGACTTCCATATCGGCGACGAACGGACCGTGGACGCGCTGGATACGGCCGCCACCGGCCATGTAGAGCATGTCGCCCATACCGAGCAGCTGCTCGGCGCCCTGTTCGCCAAGGATCGTGCGGCTGTCGATCTTTGAGGTGACCTGGAACGAGATACGGGTCGGGAAGTTTGCCTTGATCGTGCCGGTGATGACGTCGACCGACGGACGCTGGGTCGCCATGATGACGTGGATACCGGCGGCACGCGCCATCTGCGCCAGACGCTGCACGGCGCCTTCGATATCCTTGCCCGCGACCATCATCAGGTCGGCCATTTCGTCAATGATCACGACGATATACGGCATCGGCTGCAGATCGAATTCTTCCGTCTCGTACATCGCCTCGCCGGTGTGGCGATCGAAGCCGGTCTGGACGGTGCGCGAAATCTGCTCGCCCTTGGCAAGCGCCTGCTCAACACGGGCGTTGAAGCCGTCGATGTTGCGCACGCCGATCTTCGACATCTTCTTGTAGCGCTCTTCCATCTCGCGGACGGTCCACTTGAGCGCCACGACGGCCTTCTTCGGATCGGTCACGACAGGCGAGAGCAGATGCGGAATGCCGTCGTAGACGGAGAGTTCGAGCATCTTCGGGTCGATCATGATCAGGCGGCACTGCTCCGGAGTCATCCGATAGAGCAGCGACAGGATCATCGTATTGATGGCGACCGACTTACCCGAACCGGTGGTACCGGCAACGAGCAGATGCGGCATCTTCGCGAGGTCGGCGATGACGGCTTCGCCGCCGATCGTCTTGCCGAGCGCCATGGCGAGCTTCGCCTTGGATCCCTCGAAGTCGCGCGATGCGATGAGCTCGCGCAGGTAAACGGTTTCGCGGGTCGAGTTCGGCAGTTCGATGCCGATCGCGTTGCGGCCGGGAACGACGGCGACGCGGGCGGCGATCGCACTCATCGAGCGGGCGATATCGTCGGCAAGGCCGATGACGCGCGACGACTTGATGCCGGGAGCCGGCTCCAGCTCGTACAGCGTGACGACCGGACCGGGGCGAACATGGATGATCTCGCCCTTGACGCCGAAATCTTCGAGAACGCCTTCCAGCATGCGGGCATTCTGCTCCAGCGCATCGGCCGAGAGCGAGGAATCGCGCACAACATTCTTCGGCTCCGCCAGAAGATGCATGGGCGGCAGCTGGAAGCCTTCGGGGCGAATGAAGCTGCCCTGCGATTCACGATCGACGCGGGCACCCGGCTTGGGGCGGGACGCAGCGGGAGTGACGCGCGGCTCCGGCTTGCCACCGTTAGAGCGCGCCGGAGCGCGCATCATCCAGGCATCTTCATCATCGTCAGGCAGGATGTCGGCAGGACGCGGCGGCATGTCCGTATCAAACGGCGCGTCATCATCGTCATCGTTGAGCGAGATCGACGGGGCGGAAACGACGCGGCGCTGCGAGCCCGCACCCATCTCCATCGACGGATCCATGCGCTCGCCGCGACCGGCCGGCGCCTTGGCGCGAACCGGTTCGTTGAGCTTGCCGAACTCGTCGTCGTTGAAGTCGTAAGGCGATTCGAAATCACTCTGGCGGCGCTTGCGCGGACCCATGCCGAAGATGCGGCGCATGCGCGCCTGGCTCATGTACCAGGCATGCGTCAGCGCTCCAAAGGCAAGCCAGCCACCCTCGTCGTCGCCATCGTCCTCATCGGCTTCGCCGACCGAGCGCGCCTTCGAAGGCGTCGCGGCAGCGTAGTCTTCGGCGAAGTCCTCATCCTCTTCGGTACGGCCGACGAGACCGGCAGCAAACAGCATCATCCAGACCGTCGGAATGGCGAAGACGCAGCCGACGGCAGTTGCGAAGGTGCCGGTCGGGTACGCGCCGACGAAGAGGGCCGGAAAGCGCAGGATCATGTCGCCGACGACACCGCCGATACCGTTCGGGATCGGCCAGGTGAGCGGCGGCGGGAAGCAGCCGACAACGGCCGAGGACAGCACCGAGCCGAGGGCCCATGCACCGCCACGGGCCGGAATGCGGCTGATATGGCGGCCGGAGATCAGGGAGAGCGCCCAGGCGACGACCGGCAGCAGGGCGATGACGCTGGCGAGGCCGAAGAACTGCATGGCGATATCGGCGAAAGCGGCGCCGCTATAGCCGAGTATGTTGGTGGGGGCATTGCCGGTGGCATAGGAATAGCTCGGATCGGCAACATTCCAGGTTGCCAGCGCTGCGACGGCAAGCGCCAGCATCAGGAAGATCGCAAAGCCCAGAAGAGCCTGCGCCTGCCTGAACAGGAACCCCGAAAGGGAGAAACGGTCCGGCCGGCTATCGATCGCCGGCGACGTGCTTCTTGCCATGTAACCTACCCGTCCATTTGCTGCGGCGCGAATCGCCCTCGCGCCATCCACGCAGAATGCGTCCGCTCCACCTAATCAGAGGACGGTTAAAGCGGTGTTAACCATGACAGGCAGGATTAGCAGCTTCAAAATAAAAGGGCCCGAACCTTGGAAGGTCCGGGCCAAAATGCGGTCTAGGCGTTTCGCTAGGCCGCGACGGGCCATTCAGTGGCGCCCTTTGTTTCCGGGCGCCGCAATCCCTTGATTACGAGTGGTAAGCAGCTTCGCCGTGGGTTGCGAGGTCGAGACCTTCGCGTTCGGCTTCGACTGCAACACGCAGACCGACGATGAGGTCGACGACCTTGTAGAGGATCGCCGAGCCGACGCCGCACCATACGATGGTGGTGGCGATAGCCGTGATCTGGGTCATGACCTGACCGCCCATCGTTACGCCTTCTGCGTAACCGACGCCGCCAAGCGAAGCGCTGGCGAAGATGCCGGTAGCAACGGCACCGAACATGCCGCCGACGCCGTGAACGCCGAAGACGTCAGCCGTATCGTCGTAGCCGAACTTGTTCTTCACGACGGAGACGAAGAAGTAGCAAAGCGGCGAAACGATCAGACCCATGACGATCGCACCCATCGGGCCGACGATGCCGGCAGCAGGCGTGATGGCAACGAGACCAGCGACCATACCGGAAGCGCCGCCGAGCATGGATGCCTTGCCGCGCGTCAGGCTTTCAACGATCGCCCAGGAGATGACGGCAGCAGCGGTTGCAACGAAGGTGTTGACCGTTGCGAGCATGGCGCCACCGGAAGCTTCGAGGTTGGAGCCGGCGTTGAAGCCGAACCAGCCGAACCAGAGCATGGATGCACCGACCATGGTCAGCGTCATCGAATGCGGAGCCATCATGTCCTTGCCGTAGCCGGTACGCTTGCCGACCATGATCGCGCCGATCAGACCGGCAACGCCGGCATTGATGTGAACGACCGTGCCGCCTGCGAAGTCGAGCGCGCCCATCTTGAAGAGCATGCCGTTGGCATCCCAGACCATGTGCGCGATCGGGAAATAGACGAAGGTTGCCCAGAGTGCGCAGAACAGAACGACTGCCGAGAACTTGATGCGTTCGGCGAAGGCGCCGACGATCAGGGCAGGCGTGATGGCCGCGAAGGTCATCTGGAACATCGCGAAGATGAACTCAGGAATGACAACGCCCTGCGAGAAGGTCGCAGCCGTCGAATCCTTGGTGACGCCGGCAAAGAACATCTTCGCCGTGCCGCCCCAATACGGGCTGTCCGAGCCGCCGAAGGCGAAGGAATAGCCATAGATGACCCAGATGAGCATCAGAACCGCAGCGACCATCGTGCACTGCATGAGAACCGAGAGCATGTTCTTGGCGCGAACGAGACCGCCGTAGAACAGGGCGAGACCCGGCAGGATCATGAAGAGAACCAGCAGCGTAGAAATGAACATGAAGGCGGTATCGCCCTTGTCAGCAACCGGTGCTGCAGCGGCAGCTGCCGGAGCGGCCGTCGTTGCCGCATCCTGTGCGAAAGCGGCGACCGGCGCGAGAAGCGCAGCCGACGCAGCGCCGAGCCGCGCAAAAGTGGAGGAAAACTTCGAAATTGACATTGGTATAAAGCTCCTTGCTCAGCGGTTCTTAGAGCGCTTCGGTATCGGTTTCGCCGGTGCGGATGCGGACGGCATGGTCGATCGAGTAGACAAAGATCTTGCCGTCGCCGATCTGGCCGGTCTTGGCCGACGACGCGATGGCTTCGACCGCCTTGTCGACGATCTCGGTGGCAACAGCGATCTCGATCTTGAGCTTCGGCAGGAAGCTGACCGCATATTCAGTGCCGCGATAGATTTCGGTATGTCCCTTTTGGCGCCCGTAGCCCTTAACTTCGGTCACGGTCAGGCCCTGGATGCCGATCGCGGTGAGGGCTTCGCGCACCTCATCGAGCTTGAACGGCTTGATAATGGCCATCACAATTTTCATCTGGTTTCCCATCCTTCGTTATCCTCGGCACGGAGCCGACTCTCCTTGCCGCTGACGTTCACGACCAGCGACCGGGGATATACATTCAAGGGGCGTGCCAGATTCGAGGCGCGTTATAAGTTATTGAAAAGTAAAGATGATATCAGAGGATGCCAATTATGAGGCATCTGACGAAGCAATTGCAGCTTAAAAAATGCGCAAAAACACAAATATGCACATTATTTATTCATCTGCCTTTTTCCGAATCAAACCCTCCTGGGCGACCGACGCAATCAGAACACCCGAGCGCGTAAACAGGCTACCGCGCGTCAGCCCGCGAGCACCCGAAGCAGACGGGCTATCCTGGGTATAGAGCAGCCAGTCGTCCAGTTTGTCGGGCCTGTGGAACCACATCGAATGATCGAGGCTGGCGACCTGCAGGGTCTGATCGAAAATCGACGTGCCATGCGCATAGAGCGAGGTATCGAGCAGCGTCATATCCGAGAGATAGGCAAGCACCGCCGCCTGATAGAGCCGGTCATCGGGAACGGGACCCGTGGCGCGCACCCAGACATCCTGGCGCGGCTCCAGCTTCTCGTTGGAGAAATAGTGCTTCAGCGATACCGGCCGGATTTCGATCGGCCGTTCACGCTCCCAGTACTTGCGGATCGCCGCCGGTGCGTGCGCCAGATACTGGTCCTTGATCTGCTGCTCGCCGAGAAGCTTCTCCGGAGGTGGCACATCCGGCATCGCGGCTTGATGGTCGAAACCGGGTTCCTCGATCTGGAATGAGCAGGACAGCGCAAAGATAGCCTTGCCATGCTGGATGGCGACGACACGGCGGGTATTGAAGCTGGAGCCGTCGCGGATACGCTCGACCTGATAGATGATCGCCACCGAGGGATCGCCAGGACGCATGAAATAGGCATGCAGCGAATGCACGATTCGCCCCGCCTCGATCGTCCGCTGCGCCGCCATCAGCGCCTGGCCGATCACCTGTCCGCCGAACACCCGCTGCCAGCCCACTTGAGGGCTGCGGCCGCGAAAAATGTCGATTTCGATCGGCTCGAGGTCGAGCGTCGCAAGAAGGGTTTCCATGGCGGTCGGTTTTGCCGCAGCTGCGGTCATTTGCTTGCCCCCGGCAGTAGGAAGTAAGGGAGCGATGATCTATATAGATCACGATTGTATTCACAAGGCTGAGGAGTAAGCGATGCTTGATATGCTGGTTGTTGGCGGAGGCTATGTGGGCCTCTCCGCGGCGGTGGCGGTCAAGCAGGCTGCGCCGCATCTTGATGTCGCCGTTGTCGAGGCCGCGCCCGAGCACGTCTGGCAGAAGGACATGCGCGCCTCCGCCATCATCGCCGCCGCAGCCAAGATGCTGGAGGTCTTCGGCATCTGGGAGAATATCCGCGCCGAGGCGCAGCCGATCACCAAGATGATCGTCACCGATTCCAAGACATCGGATCCGGTGCGCCCCGTTTTCCTGACCTTCGACGGCGAGATCGAGGAAGGCCGGCCTTTCGCCCATATGATCCCGAACGCCGTCATGGTGCGCGAATTGCGCGGCGTCTGCCAGCGGCTCGGCATCCAGATCCGCCATGGACTGAGCGCGACGGGACTGAGCGCCGGTGAAAATCACGCGAGCGTCGAACTCTCCGATGGCAGTGCCATCGAAGCACGTCTCGTGGTGGCCTGCGACGGCGTGCGCTCCAAGCTGCGCGACTTTGCCGGTATCAAGACGGTGAGCTGGGATTACGGCCAGTCCGGCATTGTCGCCACCGTCGAGCACGAGCGGCCGCATAATGGCTGCGCCGAGGAGCATTTCCTGCCCTCCGGCCCCTTCGCCATCCTGCCGCTGACCAACAACCGCTCGTCGCTCGTCTGGACCGAACGTACCAGCGATGCAAACCGGCTGGTTGCCGGTGACGATCTGATTTTCGAAGAGGAACTGGAACGCCGCTTCGGCCACAAGCTCGGCGCTCTCAAGGTGATCGGCGCCAAGCGCGCCTTCCCGCTTGGCCTGACGTTGGCGCGCTCTTTCGTCGCCCCGCGCTTTGCGCTGGCAGGAGACGCAGCACACGGCATTCACCCGATCTCCGGTCAGGGTCTCAACCTCGGCTTCAAAGATGTGGCGGCGCTCGCCGAAACCATCGTCGAAGCCGACCGTCTCGGCCTCGATATCGGCTCGACCAATATCCTGGAGCGCTACCAGACATGGCGCCGCTTCGACACGTTCCGCATGGGTGTTACGACCGACGTTCTGAACCGTCTGTTTTCGAACGACGTGACGCCCATCCGCATCGCCCGCGACGTCGGCCTCGGCCTCGTCGATCGCCTGCCGGGCCTGAAGTCGTTCTTCATCGGCCAGGCCGCCGGAACGACGGCAAAGGGCAATCCGCGGCTATTGGCGGGCGAGGCGATCTAGTCGTCCAGCCTGCGTGCCTCGGAGACGAGCATGATCGGAATGCCGTCACGAATGGGGTAGGCGAGCCGCCCCTTCTCGGAGACGAGCTCGTTGTGGTCGCGGTCATAGGTCAGCCGCCCCTTGGTCAGGGGGCAGACGAGGAGCTCGAGGAGCTTCGGATCAACGCGACTGAGTTTTTCGTCCATCTCTTAGGACTTACTGCAAAACCGTATCGGAGTCACCGAAGACGCGCGCCAACACGATTTCGGTAATAGCGATCAGCGTCTCCGCCCGTGTCTTGAGATCGGGCGCTTCCAGCAGCGCCTGCTTCTCCGCAGGGCCGAAGGGTGACATCATGGCGAGCGAATTGACGAGCGTCAGGTTGCTTGCCCGCTCGACGCTCTCCCAATCCGCTTCCAGCTTGTTGGCATCGAGATAGGCACGGAAGGCAGAGAGCAGGGCGGCGCGATCGACTGCATCCTCCTCGTCACGTGCCGAGAGATCGGAAATGAACGGAGCGATACGGAAGGTGCGGAACGGGTCGTGGCTCACCTTCTCGCCGATCAGCCTGAAACGGCAGATGCCGGTCAGCGATACGATATAGCGGCCATCGCCCGTTTCGGCGAAAGAGGTGATGCGGCCAAGGCAGCCGACAGGCGCCAGATTGCAATCCGGCATCTTTTCGTCGCTATCGCCAAGTGCCGGCTGCACCATGCCGATCAGCCGGTTTCCGGCCATGGCGGCATCGAACATCGCCAGATAACGCGGCTCGAAAATGTTTAAGGGAAGCTGCCCGGTCGGCAGGAGAAGAGCGCCGGTCAAAGGGAAGACAGCGATGGTTTCCGGCAGATCGCCGGGTTTCAAATATCTCGCATTGCCGACTTGCATGAAATTTCGTCCCGCATAATGCAGGCAGGAAAAATCGCAACCCTGCCATCTTTCTGAATGTGGTGCCCTTGCATGAAAACGCAAGGGCAGCCGCATCAAGTTAGGAGAACAGCATCGCCGAAAGCTTGCGCCGGGCGGAAACAGTCGCAGGATCCTTGAAGCCCCAGACTTCGAAGAACTGCAGAAGCTGGCGCCGGGCGCCATCATCGTCAAAGGTGCGGTCCTTGCGCATGATGGTCAGCAGGTGCTCCGCGGCCTCGTCGCGGCGCCCCTCGACATTGCGGATCTTGGCAAGCTTCATCCGCGCTTCGTGGTCGTCAGCATTGCCCGAAAGCTGCTGTTCCAGCGCAAAGGGGTCTCCCAGCTTGCGGGCTTCTTCGATCTGGTCGAGCTTTTTGAGAACGGCCTGGATGGCGGCATCCTTCGAGAGCTCTTCCGGCAGATCGGTCAGCGCTTCGCGGGCGCGCTCGTGCTGATTGGCGGCGATCATGCATTCGGCCATGCCGGCGAGCGCCTTGGCATTCTCCGGATCGGCCTGCATGACGGCGCCATAGAGCTGCGCAGCGCCATTGACGTCGCCCGATGCCAGAAGCCCAGCGGCCTCTTCGAGAACAGCTTCAATTTCGGCTGCCTGATCGGCGCCGGCAGGACCGGCGAGCCGATCGATGAACTGGCGAACCTGGCTTTCCGGGACCGCGCCCATGAAGCCGTCAGCCGGACGGCCGCCGACAAAAGCGATGACGGCCGGGATAGACTGGATGCCGAGCTGGCCTGCGATCGACGGATGATCGTCGATATTCATCTTCACGAGCTTGACGCGGCCCTGGGCCTCGTTGACGACCTTTTCGAGCACCGGCGTCAGCTGCTTGCACGGACCGCACCAGGGCGCCCAGAAATCGACGAGAACCGGCTGGTTGCGCGAATCCTCGATGACATCCTTGGTGAAATTCGCCGTCGTCGTGTCCTTGATATAGCTACCGGCTGCTGCCGGAGCCGCCGCAGGCTGCTGTGCGCCGCCATAGGTCGCCGTTGCCGACATCGTGCCGTAGGACGTGCTGTAGGGGTTGTCGTTGCCGCTCATAGGTATCTCCCGCCACGCCGGTCGTGCCCGGCCTTTTTTCTAGCGTTAAAATCGTATGTCAGGCCGTGACTTTCAAGACAAGCGGCTTGTGGCCCGTCGCTTCCATGAAACGGACGAGATCGGCACTTGATATAGAGGTCGTCGCGTCGTTCGACAGCGGATGGCAGTTGATGATCTCGTCCTTCATCAGATCCGCATCGAGAACGAAGGTCACGTTGTGGCCGGTATCGTTGATCGCGCCGAAGGCCGTGACCGAGCCGGGAATGACGCCGAGATATTCCATCAGCTTCTCGGGCTTGCCGAAGGAGACCTTGCTCGCCGCACCGATCAGCGTGTGCACCGTCTTGAGATCGACAGAGGCATGCTCCTCGACGGTCAGCAGGAAAAACTGGTCCTTCTTGTCCTTCACGAAAAGGTTCTTCGTGTGCCCGCCCGGAATTTCGTCACGCAGGGCCACCGATTCGGCGACCGTGAAGACGGGTGCATGATCCTTGGTGGAATGTTTGATGCCGAGGCTGTCCAGAAAGGCGAAAAGTTCGTCGCGGGTCTTCGGTTTGGTATCGGTCATCGCGGCATCCATCTGATGAAAATTGCGGGCAGGCGCTTTGATTAAGTCCGGGCGTCGGCTTTGGCAATGCGCATGATCGACGCTTTCGCGCAGATTTGCGGCGTTTTCGGAAATCATTTCAACAGCTTGGAATTTTTCTTCGGCTTTCCGTCATTTCCCTGTTGCATTTGAAAATCGTTTGGGCGATATAGCGCCCGTCGCCGCAAGGTGGCGCCCACGGTCCTCACAACTACCACAGGCCGACGGGATTATGAGCGGGTGTAGCTCAGTGGTAGAGCACAACCTTGCCAAGGTTGGGGTCGAGGGTTCGAACCCCTTCGCCCGCTCCAGTTTTTCCTCAGAGATCGAAAATGCAGACAACACGCTCAGGCGTGTGCTTTGCCGTTTCCGCCTTTGCGGCCGCAGCATCCATCGAATTCGCGCGCTTTTCAAAAAGGTTTGATTTGCACGCAACGCATCGCCATGTTGAAGCAGGGGCGAAAACGAATGGTTTGAGTATGCTGCAACGACTCGACGACACGGATGCTGCGCTGATCGACAGGCTGCAACAATCCGCCTTCAACTACTTCCTGAAACATACCAATCCCGATAACGGGCTTGTTGCCGATACGTCGATCGAGGGCGTGCCCTGCAGTATCGCCGCCGTCGGCTTTGCGCTGTCATCCTACACCGTCGGCGTCGAGCGCGGCTGGATGACGCGCGCAGGCGCCATCGAACGCACGCTGACGACGCTTCGCTTCTTTGCCGGAAGCCATCAGGGCCGGGAGCGCCACGCAAGCGGCTATCGCGGCTTCTATTATCACTTCCTGCACATGGATACCGGCCACCGCGCCTGGAACAGCGAGCTGTCGACCATCGATACGACGCTGCTTGTCGCCGGCATGCTGACGGCTTCGGCCTACTTCGATCGCGCCGATGGCGACGAGCAGGAAATCCGCGACCTCGTGAAGGTCATTTACGAGCGCATCGACTGGCATTGGGCTCTCAACAAGGGCGAGACCATCTGCATGGGCTGGAAGCCCGCCAGCGGCTTCCTGCACTGGCGCTGGCAGGGTTACGATGAGGCCGTACTGCTCTATACGCTGGCGCTCGCCTCGCCGACGCACCCGATCCCGCAGTCGAGCTACGACGCCTTTACCTCGAGCTATTCCTGGATGCTCTTTAGGGATCAGGCCTATCTCTATGCCGGCCCGCTCTTTATCCATTTTTTCTCGCATGCCTGGATCGATTTCCGCGGCATCCAGGACCGCCCGATGGCAGCCCGCGATTGGGACTATTTCCGCAATACGCAGATCTCGATCGCCGTCCAGCGCGATTATGCCGTGCGCAATCCCGGCCATTTCGTCGGCTATAACAAGGATATCTGGGGCCTCTCCGCCTCCGACGGCCCACCGCCGAGCCGCCATATGCGCGGCGGACGTCATCCGAAGGTGCTGGGCTATGCAGCCCGCGGTGCTCCGCTCGGCCCCGATGATGGAACGATCGCGCCGTGGGCAGCGCTCGCATCGCTCCCCTTTGACCGCCAGGCGGCACTCGACGGCACAAAGGCGCTGCTGGAGACCTATCCTGACCTGACCTACGAGGGCCGTTTCCCGGGCGGCTTCAATCCGACGGTGAAGACCAGACGTCCCGAAGGCTGGGTGGACGACCGCTGCGTCGGCATCGATCAGGGTCTGCTGGTGATGACCATTGAGAACGACCGTTCGGATTTTATCTGGAGCCTGATGCGGCAATCGCCGGTCATTCGCCTTGGCCTCGAACGCGCCGGCTTCACCGGCGGCTGGCTGGAGCAGGGCGAAGAAGCCGATCGCAAGACGGCCTAGCGCGCCGAGAAGACATGCGCGCGGCCGGCGATGTCCAGGCGGACACGGTCGCCAGTTTCCGGCAGCGCGACGCTCGAAGTCTTGATCAGGATCGGCGGCAGCTGCACGCCCTCCAGCGAGACGGCAACGGTGCAGGTCGCGCCCCCGAATTCCACCTCAACCACCCGGCCATGATAGGCGGGCTTGCTGTCGTCAGGAACGACGCGGATCTGTTCCGGCCGCAGCATGATCTCGGCCTTGCCCTGATGATCGCCATCGACGGCGACCCGGCCAAGCGCACAATCGGCAAAACCGTTGCGGATGACCGCAGGCAGCATCACGGCATCGCCGAGGAACAGCGCAGTCTCGCGGTCCTTCGGCTGCAGATAGAGCTTCTGCGGCGAACCTGATTGCACCAGCTTCCCATCCCGCAACACCGCCACCTGATCGGCGAAGGACAATGCCTCGCCCTGATCGTGGGTCACGAGGATCGTGGTGATCCCGGCTGCCTGCAGAACACGTGACACGGCCTTGCGCATGTTTTCGCGAAGACCTGTATCAAGCGCCGAGAACGGCTCGTCGAGCAGCATCAGGCGCGGCTTGCGGCCAAGTGCGCGGGCAAGCGCCACGCGCTGCTGTTGACCGCCCGAGAGCTGATGCGGACGGCGCGTCAGCATGTTGCGGTCGAGCTCGACCATATCGAGAAGCTCGACGATCCGCTTCTCGCGGTCCATTGCCCCGCGCTCGAAGCCGAAGCCGATATTCTCGGCGACGCTCAGATGCGGAAACAGTGCCCCGTCCTGCGAAACGATGCCGATGCCGCGCTTGTGGGCGGGAACGATTGCCGGGCCATCGGCGAGCATCTCGCCGTTCAGCACGACCCTGCCCTGATCCGGTCGCTCGAAACCGGCGATCAGCCGCAGCAGCGTCGTCTTGCCGGAGCCCGATGGTCCGACGACGGCGGTGCGGCTCCCGGCAGGCACATCCAGCGACACATTATCCAGCGCGGTGACCGGACCATAGCGCTTGCTTGCGGATTGGATCGTGAGCAGCGTCATTGTCCGGCAGTCCGTTTCGATTGGGAATAAAGAAGCAGCGTCAGCGGCAGCGACAGGATGATCATCATCACCGCGTAGGGCGCCGCCGAGACGTAATCGATCTCGCTCGTCAGCGACCAGAATTTCGTCGACAGCGTCTCGACGCCATTCGGCGAAAGCATCAGCGTTGCCGTCAGCTCGTTGGTGATCCCGAGCGCAACGAGAGCGACGCTGGCAGCAAAACCAGGTGCTGCAAGCCGCATGGTGATCTGGCGCACGGCCTGCGACGGCGTGCGGCCAAGGCCCATGGCGGCGCGTTCGAGTTCGACCGGCGCCTGGGCGATGCTGGCGCGCAGGCCGACCATGGCACGCGGCAGGAATAGCAGAACATAGGCGACGGTCAGCGTCGCGAAGGTCTGGTAGAGCGGCAGCACCAGCCGCACGGTGATCGTAACCAGCGCCAGCGCCACGACGACGCCAGGCAGCGAGCCGACATAATAGTGGCAGGCTTCAAGGAAGCGCTGGAAGCGGCCCGGCGCGCGCACCGAGAGCCAGGCCATCGGCACCGCGGCAATCGTCGTCAGCACACCGCCCGCAACGGCAAGAATGATTGTCTGAATGAACGCACTGCCAACCGTATCCAGCCGCCAGATCTCGGCGCCGCCGAGATAGAGCCAGCGCCCCAGCGTCACCAGGGGAACGCCGAGCGTCAGCACTGCAACCGCGATGGGCAGCAGCACCGCCGGAATGGTGAACCATCCGAGCCTGCGCCGGTCTGCCGGGCGCGCCGAACCGGAGCCGACGCGGGCATAGCGCTCATTGCCGCGAACGAGGATTTCGAGCCCGAGCAGGAACAGGCAGCAGGCGACGAGCACGCCGCCGAGCATATTGGCGGCCGGGCTGTTATAGGCGGACTGGAACTGGTCGACGATCGCCGTCGCAAACGTGTCGAAGCGGATCATCACATAGAGCCCGTATTCCGACAGCAGATGCAGCGCGATCAGCAGCGAACCGCCGCAGATCGCCAGCCTGAGCTGCGGCAGGATCGTGCGGAAGAACACCCGCCAGGGGCCGAGCCCGAGCGAGGCCGCAGCATCCTCGATCGCCGGATCGAGACGGCGAAGTGCCGCTGCGACCGGCAGGTAGAGGAAGGGATAATAAGCAAGCACCGAGACGAAGACGCCGCTCTGCAGCCCGCGCATGCCGGGCACGAGGCTGATCCAGGCATAGCTGTGAACGAAGGCGGGAACGGCGAGCGGCGCGACCGCAAGCCACGACCAGAGGCGCGCGAAGGGAATGTCGGTCCGTTCCGTCAGCCACGCGAGCGTCACCGCAAGCGCGATCGACAGCGGAACCGTCAACGCTTCCAGGAACACCGTGTTGATCATCAGCTCGCCGACACGCGGGCGGAAGACGAGCGCCTTCACGGTTTCCCAGCCGACATCGTAGGTGATCCAGGCGATGAAGCCGAGCGGCACGAGGCTGAAGAGCGCGACGATGGTTGCGAAGACGACGACGGAAGCGTGCGGCATGCGCCCGCGCAGGGAACTGATTGTGCTGACCGGCGCTTCATTGCCGGCAAGGCCGGTCACGAGCGATCTGTTGTCTTGCAGCAAGGCCGACGCCTTTGTGACGCTGAAAAAGGAAGGCAACCGCCTCGTCAGGAAGCGGTTGCCATGATTGGTCATGCCGTAAGGTTTTCTTGAGCCAAAAGCAATAGTTTTGACTCCATCCGCCTGCGGCAGATGGGCTTAGATCAGGCCTGCAGCAGTCATCATTTCGACGACCTTCTTGCTGTTCAGCTCCGAGGCTTCGACCTTCGGTGCGTTCAGATCCTTGAGCGGAACGAGCTTGTCGTTGGAATCACCGCTGACGGCATATTCATAGGACGTGCCGTTCTTCAGGATTGCCTGACCGGCCTTGCCGGCGATGAACTTCAGGAATGCCTGGGCTTCCTTCATGTGCTGCGTCGACTTCAGAACGCCGCCGCCGGAGATCGAGACGAATGCGCCCGGATCCTGGTTCTTGAAATAGTGCAGGCCGACATTGGCGCTGTTTTCAGCCGTCTTCGCCTGATCGCCGAACCAGTAGTAGTGGTAGATGATCGCGCCTTCGACTTCGCCGGCATTGACCGCCTTCATCGCAACGCTGTTGCCCTTGTAAGGCGTCGCATTGTCCTTGAGGCCCTTGAGCCATGCGGCAGTCGCTTCCTCGCCCTTCAGCTGCAGCAGCGCGCTGACGATGGCCTGGAAGTCGGCACCGGCAGGAGCCGCACCCCAACGGCCCTTCCAGGCCGGATCGGCGAGATCGAGCATCGACTTCGGCAGCTTGTCTTCGGTCAGCTTGCGCTTGTCATAGGCAAAGACAGTCGAGCGGGCGGCGATGCCGGTCCACATGCCGTCGGACGGACGGTACTCGGCCGGAACCTGATCGAGCGTTTCCTTATCGACGGGTGCGAAGAGGCCTGCGCCGTCGACCAGCGTCATGGCCGGGGAATTTTCCGTCAGGAATACATCTGCCGGGGAGGCGTCGCCTTCCTGGATGATCTGGTTGGCGAACTGCATGTCGCTGCCCTGACGAATGGTGACCTTGATGCCGGTCTCCTTGGTGAAGGCATCAATCCATTCGCGGCCGAGGCTTTCGTGCTGGGCGTTATAGACGACGATGCCTTCGTCCTGCGCGCTGGCGCCTGATGCGAGCGATGTTGCAGCGAGAAGAGACGCAGCCAGCGCGAGCGCGGAACGGCGCGTAATGGAATTCTTCATGATGCCCTCCATGGCAATATCTCCCCTGGGGGTGGGGTGATGCGCGCCCCCTATATTTTTCCTGACTTCAATTTTCAAGTTTGCTTCACCATGGGATGATCACAAATACTTGAAATTATTTATCAAGTTTAGAACGATTCTATACCGCGAGGATCGCATCGACGACATCATCCTCGACATCAATGCCGTTTTCGATCGCGGCGCGCCGCGCCGTCAGCCCGCGCCTGCCGGGCAGCCGAACACCTGGATCGGAAGAAATTTCATTGGCAAGCTCGGTCAGCCGGGCCGCCGCAAACGCACCACCACCCGCTTCCGGATTGATGACGATGATCATCTGCCCGAGGCCGGGAGCCGCGCCCTTGTCGTCAAAAAGCGAGGTCGATTCATAGGAGAAGTTGGCGCCCGTCAGCGGCGCAGCGAGGATTTCGACCATCATCGCAAGGGCAGCGCCCTTGGCCTCGCCCGAGGGCACCATCGTGCCATCGAGTGCCGCAACCGCATCCGTCGTCGGCTGGCCGTCGCGGTCGAAGGCCCAGTTGGCGGGGATCGGCACACCCTTCTGCCGCGCCGCCATGATCTTGCCGCGCGCCACGCGCGACAGCGCAAGGTCGATGACCACAGGGTCCTGTCCCGTTACAGGCGCAGCAAAAGCAATCGGGTTGGTGCCGAACAGCGGCTTGCGCCCGCCCCAGGCCGCCATCGCCGCCGTGGCATTAGCAACCATAATCGCAACGAGGCCAGCCTCAGCAAAACGCTCGACCGTCAGCGCCAGAACGCCGGCATGGTGCGAGCGGCGGATCGCCGCCATGGCGATACCCTGCGACCGGGCCATTTCGGTCAGGACGGGAACGGCGAGATCGAGCGCCGGATAGGCATATCCGTGGCAGGCATCGATCTGGATGACGGACGGATAGGGCTGATAGAGGATCGGCTTGGCGACGCCATCGACCTTCCCGGATTTCGCCTGCATCGCATAAGCAACGGCGCGGCGAAGCCCGTGCCCGCTCTGCCCGGCAGCTTCCGCCGCAACAAGCGCCCGCGATACCGAGAGCGCATTCCCCTCCTCGACGCCATTGCGTTTCAACGCGTCGAGGACGAGCGTTTCGGCAGCGGCGAGCGTCAGATGCATGAGAAAGACCTTGGAATAAACAAAAGGGGGCGATGACGGTGTTACGTCATCGCCCCCGATGCTGCAATGCAAGCGCCCTTATTCGACGTCGAACTTGACGCCCTGTGCGAGCGGCAGGGTCTTGCCGTAATTGATGGTGTTGGTAGCGCGGCGCATATAGGCCCTCCACGCATCCGAACCGGATTCACGGCCGCCGCCGGTTTCCTTCTCGCCACCGAAAGCACCGCCGATTTCGGCACCGGACGGGCCGAGATTGACGTTGGCGATGCCGCAATCCGAACCGCGGGCAGAGACGAAGGTTTCCGCTTCGCGCATGTCGTTGGTGAAGATCGACGAGGAGAGGCCCTGCGGCACGGCATTGTGCAGCTCGAGCACGTCGTCGAAATCGCTGTACTTCATGACGTAGAGGATCGGCGCAAAGGTCTCGTCGACAACGGGACCCGTCTGCGACGGCATCTCGACCAGAGCCGGACGAACATAGAAGGCTTCGCCGGCACCGTTCTCGACACGCTCGCCACCGGTGACCTTGCCGCCCTCCGACTTGGCTGCAGAAAGGGCCGACTGCATCTTGTCGAAGGCCGCCTTGTTGATCAGCGGGCCGACCAGCGTGCCACTTTCCAGCGGATTGCCGATGGTGACCGAGCCATAGGCTTTCTGTAGACGCGGAACGAGCTTATCGTAGACGCTGTCATGCACGAAGAGGCGGCGCAGCGTGGTGCAGCGCTGACCGGCCGTGCCCATGGCGGAAAAGGCGACGCCGCGCAGCGTCAGGTCGAGATCGGCCGTCGGGCAGATGATCGCGGCATTGTTGCCGCCGAGTTCGAGGATGGCGCGGGCGAAACGCTGTGACAGGCGCGGACCGACGGCGCGGCCCATCGCCGTCGAACCGGTCGCCGAAACCAGCGGCACCTTGGGATGGTCGACGAGGGCTTCGCCGACATCGCGGCCGCCGATCAGCAGGGTCGAGAGATTTGCCGGCGCCTTGCCGCCTTCGGCGACGAAGCGCTTCAGCGCCCGCTCGAACAGTGCCTGCGTCGCAAGCGCCGTCAGCGGCGTCTTTTCGGACGGCTTCCAGACCGTTGCGTTGCCACAGACCAGCGCCAGCGCTGCATTCCACGACCAGACGGCGACCGGGAAGTTGAAGGCCGAGATGATGCCAACGACGCCGAGCGGATGCCAGCTTTCCATCATGCGGTGCTCGGAGCGCTCGGTGGCGATCGTCAGGCCGTAAAGCTGGCGGGAGAGACCCACCGCGAAATCGCAGATGTCGATCATTTCCTGAACTTCGCCGAGACCTTCGGACGTGATCTTGCCGACTTCGATCGAGACGAGACGGCCAAGCGCGCCCTTGGCGGCGCGCAGCTCTTCTCCGAGCAAGCGGACGAGCTCGCCGCGCTTCGGCGCCGGAACGGCACGCCATTCGGCAAAGGCCTTATGTGCTGCATCGATCGCCTTCTTGGCGTCGGCAACGGTATCTTCCTTCAGCGCACCGATTTCCTTGCCCGTGACGGGCGAGGTGACGCGCAGCGTGCCGCCGGCATAGCGGGCGGCGTCAACGCCGAGTTCGGAAAGCAGCTTCTTCGTTTCGGCTGCGAGATCGAGGCTAGCGATGGTCATGTGTTTCCAACCTTCTTGTTCTTAAAAACGTGCATCGGCGAAGTGGGCAACCTGGGCGCCGGCTTCGTACCACATTTCCTTGATTGCCCGGAACCCCGGCTCGCGTGGGTCGGTCAGCGGCAGCGGCAGCTCGGCTTCGCTGATCTGGCCGAGAATATGCTGCGCCAGCGTACGCCCGAAGACCGTGCCCGGCGCAATGCCGCGGCCATTATAGCCCGAAAAACCGACGACATTTTCGGCAAACTTGTGGAAGCGCGGCAGAGCATTGTCGGTCATGCCGATCTTGCCGTACCACTCGCATTCGAACTCGACCTCGCCGATCTGCGGGAAGAGTTTCCGCAGCGAGCGCTTCGCCCAGTTCTTGTGGACCGAAATACCGGTATTGCGCAGCGCCCCGACGCTGCCGAAGACGAGGCGGCCGGCCTGGTCCATGCGGAAGGACGACAGAATCTCCTTGGTATCCCACACGCCTTCGCGGCCGGGCAGGATCGACTTGCGCAGATTGTCGCTGAGCGGCGTGGTGGCGAGATTGAAATAGGGGAGATGAACCTGCTCGTTGCGAACGGCCTCCCAGGGACCGGTGCTATAGGCATCGGTGGCGACGATGATCCAGTCGGCGGTCACCGAACCTTTTTCCGTCTTCACCACCCATTTGGCGCCCTTGCGCTCGGTGGCGGTCACCGGACTTGCCGTGTGCATCGAGACGCCGGCCTTGACCGCAGCATGCGCCAGTCCGCGCGCATAGGCCAGCGGCTGCAGCGTGCCGGCGCGCATATCGAGCAGCGCTCCCGCATAGGCGTCGCTGCCGATCCGGCGGGCGGTTTCCGCCGCGTCGAGCAAGGTTACCGGCGCACCGCGCCTGCCCCATTGCTCCGCCCGGTCCTCGATCTCCTTGAGGCCCTCGGCGCCGACGGCGCAATGCAGCGTGCCGTTCTTTTCGAGCTCGCAGGCGATCCTATGCTTGTCGATCAGTTCCATGACCAGACGCGGCGCATTGCCGAGCATATCGAGCAGCCGCTCGCCATAGACCTCGCCGAGAACGCCGGGAAGATCATCGGGCATCACCCACATGCCGGCATTGATCAGGCCGACATTGCGGCCGGCACCGCCGAAGCCGATCTCCTTGGCTTCGAGCAGAACGACCTTCGTCCCGGCTTCCGCCAGATGCAGGCCGGAGGAGATGCCGGTATAGCCGCCGCCGACGATCACCACATCAGCCTCGACTGCGCCCTGAAGCGGCGCGGTGACAGGCGGTTGCGGAGCGGTCTTTTCCCAGAGCCCGTGCGAGCGCGGATCATTCAACATCGGTTGTTCCATCCCAAGGCAAAATCGCGGTTAATCTACCGCTACCGGACGGCCTGCGAAAGCGTCTGACGGCAGGGCTTTCGCAGCGCCAGTTCATTCCAAAATTGCGGCAAACCATTCTTTACAAAGCGCTTATTGGAGTGAATATCGACGTTTCGGAAACAGGTCATTCTGAAATGGAATGAGATATGCTCGCATCACGCCGTTTTCTGCCATCGATCTCCTTGCTTGCCGCCTTCGAAGCGGTAGCGCGCACCGGCAGTGTCACCGCTGCAGCTCGCGAGCTGGACCTCACCCAGAGCGCCGTCAGCCGGCAGATCAAGGCACTCGAAGAACAGCTCGGCGTCGAGCTGTTCCTGCGCGAACGCCAGACAGTCAGGCTGACCTTGGCGGGAGACAGCTACGCACGAGAAATCCGGGAAGCACTACGCCGCATTTCCAGCGCCTCTTTGAACCTGCGGGCCAACCCGCATGGCGGCACGCTCAATCTGGCGATCCTGCCGACCTTCGGTACACGCTGGCTGGCGCCGCGGCTGGGGGGCTTCCTGCGCAACAACCCGGGCGTCACGATCAATCTCGTTACCCGGCTCTCCTCCTTCGATTTCCGTCTCGATGCCATTGATGCCGCGATCCATTTCGGCCACCCGCACTGGCCGGGTGCCGAGCTGACCTTTCTGATGTCGGAGAAGACCGTTCCGGCCTGCAGCCCGCAGTTTCTCGCGGAGCATGCGATCAGCAAGCCCGAACACCTGCTGGACCTGCCGCTGCTGCATCTGACGACACGGCCGGACGCCTGGGAGATCTGGTTTGTCGAAAATGGCGTCGCCTTCCAGAGCCTTCACGGCATGCTGTTCGACCAGTTCGCCACCGCCGCGCAGGCCGCGGTCGCCGGACTCGGCGTCGCCTTGCTGCCGACCTTCCTGATCCAGGACGAACTGAAGCGCGGAGATCTCGTCGCCGCGATCGACCGGGAGATCGAAAGCCGCGACTGCTACTATCTCGCCTATCCCTCCGAGCGCGCCGATTACGCGCCGCTTGCCGCCTTTCGCGAATGGATCGAGGCAGAAGCCAAGTCTTGAGCTTGCATCCGGGGAGAGCTTTCGCGCATTATGCGCGGCAACAGCATCCGATCCGCAGGAAAGTCCCATGAAGCCCATTTTCGTCCAGCTCCAGTGCGCCCCCGGCAAGACCTACGAAGTCGCCGACGCCATCTACCAGACGGAACGTGTTTCTGAGCTCTATTCGACCAGCGGCGATTACGATCTGCTGCTGAAGGTCTACATCGAAGAAGGCCAGGATATCGGCAAGTTCATCAACGACAACATCGCCAATATCCCAGGCATCGTCCGCTCGCTGACGACACTGACCTTCAAGGCTTTCTGAGCCCTCTGGCGATTAACCGTCTTCGCAAGATTTCCAGCCGCGCGCCGCACCGTAAACCCGGCCTTAAGGCGATCGGGTATTTCGTCCGGCTATATGGCCGCGCGGGGTCAGGAGTATCGCTTTGGAAGCAACGGCAGGCATGACCACGAATGCGCAGAGGGCAAACGCGCCGCTGATCGTCCATGTCGTGCGCCAGTTCCTGCCGAACCGCGGCGGTCTCGAAGACGTCGTCGCCAATCTGGCGCGTGAGACCGCAAGACGCGGCTTCCGCGTCCGCGTCGTGACACTCGATACGCTCTTCACGGCCCGCGACCGCAAGCTGCCGCCGCGCGAAACCATCGACGGTATCGAGGTCGTCCGCATTCCCTGGTCCGGCAGCACGCGCTACCCGATCGCCCCACAGGTCTTCCGCCATCTCGGCGATGCTGATCTCGTGCATGTTCACGCCATCGACTTCTTCTTCGATGCGCTGGCGATCGGCCGGATCCTGCATCGAAAGCCGATGGTCGTGACCACCCATGGCGGCTTCTTCCATACGCAGAAATATGCGGCACTGAAGAAGGTCTGGTTCCAGACGCTGACGCGGCTGTCGGCGATGAACTATCGCCGCGTCATTGGCTGCAGCACCTCGGATATCGCCCAGTTCTCGCAGATCGCCCCGAATACCGTGCTGATCGAGAACGGCGTCGATATCGGCAAGTTCGCCGCTAGCGCATCGCGCACCCCGCTTCGCCGGATCGTCACCATCGGCCGCTTCTCGGTAAACAAGCGTCTGGATCATCTCCTCGACGCGATGCAAATGCTGACAGCTCGCGACCCCGGCTGGCATCTGGATATCGTCGGCTCCGAATCCGATCTCAAGGCCGGCGATCTGCGCGCCGAGATCGCCTCGCGCAATCTCGCCCAATCGGTCGGCCTGCATGTCGGCATCGACAACGAGGCCATCCGGGCACTGATCTCGGGCGCCTCGCTCTTCGCCTCCGCCTCGGAATACGAAGGCTTCGGCCTCGTCGCACTAGAGGCCATGAGCGCCGGGCTCTATCCCGTTCTAAACGGTAATGCCGCCTACCGCGCCCTCGCAGAGCGTCAGGCACCGGTGACGATCACGGATTTCAGCGACGCCGGGACAGCAGCCGATGCGATCGGCGCGGCATTCGATGCGATCTCTGCAAATCCGTCTGCCATGCGTGAAGCGCTGATAGTGGCAGCTCGCCCCTATTCCTGGGATCATGTCGCCGGGCTCTATATCGACCTCTACCGGTCGCTCGACATCCCGGCTTTCAGAGTCGGCGCGGCCTAAGCCTTCGCCAGCTTGGCGATCTCTTCCAGAACGATCCGGCGCGATTCCAGCGGCGTCAGGTTATGGTCGGCGTCCTGAAGCATGACGAGGCGCACATTCGGATAGCGCTGCAGCTTGCGGCCACCCGGGCCGAAGTGGAAATACATGTGATCGAGGCCGACATCGGCTTCGCTGTAGATCAGCGTCAGCGGCACATTACGCTTACCGAAGGAGGCGAAGGCATGCTTCACCTCGCGGGCGACATGACCCTTGTGCGGCAGAAGCTCGATCAGCGGCGCGAAGCGGTAGGAGACGCGGCGGCCGACGGCGATGAAGAAATTCTGGAACGCGGCCTTCACGTCGACCTGGCCGCGGAACAGCCGTTTCAGAGTTTCGATATTCATCAGGCGCTGGCTGTAGTCATCGACGCTGCGCGGCACCGAAACGACGTGCTCCTTGGCAACCTGGACCGCCGGGTCCCAGTAATAGACGAAGGGATTGATCGAGACGACCGCCTTCAGGCGCTCGTCGGCAATCCCGGCGCGGAAAGCGACATAGCCGCCGCTGCAGCGCCCGGCGACCATGACCGGCCCCGGCACATGCGCCTCCAGAAGATCGAGCGCCGAGACGGCGTCTTCGATCTGGGTGGCTGAATAGAGGATCTGATCGGGCGCATCCGGGCGCGGAACGCTGTCGCCGACATTGGCTGAATCGAAGCGCAGCGACGTGACACCCTGGCGGGCGAGATCACGCGCCATATCGACGATCGTGCGGCCCCAGCCGGCATGACGGTCATAGGCGGTGGTCAGGAACATCACCGAATTGCCCTGGGACTCACCGATCGGGCGGCTGAGAACGCCGACGAGATGATGATGATCGCCGAAGCGAACCGGTATCTCCTCGAAACCGTCACCGCGCAGGATCTGGTTTTCGGCTGGAACGACCGAGTTGGCGGCAGTGGCATCGGGAACGGTGTTCGCTTCGATCCAGCGGGCAAGTTCAGCGACGACGGCCATCGGCGTCTTGGCAAACAGTGGATTGGTCGCCAGTTCCTCGTAGCCTTCGAACACCTTCTCATCGACGCTGGCGCCAAGGGCTCGCAAGGCTTCGGCAAAGGCGGAATCGCCGGCGCGCGACGGGTGTTCGAAGAGAACATACTTGGCCGCGGCAATGCTTTCCGGAGTGGTCAGATTGAGCTTGCGGATTTCGGCGGCGATCGCTTCCGGCATGAACAGACCGGCGATCGTCACCTGATCGGCGGGCGCGTGTTCCTTGCTGAGGCCGAGATCGGCGTGAATGATCTTCGCCCACATGTTGAGTTCGCGGAGATACCCGCGACCGCTCAATACGGGAGCCAGAAGCGCGACGCCGCTGACACCCGGTATCGTCGCGCCGATGCGCTGCACGAGTGCTGCGCCGATGCCCTGAGCTGCCAGAATGATCTGGTCGCAGCCGCTGAGCGACTTCAGCTCCTCTGCCGCTGCGCGGATCGATTTCTCCCAGCTTGCCAGCGTCGCCGGCTCGCTGCCGAAATCGAGCGCATCGCCGGTTCCGAGATAGTCGAAACGCAGGCTGGGAACGCCGATATCCGAAAGATGCTCGGCGGCCACGCGATAAAACTTGCGGCTGCACATTTCCTCGAAGCCCCAGGGGCTGACGAAGAGCACAGCCGAGGAACGCTTGGTGACGGCAGGATTCTCGGGCATGAACAGCCCGATCGTTCCGTCGAAGGCAACCGGAAATGCAGCGCTGCGGCCGGCACCTTCCGCAGGTTCCTGAACCGCTGCGGCAGAAGCTTCGCCGTCCTTTTCAGGTGGCAGCGGCGCGATGAACTGTGCGGCCTTCAGCGCGGGGCCACGCAATGCCCAGGGAACCTTGCCGAGGATCGAGCGGATGACCAGCGCATCCTGCCGCGGAATGACCTTGAGGAACTTCAGCGCCAGCAGATAGGCAATGCCACCGGCGATTATCGCGAGAACCAGCCCAACCGGATTATGGAAGACCTCAAGCACGGCAAGCGCTGCCAGCGCGCAGAGGACTGCGGCAGCCGTCACCTTCGCGAGGCTGACATAGAGGGTCGACAGCTGACTGCCAAATCCGGTCTGTTTGATCATGATCACGCACATCACGACAAAAACGCCGATGCGGACGAGTGCCGCACCTTCCGCCGCAAAACTAGGCACCAGGAGTAAACAACCGCCTACCATCACAAGGCCACCAATCACACTGGTCTTCAGGCGATCGCGCACCCGGTCCATCGACAGGAGGTAGAGGCTGAGGATCTGCATGAAGGTGTAGGCGGGTGCGGCGAGCGCCAGCAGCATGACGACGGGACCGCTCGGACGGAAGGCCTCACCGAAGACGCTGACGACGAGCACGCCCGAGATGGCGGCAAGCCCGAAGCTCATCGGCAGGATGATATAGGCCATGCTGCGAGTGACGGCGGCGAAGACTTCGACGGGAAGCGTGGCATCCTTGCTGCTGTGGCGCTGCTCGGAATAATAGGGCAACAAGCTCCCGGTCATCTGGATCGGCAGCTGCAGGGCGATATTGGCGACCGACAGGCCGATCGCATAATAGCCGACCATCTCCACCGACCAGAACTGCTGCAGGAACAGCAGTTCGAGGCGGTTGATGAAGACGGAATCGATCAGGAACTGCGTCGAGATGATCACCGAGGACGAGGCCAGCGCGCCGAAGGCGATACCGCATTTGTCCCGCTTGGCGAAGAGGATCGGCATGGTCGCGACGAAGAACACCAGCTGGCCGAGCGCATAACCGATCAGCACCCCCTCGACGCCATGCAGGACGGCACCAATGGCAACACCGCCGAGCTGCAGGATCGACACGCCAACCGTCAGCTTGAAGAAGTCTCCGAGCCGCTTTTCGCCGATCAGGTAGAATTTGACGAAGGAGCCGATCGCCTGAATGAAGAACAGCGCGCCGGTAACGAGTGCCACTGACGGAGCGGTTTCGGCCCAATGCATCTCCTCCGACGACAGGAAGAAGATCGCGTAGAGCCCGAGCAGCACCACCGTCGAAAATACCATTAAGGTGACGAGGATCGACGCAAAGCCCATGCGCCTCCTGCTGTCATAACCCTGGGCGCTGAGCTGCGGCAGAGTTTTCAGTAGCGTGATGCTGGAGCCGAGTTCGGCAATCGAAGCGCCGGTGACGACGAGCCACAGCGAGAAGGCGACGATGCCGTTCGCCTCGGGGCCGAGCAGGCGCGCGGTGATGATCGACGAGGCGAAGCCGGTGGCAAGCAGCAGCATGCCGGCCGCAGCGTTCATCACCGAGTTTGCTATGATCCCGTTCGACATCAGTCCCGTTCCGTTGCTTTCTCAGCCATTCCTAAAGTGAAACCGTTAAATAAGGCCCGAAGTTTTCGGTTAACGGTCAGCGCTCGCCAGTGTTTGCAGCGCTTTCTCGTAGGTATTGGCCTCGAGATAGGCGATCAGGAAACGCTTCGCCCACGCCGCTTTCGCCTTGGCGGTTTCCGGATCGGCATAAATCTGTTCCAGATATCCGGCGGCGATTTCAGGCGATGGATCGGCCCAGACAGCGCCGGTCAGCGCCGCAAATTCCGGATGCGTATCGACAACCGGTATCAGCGACGGCGCGACGTTCCAGGTGTTGTCCGGATCGCAGAAATCCACTGTGCCCGACCAGCCCGTGCTCACGACAGGCGTATTGTGGATGATCGCCTCGGCAACGGTGAGACCGAAGCCTTCCGAGCGGTGCAGCGAGATGTAGGCGTCGGAATCGCGGATCAGTCCGTTGATCTCGCTGCTTGCCAGCTTGTCGGTGACGATCCGAATCCGGCTATTGCCCTCGGCGGAGCGATAAAGCGCGGCCAATCCGGCATCCTTCGCCGGATCGCCACTGCCCTTCATCAGCAGGAATGCCTTTGGGCAGCGCGTTTGGAAGATCTTGAAGGCGTCGATCACCGCCTGCGGGTTCTTCCGGTTGATCGACGATCCCGCACTGAAGATGAAGCTGACAAGGAAAGCATCGTCCTCGATCCCGAATTTCGCGCGCATGCCGTCGGCAGCGGGCTTCTCGGTCACCGGATGCGCCACCACGATGACGGGCGCCGACGTCAACGGCGCGATCGCCTTGCGGGTAAATTCCGATGGCACGAAAACGGCATTCACATAACGCGCACCGTTACGCCATTCGGCGGGAACGACTTCCAGTTCCCAGGCCCAATAGCCGATATTGTAAGCACGCGCGAATTCGCCGAGACCGGTGCTGAGCACGGCGCGCGGCAGCATCGGCGGATTGAGGTGCCAGATGCGGGTGCCGGGCTTGGCCGAAGACTGCGAAGCCGCCGTCCACTCGACCGACGATCCCTCGCCGGCATGGGTGCTGACATCGCGCAGCGAAATCGTCCGTCCCGCCGAGACCAGGGCGTCGGCACAGAGCCGCGCCGACTCGCCCACACCTGCCATCATCGAGAGATAGCCGGCGACTTCGACCGGACGCGCGGGATCGAACGCAACACGCGATTTCGGGATCAGCCGCTGCAGAACATGGGAGCGAAAGGCACGGTAAAGCGATCGGATCGACATCTTGTCCTTAACCACCGGCGCTGAAGGCAAAGCGGCGCATGTTTCCGGCGCAGAGCACCTCGCCCTGAGGCTCGCCCGCATCTGCCGTCATCGGCGTCAAACGAATGCGCCGCTGGATGCCCGGCGCGAGATGGAACCAGTCGTCCGACGGACGGTAACCGGCGGCTTCGACATGCACCGACTGCGCAAGGCGATCGGTCGTCAGATCGACCGCCCAACGGCCCGCGTCCTCGACGAGCCTGACGTCGATGCTGGCGTCATGGCAGGCCTTGGCGCGCCCGAGCGGGAAATGAAACGCTTCGCCCAGCAATTCGCCATCGACGGCGCGAAGCCGCGCGACCGTGACGTCATGCGACGGCGGCCCAAAGCGGAAGGCGTAGGTCGTGTCGAAGAATGCGCCGAAAAGCTCGGTCGCGGCGATCTTCTGTTTGCTGCGCGCAGCAAGCGCCAGGCTGTGGCTACCGCTCGCCGCCTGCTGCCGGCCGTCACGGAAGCAGATGATCTCGAGCTCGGCCGCTAGATCGTCCGCCGTCTCGTTGACGACGTGAATGTCGAGCCCGTTGGTGCCTTCGTCGGTCAGCAGCACCTGCAGCGGCTGGAAGGCACGGCGCATCGCATGCCAGACCGGCTTGGGCTCACCCGTGGAATCGATCACGCCCCAGCCCGGGCCGGGGAGCAGGTCCTGCAGTGTCCAGACAAGCGCACCGTCGCAGCGCGAACCGGTGCGGCGCCATTCGGCAAAGGTCTCGGTCAGCACCTCTCCGGTGACGGCGCGGGAGAGCTCGAGATAGCGCTCCGGGTTCTCGCGGCGAAGGCTTGCCGGGTCGGTGTCGTAGAGAAGGCCGAGATAGAAATCACGGACATCCTCGAAATCCCAGGAAGCGCCGCGATCGCGGGGCACACGCGCCTTCCAGAGCGGGCTGTGGACGGCAGGAACATCGAGATGCCGCTGCAGCGTCGATTGCTGCGGAACATGTGCAAAGGCGAGGCTCTCGGCGGCAAACCGCACATCCGCCCGGCGGGCATCCTCAAGCGGGCGCATATAGGCGCCGACACCGTAATAGTGCGTCACCCCTGCATTCGGCGAAAACGGCATCGCGCCGCCATAGGGCGAATTCGGCACATAGGGCACGTCGGGCCGCAGGCGCGAGGCAATTGCCGGTATCACCTCGTCGGTCACAGGACCGCCCCAGAATTCGCGCGGCAGGCCGAGCATTGCCGCCTGCTGGTGGACCTCGCTGCCGCCGCAGAGCACGGCGAGCGACGGCGACGCCTGAACGCCATGCAGGAATCCTTCGACCTCGGTATGGACATGACCGGCAAAAGCCTTGTCGTTTCGCGGATAGTCGAAATTGGCGAACATGAAGTCCTGCCAGACGAGCAGGCCGAGCTCGTCGCACAGCGCGAAAAACTCCGGCGTCTCGTAGGCCATCGTGCCGCCGATGCGGATCATGTTCATACCGGCTTCCGCCGCAAGCCGCAGGAACGGCTCGTAGGCGCTGCGATCTCCAGGCAGCCGCACGATGTCAGCCGTCGTCCAGACCGCGCCGCGGCAGAACACCCGCTCGCTGTTGATGACAAGACCAAAACCATCGCCATCGACACTCCGATCCAACTCGATCCGCCGGAAACCGGTCTTGTCGAGCGGATATGCGATCCCGTCGGAGACAAGCGTCAGCTCATAGAGATACGGCGTGCCATGCGTATGCGGCCACCAGGGCGTCACGTCGGGGATCTTCAGGATCGCCGAATAATGGTTGTCGCCAACCTCCTCGAAGGACGCTTCATGCTCGCCGCAGCGCAGCTGCAGCACCGGCTCCTCGGCATCGCAATAAAGCGACACGCTGAGGCGCCCGATGCCATCCTCGTCAAGAACCGTGCGGATCGAGACATTGTCGATCGAGACCGGGCCGCCGCGCACCAGCGAGATCGCCCGCCAGGGGCCGACGGCATGAATTTCAGGGCACCAGCTGGGCATGTGGCCGAGCACGGTGGTTCGGACATTCTTGAGGCCGGCAGGCGTGATCATCTGCGGGCGCCAGCGGGCCCGCGGTCCGGGTTCGGCAAGCTTCGGTGCCAGGGCGCGGAAGCAGAGTGCGAGCTCGTCGCCGCCAGTCAGCGTCACCGGAATCTCGTGCGCGGTGAACATGCTCTCCGAAAACAGCATTTCCTTGCCGTTGACGAAGACATGGCAGAGCGTCGCCAGCCCTTCGAGGCGCAAAATCCAGTCGCCCGGCCCGGCATCGAACAGGCGGCAGACATACCAGGCATCGCGGGTGTTCAGCGGCTGCGGATTTTCGCGGTCAAACAGTCCCGCCTTTTCAAGCGCGGCTGCCACCGTACCCGGCACGGGTGCGGCGATGAACTGCGATGTCGGCGGGATATCATGCGGCGTCGCATAAGCATCCGGCTCGGTCAGAACGAGGTTCCATCCTTCCGAAAGCAGAACTTCCTCTGCCGCGACGCTTGCCAACCTCCCCCGCATGCTCAACTCTCCGGTGTCACAACCGCTCGGAAATCGAAGCCATCATGGAATCCCATGCATCGGCAGCCGGATCAAGCGCGGTCTGCAACGGCTCGAATTTCTTGCGGGTGACGGCGCGCGCCAGCTGGAACTGCACCGATTTCGCCGTCTCGGAAATTTGCCTCGCGCTAGCTTCGGCACCGGCGAAGCGGCCGGGTGCCAGCCAGGCAAGATGATCGGCTGCGAGCTCGAAATTGGCGCCGAACTGGCGCAGGGTGTTGAACGCATATTTGTGGAAGAAGCCGAAGGGACGCTCGGCAACCGCCTCGACCTGCCGCGGGAAAACCGAAGCGAAGGCCCGGATCGGATTTGTGGAAGGGCGGCGCGCAAAATGCTTGCGGAATAGCTCGCCGGAAACCTTGCGGATATCGGCATCGCCGGGAAGCATCGCCGGAAATTTCGCAAATTCCGTATAGGGCAGGAACGGCGCATCGGCTTCCGTCAGATGCAGCTGGAACAGCCCGTCGAAGTCCTCGCCTTCGAGCGAGAAGAAGCCGGCATTGTGGAAGTATTCGACGCGCTTGGCCGCCATGTCCAGGCGGTTGATTGCCACCGTCGTCTTGCCGTGTTCGGTGCGATAGGCAGTACCCTGCGTATCGGGCATGAAATAGGAATCCATCTCGATCAGGCAGAGACGGCCGCGGCCGATCTGCGTCTGGATATGGCCTTCCACCGCATCGAAAATCGCCAGCTCGCTGACGCGGATACCGAACAGCGCTTCGAGATCTTCGAGCGGCACCTTGAAGAAGGTGAACTGGTCGCCTTCGAAATCCTGCGTCATCGTGAAGCCGAGCATGGCTTCCGGCGGCAGGCGAAGCGCGTTCAGCACTTCGATCCAGAGATCGATGTAGCAATTGGTTTCAGGCCACATGCGCTCACTGGAATGGAGCGCATGCCTGGCGTAGCCATCGGGACGGATGGCTGGAAAAACGGCGTTCATCCGAGATCTCAGCCCCAGAGCGCCTTGCGAACGTTTTCGGGCCATTCCTTCACGTCGAGACCGTGGTGATGGAAGAGCGCGAGCGCGATGCGTTCAAGACCGAAGCCGACGCATGCCGTATGCGCGACGCTGCCGTCTTCGAGGTTTAGGCCCCACTTCAGACCAAACGAATCCTGATGATAGTTGAAGCTCATACAGGCCGTTGGATTGGCGGTCGACGTGATCGGGATCAAGAGCTCGAATTTCAGGTTCTGGTCGCGCTGGTTGTTGACCATCATCTTGCCGGCACGGCCGAAGAACGGATCGTTGGCAACGTCGATGACGACGTCGAGGCCGACCTGCTTCATCATCTCAACGCCGCGATCCATCCAGCGCTGGCGGAATTCCGTCACGTTGGCTTCCGTGCCCATGCAGACATATTCGCGCATGCGGAACAGCTGCTGGCGTGCCGGATCCTTGGAAGGCTCGTGACGGAAGCAATAGGACTGTAGATCGTAGAGACCGCCATTGGCCGGCAGATTGCCGCGCTTGGCGATCGTCGGATAAAGCGGATAGCAGGCTGCCGGCGTCAGCACGATTTCGGTGGCTTCCTGGCCCTTGGTCCAGTCGTCGCCGACTTCCATGCATTGCAGCAGGTTCATGTGGTCGAGCTCTGCGCCGCAGAAGCTGTGCACGGTGCCCGCGAGCTGCGGGAAGCTCTTCATGTAACCGCTCTTTTCGAAGATCGCCCGGTTCATGCCCGGCGGGAAGCGCATGGCCTCCGCGCCATCGGCGCCACCGAACTTGTCGATCAGCCGCTCGAAGGCGGTGATCACGTCTTCGAACTGGCCGCTGCGGCCGTAAAGACCATCAACGCCGGTATCGATCAGCAGGCCGGATTCGAAAAGCCGGTCCAGAAACGAGGTCTGCATATCCATGTGAGTCACCCCAGTAGGCTAGTGTCCTGCTTGTGGACGAGAAGCATGCTCGACGTATTGCCGAGGATGCGGTCATTGGAAATCATCAGCTGCGCGGAATGCGCGTCTCGCAGATGGCGGCCGACGCTAAAGGGCGTGCCGTTCTTGTAGCCCATGATCCCGCAGATCAGCATGACGTGGTTGACAATCTCCAGGATCGTTTCCGACGAGGCGATCTTCACGTTGTTCATGGCAACGGCAAAGCCCATCGACGACAGCTTGTCGGGATCGGCCTTGGCGTCCTCATAGGCCTTGAGGCCCGCAACGACATTGGACTTGACCATCTGCAGAAGGTTTGAGACTTCCGCGAGCCGCAGCGCACCTGGGGGCGGGGCGCCGGGAGATTTGCGCGCAGCAGCGCGCACGAAAGATTGAGCGCGCGAGACAGCATCGACGGCGATACCATACCAGACGCCGCTCCAGAGGAGGTGCGAGGAGGCAAGCATCGACTGCGCCGCAATCTCGGCAAACGGCTTCGGCAGGATCTGGACCGCCGGCGCCTCGCCCTTGAACAGGAAACCGTCCGAGCAGGTGCCGCGCATGCCGAGCGTGTTCCAGACATGGGTCCGCTCGATCGTGTACTGATCTTTGGTGAAGGCCGTCAGAACCTGGTCGGAGGAGGCGGCTTCCGGATTGCTGCGCGAGGTAATCAGGATCGCATCGGCATGCGAGCCGTAAGAAATGACGGTCGCGTCCTTTTCGAGGCGGCAGATACCGCCGCTGACCTCGATGGCGCAGATGCTGTTGCGCAGGTTGCCGCCGATGCCGCCTTCCGTCGTCGCCGAGGCGATCAGCAACTGTTCGGCAGCAAGCCGCTGCATGAAGCCTGCGTGCCATTCGCTTTCGGTGCCGTGTTCCACCAGGCTCGAAAGCTTGATGTGATGCATGGCGAAGACCATGGCGCTTGCGGCGCAAGCCTGGCCAAGAATGGAGCAGAGTTCGGCGATTTCGGTCGTCGTCGCACCCTCGCCACCGAGATGGCGGGGGACCTGGATGCCAAGCAACCGCTCAGCCTTCATCGCATTGACAGCTTCGCGCGGGAAGCGGCCTTCCGCATCGACCGTATCGGCGTGCTTGGCAGCGATCTCTGCGACGCGTGCGGCCCGTGCCGCAAAACTCTCTTCGGCAATCTTGACCTGGAAGTTCATCAGGCGACCTTCCGGCTATCCTTGATCTGATCGACGGTCTTCTCGATCGCCGAAATGCTGGCGAAGGATTTGCGGTTGAGCAGATTGTCGGGAAACTCGATGTCGAAGGCTTCTTCGATGCCCAGCATCAACTGCACGGAGGCGAAGGACGTAAGACCCGCCGCATAGAGATCGGCATCATCGGCGATCTGGTCGACCGCCACCGGAAGCTTGCCGAACTTGGCTATAAGGTCGCGGATTGTCGTGTTCATCCTAGCATCTCCAAGATTGTCATGATCCTGAGCAGGCAGTCATCGCCTAAATCATGAGCGTTCTTTTAGGCCGGAAAAAACAACATTCCGCTAATTGGTCTGGTTAAATATGAGCAAGGTTCATACTTAAAGTTTTATCGGATATTCGAAAGCGATCGATGTTTTATATTTGATTTCAGTAATTTGCGGCAACGATCTGCCGAAATACCCGAAATTGGCGTTCAAGCCTGCAGTGCAGAAATGAAACGCAAAACCGTCAACCCACCGGCGGATAGACGTGCTCGCCGCCACGATAATCGGAGACCGAAAAGCAGCCATCCGCCGTCTTGCGCAACCCGTTCTCCGAGACCACCGTCTTGCCGTGACCGCCGGGGATATCGAGAATATAGGCCGGCTGGCAGAGCCCAGAGATGCGCCCGCGCAAGGCGGCGACGATCTTCTGCCCTTCTTCGATCGACAGCCGGAAATGACTGGTGCCCGGGGCAAGATCCGGATGATGCAGGTAGTAGGGCTTGATGCGGTTCTCGACGAACCGCTTCATCAGGTCGGCAAGCACGGCCGGATCGTCGTTGACACCCTTCAGCAGCACCGACTGGCTGATCATGACGATCCCGGCATCGACGAGGCGGGCGCAGGCAGCGCGGGCCTCGTCGGTGAATTCACGCGGATGGTTCGCATGCAGCGCGACATAGACAGTCTTGCCACTCGCCTTCAGCGCCGCAATCAGCGCCGCATCGATCTTGCGCGGCTCGACGACCGGAACGCGGGTATGGAAACGGACGATCTTGACGTGATCGATCGTCGCCAGTTCCCGCATGATCTCTTCGAGGCGCCGCGGCGACAGGATCAGCGGATCGCCACCCGTCAGAATGACTTCCCAGATTTCATCGTGCTGGCGGATGTAATCGAAGGCGGCCTTCATCGCCTCCGGCTCCAGCGTGCCCAGCCCCTGAGGGCCGACCATTTCGCGGCGGAAGCAGAAGCGGCAATAGACCGGGCAGACATGCACGGCCTTCAGCAGCACGCGATCCGGATAGCGATGGACGATGCCCTCGACAGGGCTATGCGCGATATCGCCGATCGGGTCGGCGCGCTCTTCCGGCAAGATCCGCAATTCGTCGCCGACAGGCACGAACTGGCGCGCGATCGGATCGGCCGGATCATCGCGATCGATCAACGCCGCGACCGAAGGCGTCAGCGCGATCGCATAGCGGGCCGCGACCTCTTCGAGGGCCAGCCGGTCGCCCTCGGCGATCAGGCCGGCGCTCGACAGGTCATCGACGCTCTTGATCGGCCGGACGATATTCATCGGCCATACTCCGCGACAGGCGCCCAGAGCACCTGATCGATGCGCGTGGCACCCGTCGCCAGCATCGCCAGCCGGTCGAAGCCGAGCGCGATACCGCTTGCCTCCGGCATGATCTGCAACGCGTCGAGAAAATCCTCGTCCAGCGGATAGCGCTCACCATAGATGCGCGCTTTCTCGGCCATCTCGATCTCGAAACGGCGGCGCTGTTCTGCGGCGTTGGTCAGCTCGCCGAAACCATTGGCGAGCTCGACTCCGCAGGCATAGACCTCAAAGCGCTCGGCAACCCTGGGATCGCCAGCCGAGGGCCGCGCCAGAGCAGCTTCCGAAACCGGATATTCGTCGAGAATGGTGATACGGCCGAAGCCGAGATGCGGCTCGATCTTTTCGACCAGCGCCCGGCTGAAGAGATCGGCCCAGCCATCGTCTTCGGCAACGCGCAGGCCATTGCGGCGCAGTTCGGCCGCCAGATGCTCGCGATCCGTCGAACCATCGGCAGCGACGGAGGCGAGCAGATCGATCCCGGCGTAGCGATCGAAAGCCTCGGCAACGGAAATCCGCTCCGGCCCGGCAAAGGGATCGGCCTCGGCGCCGCGATAGGTGAGCTTGGATGCCTTGACGGTCTCGGCGGCGAGTGCGGCCATCCGCACGCAGTCCATCATCAGCGTCTCGTAGCTCTCGCCCGCCCGGTACCATTCCAGCATGGTGAATTCAGGGTGGTGCAGCGGCCCGCGCTCGCGGTTGCGATAGACATGCGCGAAACAGGCAATGCGCTGCTCGCCGGCCGAGAGCAGCTTCTTGCAGGCAAATTCCGGCGAAGTGTGCAGATAGAAGGGTGCGGACCGCCCGTCGGTCGTCAGCGCTTCGGTCGCGAAGGCATGAAGATGCGCCTCGTTGCCGGGGGAGACCTGTAAAGCCGATGTATCGACTTCGATGAAGTCTTCCTTGGCAAAGTAAAGACGCAGAGCCGCCTGGATCGCATTGCGCCCGATCAGGAACGGGCGGCGATCCGCATGAATATCAGGCGTCCACCAGGGCGAGGCTTTGGCGCTCGTCAGGGTCATTCTCCGCTTCTTCACTGCAAGGACCAACGCGAGGGCTGGCTTTTCACCGGATTTTACGTTAGTTGCCGCCCCAAAGGAAAATCAATCGCGTCTCCGGGGCTATTGCGACAGTCCTCTACGACGCCGAAGCCTGAGTTACAAGGAAGTCTTATGGTCAAGGTCATCGCCTCCTCCGTCCGCAAGGGCAACGTTCTCGAAGTGGAAGGCAAGCTCTACGTCGTTCTCACTGCCAACAACTTCCACCCGGGAAAGGGCACGCCGGTCACGCAGGTCGACATGCGCCGCATCGTCGATGGCGTGAAGGTGTCCGAGCGTTGGCGCACGACCGAACAGGTCGAGCGCGCTTTCGTCGAAGACGTCAACTTCCAGTTCCTCTATGAAGACGGCGAAGGCTTCCACTTCATGAACCCGCAGACCTATGATCAGGTCGTCGTCGATGTCGAAACGATGGGTGACCAGAAGGCCTATCTGCAGGAAGGCATGACCTGCATCCTGTCGATTCACGAAGGCATCCCGCTGGCGCTCGAGCTGCCGCGTCACGTCACGCTGGAGATCACCGAGACCGAGCCGGTCGTCAAGGGCCAGACGGCTTCTTCTTCCTACAAGCCGGCAATGCTCTCGAACGGCGTTCGCACGATGGTTCCGCCGCATATCGATGCCGGCACCCGCGTCGTCATCGCGACGGAAGACAATTCCTACGTCGAGCGCGCCAAGAACTGATTGGCCCTCAGGGACCGAACAAAAAAGCCGGCGGAGACGCCGGCTTTTTTCGTTTCAGAGATGCGGATTGCGCGGCCGGTAGCGCTTGACCAGCCGCTGATTGACATCGGTGGCACCTGGCATGTTGGCACTCAGATAGACAGGCGCATCGCCGGCTTTCGCGAGCTCGGAGGCGACCTCGGCGAAGATGGCATTCAGAACCGTCACGCCGATCGCCGTCGACACCGGCCCGACCTTCAGCCCGCTGCCTTCGATCTCGATCACGGCATCGCCGGGTGGCAAGCCATTGTCGAGGACGATATCGGCAACGTCGGCCAGGCGGCGTCGGCCATTGGCGATGGCGCTCGAATACTCGACCGAGGTTATGGCGATCACCTTGGCGCCGATCTCATGGCCGTAGTCCGCCGCCTCTATCGGTGCCGCATTCACGCCCGAGTTCGACGCGATGATGATCACGTCGCCGGATTGCATGCCGTAGCGCTCCAGAACCGGTCGCACCAGACCCTGCGTCCGCTCGTAGACCGAGCTGATGACAGCCCCCTCATGCAGCATTGCCGAACCGACGAGAACGGGCACGGTAACGGCGAGACCACCTGCGCGGTAATGGACCTCTTCGGCCAGCATATGCGAATGGCCGGTACCGAAGACATAGACGCGCCGGTCATGGCGTGCCGCCTCCAGAATAGCCGCCGCAGCCTGTTGCATCGGATCGTCAAGAGCGGACTGCAGCTTGCCGAGACGAGCGATCAGGTTGGAGAAATAGGCGTCGGTAATCGCCGTCATCGCTACTTCCTCTCGCCGGAGATCCAGGCCGCTGTCACTTCGGTCTTGTCGTTGAGGTGAACCACATCGGCGCGGTATCCCGGCAGAAGCTGTCCGTAGCCTTCGAGGCGCAGGAAGCGGGCCGGATAGAGTGTCGCCATCCTCAGTGCTTCCGCCAGCGTCAGGTCGAGATAGGTCGTGCAGTAGCGGATGCTGGAGGCCATATCGACATCCGAGCCGGCCAGCGTGCCGTCGGCCAGAACCACCTTGGAGCAGAAGCTGCCGCTCTCGCGATGGACCGTGCGGCCATTCAGCGTGAAGCTGTCCTTGTCGGAACCGACAAGCGACATCGCATCGCTGACCAGAAACAGCTTGCCCTCGCCGCGCTTGGCGCGAAGCGCCGTGCGCAGGGCCTTCGGATCGACATGGTGACCATCCGCAATCACGCCGCACCAGGTCGCCGGATGATCGATCGCCGCGCCGACGAGGCCAGGTGCGCGATGGCCCATCTGGCTCATGGCATTGAAGAGATGCGTGACGCCGCGGGCGCCGGCATCGAAGCGTTCCTCGGCCTGCTCGCTGGTGCAATCGGAATGACCGATGCTGACGGTGACGCCTGCTTCGGCGAGTTCCCGCACCTGCTTCACGGAAACCTGCTCCGCCGCCATGGTCACCAGCAGCGTACCGATCGCCTCGCGTGCCGCGATGAACGCCTTGACGTCGCTGTCTTCGACGGGACGCATCAGCGACGCGAGATGCGCGCCCTTGCGCGCCGGCGCCAGATGCGGGCCTTCCAGATGCAGACCAGCGACACCGCGGTTGGTCTTCACGGCTTCCTTGGCTGCCTCGATCGCCGCTTTGGTCGCATCGGCGGTATCGGTGATCAGCGTCGGCAGCAGGGCGGTCGTACCGTAACGGCGGTGACCGTCGGCGATGATATACATCGAGCCGGCCGACGGCTCGTCATTCAGCATCCGGCCGCCGCCGCCATTTACCTGCGCGTCGATGAACCCGGCGGAGAGAACGCCGCCGTCGAGCACGACCCGCTCGCCTTCGGGCAGATCGTTGAGCGCAGCGATCGTCTCGATGCGCCCATCGGAAACGATGAGCGCCCGCTCGTCATGAAAGCGCTCGCCATCGAAGATGCGCGCGCCGGTGAAAATCTTCCGGGACATCAGACGGTCTCCGTGACCTTGAGCAGGTTTGCCGGCTTGTCAGGATCGAAACCCTTGCGGCGGGTAACAGACTCGATCAGGCGATAGTAGACGAGCAGCGAGACAAGCGGATCGAGCAGACCGTTGCCGGTCGTCGGCACACGCAGATTGACGCCGGCAAGCGGCTGCGCCGAGAACGGAACCGTCGTCGCGCCAAGCTTCTGCAGGCGCTCCAGCGCCTGGACGTTATTGGCATAGGCAGCATCATCAGGCGCGAAGGCGACGATCGGGAAGCCCGGCTGCACGAGGCGCATCGGGCCGTGCATCAGCTCGGCGAGCGAAAAAGCCTCGGCATGCAGGCCGGAGGTTTCCTTGGCCTTGAGCGCAGCTTCGAGCGCAATCGCGAAAGCCGGACCGCGGCCTGCCGTATAGAGCGAGCTCGCGTTGAAGAGCACGTCTTCGGCAGCGGCAGTATCGATGCCGGAAGTCGCAGACAGCGCCTCCGGAAGCTTCTGCAGGGCAGCCTGCAGATCGGCCTTGCCGCCGATTGCAGCGGTAACACCAGCCAGTGCGGCAACGGAAGCGATGAACGACTTGGTCGCGGCGACGCTCTTCTCGGGTCCGGCATTCAGGCCAAGCACGATATCGGCCTGATTGCCGAGCGGGCTGTCGGTGACGTTGACGACGGCGATCGTCGTTGCGCCACCCTTCTTGGCTGCTTCCTGCAGGGCGACGATGTCAGGGCTGGCGCCCGACTGCGAAACCGTGAAGTGAATGCCACCCTTCAGATGCAGCGGCGCGCCATAGACCGAAGCGATCGACGGACCGACCGAAGCGACCGGTACGCCGCAGCTGATCTCGAAAAGATATTTGAAGAAGGTCGCCGCGTGGTCGGAGGACCCGCGCGCTGCCGTCGTCACCACGCTCGGCCGGGCCGAAGAGAACAGCTTGGCGATCTCCGCGAATGCCGGCTTTTCCTTTTCGAGGAGGGTCGCCACCACGTCCGGCGATTGACCCGCCTCCTGCAACATCAGCGACTTGTTCTCACTCATAGCTCATCTCCAATTCTCAATTCTGCAACAAAATCATATGCATCGCCACGATAGTGCGAGCGGGTATATTCAACGACGCGTTGGTCTTCGAGGCGGGAAATCCGCTCGATCAGCAGCGCAGGCGCACCGGCCTTGACGTTCAGCATCGCGGCCGAAGAAGGGTCGAGCGTCACCGCCGTCAGACGCTGCAGCGCCCGCACCGGCTTGTGTCCGCTGGCAGCCAGCGCATCGTAAAGCGATCCCTCGCCACCGGCATGCTCGCCGACGAACTTCACCGGAACGACGGCGCGCTCGATGGCGAGCGGCAGGCCATCGGCCAGGCGCAGTCGGTCAAGCCGCAGCACCGGCTCGTCCTGACTGAGACCTAGGAGAAAGGATTCTTCCGGCGAGGGCTGGTTGATCTGTCTCGACAGAATTTTTGCAGCGGGCGAACGCCCGCGCGAGCGCATATCGGCCGAGAAGGAGGAGAGACGCCAGAGCGGCTGCTCCATGCGTTCGACCCGCGCCGAGACGAACGTGCCGCTGCCATGGCGCGATTCCAGCGCACCCGATGACATCAGGTCGCGATAGGCGGTTCTGACGGTGACACGGCCGAGCTTCAGCGCTTCGGCAAGATCACGTTCGCCGGGCAATGCCGCGCCGGGCTTCAGGAGTCCTTCCTGAATGAGACCGGTCAAGGCCAGCGCCAGCCGCTTGTAAAGCGGGCCGGTGGACGCCTCGTCGCGCAGCCCGCGCGCATTCAGCTCTGCTATTAGACTGGTTCTATCCATGGAAAGTGATTAGAACCTATTTAGAACCACTCTTCAAGATGAATCTACGCCGAAAACACAAAACCCTCGTGACGGGGTCACGAGGGTTTCGAAAATGGCGATGGCGAAGCGGCTCAGCTCTTGCTGAAGATGTAGTCCGTTTCCTGACGCAGCACCTCACCCGGCCGCAGCACGGCACTGGGGAAGCCCTCGTGATTGATCGCATCGGGCCAGACCTGCGTTTCCAGGCAGAAACCGGCAAACGGGCCATACTTGCGGCCATCGAGACCCGGCACCGCGACATTGAGCTTGAAGCCGGCATAGAACTGCACGCCGGGCTCGGTCGTGCGTACTTCCAGCGACACGCCGGAATTGACGCTGCGCGCCAGGACGACCGAGCGCTTGGCGACACGGTCCTTCGACAGGCAGAAATTATGGTCGTAGAGCGCCTGCTCGGAGCCCTCGAAACGCTTCATCGAGGTCATTTCGCGGAAATCGAAGGTGGTGCCGTCGACCGGGCGCAGCTCGCCGGTCGGGATCTGCCGCTCGTCGGTCGGCAGATAATGGTCGGCGGCGATCATGATGTCGTGGCCGAGTGCATCGTCGCGGCCGTCGAGATTGAAATAGGCGTGCTGGCAGACATTGGCGAGCGTCGGCTGATCCGAGGTCGATTCATAGACGATCGAGAACTCGCCGTTGCCATGGACCCGGTATGTCGCCTGGATCGTGCAATTGCCGGGATAGCCGGCGCGGCCATCGGGATCGACGATCTTCAGCACGACGCGATCGACATCATGCTCGACGATCGTCCAGTTGCGCTTGGCGATATTGTCGCTGCCGCCATGCAGATGCGAGACACCCTTCTCGTTGAGCTCCAGCTGATAAGCCTTGCCATCGAGCGTGAACTTGCCGCCGCCGATGCGGTTGGCACAGCGGCCGGGCGTCGCACCGAAATAGGAGGAATAGGCCGGATAGTCGGCGAAATTGTCGAAGCCGAGCAGCAGCGGAGCCTCATGGCCGTCGAGCCGCAGATCCTGAATGACCGCGCCCCAGGTCATGATCTTGGCCGTCAGACCGCCGCCCTTGATCTCGACGCGATAGACGGTCTCACCATCCTTCGTCGTTCCGAAAACTTCCCGCTTCAGCTGTTCAGCCATCTATCCATCGTCCTGAAATCTGTTCGCTTTCCGGCAGCGAACCTGCCCCCATTTTCCGCGAACCGCAACTGCCAAAGGCAAAAAAGAAGCGCCGCGGCATCAAGGCCAGCGGCGCAACGTCAACAGATTGATAAACCCTCAGATTTTCGTCCCGATCTCGCTGAGCTCGTAGGGCGTCGTCTGGTAGATTTCATTGATCCAGTTGCCGAAGAGCAGATGCGCGTGGCTGCGCCAGCGGTTCTGCGGCTGAAGGGCTGGATCGTTATGCGGGAAATAGTTATGCGGCATCTTGATCGGCACGCCGGCATTCACGTCGCGGAAATACTCGTCAGACAGTGACGTCGAGTCATATTCGACGTGATTGAAGATATAGAGCCGCTTGGCCGCTTCTTCCTGAACGAGGCAGACGCCCATCTCGTTCGATTCCATCAGGATTTCCAGACCCGATGCCTTTTCGATATCGGCACGGCGAACCTCGGTCCAGCGGGAGACCGGGATTTCGAAATTGTCGGAGAAACCATTGAGATAGACGGAAGAGGGTTTCAGATTCTTGTGGCGATAGACGCCGAAGGCCTTTTCGCCGAGCTCATGCTTCGGCACCCCATGGAAATGGTAGATGGCCGCCATCGCGCCCCAGCAGACATTCATCGTCGAATGCACGTTGGTGCGCGTCCATTCGAAGATGTCCTGCATCTCCTTCCAATAGGTGACGTCTTCATAGGGCATCAGCTCGATCGGCGCGCCGGTGATGATGAAACCGTCGAATTTGCGGTGCTTCACTTCTTCCCAGGTCTGGTAGAAGGCGAGCAGATGGTCTTCGGAGGTGTTCTTGGCCTTGTGATTGCCGATGCGCACCAGCGAGAACTCGACCTGCAGCGGCGAGGCGCCGACGAGGCGCGCCATCTGCACCTCGGTCTTGATCTTGTTCGGCATGAGATTGAGAAGCCCGATCTGCAGCGGACGGATATCCTGGCGGATAGCCATCGTTTCGGTCATCACCCGAACCCCCTCCTGAACGAGGGTTTCGAAAGCGGGGAGCGTGTCAGGAATCTTGATGGGCATCGCATTCACTCGATCGAACAGAACAACCGGCAAATAAAAAACCGGCAACGAAAGAATCGCTACCGGTCCGCACGCGGCCCTTTAGCGACTTATTTAACGTGGCTGCAAGCCGGCCGGCCAAATCACCACGAGGTCTTCTAGATAGCGCTGACAGCGGCGCGAATCAATGAGGATTCGCATGCGGCGCCTTGGCGCAAGGTAACTCACGCATTAATGACTGGTAGAATCTGTTGATGGACAGTGCGCGCTACCATGTTAATCAGGGGCGATGCTGTACGGGAATGCGTGATGACGGACGACGCCAAAGGCGCGGCTGGCGGTCAGCGGCAAGACCGGGTCGGATATGACCTGAGCCTCGGCTACCGCCTTAAATTGATGTTTCAGGCTTTCTGGGCCTCCAAGGTGCGCGGCAAGATCCTGTCGCTCGCGGCGATTCTGCTCGCCGTCATCCTGGCGACGGCTTATGGCCAGGTGGTCCTGAACCGCTGGAACGCACCCTTCTACGATTCGCTGCAGCGGCGCGATGTCACCGAATTCTTCCACCAGCTGCAGGTCTTCGGCCTGATCGCCGGCTCTCTCCTGCTGCTCAATGTCGGTCAGGCATGGCTGAACCAGATGACCGCGCTCTACATGCGCGAGGGCCTGACACGCGATCTCGTCGACCAGTGGCTGAAGCGCAAGCGAGCCCTTCGGCTGGCCTCGAGCGGCCTGATCGGCGTCAATCCCGACCAGCGCTTGCATGAAGACGCCCGAAACCTGGCGGAAAGCACCACCGGCCTCGTTCTCGGGCTCATTCAGTCCACCATCCTGCTCGTCAGCTTCATCGGCGTTCTCTGGGAACTGTCGAGCGGCTTCGTCTTCCACTTCAGCACCTATTCCTTCGCCATCCCCGGCTACATGGTCTGGGCCGCGGTCTTCTATGCTGCCTCGGCATCGATCCTCAGCCAGATCGTCGGCCGCAAGCTGGTGCCGATCAACGCGGAGCGCTTCTCGAAGGAAGCCGAACTGCGTTTCTCGCTGATGCATGCCAACGAGAATATGCCGGCGATCACCGTTGCCAAGGGCGAGGAAAACGAGCGCCAGCGCATCAATATCGATATCAGCACCGTTCTCGCCGTCCTGAAGCGGCTGACGATGGCGAATACCAATCTCACCTGGGTCTCTGCCGGCTATGGCTGGCTGGTCATCGTCATCCCGATCATCGTCGCTGCCCCCGCCTATTTCTCCGGCGGCCTGACCTTCGGTGAGCTGATGATGTCGGTCGGCGCCTTCAACCAGGTCAATACGGCGCTGCGCTGGTATGTCGCCAATTTCGGCCCGATCGCCGAATGGCGCGCAACGCTGAACCGCGTCACCGATTTCCGCCATGCGCTTCAGCACATGGATGACGCGATGAACCCGAAGAATGTCATCGCCTATGAGGATACCGCAGCCGACAGGCTTGTGATGAAGAATGTGACGATCGCCGCAAAGCTCGGCGAAGAAGTCGACCAGTGCGGCGGCTTCCGTGTGCACGAGCCTGACGTCACGCTGAAGGCCGGCGAGAAGGTGATGATCAACGGCGATCACAACGTCAATCGCAAGCTGCTGTTCCAGGCAATGGCCGGTCTGTGGCCCTGCGGCAGCGGCACGATGGGCCTGCCGCCATCCGACGACATGCTGTTCATCCCGCAGGTCGCCTATATCCCCGGCGGCACGCTGCGCGAGGCGCTCTGCTTCCCCGAACCTGCCGGTTCGTACAAGAACGAGGATATCGAGGCTGCGATGGAGAAGGCCGGGCTGCGTCAGCTCATCGGCCGTCTCGATACGCGTGCGCGCTGGGACAAGGTGCTGGATTCCGACGAGCAGAAGGCCATCGGCTTTGCCCGGCTTCTGCTGGTGCGGCCGCGCTGGGTCGTATTCGACGAAGTGCTCGAAGGTCTCGAACCGGAATGGCAGGCGACGCTGACCAACCTGCTGACGGCGCTGCCGGATACGGCGATGATCTATATCGGCCGCTCCGAGACCTATATGGAAGTGCTGAAGCCGCGGGTGCTGCATCTGGAAGCGATCGCTTCCAAGACCGAAGAACCCGCGCCGCCGAAAGCCGGCACCGGCCGCCCGGCGGCGGCTCCGGTGCTCTAGCAATCATCACATCGGCTGGACGCCGCTGAGGCCGACGGAAACCTGCTTGGACGAAACGCTGCCATCGGCAGCCTTCTCGGCCGTGACGATGACGGCGGCACCCGGCTTCAGATCATCCTTGGTAGCCGACGCGATGGTGACGATCTGCGTGCCATCGGGAATGGCGATCGTCTTTTCCTTGCCCTGATAGGTGAGCGTGATCGTCTTGCCGTTGACCGCCTTGACGGAGGTGCTGACCGTCGCATTGGTCATCTCGGTATTCGGCTTGGCATCCCAGGGGCGATTGCCCTCGCCGGTGCCCTTCATCGAGGCCGGGAAAATCATCACCTGCAGCGCATCGTTCGGGCCGCTGCCCTTCGGCATCGAGCCGACACCGACGAAATCGCCCGGCTTGATATCGTCGACGGATGCCCGCTGGATGCCGCCGACCTTGAAACCGGATTGCATGGCGATCGACTGATCGCTGCCGTCGCGGGTCTTGATCGTCAGCACGTCGCCATTGAGGCTCTCGACGACCCCCCGGATGCGAACGCGCTGCGTATCGTCGGCCTGGCTGGACTGAACGGCTGAAAAGGTGATGGCTGCGGCGGCGAGCGCCGTCAGAAATGCGGAAGAAAGCTTGCGAGACATATGACTATTCCTTGTCGCCACGATAGCAGGCATATCCCCGGCTGCCGGAGCGGAATGTAGAGCCGCACCGGGACACCGGCGAATCAAGGAAACGTGAAACTCAGCCTTCGAGCTCTTCCCTCAGCATTTCGAGCTCAAGCCATTCCTCTTCCATCTTGGTCAGACTGTCGCGCAGCTTTTCCATCTCGGCAGCAAGCTTGTCGAAGGTCTTGCGATCCTTGGTGAAGAGGTTGGGATCGGCCATCTTCTCTTCGCGATTGGCGATCTGGGCCTCGGCCTTTGCCATTTCCTTTGGCAGATTTTCCAGCGCGAATTTCTGCTTGAAGGAAAGCTTGCCTTTGCCCTTCGGCGCCTCGGCAGCAGGCGAAGCCTCCGCCTTTGCCTTCTCGGCAGCCTTCTCCGCCTTACGCCGCTCCTCCAGCGCCCCTTTGCGCTGCGCCATCATGTCGGAATAGCCACCGGCATATTCGATCCAGCGGCCATCGGGCGCATCCGGAACGGCAGGCGCGATCGTTGACGTCACGGTGCGGTCCAGGAAATCACGATCGTGGCTGACGAGAATGACCGTGCCCGGAAAGCCGGCAACGATTTCCTGCAACAGGTCGAGCGTTTCGATATCCAGGTCGTTGGTCGGTTCGTCGAGGATCAAGAGGTTCGTCGGCCGCGATAGAATCCGCGCCAGCATAAGACGCGCACGTTCGCCGCCGGAGAGATTCTTGATCGGCGTACGCGCCTGCTCCGGCTGGAACAGGAATTCCTTCATGTAGCCCGTGACATGCCGCTGCTCGCCATTGACGAGCAGGTTCTCGCCACGGCCATCGGTCAGGTAATTGGCAAGTGTGTCCTCGGGATTGAGGTCTTCGCGCTTCTGGTCCAGCGTGGCGATCTCGAGATTGGTTCCGAGCTTCACCGTACCGGTATCCGGCGACAGTTGCCCCGTCAGCATCTTCAAAAGCGTCGTCTTGCCGGCGCCATTTGGACCGACGAGACCGATGCAATCGCCGCGATGGACACGGATCGAGAACGGCGCGACGATCGGCCGGTCGCCGTAAGTCTTCGTGATCTTCTCGGCTTCGATGACAAGCTTGCCGGATTCCTGTGCATCCGAAACCGTGGCCTGCACAGTCCCCTGCGGACCCTTGTGGCCGCGATATTGCGAGCGCATCGTCTGCAATTCGCCGAGACGGCGCATGTTGCGCTTGCGGCGCGCGGTGACGCCGTAGCGCAGCCAGTGCTCTTCGCGCTCGATCGCCTTGCCGAGCTTGTGCTGCTCCAGCTCTTCGGCTTCGAGAACCTGATCGCGCCAGGCTTCGAAATGCCCGAAGCCGCGATCGAGCCGCCGCGATGTTCCGCGGTCGAGCCAGACGGTCGCCGTCGAGACCTTCTCTAGGAACCGGCGGTCGTGCGAGATCAGAACCAGGGCGCTCCGCGTCTTCTGAAGCTCGCCTTCCAGCCATTCGATGGTCGGCAGGTCGAGATGGTTGGTGGGCTCGTCGAGCAGCAGGATATCCGGTTCCGGCGCCATGACGCGGGCAAGGGCCGCGCGGCGGGCTTCACCGCCCGAGAGGTTCTTCGGGTCCTCCTCCCCAGTCAGGCCGAGATGCGACAGCAGATAGGTGACGCGATAGGGATCGTCGCCCGGCCCGAGCCCGGCTTCGGCATAGGCCTGCACAGTCGAGAAGCCGACGAAATCGGGCGCCTGCTCCAGATAGCGCACCGTCGACGACGGATGGCGGAACACCTCGCCGGATTGCGCTTCGGCGATGCCGGCCGCGATCTTCAGCAGTGTCGACTTGCCGGAACCATTGCGGCCGACGAGGCAGATCTTGTCGCCGGGCTCCACCTGCAGGCTTGCGCCCGCCAGCAACGGCGTGCCGCCGAAGCTCAGGAAGATGTCGTCCAGTTTGAGAATGGGAGGCGCCAAGAATCAGACTCCGGAAAGATCATAAGGGCGGGCAAGGACGATCGCCCGGCCGCTGCCAAGCGTGAAACGAACCTTGCCTTCCGCCACATTGGAAATGGTACGCGATGAGCCGAAGGGCAAATGGAAATCCGAGAGCGGATAGCGGGCGTTCTCGATGAAGAGCCCGCGCAGTTCGCTGAACCCGGGGACTGAAAACAGGCTGTTCTTCGGCAGGTCAAGCTCGATGGTTCCGGCAAGAAGCGGAACCGCTTCCTCCACCCCGGAGGTGAGCAGCAGGTCGAAACCCTCTTCTGCCAGGCTGACGGCGTAAAGCAGATGCTGAAGCGCATGGTCGGAGCGCTCGCCCGCCAGGGCACCGGCTAGGATCAAGCGCTTTGCCCCACGCGCAATGGCTTCAGACACGGCGATCTCGCCATCCGTCGAGGCTTTGGCGGCCGGGTAGGGCTGCTTCGGCACATCGGGAAAGGCGCCTTCGAGATCAGGCGCCGTGGAATCGAAATCGCCCACCCAGAGCTCCGGCACGACGCCGAGCTCGGCCGCATGCCGCATGCCGCCATCGGCCGCGATGAAGCGGCTACCGGCAACGGCGCTGCGCAGCCGTTCCGTCGGCGTGAGCTCGCCGCCAAGCAGGATGGTGAAGGTGGTTTCCGTCATGGGCATTGCCCATAGCGCAAAGCAGGGGTCGAGGGAAAGGGGCAGGGTTCAGCCGGGCGTACCCTTGTCGCGCCGTTCGAAGGCTTTTTCATAGCCATCGATGAAGCGTTCATAGAGCGCCGCGAAAGCATCGACGTCCTTTTCGCTCCATCCGTCGAGGATTTCGCCGATCAGCGCCATCTTCTGCGCACGGATTTCGGCAAGCAGCCGCTGCCCGATGGGTGTCATAACCACGACGATCCTGCGCGCATCGGCCTGCGATGCCGCGCGGCGAAGAATGTTGCGGCTGACCATGTCGGCAACCACGCGGCTGGCGCGTGACGGATCGATGCGCAGCATCTCCGCGATCGTCCCGACCGTCACTTCCTCCGCCGGCTGCGCGCGGCGTACGGCATCAAGCACGTCGAGATGCGACAGTTCGAGATCCGGCGCGACGCTCTGGATCGCAAGACGCCCGATCAGCCTGCGGCCCGTCATGAGCTTCATGCGGGTCATGCTCTGGCCGATGCTCAAGACGCTTTCGCTTTCCAGCGGCAGGGGATCGAGCTCGTGAATTCGGGCGGGTTTCTCGTTCATGCGGCGAGCATAACAGAAGGCTTGCGGGAAGGAAACATGCCTGCGTCATTCAAGTGTCATTGACATTTATATGCTTTTGTCACATAAATTGGCGATCAAGATCGGAACTGTCTTCATGGATATGCAGCTTGCCTCCCAGCCGCTCGTGACGGATCCCCGCCGCAGGCTTATTCTCTTCCTGTTTCTGATGACCGCGATGTTCATGGCAACGCTGGACAATCAGATTGTCTCGACGGCGCTGCCGACGATCGTGGGCGAATTCGGCCATCTCGAGCGCTTCGGCTGGATCGGCTCGGCCTATCTCCTGTCGCTCAGCGCCGTGATGCCCGTCTATGGCAAGCTCGGCGACCTCTTCGGCCGCAAATATGTGATGATGACGGCGATCGCGATCTTCACCGTCGGCTCGGCTGTCTGCGGTCTGGCCATCTCGATGAACACGCTGATTGCCGCCCGCGTGCTGCAGGGCCTCGGCGGCGGCGGCATCATGGTGTCGATCTTCGCCGTCAATGCCGACCTTTTCGAACCGCGCGAACGCGCCCGCTACCAGAGCTATTCCAGCCTCGTGCTGATGGCCTCCAGCGCCATCGGCCCCGTTCTTGGCGGCATGATGAGCGATCTGTTCGGCTGGCGCTCGATCTTTCTTGTCAATGTCCCCATCGGTTTCGTCGTGCTCATCGGCCTGGCGCTGATGCTGCCCTACCGCAAACCGCATCGCCGCCCGAAGATCGACTACGCCGGCGCGCTGCTCTTGGCGATGACCACCACCAGCATCGTGCTGATGGCCGATGGCAGTGAGCTTTTCGGTTCGCTCCTTGCACCGCAGAGCCTCGGCATCATTGCCGCAGGCGTTGTCTGCGCCATCGCCTGGGTCTTCGTCGAGCGCCGCGCCGCCGAACCGATCGTGCCGCTGTCGCTGTTCCGCAATCCGACTTTCCCGCTGCTCTTGATCATGTCGATCACCGGCGGCGGCATCGCCATCGGCATGGCCAACTATTTCGCGCTGTTCCTGCAGACGACAACCGGCCTCTCGCCCTCGCATGCCGGCCTGCTCTTCATCATGCTGACCGGCGGCCTTGTCTGCGGTTCGTTGTTTGCCGGCCGCACCATCTCGCGCACCGGCCGCTACAAGCCCTTCGCCATCGCCAGCCTCTCCTGCAGCGCCATCGCTTTCGCGTTGCTGACGCAGGTTCATGCGGGTACCCCTCTGCCCATCATCGGCCTGCTGATGGCTCTGCACGGCATCGGCATCGGGCTTGCACAGCAGGTGCCGATCATCGGCGTTCAGAACGCGGCTCCGGCCCGTGACGTCGGTGCTGCAACGGGTTCGGTGACGCTGTCGCGCATGGGCGGCGCCTCGATCGCCATCTCCATCTACGGCGCGATCATCGGCTCGCAGCTGGCAAAGGTCGGCGTCTCCATCCCCGGCGTGACCGATATCGAGCAGCTGACCCCGAAGATGATGGCGGCACTGCCAGAAGCCAGCCGTCAGGCGGTAGAGAATGCGTATTCGGCCGCCTTCACGCCGCTGTTCATGACCTCCTGCGCTTTTGCACTGATCGGGCTGATCGCCGCCCTTTCGCTGAAACCCGTACAGCTGCCGCGCCATGGCGAAGCCAAGAATTCTGCGGCCGCAGCCGAAGCTGCGGAGTGACCGGCAAGGGCGAGCTTCGCCCTTGTCATAAAGCCGTCACCACTATACATCTGCGAACGCTCTAACGGGGTGCCCGTGTCCGCAAGGACAGCTGGCTGAGAGGCTTCAAGCCAACCCGCGGAACCTGATCCGGTTAACACCGGCGGAGGGATTAGATGCGCGCGTGACACCAGGCACCGCCCTTTTCCCGTGAAACAACTTGTATAGGAGGAGGCGCGCCATGCCCGGCCGCAAACCATTGATCGCACTTTTCGCCACGGCGCTTCTCGCCGTTACCTCAGCCATCGCTCCGGCCCAGGCTGCAGACAAGACGCTGACGGTCTATACCTACGAAAGCTTCACCTCCGAATGGGGCCCCGGCCCCAAGGTCAAGGAAGCCTTCGAGAAGACCTGCGCCTGCACCGTCAATTTCGTCAGCGTCGCCGATGGCGTCGCCCTTCTCTCGCGCCTCAAGCTCGAGGGTGCCTCGACGAAGGCCGACGTCGTGCTCGGCATCGACACCAACCTGATCACCGAGGCCAAGGATACCGGCCTGTTCGACGCCAGCGGCGTCGATACCAGCGCTTTGAAGGTGCCCGGCGATTTCAAGGACGATGTCTTCGTTCCCTATGACTACGGCCACTTCGCCATCATCTACGACACGCAGACGGTAAAGAACCCGCCGAAAAGCATGCAGGAACTGGTTGACGGCGACCCGTCGCAGAAGATCGTCATCGAGGATCCGCGCACGTCTACGCCTGGTCTCGGCCTGCTGCTTTGGGTGAAGTCCGTTTACGGCGACAAGGCGCCGGAAGCCTGGGCTAAGCTCAAGAACCGCATCCTGACGGTCACGCCCGGCTGGTCGGAGGCCTATGGCCTGTTCACCAAGGGCGAGGCGCCGATGGTGCTCTCCTATACGACGTCCCCGGCCTACCACATGGTCGCTGAAAACGCCGACCGCTATCAGGCCGCCGCCTTCTCCGAGGGACACTACATCCAGATCGAAGTCGCCGGCCTGCTGAAGAACGCGCCGGACAAGGATCTTGCCCGCGACTTCCTGAAGTTCATGGTCACCCCCGGCTTCCAGGACACGATCCCGACCAACAACTGGATGATGCCGGTCTCGGCGACCTCGACGCCCCTGCCGGATGCTTTCGGCAAGCTCGTCAATCCCTCCAAGACTTTCCTGATGTCGCCGGATGAGGTCGCCAAGAACCGCAAGGCCTGGATCGACGAGTGGCTTGCGGCGATGAGCATGAACTAATGCTGCAGACGGCGGCGGAACGGCGAAATGCATTGGCGGGCGGCGCAATTGCGCTCGCCGCCATCCTGCTTTTCATCGGTATCGCTGCCGTTTCGCTTGCCGCCTCCGGCGGGGGCGCTGCCTTTGCCGGGATCATTTCCGATCCCTATATCCTCCGCGTCCTGCGCTTCACGCTGCTGCAGGCGGTCCTCTCCACGCTGCTATCGGTTTTCCTGGCGATCCCTGTCGCGCGGTCGCTCGCCCGCCAGCTGCAATTTCCCGGCCGCATCTGGATCATCCGCCTAATGGCGGTGCCCATGGGACTGCCCGTTCTGATCGGCGCGCTCGGCTTGATCGGCATCTGGGGCAGGCAGGGCCTGCTCAACAGCGCGCTGACGAAACTCGGCCTTGCCGAACCTGTCAGCATCTATGGCCTAACCGGCATCCTGCTTGCCCACGTCTTCTTCAACCTGCCGCTGGCCTGCCGGCTGATGCTTGCCGGTCTTGAACGGCTGCCCTCTGAATACTGGCTGATGGCGGGCAATCTCGGCATGCGTCCGCGCGCCATCTTCCGTTTCATCGAATGGCCGGCCATCCGCGGCCTGATCCCCGGCGTCGCCGGACTGATCTTCATGCTCTGCGCCACGAGCTTCACGCTGGTGCTGACCCTCGGCGGCGGTCCTGCGGCAACGACGGTCGAGGTCGCGATCTACCAGTCGCTTCGCTTCGATTTCGATCCCGGCCGCGCCGTCGCACTTTCCTTGCTGCAGATCGCGCTGACCGGCCTCGTCCTCGCCGCCATGTCGCTCCTGCCCGCGAGCCTGGACGAGGGGCTGACAGCAGGGCACCGGGCACTGCGCTTCGACGGCAGGAAGCCCATAGCGAAGCTATTGGACAGCCTGCTATTGATCGCCATCACAGCCTTTCTCCTGTCGCCACTTCTCTCGGTCGTCGTCGCCGGCCTGAAAGCCGACCTGCCGAAACTGCTCGGTGAGCCCGTCTTCTGGCAGGCCGCGGCGATGAGCTTCGGTATATCCATCTCCGCCGCCACACTGGCGCTGCTGGTATCGGCAGCCCTGATCCGCGCCCGCCAGACCATAGCCACCAGCAAGCAGTCCGGCCGTGGCAACCGCGCCTTCTTCGCCACGATGGGCGGCGCATCTTCAATGGTGCTATTGGCCCCGCCGGTCGTGCTTGCCACAGGATGGTTCATGACCCTGCGACCGTTCGGAGATGCAGAAATTTTCGCGCCTGCCCTCGTCGTCTTGATCAACATGCTGATGGCGCTGCCCTTCGTCATGCGCGTGCTAGAACCGGCCTATCTCGTCCATCAGCGCCGTACGGCGCGGCTATCGGCGAGCCTCGGGATCGCCGGCATGGCGCGGCTGCGGCTTATCGATTGGCCGGGGCTGCGGAAGCCGTTCCTGACCGCCCTGTCTTTCGCCATGGCGCTGTCGCTCGGCGATCTCGGCGCCGTTGCTCTTTTTGGGTCCGATGGTTTCATCACCCTGCCGTGGCTGGTCTATAGCCGCATGGGAAGCTACAGGACCAATGATGCCGATGGCTTTGCGCTGATCCTCGGCGTGATATGCCTGTTGCTGACAATTGCCGGAACATCCCGCCAGGTGCGAGGACATGGTGCCGATGACGGCCGCTGATATTGCCATGCAGAACGTCCGCCTGGCGCTCGGCAGCCATGCTTTTCACTTCGATTGCGCACTGCCCGGGGGCCAGATCATCGCCGTGACGGGCCCCTCTGGCGCCGGAAAATCGACCTTCCTCAATCTGCTGGCAGGCTTCGAGATACCGGAGAGTGGCCAGGTGCTGCTTGATGGCAGGGACGCCAGCGGCGTCCATCCGTCGGAGCGGCCGGTCTCGCTCGTCTTCCAGGACAACAATCTCTTCGCCCATCTCGATATCTTCACCAATATCGGGCTGGGCATCAATCCGGCCCTGAAGCTCACGCAGGCGGACCGCAGCCGCATCTCGGCGGCGCTGGCGCAGGTCGGACTTGCAGCTTTCGAGAAGCGGCTTCCGGCGACACTGTCCGGCGGCGAACGTCAACGCGCCGCCTTCGCCCGCGCCCTCGTCCGCAATCGGCCGATCCTGCTTCTGGATGAGCCCTTCGCCGCTCTCGATCCCGGTTTGCGCAGCGGCATGGCGGAGCTTCTGACGACGATGCAGCGCGAAACCGGCAGCACCGTGATCGTCGTCTCGCATGACCCGGACGAAGTCCGCCGCATTGCCAGCTACGGGGTCTTCATCGACCATGGCGCGATCGCGCTTGCCGCGCCGATCGATGAATATCTCGCGCGAAAAGATATGCCCGCATTGCGGCAATTTCTGCGCGGTTGACGAATCTGCAGGGCGCGATGGCACTTTCGCCACAATTTCATCCGAGCGAAAGAACTCCTTAACCACGCCAAGCTTGCTAAATTACAACGGCGCCACAATTAAGCAGAGTCTCGCTATGCAATCGATGCGGAAATCAGCTACAGCAATGACCTGTATCCATCCGTTGTGCACTGCGAGAGCCAGGATGGGCGCCTGTTGAACCCCGTTGGAAGTGGCCGGATCGATAAAGCGGCGAACCGGCTGAAAAGCAAGATGACTCGGAGAGCCAGACTGGACAGCATGAAGACGTGGACGAGACCCGCGCCCTCCAGGACTATGCTTTCCGCTTTGCGCCACCGGGGACGGCATGCGTTGCTGCTGACTGCTGCCGCAGTCGCGCTTAACAGCTGCCAGTCGATCATCGAGCAATCCTACCAGCCGACCGTCTCGCCCTCGTCCAATCCGCAGATCGTCGATGAAGTGCAGAAGAACGATCCGCGCGCCGCGATGGGCGCCCGCGAACACCCGCGCATCGTCGCGAGCTATGGCGGTGAATACAAGGACGCCAAGACCGAACGCCTCGTTGCCCGCATTGCCGGCGCGCTGACGGCCGTCTCGGAAAATCCGAGCCAGTCCTACCGCATCACCATCCTGAATTCGCCAGCGATCAACGCCTTCGCGCTGCCGGGCGGCTATCTCTACGTGACGCGCGGCCTGCTGGCGCTTGCCAACGACGCCTCCGAGGTTGCCGCCGTGCTCTCGCACGAGATGGGCCATGTGACGGCCAATCACGGCATCGAGCGCCAGAAGCGCGAAGAAGCCGAAGTCATCGCCAGCCGCGTTGTTGCCGAAGTTCTCTCCAGCGATATCGCCGGCAAGCAGGCTCTCGCCCGCGGCAAGCTGCGCCTCGCCGCCTTCTCCCGCCAGCAGGAGCTGCAGGCCGACGTCATCGGTGTACGTATGCTCGGCGAAGCCGGTTACGACCCCTATGCTGCTGGCCGCTTCCTCGACAGCATGGCCGCATACAGCCGCTTCATGTCGGCCGATCCGGATGCCGACCAGAGCCTGGACTTCCTGTCGAGCCACCCGAATTCCGCGCAGCGTATCGAGTTGGCCCGCGACCACGCCCGCGCCTTCGGTCAGGAAGGCAAGGTCGGCGACAAGGGCCGCGATTACTATCTCGACGGCATCGACGGCCTTCTCTACGGCGACAGCCCGGAAGAGGGCTATGTGCGTGGCCAGACCTTCCTGCATGGCGGTCTCGGCATCCGCTTCGACGTGCCGCCCGATTTCACCATCGACAACAAGGTCGAAGCCGTCATGGCGACCGGCCCCGGCGATATCGCCATCCGTTTCGATGGCGTGGCCGACAGCAACAACCAGAGCCTGACCAACTATATCTCGAGCGGCTGGGTCACCGGCCTCGATCCCTCGACGATACAGGCGACGACGATCAACGGCATGGAAGCGGCAACCGCCCGCGCCAGTGCCGACCGCTGGGATTTCGACGTCACGGTCATCCGCAACAATCAGCAGATCTTCCGGTTCCTGACCGCCGTTCCTAAGGGCAGCACAGCCCTGCAGCAGACGGCAGATGTCCTGCGCGCCAGCTTCCGCCGCATGACCCCGGATGAGATGTCGTCGCTGAAGCCGCTGCGCATCCGCGTCGTCACCGTCCGCCCGGGCGACAACATCACGACGCTTGCCGCCCGCATGATGGGCACCGATCGCAAGCTCGATCTCTTCAAGCTCATCAATGCACTGCCGACAGGCGCCACCGTCGCCCCCGGCGATCGCGTCAAAATCATCGCCGAATAAAAAAGGCCCGGATGAACCGGGCCAGTCTGTGCTGCTGGGAGTAAGAACGTTCAGGCGTAGGCGGCCATGTGCGGGTCGGCGCTCACGAGCGCGCTGCGGAGCTTCTCCATCGCCCGGCTTTCGATCTGGCGCACACGCTCCTTGGAAATTCCGAGATCGGCGCCGAGCTCTTCGAGCGTCGCTCCATCCTCAGCGAGACGGCGGGCGCTGATGATCTTCATCTCGCGCTCGTTGAGATGCGTCAGCGCTGAGGCGAGCCAGACGCGGCGGCGCTCGCCATCAATCATGTTGGAGACCTGCTCATCGGGCAGAGGATCGTCGCTGACGAGGAAATCCATCTTCTCGGCACTGTCGGCGTCGCCGGAGACAGACGGCGCCTGCAGCGAAGCATCGTTGCTGGAAAGCCGCGCATCCATCGTCTGGACGTCGGCAAGGCTGACGCCGAGGGCTGCGGCGATTTCCTGATGAATGGATTGCAGGGTCAGCTGCGTATCGCCGCGGGCAAGCTTGGCGCGAAGGCGGCGAAGATTGAAGAAAAGCGCTTTCTGCGCGGAACTCGTACCGCCGCGGACGATCGACCAGTTGCGCAGGATATAATCCTGGATCGACGCACGGATCCACCAGCTGGCATAAGTGGAGAAACGAACTTCACGCTCCGGCTCGAAACGGGCAGCGGCTTCCAGGAGACCGACATAGCCCTCCTGCACGAGATCGCTCATCGGCAGACCGAAATTGCGGAACTTGCCGGCCATCGAGATGACGAGGCGCATATGCGCCATGGCGATCTGGTTGCGCGCACCGCGGTCTTCATTGTCCTTCCAGCGGATCGCCAGTTCATGTTCTTCCTCGCGGGCGAGATAGGGAGCCGCCATCGCTATTTTGATCATGCGCCGGTCTGCAGACATGTTCTTCATATCGGTCTCCTAAAATCAGGCCTCGCGCCCAAAACAAAACAATGAAGGTTCGTTTCCGGAACGTCGCCGTCCGGATCAAATTCAGCTCTCGAATGCAAAAGGCCCCGCTCCTGGACTTTTCAGGACGAGGCCCTATCTCTTCATCAAGTACCGGTCAGACGGTAAAGCAGGATCTGTTTCTTCACGTTGCCGCTCTGGCAATATGTGGAAGTCATGACCCACTCCTCATCGAACGTTTACAACAGCGGACGATCGGTGGGTTCACCTAGCTTTTGTCCGCACTTACGAGGTTTAAACGCGTCAGCACGGAAAAAGTTCCAATAAAAAACCCGGCTCGAAGGCCGGGTTTTTTGCAAGGAAAAACAAAGCGCTATTATGCGGCTTCGTCCTGAGAGTCGTCTTCTTCGATGGCCTTGCCGCGCTTCGGACCCTTGTTCAGGTTGGTCTCGACGAGGCGGACGGCTTCGGTTTCCGACATTTTGTTGACGGCGGCGATTTCACGGGCCATGCGGTCGAGGGCAGCTTCATAGAGCTGACGCTCGGAATAGGACTGCTCCGGCTGGTTTTCGGCGCGGTAGAGGTCGCGTACGACTTCCGCGATCGAAATCAGGTCGCCCGAATTGATCTTGGCATCGTATTCCTGCGCACGGCGCGACCACATGGTGCGCTTGACGCGTGCCTTGCCCTGGACAACCTTGAGCGCACGCTCAACGAAATCGGTCTCCGACAGCTTGCGCATGCCGATGCTCATCGCTTTTGCGACCGGAACCTTCAGGCGCATCTTGTCCTTTTCGAAATCGATTACGAAAAGTTCAAGCTTCATGCCGGCAACTTCTTGCTCTTCGATAGCGCTGATGGTACCGACCCCATGAGCGGGGTAGACGATCGATTCACCGGTCTTGAAGCCGTGGCGAGCTGCTGAAGGTTTTTTCTGCTGGGTCGTCATTCTAATCAAAAACTCCCTGTTACGCTTCCGGCGGCGGCCGGAGCCGGGTCAGTCAGGCCCGGATGAGACGGTTGATTACCGTCGGGTGACTTCACTCTGGTCCCACCAGACAGAAGCAAAAGAAATTCATGCGCGCGATCAACGATCGGACAGCTCAAGATGTTGATATGTCACGGGAACCGCGTACGGATTTTATTTGCTTTCGTGATGGTTTTGGGCACGCTTCGTGCCTCAAATGGGTCAGTGTTCAGAACCTATCACAAAAATATGAGGAAATCAATAATTTGGTGCGTGTGAGTCATGCGGGCAACACATGGCTCACATATTAGAGAAGCATCACTTGAAACGTTTAAGCGCCATCTGAACCCGATTTCAAGCGGATTTCAGCAGCTTGGCCTCAGTCGCCTGAGCCGGGCTTTTCGGAGAAGTACTTCTCGAATTTGCCGGTCTCGCCATCCATCTCCTTGGCCTCGGGCATCGAGTCCTTCTTGACGGTGATGTTGGGCCAGATGCTGGCATATTCGGCGTTGATCTTGAGCCACTTGTCGAGACCCGGCTCGGTATCCGGCTTGATCGCCTCGGCAGGACATTCCGGCTCGCAAACGCCGCAATCGATGCATTCATCAGGGTGGATGACGAGGAAATTCTCGCCCTCATAGAAGCAATCGACCGGGCAGACTTCCACGCAGTCGGTATATTTGCAGCGAATGCAATTGTCGGTCACGACATAGGTCATGAAGAACTCCAGGATTTCACGCGAGCGGGGCAGACCAACCTGGAACGTCGCGTCTTTCCCTGAGCCGGAGGGGCAGCGTGTACTGGCTTGGGAGGCTAGAACGCTATCCGGCGAGTTGATGTGACGTACCGGCTTTACAGGCCGATTTCAAGGATAATCGATCTTCAAAAGCGGCCGGTTTGGATAGAGTTTTCTAATCCTCGCCCGACTGGAGCTTGTCGATTGCACGGCGCTCTTTCTTCGTGGGCCGCCCTGCGCCCGCTGCGCGGATCGCCTGCTCGTAAGGGGTGAGGCGTTTGGTCTCATCCGCAGGCGGCGTCAGGTCTTCGTAAAGCAGCTTCGCTTCCTCAAACGGGCCACGCCGCTCGCCGGGCTGCTTGACCAATAGGACGACGTCACGCCGCTCGAGCTGCAGCTCGATACGGTCGCCGATTTTCACGGTCTGGCTGGGCTGGGAAACACGTTCGCCATTGATGCGAACGTGTCCCGATTGGATATGGCTTTGCGCCAGGGAGCGGGATTTCACCATGCGCGTGAAGAACAGCCATTTATCGAGACGCTGACGCGAACCGCTTGCTGGCTGTGTCTCCCCGCCCATCGGTTACTTCTTCATCTGCTCCTTCAAGGCAGCGAGCTTTGCGAAAGGTGAATCCGGATCGATCGGCTTTTCCTTGCGCGGCGGCTTGGCCTCGAAGCGCAGCGGCTGGGCGCCGCCGCGGTTGTTGTTACGGTCGTTGCGATCTTTGCGGTCACCACGGTCCTGACGATCGCCACGCTGGTCGTTGCGGTCGCCACGGCCCTGATGCGGCTTACCGCCGTCGCGGCCACGCTGCTGGCGGTTGCCGTCGCGGTTGTCGCGGCCTTCACGGTTCTCGCCGCCTTCGCCACCACCATGACGGCGGTTGCCCTGCGGACGCTCGTTGTTGCCACCGCCACGGCGTTCGCCGCCATGATTGCGGGCCTGACGCTGGTTGTCGTTGCGGCCGCCAAGGCGCCACAGGAGAACCGGCTTCGGCTCGGTGGGTTCGCCGTCTGCGGCGGCCGGAGCAGCCTCGGCAGCGGCCTCGACCGTGACCGGTGCCGCTTCGGCAGCCGGCGTTTCAGCCGTTGCTTCGTCAGCCTGGTCGGCGTCGTCGTGATCGGCCTTCTCGGAAGCATCTTCTGCTGCCGGCTCGGCGGCTGCAGCAGGTGCCGCCGAAGCGTCCTGCACAGCCAGATGAGCAGCCGCTTCCTCAGCCTTCACGGCGTCGGCGCGATAGCCGAGACCCTTGAGGATCTCTTCCATGTCTTCAAGCGTCGCACCGAGGATCGACAGCATCGCAGTCGTCGTCGTGAAACGGCGGCCGTCATAAGCGCCTTCGGGACGGTTTGCCTGACCCGGCTTCCACTGCAGCAGCGGACGGATGATGTCGGCAAGCCGCTCGAGGATGTCGATACGGACGGCGCGCTTTCCGAGGAACCGGAAACCGGCAAGCTTGTAGAAAGTGCGCTCGAAGCTCGGATCGGTGACGACAGACGTGCGTCCGGCGGCAAGCACCGGAATGAGGTCGCCGTAACCCGGCTTGTCGAGGCCGTCGTTCTTGAGTGCCCAGAGCAACGTGATGAGCTCGGCCGGAGCCGGCTTCAGGAGTGCCGGGACGAAGATGTGATAAGCGCCGAAACGCACGCCATAGCGGCGCATCGAGGCACGGCCATCCTGATCCAGCGACTTGACGTCGTCGGCAACGTCGCGGCGGAACAGAACGCCGAGATTTTCGACGAGCTGGAACGCCAGACCCTTGGCAAGACCCTGCAGGTCTTCGGCGCGCGACAGATCGTCGAGCGGCTTCAAAACCGTGCTGATGTGATGATTGACGAAGCGCTCGACGCGGGCGGCGACGTGATCGCGCGCATTGCCGGTCAGCTGCTCGTCGGCAAGCAGGATCACCCGCGGACGCATCACATGGTCGCTGCCGGACAGCCGGGCAACGGGATCGCCGAGCCAGCGGATCAGGCCATCGGCGCTGATCGCCAGATCGCCATTGCCAGCGGCATGCATGCGCGCTGCGCGCGCTTCGAATTCCAGAGCAAGCGCCTTCTGTGAAGCAGCCTGTACGGCCTTGGCGTCCGGTCCATCCGTCCCACCGACGGGCGTAAAGCGGAATCCGCTCAACTGACCCACATGATGCCCCTCCACAAAGACATCACCATTCACACTGATTTCAGCTTCCAGCATCGCATTCTCTCTCAGGCGCTTCATGAGCACAGATGTCCTGCGATCAACAAAGCGTTTCGTCAACCTTTCATGTAACGCATCGGACAATCGATCTTCGATTTCCCGCGTCTTTTCCTGCCAGTGTGTCGGATCGGCAAGCCAGCCGGGCCGGTTCGACACGTAGGTCCAGGTTCTTATCTGCGCGATTCGCGCCGAAAGCGTGTCGATTTCACCGTCCGTGCGGTCCGCACGGTGCACCTGCTCCGCGAGGAAATCCTCGTTAACCGTGCCATAGCGCACAAGATCGGAAAAGAGCGTCGAGATCAGATCGGCATGCTGGGCCGGTGCAATGCGCCGGTAATCGGGCAGCGCACAAGCCTCCCAGAGCTTTTCAACCCTTTCGGGCTTTGTCGCAAGGTCAATAATTTCCGGATATCGTGAAAGATGCTCCAACGCCTGCTGATCGACAGCCGGCAGCGCCCGTGTCAGACCCTGGACGCTCGGCGGTTTTTCGAGACTTGCCCGCAGCGATTGTATCGATGTGAAATCCAGTTCCTTGGTCCGCCACTGCAGAACCTTGACGTTGTCGAACTCGTGCGACTCGATCCTCTGCACCAGCTCATCGTCAAACGGCGCGACCTGACCGGTGACCCCGAAGGTGCCATCCCGGACATGGCGGCCGGCGCGGCCGGCGATCTGGCCGAGCTCGGCCGGATTGAGATTGCGGAACTGGTAGCCGTCGAATTTCCGGTCCTGCGCAAAGGCGACATGATCGACATCGAGGTTCAGACCCATGCCAATCGCATCGGTCGCCACCAGATATTCAACGTCGCCCGCCTGATAGAGCGCCACCTGGGCATTGCGGGTGCGCGGGCTGAGCGCCCCGAGAACGACTGCAGCACCACCGCGCTGACGGCGGATCAGTTCGGCGATCGCATAGACCTCGTCAGCCGAGAAGGCGACGATGGCCGAGCGCTGCGGCAGCCGGGTAATCTTCTTCTGCCCGGCGTAGAGGAGTTGCGACAGGCGAGGCCGCTCGACGACGGTGATCCCCGGCAACAGTTGCTGCAGGATCGGACGGATCGTCCCGGCGCCGAGAAGCAGCGTCTCGTCGCGGCCGCGGAGATGCAGGATGCGGTCGGTAAAGATATGCCCGCGTTCGAGATCGCCGGCGAGCTGAACTTCGTCGATCGCGACGAAGGCGGCCTTGGTCTCCCGCGGCATCGCCTCGACGGTGCAGACGGAGAAGCGGGCATTCGGCGGCGAAATCTTCTCTTCGCCTGTCACCAGCGCAACATTATGCGCACCGACCTTTTCAACCAGCCGCGTATAGACCTCGCGCGCCAGGAGGCGCAGCGGCAGACCGATCACACCGGTGCCGTGCGCGACCATGCGCTCGATGGCATAATGCGTCTTGCCTGTATTGGTCGGTCCGAGCACCGCGGTAACGCCGCGTCCGCTCAGGATCATGGGCTGCGAATTCTGTGTCATGGTCCATGCAAGTGAGGCGGGGGAGCCTCAGGGTCAAGTCGGCAGACAACACATGGACAGGCGGGCCAGCAAACGCAAGAGCCGGGCCGCCGATATGCGCTGCTATTTTGATTCAAGGACCGCCGCTAAGCCTCTGTTTTTAGATTCGGAACAGCTTGAGAACGAATCGGCGACGAATCGCTGACTCGCGCTGATTCAGCTTTTGTTCACGGCTAAGTATTGGTTTTGAATCAGTTTTTCCCACTAGATGCTGAATCCGGCGGTTCAGGAGGCACTTTGACCCGGGCCCACGGCCCATTAACGGAGAATCGCCTGTCAATTGCCCGACAAAGAAATTTGCAAAATCCGCGAAAATTAACCTTCGGGCCAAAGCCGGAACGAATCACAGACGAATCACCGACCTCCGAGGTTTCGTGCTTTGTTCGCCGCTAGATGTTGATGCCGGATGCGGCAAGCGACTATATGCGGAAAGCCTCGCGTAAATATTTTTTCGTAGCGGCCGATCGCATTAACGTTTTCCGGCGCAATTTTACTGCCTGTTAAAAAACAGAGCGAGGCACGGAACTTTTTCCTAGCTTCCGCGTTATTATCTTTTCGTTCAATATAAAATCTGCAATCGCAAATAAGGCGAAATCCGTTCACGTACATAAATAAGTTTAGCCGGGAACAAAAACCCGGGACGCGTGTTTATTGTCCATTCGAAACTCGGCGTGAGTTGAAGGACCGGAAAACATGCTTAGCACGATACTTCTCATTATCCTTATTCTGCTTTTGATCGGCGCACTGCCGAATTGGGGTTATAGCCGCGGCTGGGGCTATGGACCTTCTGGCGGTTTAGGGCTAGTTCTCGTTATTATCATTATCCTTGTCCTGATGGGCCGCATCTAAAGGCCATGTAACTGGGGAGTTGTAAGTCATGATGAAGAAAGTTGTTCTCGTTGCAGCACTCGTAGGTGCGCTCGCATCGTGCACGGCAACTGAGCAGGGCACCGCCATCGGCGCTGGCTCTGGCGCCCTTATTGGCGGTGCGGTTTCCAACAGCTGGGGCGGCGCAGCCGTCGGCGCCGTTGCAGGCGGCCTGGTTGGTGCTGCAGTCGGCAACTCTGTCGATCAGCGCAATGGTCGCTATGCTGGCCGCTATTACCAAGGCCAGTACGCAGGTAACGGTCTTTGCTGGTACCGCGATTCTCGTGGCCCCTACCGGGCACGCTGCCGTTAAGATCGGAATAAGGCCAACGGGCGCTTCGGCGCCCGTTTTTATTTGTGCTCCTCGTCAACGCCGCGTTGACGCTCGGTTCCCAAAGCCGATCTGGCGAACCGCCAAGACACTCCCCACATTCCTATCAACGAGCCGGCTTTTTCCGGCCAGAAAGGAATGTCCGATGGCTCAGCTCATTCTGTCTTCCGCTGCCGTCACCCTGATCGCAGCAATCTCTTTGGCAACAGCGCTCGCCGCCATCCGTGATCGTGGCGCTGCCATGCAGAAAGTCCCAGTCAAGGCGAAGCGTCACCCGTCGTCCCGCTGATCAGAGCTCAACAACTCGCAAGACCTCACACCCCAGCCCAATGAGGCGGGGAACAATGGAGATTTATCCATGCGCAAGATTATCGTCATCGCCGCGGCAATCGTTGCCGTCGCAACCTTCAGCGCCAGCGCCAATCCCTATGACGCCGGCAACTTTCCGAACAACTACGGCAGCCACGGCCATCACCGCAGCGGCAGCTAGCCGTCAGACGAAGAACTGGCCGCCATTCGCGGTCAGGGTCGAGCCGGTGATGAAGCCCGCATCATCAGATGCCAGGAACACCACGCAGCGCGCGATCTCTTCGGGCTCGCCAAGGCGGCCCACCGGGATCTGCGGAATGATCCGCTCGTTCAGAACCTTCTCCGGCACTGCGAGCACCATTTCCGTGCCGATGTAACCGGGGCAGATGGCGTTGACGGTGATGTTCTTCGCAGCACCTTCCTGAGCCAGCGCCTTGGTGAAGCCGAGATCGCCAGCCTTGGCGGCCGAATAATTCGCCTGCCCCATCTGGCCCTTCTGGCCGTTGATCGAGGAAATGTTGACGACGCGGCCGAAACTGCGGTCGCGCATGCCGCCCCAGACATGATGTGTCATGTTGAAGAGGCCGGTGAGATTGGTGTTGATGACCTCGTGCCACTGCTGCGGGGTCATCTTGTGAAACATCGCGTCGCGGGTAATGCCGGCGTTGTTGACGAGAACCTCGACCGGGCCGAGCTCCGCCTCCACCTTGGCAATGCCTTCGCCGCAAGCAACATAGTCCGAAACATCCCACTTGAAGACGGGAACGCCTGTTACACCGTGGAAGGCCTGCGCCTTCTCGTCGTTACCGGCATAGTTCGCCGCCACCTTGTAGCCGGCGTTCTTGAGCGCCATCGAAATCGCTGCACCGATGCCACGTGTGCCACCGGTGACCAAAGCCACTCTGCTCATGCTTCGCTCCCCTTTGTTTTCACTTTCAATCGCAAGCCATTAAGGCATGGATCGCATGCTATTTAAAGTGCTTCGAGGCACATCGCGACGCCCATGCCGCCGCCGATGCAGAGTGTTGCCAGACCTTTCTTGGCGCCGCGGCGCTTCATTTCGAAAACCAGCGTGTTGAGAACGCGCGCGCCGGACGCGCCGATCGGATGACCGATGGCGATTGCGCCGCCATTGACATTGACGATCGCCGGATCCCAGCCGAGATCCTTGTTCACGGCGCAGGCCTGCGCCGCGAAGGCCTCGTTGGCCTCGACGAGATCGAGATCGCCGACCGACCAGCCGGCTTTCTCCAGCGCCTTGCGCGATGCCGGGATCGGGCCTGTGCCCATGACCTGCGGATCGACGCCGGCCGTTGCCCAGGAAACGATACGCACGAGCGGCTGGATGCCGCGGCGCGAAGCCTCCGCTTCGCTCATCAGCACGGCAGCGGCTGCACCATCGTTCAGGCCCGAGGCATTGCCTGCGGTTACCGAACCGTCCTTGTCGAAGGCCGGGCGCAGCTTGCCCATCGCCTCCATCGTTGCACCGTGGCGGATATATTCGTCGGCATCGACGATCGTATCGCCCTTGCGGCCCTGAATGGTGAAGGGCACGATCTCATCCTTGAAGCGGCCGGCCTTCTGCGCTGCTTCCGCCTTGTTCTGCGAGGACACGGCAAACTGGTCCTGATCGTCACGCGAAAGCTGCCACTGGCGAGCGATATTTTCGGCGGTAATCCCCATGTGGTAGCCGTAGAAAGCGTCGGTCAGGCCGTCCTTGATCATCGTGTCGATCATCTTCATGTCGCCCATCTTCGTGCCACCGCGCAGATGCGCGGCATGCGGCGCCATGGACATCGATTCCTGACCGCCAGCCACGATGATCTTGGCATCGCCAAGCGCGATCTGCTGCATGCCGAGCGCGACGGCGCGCAGGCCCGAGCCGCAGAGCTGGTTGACGGCCCAGGCCGTCGCTTCCTTGGGAACGCCTGCCTTCATGGCTGCCTGGCGCGCCGGGTTCTGCCCTTCGCCTGCCTGCAGCACCTGGCCAAGAATGACCTCGTCGACTTCGGCACCATCGACGCCGGCGCGCTCCAGCGCGCCCTTGATCGCGGTCGCTCCGAGTTCATGCGCGGGGACAGTGGCGAATGCGCCGTTAAACGAGCCGACCGCTGTACGGGCCGCGCTGGCGATGACGATGGATGTGTTGCTCATGGGAAGCCTCCTCGCTTTTTCACCACTCTATATAAGGCGAAACTGGCAAAGCTTTTAGCCCGAGTCAAACGGCAAGACTGTCACAGAGCAATTTTAGGCCGCACTTACGAAGAGCGGAATTATGCCGCTAATAAAAGGGGTTGCCGCATCGCACAAAGAGATTGTCACCGGCGTTCTTTTGCGTCTACATTCGATATTGGAGGAAATTCCACATAATCAGACGGGGTTCAGGAGACTGATATGGCGAAGAATGAGGGTCAGATAGTCATCAAGAAATACGCCAACCGCCGACTCTACAATACGGGCACCAGCACCTATGTGACGCTGGAAGACCTGGCAGAGATGGTGAAGAAGGGCGAGGACTTCACGGTCCAGGATGCCAAGACCGGCGATGACATCACCCACTCGGTATTGACCCAGATTATTTTCGAACAGGAATCGAAGACCGGCAACACGCTGTTGCCGATCTCCTTCCTCCGCCAGCTGATCACTTACTACGGCGACCAGATGCAGATGGTCGTTCCGAGCTTTCTCGAGCACTCGATGAAGGCTTTCACCGAGCAGCAGTCGCAGATGCGCGAGCAGGTGACACGCGCCTTCGGCGAAACGCCGCTCGGCAAGAACCTGCAGCTTCCGATGCAGATGGTCGAGGATCAGGTTCGCCGCAATACCGAGATGTTCCAGCAGGCAATGCAGATGTTCTCGCCCTTCATGACGCCTCCCGCCAAGGAGACGAAGAAGGCCGAAGCCAAGGATATCGACGAGCTGAAGGAACAGCTGCGCGCGCTTCAGAACAAGCTCGACAATCTCTGAGCTCTAGGCCCTAGAGACCGATCGAAACATCGCGGCCCGCCGTCCGGATAGACACGGCGAAGCCGCCGATCACATCGATCAACGCCACCGTCATCAGAATGAAGAAGACCTGCGTTGCTGCATCCTGGACGAGAAGAAACTCGACCAGGAAGGCAATGAACACCAGCATCGACAGCATGTGATTGACCAGGCTGCCCGAGCCATTGCGGGTCGCCTTCAATATCTCGACGAAGAGAATGACGAGCGCCACGACGATGAAGAGATCGCCGAGCGCCATGCTCCAGATCGCTCCTGAAATCATCGAGAGAACGATGATGTCATGCTGAAGCGCGGGTATGCCGCCGCTTCCCATCAGTCCGAGCATTGCTATATTGTAAAGAATAAAAGGAATGATCATCAGCGGCATTGCAGCGAGCATGTCGGTCTATTCTCCCTCGATCGGTAGAATACTGCCGTAGATGACCGTGCCACTTCAAGACATTTGCGAATATAATCATGCGCAAACGCAAAAAGACCGGCGCGCGGCCGGTCTCTTCGATCTGGGAAAACCAGAAGCAGGAAAGCTTATGCGCTTTCCTTCGGCGTCAGAACCTGACGGCCGCGATACATACCGGTCTTCAGATCGATATGGTGCGGACGGCGCAGTTCGCCGGAGTTCTTGTCTTCAACGTAGGTCGGAGCCTTCAGTGCGTCTGCAGAACGGCGCATACCGCGCTTGGACGGGCTCGTTTTTCTCTTCGGTACAGCCATTTCTCGTACTCCACTTCACAGGCAACACATTCCCGGCCAGACTGGCGGCCGAAACGGACATGTCGCGATTTCGGAAATTTTGCGCGCTTATACATGCCTTGGATGGCCTTGACCAGTCCCCAAACGCATTTTTTGAGAATCCTTTGATTCCGGTCTCAAACCTCGTCGTGAGGGACGATCCAGGGCTCGGCGCGAGCAGCCTCCTCCCACTTCACCCAGCCCGGATGCGCCTTCACCGCGGCCATATAGCTCAGCGTCTCGCTCGATGTCACGAGGTCATAAACATCGAAGCGATTGATGACGGGCGCAAACATCGCATCGGCAGCCGAAAAGCCGCCGAACAGGAAGGGGCCGCCGGATTGCTCCCGCAAGTCGCGGAAGATCGTCTCGATGCGCACGACGTCGGCCATGACGCCATCCGCAAGCGCGATCTTGCCCTTCGGACGGCGGATATTCATCGGGCAGGCATTGCGGATCGCGCGGAAGCCGGAGAGCATCTCCATCGATACCGAGCGCGCGACCGCCCGCCTTGCCCGGTCCTTCGGCCACAGACCGGCTTCAGGATGGAGCTCGGCGACATATTCGATGATCGACAGCGATTCCCAGACGCGGACGCTGCCATGATGCAGCACCGGCACGCGGCCGGTCGGCGAGAATTCCCTGAAGCGCGGATTGCCGGCCTCGAAATCGAAGGGCACGACGACTTCCTCGAAGGGAATGCCGGTCGCCTCCATGGCGATCCATGGCCGCAGCGACCAGGACGAATAGTTCTTGTTGCCGATATAGAGGGTGAGCTTGTCCATGGTCCGATCCATCCGCTGTGTGGGGCCTTCTCTCTACCGGCCGCGGGCTTAGCTCACCAATGAATTGTTCAGGGCTCAATCATAAATGCATTTGATGTAGTCGCCGGCGCCCTGCGCGCGGCGCTCGATCACCGCTGCCAGCCGCCGCAAGCCGCGGCCGGGCTTGCCGGCATTGCGGTCGATCGGGTTCGGCAGTGAAACGGCGAGCAACGCCGCCTGGCGTCGCGACAGCTTGGAAGCCGGAACCTTGAAGTGATAGCGCGCCGCCGCCTCGATGCCGTAGATGCCCGGGCCCCATTCGGCGATGTTGAGATAGATCTCCATCAGCCGCCGCTTGGTCCAGACGAAATCCGAGGCAACCGCCAGAGGAAGTTCCAGCCCCTTGCGCACGAAGGAACGGCTATTCCAGAGAAACAGGTTCTTCGCCGTCTGCATCGGGATCGTGCTGCCGCCGCGTGTCGAGGCACCGTCGAGCGTATCCTCGATCAGCATTCGCATTTCACCCCAGTCGACCCCGCCGTGAAAGCAATATTGCCCGTCTTCCGACATCATCACCGACTGCACCAGCGCCGGCGAGATATCGTCCAGCGACACCCATTGCCGATCATAGCCGCGCAACAGCACGAGATCGCGCAGCATCAGCGTCGAGACCGGATGGATGAAAGGAATGAGATAGAGAAAGATCAGCGCATAGGGCAGCACGCAGAGCGCCAAGATGCCAAGCACGATGCGCGCCAGCAAGGAGCGGCCGCGCAGCCACGCATACATCCGCCGATGAGCCGGCATGGCGATGCTTTCCTCTCTCTCCGGCGCGATGTCCAACGTTTGGCCCAGACCTGTTCCCTTGGTTCTCCTTACCGTTTGCGCAGGGCCAAGGCCAGAGCACAAAGGAATCTTGGACGTGTCATCTACAATTCCGTTGCGCCTCGGGCTTTGCTCATGCCAAACAGCGGCCATGAGCCAGAGCCCCGCTGCATTTGACGAACGGTTGAAAATCAACGCCCGAGAGATCGAAGCGTTGCTCGAGGCGCTGCTTGCGAAGCCGGTTCTGGCCGACGAGATCGCCAGGCCCGAAAGCCTGCGCTCGGCCATGCATTACGCCGTGCTCAACGGCGGCAAGCGCCTGCGGCCTTTTCTAGTCGTTGAGAGCGCATTGCTTCTCGGCGGCGACCGCCAGGCGGCGCTGCGCGTCGGCGCCGCACTGGAATGCGTGCACTGCTATTCGCTGGTCCATGACGACCTGCCTGCCATGGACGACGATGATCTGCGCCGCGGCAAGCCCACCGTCCATATCGCCTTTGACGAGGCCACGGCGATCCTTGCCGGCGACAGCCTGCTGACCTACGCCTTCGACATCATCGCCGCACCTGAAACCGCCCTGCCGGACGCCCGAAAGACCGCGCTGATCCTGGCGCTCGCCCGGGGCGCGGGTCTGGGCGGCATGGCCGGCGGCCAGGCGCTGGATCTCGCCGCCGAAAAGGCAGCACCCAATGCCTCCGGCATCATTACATTGCAGGCTATGAAAACCGGCGCACTCATTCGCTTCGCTTGCGAAGCCGGTGCCATCGTTGCCGGCGCGAGCGAGGAAGACCGCACGCGTCTGCGAGCATTCGGCGAGAAGATCGGCCTGGCGTTCCAGCTTGCCGACGACCTGCTCGACATCACCTCTGATGCCGAGACCATGGGCAAGGCGACAGGCAAGGACGCCGGCCGCGGCAAGGGCACGCTGGTCGCCCTCAACGGCATCGAATGGGCCGAAACGGAACTGCGCCGCCACGTCGAAGACGCGACGGCGCTGCTCGAGCCCTACGGCGACGCCGCAGCGACGCTGTCCGCCACCGCGCGCTTCGTCGCCAACCGCAAGAGCTAATGGAGTGCGCCCGGCAGGTCCGGCGCCTACCTCTGCCGTGTCGCCTACCTTTCGGCGGCCGATGAGGCTCTCGCCGAGAATGATCTCGAGACGGCGTGACAGCAGACAAAAACTCTGACAGGTTCAGGCTTTCCCGCCAAAGAGCAGCCCCCATGCACGACACGCTATCCTATCTCCCGTCCATCATGCCCGCCTACATCGCCTATGTGATTGCGGTCATCAGCCCCGGCCCCGCCATCCTGGCGATCGTCGCGACGTCGATGACGCAGGGTCGTAAGGCGGGGATGACGATCGGTGTGGGGATTTTTGGGGGGTCGTTTACCTGGGCCTGCGCTGCAGCGCTTGGCCTCGCGACGTTGCTGCATACTTACGCGATCGCTCTGGAGATCCTGAAGGTCTTCGGCGGGCTCTATCTGCTCTATCTCGCCTACAGGGCGTTCAAGGCGATGCGTGCAGGCAACGAGCTTGCGCAGGCGAAGGATGTGCAGCCGCTTTCGACGCGTGCCCTGCTGCTGAAGGGTTACGGTATCCACGTCACCAATCCGAAGGCGATCTTTGCCTGGCTCGCCATCATCGCGCTCGGCATGCCGCAGGGCGCACCGGGCTCGGTGGCCGTGCTCATCGTCGCCATCTGCCTGACGACGGGCTTTGCGATCTTCATGGGGTATGCGGTGCTGTTTTCGACGCCGCACGCGCTCAGGATCTACAACAGCCTCCGCCGCTGGATAGAAGGCGCAATGTCCGCCTTCTATTGCTTCGCGGGGCTTAAGCTGCTGACCAGCCGCATCTAGCGGCTATTCGGCGGCCGTCTTCTGGCCGAAACGCTTCTCGATGTAATCGGTCACCAGCGCCTCGAAATCCGCAGCGATGTTCGGACCGCGCAGCGTCAGCGCCTTCTGGCCATCGATGAAGACAGGGGCGGCCGGCGTTTCGCCGGTGCCGGGCAGCGAGATGCCGATATCGGCATGCTTGCTCTCGCCCGGACCGTTGACGATACAGCCCATGACCGCGACGTTCAGTGCCTCGACTCCCGGATATTTCTCACGCCAGACCGGCATGTTCTTGCGGATGTCGTTCTGGATGTTCTGCGCCAGTTCCTGGAAGACCGTCGACGTCGTGCGGCCGCAGCCGGGGCAGGCAGCAACGACAGGAATGAACTGCCGGAAGCCCATGACCTGCAGGAGCTCTTGTGCCACCTGCACTTCGCGCGTCCGGTCGCCATTCGGCTCCGGCGTCAGCGACACGCGGATCGTATCGCCGATACCGTGCTGCAGCACATAGCCCATGGCCGCCGACGAGGCGACGATGCCCTTCGAGCCCATGCCCGCCTCGGTGAGGCCGAGATGAAGCGCATGATCGGAGCGCTCCGACAGCATCGAATAGACAGCGATCAGGTCCTGAACCTGGCTGACCTTGGCGGACAGGATGATGCGGTTACGCGGCAGGCCGATCTCTTCGGCGAGATTGGCGGAGATCAGCGCTGATTGAACGATCGCCTCGCGGGTGACCTGGCGGGCAGAAAGCGGCGAACCCGCCTCGGCATTCTGGTCCATCAGCGCCGTCAGCAGATCCTGATCGAGCGAACCCCAGTTGACGCCGATGCGAACCGGCTTGTCGTAGCGGATCGCCATCTCGATGATCTCGGCGAACTGCTTGTCCTTCTTGTCCTTGAAGCCGACATTGCCCGGATTGATGCGGTATTTCGCCAGCGCCTCGGCACAGGCAGGATGATCGGCAAGCAGCTTGTGACCGATATAGTGGAAGTCGCCGATCAGCGGCACGTCCATGCCGAGCCGCAGCAGGCGCTCGCGGATCTTCGGAACGGCAGCGGCGCTCTCGTCGCGATCAACGGTGATGCGCACCATTTCCGAACCGGCCTTGAAGAGCGCGGCAACCTGGGCGACCGTCGCATCGATATCGGCGGTATCGGTGTTGGTCATCGACTGGACGACGACGGGCGCGCCGCCCCCGACAATGACGCCGCCGACATTGACGGCAACCGAGGCGCGGCGCGGTTTCGGATCAAAATCCGTAGCTGAAGACATGGATAGAGCTCTTGAACCCTTTGGAAATCGTGCCTTTCAGGTGGATCATGCCCGCCGCCTTGTCAACCGCCCCGCGCTTCACTTTTGCTTGGCGGCCTCAGTGGCCGCCACCCGAAGCACCGTCGGCATAGCGTGCCAGTTTCGAAAAGATCAGCACGACGACGAGCAGCACTGGCAGCGCCAGGAACACCGTCGAGAAGCCGACATGCTCGGCAACGAAGCCGATAGCCGAGGGCGCCACCAGCATGCCCGAATAGCCCATGGTGGTGACGACGGAGATGCCGATCCCCGGCTTCAGCCCCGGCACGTTGCCGGCCGCCGAGAAGGCGATCGGCACCATGTTGGAAATGCCGATGCCGCAGAAGGCGAAGCCGACAATAGCGAGCTCGGCGCTCGGCGCAAAACCGGCAATCAGCATGCCCGTGATCGCAAACAGCGTGCAGACCCGCAGCGTCTTCACACCACCGAAACGGTCGCGCACCATATCACCGGCAAAGCGCATGGCGGCCATGGTCAGCGAGAAGGCGGCAAAGCCGAAGCCGGAGAGCGCGACGGAAGCACCCATTTCCTGGCGCAGGTAGAGCGCGCCCCAATCGAGAACCGCACCTTCCGGAACCATCGAGAACAGCGCCATCAGGCCGAGCAGCCAGGGCAGCGGCACCATCGGCAGACGGGTCTTTTCCTTTTTCTCATCCGGATGCGGCGGATCGGAAAGCACCATCGGCCAGGCTACCGAGAGGAAAGCGATGGCAAGCACGGTCGCAAGACCCGCATGGCCGAGCACGCCGATCTTGGAGATCAAGAGACCGCCAAGCCCCGAGCCGATCAGGCCACCGAGGCTCCAGAAAGCATGGCAGGACGACATGATCGCCCGGCGCATCGACTTCTCGACAGCAACCGCATTGGCATTCATCGCGACGTCCATGGCGCCGACGAAGCCGCCGAACAGGAAGAGCGCGATACCGCCGGTGATGACATTCGGCGCCACCGTCAGGGCGAGCAGGATCGGCAGCAGGCAAACGGCCATCGCCAGTGTCACGACGCGCGAACCATGCTTGGCGATCTTCGCCCCCGCGATCGGCATCATCGTCAGCGATCCCAGACCGAAGACCAGAATCATCAGCCCAAGCTCGAACTTGGTGATCGCAAGCCGTTCCGCAAATTCCGGAATCTTCGGCGCCCAGCAGCCGACCAGAAAGCCGTTCATGAGAAACAGCAGCGAAACCGCGATCCGGCTCTTCGGGAAGAAACCGCGCTGCGCCTGAGCAGCGGCATGTAGTTGATTATCCATTATCCCGTCTCATCCCATTACCGCCTGCATGCCAGCAGGCCGTTCCATATTCAGTTCGCCGCCGCCTGCACGGTCCGGCACCCCCGCTCGCGATAGGCGGCAAGCAGGGTCTCGTCGGCATCATGCTCGACGACAAGGCATTCGCAGTGAGCGACCGGCAGAACGCTGTGAGGCGCAGCGGTGCCGAATTTCTCCGATGTCGCCGCCACCAGAACCCGGCGGCTCTTCGAAGCCGCAAACCGCTTGAACTCGGCATCCTCGAATCCGAAGGTTGTGACACCGGCTTCCAGATCGACGCCGCAGGCGCCGAGCACGCAGAGATCGGGTGACAACTGCTCCATGTCGCGCAGCGCCTTGGCGCCAAGCGCCCCGCCGACCTGGCGGTCGATCTGGCCGCCGATCAGGATGACGTTGACACCGGCCTTGTCGAGCAGAGCCGCGGCAATCGCCGGGGCATTGGTCGCCGCGGTCAGAGCCATGTCCTGCGAAAGCGCATTGGCGATCGCCAAGTTGGTGCTGCCGGCATCGAAGAACACGGTCGATCCCGCTTTGATCTGCGACACTGCGGCCTGCGCCAGCGATTGCTTGCGCTCGAAAGCAACGCTCATCCGCTGCTTCAGGCTGCCGCCCGCCGGCGAAACTGGCAGGGCGCCACCATAGACGCGCTCGCAAAGCCCGGCTGCTGCCATCTCGCGCAAATCCCGGCGGATCGTATCTTCGGAGACGCCGAATTCGCTCGCAAGTTCCGCCGCCAGCACGCGCCCATGCGTCTCCAGCTTCACCGAAATCAGTCCCTGCCGCTCGCGCAGCAACATTTCGTTCACGTTCATCCTTGCTCCAGACAAGAATCGGCACAAACAGATAGAAACGTGCATAAACATATAATCGCAGGCGTGCAATAGCGCGGCCGGCACACGTTTATTGACGCTCTGAAACAAGCCGCGCCAAAAACGCGGCAAATGAGAAAAATATTCGCAGTTGCCGATTTTCTTTGCAGTTTTCTACGCTTCGCCACGCCCTATTTTCTGCGATCTATGCAGCATTGAATTTCCTCCCTTTACGGAACAGAAAAATGAAAATCCTGAAGACCATTGCCGCCGCAGCCCTGATCTCCGCAGCAGCCTTCGCAGCTCACGCTGGCGAAAACCTCGCCGCCATCAAGTCGGCTGGCGTCCTGAAGATCGGCACGGAAGGCACCTACGCGCCCTTCACCTACCATGACGACAGCAACAAGCTCGTCGGCTTCGACGTCGAAATCGGCGAAGCCGTCGCTACAAAGCTCGGCGTCAAGGCCGAGTTCGTCGAAGGCAAGTGGGACGGCCTGATCGCCGGTCTCGATGCCAACCGCTACGACACCGTCATCAACCAGGTCGGCATCACCGACGCCCGCAAGCAGAAGTACGACTTCTCCGAGCCCTACATCGCATCCAAGGCCGTGCTGATCGCCCGCTCGGACGACGACAGCATCAAGTCCTTCGCCGACCTCAAGGGCAAGAAGTCCGCACAGTCGCTGACCAGCAACTTCGGCAAGCTTGCTGAACAGGCCGGCGCAGAACTCGTCGGTACCGACGGTTTCGACCAGTCGATCCAGCTCGTTCTGACCAAGCGCGCCGACGCGACCGTCAACGACAGCCTCTCCTTCCTCGACTTCAAGAAGCACAAGCCTGACGCTCCGGTGAAGATCGTAGCCCAGCAGGAAAATGCCGACTACTCCGGCATCATCATCCGCAAGGGTGAGCCGGAACTGCTTGAAGCGATCAACAAGGCCCTGGTCGATATCAAGGCCGACGGTACCTACAAGAAGATCGCCGACAAGTATTTCGGTCAGGACGTTTCCAAGTAAGTCTGGCTACTAGAGCAGACCCTTCCCCAGCCCCTCCCCCACAAGCAGGAGGGGCTTTTTATTGGCCGCTTCTCGAAACGAGCACCAAGGCCAAGGCGGATAGGGTGGATTTATGCCTGAACGGCGCTTCCTCCGAGCTCCTCCCCCTTGTGGGGAGGGGTTGGGGAGGGGTATTCCACGTCAACGCATAACCCGTGAGAGGGAATACCCGTGCCGCACTGGCTCCAATTGATGGTGGAATCGCTGCCGACGCTCCTGTGGGGCGGCATCAAGTTCACCATTCCGCTGACGCTTCTTTCCTTTGTCTTCGGGCTTGCCCTCGGGTTGCTGACCGCCGTTGCCCGGCTGTTCGGCCCGGCGCCATTCAGGGCGATCGCCCGCTTCTATGTCTGGATCATTCGCGGCACGCCGCTGCTCGTCCAGCTCTTCGTCATTTTCTACGGCCTTCCGAGCATCGGCATTCTCCTCGATGCATTCCCGGCAGCTCTGATCGGCTTCACGCTGAATATCGGCGCCTACAGCTCCGAAATCATCCGCGCCGTCATCTCATCGGTCCCGAAAGGCCAGTGGGAAGCAGCCTATTCGATCGGCATGAACTGGCGCCAGGCGATGACCCGCACCATCCTGCCGCAGGCTGCCCGCGTCGCGGTGCCGCCGCTGTCGAACACCTTCATCTCGCTGGTCAAGGATACCTCGCTCGCAGCGGCGATTACCGTGCCCGAGCTCTTCCAGGCCGCCCAGCGCATCGTCGCCACGACCTATGAACCGCTGATCCTCTATATCGAGGCGGCTCTCATCTATCTCGTCCTGAGTTCGGTGCTTTCGGCACTGCAGGTCAGGCTTGAACGCCGCTTCGCCCGCTATGGCGGCACGCTGGAGGCAAATTCGTGATCGAGCTCTCCAACATCGAAAAGCGCTTCGGCGACGCCGTCATCCTCAAGGATATCAGCATCAGCATTCCCGAAGGTAGCGTCACCGCGCTCGTCGGCCCTTCCGGCGGCGGCAAGAGCACCCTGCTGCGCTGCATCAACCTGCTTGAGATCCCGACTGCGGGCGCAATCCGTATCGGCGACGAGAAGCTCGACTTCGCGCCGGGCAAGAAGACCGGCTGGCAGGCCATCCAGCGCATCCGCCGCCAGACTGGCATGGTCTTCCAGAACTTCCAGCTCTTCCCGCATCAGACCGCGATCGAAAACGTCATGGAAGGCCTCGTCACGGTTCTGCGCTGGCCGAAGGAAAAGTCCCGCGAACGCGCCATGGAGCTGCTCACCAAGGTCGGCATGGCGCATAAGGCCGACGCCTGGCCGGCAACGCTCTCGGGCGGCCAGCAGCAGCGCGTCGCCATTGCCCGCGCCCTCGCCCCTTCGCCTCGCGTCCTGCTCTGCGACGAGCCGACCTCGGCGCTCGATCCGGAACTGTCTGCCGAAGTCGTCGACGTTCTCGGCAAGCTCGCCAGCGAAGGCACGACGATGGTGATGGCAACGCATGACCTGCGCCTTGCCTCGAAGATCGCCAACAACGTCGTCTTCCTGGAAGCCGGAAGCGTGGTCGAGACCGGCAGCGCCAGATCGATCTTCACGGCACCAGAACGCGAGCGCACCAAGCGCTTCATCTCGACGATCAACGCCGCCCATACCTACGATATCTAGGCGGCCGCACTCTTCAAATGAAAAGGGCGGGCCTGAGGCCCGCCCCTCAAATCTTTAGGCCGAGTAGGTGACCAACAGGTCCTTGGCATCGATCTGATCGCCGGCCTTGACGAGCACTTCGGCAATCGTGCCGTCCTTCTCGGCGTGGATCGCCGTTTCCATCTTCATCGCCTCGATCGAGACGAGGACGTCGCCGGCATTGATCGCCTGGCCGGGCGAGACGAAGACGCGGGAGATGACACCCGGCATCGGCGCGCCGACATGCGCGGCGTTGCCCGGCTCCGCCTTGCGGCGGGCGGCGGCACCCGATGCGCCATGGGCGCGATCCGGCACCTTGATGCGGCGCGGCTGGCCATTCAGCTCGAAGAACACGGTGACCATGCCCTGGCTGTCGGTACCGCTCATCGCCTGATTGACGATGACAAGCGTCTTGCCCTTTTCGATATCGGCAAACAGCTCCTCGCCATCGGCCAGACCGTAGAAATAGGCAGGCGTCGGCAGAACCGAGACCGGGCCGTAGGTATCCGATGCAAAGGCGAAGTCGGTGAAGACCTTCGGATACATCAGGTAGGAAGCGAATTCGAAGTCGGTGACCTCGCGCTCCAGCTTGGTTTCGATCGCCTTGCGCTCGGCATCGAGATCGGCGTCTTCAAGCAGCGAGCCCGGGCGCACCGTATAGGGTGCATCGCCCTTCAGCGCCTTCTTCTGCAGCGCTTCCGGCCAGCCCGACGGCGGCTGACCGAGGTCGCCCTTCAGCATCGAAACGACCGATTCCGGGAAGGAGACTTCCTTGTCCGGATTGATGACATCGGCGACCGTCAGGTCCTGGCTCACCATCATCAGCGCCATGTCGCCGACGACCTTGGAGGACGGCGTCACCTTGACGATATCGCCGAACATCTGGTTGGCATCGGCATAGGCCTGCGCCACCTTGTGCCAGCGGGTCTCAAGACCGAGCGAGCGGGCCTGTTCCTTGAGGTTGGTAAACTGGCCGCCGGGCATCTCGTGCAGATAGACTTCGGATGCCGGACCCTTGAGATCGCTCTCGAAGGCCGCGTACTGGTGGCGCACCGCTTCCCAATAGAAGGAGATGCGGCGGATCCATTCCGGGTCGAGGCCCGGATCGCGCTCGGAGCCGCGCAGCGCTTCGACGATCGAGCCGAGGCAGGGCTGCGAGGTATTGCCCGACAGCGCATCCATCGCCGCATCGACAGCATCGACGCCGGCATCGACAGCCGCAAGAACGGTCGCAGCCGCGATACCCGACGTATCATGCGTGTGGAAGTGGATCGGCAGGCTGGTCGCTTCGCGCAGCGCCTTGAACAGAACCTTGGCAGCGGCCGGCTTCAGGAGGCCCGCCATATCCTTCAGCGCGATGATATGCGCACCGGCCTTTTCCAGCTGCACGGCGAGATCCGTGTAATACTTCAGATCGTATTTCGGGCGCGCCGAGTTCAGGATGTCGCCGGTGTAGCAGATCGCCGCTTCGCAAAGCTTGTTCTCTTCGGCGACCGCATCCATCGAGACGCGCATGTTCTCGACCCAGTTCAGGCAGTCGAAAACGCGGAAGAGGTCAATACCGCCGGCAGCCGCCTGACGGACGAAGTATTTGACGACATTGTCAGGGTAATTCTTGTAGCCGACGCCGTTGGCGCCGCGCAGCAGCATCTGCAGAAGCAGGTTCGGCGCGGCTTCGCGCACCTGCGACAGACGCTCCCAGGGATCCTCCGTCAGGAAGCGCATGGAGACGTCGAAGGTCGCGCCACCCCAGCATTCCAGCGACAAGAGGTTCGGCAGCGCCTGGGCATAGGTGCTGGCGATCCGGGCAATGTCATAGGTGCGCATGCGCGTTGCCAGCAGCGACTGGTGGCCGTCACGCATCGTCGTGTCGGTCATCAGCACGCGCTTCTCGTTGCGCATCCATTCGCCGAACTTCTTCGGGCCCAGCTTGTCGAGCAGCTGCTTGGTGCCATCCGGCACCTTGCCGCCTTCGATATAGGGAACGACCGGCTCTGCGATATCGGCAGACGGCTTCGGCCGGTCCTTGGCTTCCGGATGGCCGTTGACAGTGACATCGGCGAGATAGGTCAGAAGCTTGGTGGCGCGGTCCTGGCGTTTCACCTGCTGGAAAAGCTCCGGCGTCGAGTCGATGAATCGCGTCGTGTAGCTGTTATCGCGGAACTTCGGATGCGTGATGATCGCTTCCAGGAAGGTCAGGTTGGTGGCGACGCCGCGGATACGGAATTCGCGCAGCGCGCGGTCCATGCGCGAGATCGCTTCCGACGGGTTCGGCGCCCAGGCCGTTACCTTGACGAGCAGCGGATCGTAATAGCGGGTGATGATCGCGCCCGAATAGGACGTGCCGCCATCGAGGCGGATGCCGAAGCCCGATGCCGAGCGGTAGGCGGTGATACGTCCATAGTCCGGAATGAAGTTATGCTCCGGATCCTCGGTGGTGATGCGGCACTGCAGCGCGTGACCGTTGAGGCGGATATCGGCCTGCTTGGGCACGCCGGACTCAGGCGTGCCGATCGCAAAGCCGTCGAGGATGTGGATCTGCGCCTTGACGATATCGATGCCGGTGACGACTTCGGTGACGGTGTGCTCGACCTGGATGCGCGGATTGACTTCGATGAAGTAGAATTTGCCGGTATCGGCATCCATCAGATATTCGACGGTGCCGGCGCCGACATAGTTGGTCGCCTCGGCGATCTTCAGCGAGTAGGCGGCGAGCTCCTGGCGCTGCGCTTCGCTGAGATAAGGTGCCGGCGCGCGCTCGACGACCTTCTGGTTACGGCGCTGGATGGAGCAGTCGCGCTCGAAGAGATGCACGACATTGCCATGCGTATCGCCAAGAATCTGGCTTTCGACGTGGCGGGCGCGTTCGACGAGCTTCTCGAGATAGACCTCGTCCTTGCCGAAGGCGGCCATCGCTTCGCGCTTGGCTTCGGTCACTTCGCGGGCGAGATCCTTCGGATCGCGGATCGCGCGCATACCGCGGCCACCGCCGCCCCAGGATGCCTTCAGCATCACCGGATAGCCGATCTCCTCGGCCATGCGGGCAACTTCCTTCATGTCGTCGGGAAGCGGCTCGGTTGCCGGAACAACCGGCACACCGACGGAGATCGCCAGATTGCGCGCTGCAACCTTGTTGCCGAGCTGGCGCATCGTATCGGCCCGCGGACCGATGAAGGTGATGCCCGCCTTGTTGCAGGCATCGACGAATTCGGGGCTCTCCGACAGCAGGCCGTAGCCCGGATGGATCGCATCGGCGCCGGACAGCTTGGCAACGCGGATCACTTCGTCGATCGACAGGTAGCTTTCGATCGGACCGAGATCACGCTCAAGATGCGGCCCGCGGCCGACCTGGTAGCTTTCGTCCGCCTTGAAGCGGTGCAGCGCGAGTTTGTCTTCCTCTGCCCATATCGCGACCGTTTTTATCCCGAGCTCGTTGGCCGCGCGGAACACGCGGATGGCAATTTCGGAGCGGTTGGCGACAAGAATCTTGGATATGGGCAATGCACTCTCCTCAAAGCACGGGACGCGGGCAATGCTGCACCCGCGAAGAGAATTCTTAACGTGCTGTTACAGAAAGTTCAATTTCCCTTGCCGCCACGAAATAGAATTTCTCCGCCATCAGGTAATTAAGCCGTATCTAAAGGCCAAAGCGACGGCCTGCTGGCGGTTTTTGGCCTTCAGTTTGTCCTGAATTCCGTTCATGTACCAGTCGACGGTGTGGTTGGAGATGCTCAGCAACTTGCTGATCTCGATCGAGGTCATGCCGTCGGCGAGATAATGCAGGATCTCCAGTTCGCGCCGTGTCAGCGGCGTTTCCATCAGCGTCGGGCTGTCCAAAGCCTCCGCCTCGCCCCGCAATTCCAATAGCCGCCAGAAGGCCTTGTGCGTCACGGTGCAAAACAGCGAAAGTTCCACCGGAGACAGATCGACGGGCACGCCGCCGATGCTGAGGCTGCCGAGCAGACCGCTGCGGCCATGGACCGGAAGCACATAGCCATCGCTCAGTCCATGCTGGGCAGCATCGTTCATCATCTGCTCCATCCGGCGCTGATGCGGGTCTCGGCGATAGGCGGCGAGCGCTTCCTGCCAGCGGAAGGGGCGGCTCGTCTGTCCGAGATAACGAACGGTCGGATCGATCAGGAAATATTTCTTGGTTGCATAAACCTGCGTCCATTTCTCCGGCCAGTCGCCGGCGAGCACGGCGCCCCAGGGATCGACGCTGCGCTTCGGGTGACGCAGAAGAACGAAATATTCAAAGCCATAGGAATGCAGAACATTCTCAAGCTCCTCGACCACACGTTCGATCTTCTTGCATTCTTCGATAACGACAAGCAATTGAATCAACGAATGAATATTCACAAATGCCCCCTGCCCGAAAAGGGCGTGCGGTTGAGGGCCGTCGACCGGCAAAAAACGCAGCCGGCATCTCAACGGTCTTCGGTTTAATCATTTTAACCCGTATGCTTTATGGTGTGACGTATGACCTTCCAAATGCAAGTGAAAATTGTCACGACTGTTGTCCATTGAACAGTTTTCAACCGATGTCATCTCGTCGCACCCTGCTGTCACAATGTCGAAAAAAGCGGTGCGTGAACGCGGTGTTAATCGCCGGTTCAGGTAGATTTTAGTAGCGTCGCAGCATCCCGTTTTGCAGATGCACAAAAGAGGTACTGCTGTGTCGCTATTCAAGGTCTATGCAAGAGCTTTGCGCTACCTTGGCGCCTACAAGCTCCGCGTATCCCTGGTGGTCGTTGCCAACATTGTTCTGGCAGCCATTACCATCGCGGAACCAATCCTCTTCGGCCGCATTATCGATGCCATCTCCGGCAAGGGCGAAGTGAAGCCGATCCTGTTCATGTGGGCCGGTTTCGCCGTCTTCAACACCATCGCCTTCGTGCTTGTCGCCCGCGAGGCTGACAGGCTGGCGCATGGCCGGCGCGCCACGCTTCTGACCGAAGCCTTCGGCCGCATCATTTCCATGCCGCTCTCCTGGCATCATCAGCGTGGCACGTCCAACGCGCTGCATACGCTGCTGCGCGCCTGCGAGACGCTGTTCGGCCTCTGGCTCGAGTTCATGCGCAACCACCTTGCGACGGCTGTCGCGATCGGCCTGCTGATCCCGACCGCCATCTCGATGGACTATCGCCTGTCGATCGTTCTGTTGGTGCTCGGCGCAGCCTACTGGGCGATCGGCCGTGTTGTCATGAGCCGCACGAAGGATGGTCAGGCTTCGGTCGAAAACCACTACCACACCGTCTTTTCGCATGTCAGCGACTCGATCAGCAACGTTTCGGTGCTGCACAGCTACAACCGTATCGAAGCTGAAACCAAGGCTCTGAAGGGCTTTACCGATCGCCTGCTGCAGGCCCAGTATCCGGTTCTCGACTGGTGGGCTATTGCCGGCGCGCTGAACCGCATGGCTTCCACGATCGCCATGATGGTCATCCTCGTCATCGGCACGCTGCTGGTGCAGGCTGGCGAAATCAAGATCGGTGACGTCATTGCCTTCATCGGCTTTGCCAACCTGCTGATCTCGCGTCTCGACCAGATGCGCCAGTTCGCCACGCAGATCTTTGAAGCCCGCTCGAAGCTCGAAGACTTCTACGTCCTCGAAGACTCCGTTCGTGACCGTGAAGAGCCTGCCGGCAATGCCGACATCAAGGACGTCAAGGGCGAAGTCGAATTCCGCGACGTCTCCTTCGGCTTCGGCAACTCGTCGCAGGGTCTGCACAACGTCAACTTCAAGGCCAAGGCCGGCCAGACGATCGCGATCGTCGGCCCGACCGGCGCCGGCAAGACGACGCTCGTCAACCTGCTGCAGCGCGTCTACGACCCCGACAGCGGCCAGATCCTCGTCGATGGCCATGACATCACCAAGGTGACCCGCAAGTCACTGCGCCGCTTCATCGCAACCGTGTTCCAGGATGCCGGTCTGCTGAACCGTTCGATCAGTGACAACATCCGCCTCGGCCGCGAGGGCGCCAGTGAAGAAGAAATGCGCCAGGCAGCGGAAGCTGCTGCAGCTGCCGACTTCATCGAGACGCGCGAAGACCAGTACGACACGCATGTCGGCGAGCGCGGCAACCGTCTCTCCGGTGGTGAGCGTCAGCGTATCGCGATCGCCCGCGCCATCCTGAAGGACGCGCCGATCCTCGTGCTCGACGAGGCGACCAGCGCGCTCGACGTCGAAACCGAAAACCGCGTGAAGGCCGCCATCGACAACCTGCGCCAGAACCGCACCACCTTCATCATCGCCCACCGTCTGTCGACGGTCCGCGAGGCCGACAAGGTGCTGTTCCTCGACAATGGCCGGATCGTCGAGCAGGGTAGCTTCGACGAGCTCAGCCAGAGCAACGGCCGCTTCGCCGCCCTGCTCCGCGCCAGCGGCATCCTGACGGACGACGAAGTCCGCAAGGCACACGCCACCGAAGCTGCTTAAGGCGAGAGCCGCAACGAAATGCCAAAGGCCGGAAGGATCACCTTCCGGCCTTTTCTTTTGCGCTCTGGTTTGTGTGCTTCTTGGCCTAAGGCTCGCTTCCAATACCACTGCTTCGCCGTCAACGGGGTGATTACGCGATCTAGCACTCTGAGCAGTTCGCAAGAGCTAGCTCAGTGCCTCACATGACCGGCCGGCGACCACAGGCATCACGCAAGCGATGCCAGGCACTCCCAATGCTTCAATCGCATGGTGAAAGCCGCTAGCATCGGCTCCGCGCATTTGGCGCCGGAGGAAACAGCTTGGCCGTTCGCCGCATCATCACCAACATCGCCGCCGGTGACCTGTCGCTGGCGCAGCGCTTCTACGGCGACATCCTGGGGCTCGATCTGCTGATGGATCACGGCTGGATCGTCACCTACGGCAATGCCACTGCCATGCAGGTGCAGGTCAGCATCGCCAGCGAGGGCGGCTCCGGTACCGAAGTGCCCGATCTCTCCATCGAGGTGGATGATGTCGAGGCCGTGCTTGAAGACATCAGGAAGGCAGACTTCGAGATCGTCTATGGCCCCGCCGACGAGCCGTGGGGCGTCCGCCGCTTCTATGTCCGCGATCCCTTCGGCCGCCTCATCAACATTCTCGAGCATAAAAAATAGCCGGCGGAGAGAGCCCCGCCGGCCATTAGCATCACATCGATCCCTACAGCTTATTTCCGGCGATCGCCGACCCGGATGGCGACCGGCACCGCCGTGCGCGCCATCACCGGCTTGACCTTCGCATCCAGGCGCTTGCGCTCCAGATGGTAGGCATAGGCGAACTGGGCCGAGAGACCGGCGATCACGAACATCGGGCCGATGAACTGGTCGCGATTGGTGACGTATAGCAGAACCTGACCCGCCATGGCGAGGATCGTGCCGGCAACGAAGATGTTCAGCGAGTGGCGGCCAAGGATCGTCAGCGGATGATCAGCCGGACGGCGCAGCAGATGCGACAGGGCCGGGATGTTGATGACCAGATAGGTCAGCGCCAGCACATGCAGCAGACGCGGCAGCGACAGGAAGGTCTTGTCGAAGCCGGTGAGGACCGCAGGCAGGCCAAGCGCCGCCAGCGCATTACCGAGATCCCAGAGATGACCGACGACCCAGGCAAACGACAGCGCCACATAGCCCGACGCCAGCATGAACAGCACAGGATGGCGCGGCAACCTTCCGCCACGCTTCACATGCATCATGCCGACGATGCCGATCGTGAAGATGAACTGCCACGACAGCGGGTTCAGGAACCAGTAGTCGGCAATGATCATGTTATGCGGCGCAATCTGGTAGATGCCCGAGACGAACCATACGGTGCCCGAGACGGTGAGCGCCAGCAGAGGATGCCAGGAGTTCAGCAGCAGGATGATCGGCACCATCAGCATCAACGCGCCATACATCGGCAGGATGTTGTTGTAGCCAATCTGGTGGCCAAGCAGCAGCAGCGCCGGAATGCCTTCCTTCAGATTGGTCAGCACCGCCAGGATATTGATCTCCACCAGCAGCCCCGGCCTATGGAACAGCCAGGCGCCGCAGATGAAAAGCGCCAGCGTGATGAAGGTGGTGATCATATGGGCGAGATAGAGCGTAAAGGCACGCTTCACGGCCTTCTTCGCCATCTCCAGCCTGCGGCCGAACTTGAAGCCCGATCCATAGGCGAGGCCGACGGCGATACCCGAGATCAGCACGAAGGCTTCGGCAGCGTCGGAGAAGCCGAAATTCTTCGTCGTCACATACTCGAAAATCTGCCCGGGGACGTGATTGATGAAGATCGTGATGAGGGCCAGCCCGCGCAATACATCCAGTCTTGTATCGCGTTGCGGCCGGGCCGCGGACGGTGACACGCGCTCAGCGCCGATCGTCTTTTCCGGCGTAGTCGCCATGAATGTCTCTCCTGGTTCCGATTTGCAAACGCAGTTGCGGCCAAAAGGTTTCCCTTTTGGCCGCAACGAATCGCCGGAGTGTGAGCTTGAGGAATGCTGCTATCCGACCGGATATCCCTCAGAGGGATTGGCGATGTCGTTGCCGTTGATAGCCAGACTGTAGCCGCCGGGTTGGGACGATTTTGAGACCGAAATGCGGTATTTCACGCCGGAATGTTCGACCTCTGCAGAGAAGCCATCCCAGCTGCTCGGCAGTGCCGGACGAACGAACAGACGCCCATCCTTAAGCCGGATTCCGAGGATGCCTTCGACGGCGGCGCGATAGAGCCAGCCGGCCGATCCCGTATACCAGGTCCAGCCGCCGCGTCCCTTGAGAGCGCCTTCGCCATAGACGTCGGCAGCGATCGTATAGGGCTCGACGCGATAGTGCTCGGCAGAACTCTTGTCGCGCGAATGCGTGATCGGGTTGAGCAGATCGAAGCAGGCCAGCGCATCGTCGCCGCGGTTCATCTCTGCCAGCGCCATGACCACCCAGGTCGCAGCATGCGTGTACTGGCCGCCGTTCTCGCGAACACCCGGAGGATAGGCCTTGATATAGCCCGGATCCTTGGCCGAGGTCGCGAAAGGCGGGGTGAACAGCCGGATGATGCGCGTGTCGCGATCGACGAGACGGCTCAGAACCGCATCCATCGCCGTTTTGGCATGATCAGGATTGCCTTCGCCCGAGAGCACGCTCCACGACTGCGCAATCGAATCGATCTGGCATTCCAGGCTTTCCTTCGAGCCCAGCAGGCTGCCGTCGTCGAACGTGCCGCGGCGATAGTAGCCGCCATCCCAGCCAGCGCTTTCGAGAGCCGTCTTCAGCTCGCCGAGATGCTTGGTCCAGCGCTCGACGCGCGCCTTGTCGCCGCGTTCTTCGGCGTAAGGCGTGAAGGAGCGAAGCGCACCGGCGAGGAACCAGCCGAGCCAGACGCTCGTGCCCTGTCCATGGATGCCGACGCGGTTCATGCCGTCGTTCCAGTCGCCACCGAGGATCAGCGGCATGCCGTTCGAGCCGGTCCGCTTGATCGCCAGATCGAGGGCGAGAGCGGCATGTTCGTAGATGCTCGCCTTGTCCTCGGAAATCTCGGGCTTGTAGAACGAGTCGTGCTGTCCTTCGAGCAGCGCCGGACCCTCGAGGAACGGCAGTTGCTCGTCGAGCACGGTCTTGTCGCCGGTGACGCTGCAATAGTGGTGGATACCGTAAGCAAGCCAGACGACGTCATCCGAGATCAGCGTGCGGACGCCCGCCCCCGTTCCCGGCAGCCACCAATGCTGGACGTCACCTTCACGGAACTGCCGCGAGGCGGCGTTGACGATCTGGTTGCGGGCCAGCGAAGGCTCTTGCAGCACGAAAGCCAGGGTATCCTGCAGCTGGTCGCGGAAGCCGAAGGCACCACTTGCCTGATAGAAGGCCGAACGCGCCATGATACGGCAGCCGAGGCTCTGATAAGGCAGCCAGGCGTTGATGAGATTGTTCATGCCCTGGTCGGGAGTCGTAATCTGCACCTTGCCGGTAAAGCCCTGCCAGAAGTCGCGGTTTGCCTGAACGGCATCCTCGATGCTGGCCGAACGGATCTCCTTGGCAAGCGCTGCCGCCTCATCCCTGGACGCGGTATCGCCCATGAAGAAGGTGACGTCGCGTGCTTCACCCGGTGCCAGCGTGATGTCGATTGCCAGCACAGCGGCCGGATCGCCATCGAGCTCGGTCGAACCGGAGAGCGGCATGGAAGGCTTCAGCGCCTGCGGTGCCTGGATCGTACCGGCCTTGCCGATGAACTCGCGCCGGCTGGTGCCGAAGCTCGACGGCTTCTCGCTGGCGGCGAAGAAGGCTACCCGGTTCGAGAAGTCGATGCTGTACTGGTTGCCGGCAAACAGCGTTCCGGTTTCCTCATCCGCCGAAGACAGGATGAAGGGAACGGTGCGCTGCGGATTGTTGCCGAGCACCCACTCGACATAGCCGTAGAGCCTGAGCTTGCGGGCGCCGGTGCCGTTGTTGCGCAGGCGAACGCGCTGCATCTTCACCGGCTTTTCGCGATGGACGGTCTGGGTAACCTCCATGGCGATATCGTTCTGCTCGCTGGAGAAGACCGAGTAGCCGAGACCATGACGGGTTTCGAAACGAGCATCGGCACGCTGCGACAGACCGGCATAAGGCGTCAGGATGTCATTATTGTCGAGATCGGCGACATAGATCGCTTCGCCCGAACGGTTGACGACGGCGTCGTTCGACCAGCTGGTCAGCTGATAGTCGCGCGAGTTGACCGACCAGGTGAAGCCTGCGCCTTCGGCCGAAACGTGGAAGCCGAACTTGTCGTTCGAGATCACGTTGATCCACGGCTGCGGCGTTGCCGTGCCGCCGGCGAGGCGAACGACATACTCGCGGCCGTCGCGGGCAAAGCCGCCAAAGCCGTTCCAGAAGTCGAGGTCGCCCTGCTCTTCGATTTCAGCAGGCACGGGCCGCGGCTTGATGACCGGCGCGATACGCTTCGTTGCCGTCATCTTGCTGCGCTCGGCAGCCTTCTGCATCTCTTCCTGCTCTTCCTTGGAGGGCGAGCGGAGCGCGATGGCGCGGTTGATCTGATCGAGTACCTTGCCGTTCTTCGCATGGAAGGTGACGCGGGCAGCGGCCATCAGCGCGTGATAGGTCGTTTCCTCCATCAGATCCTTGCGCACGGCAAAGATATGCTGGCGCAGACCGTCGGCCTGGCCCATGCGGCGGACGTTTTCGCACATCTGGTCGACAGCGTGCTGCATGTCCTGGGCATAGGAGGAGGCGCGCTCGTTCATGATCACGAGATCGGCGGTGACGCCGCGCGAACGCAGATATTCCTGCGCCAGCAGCGCTTCGCGAACGATGTCGAGATCCATATCGTCGTTGATGCGCAGCATGAAGATCGGGAAGTCGCCTGAAATCGCCAGCGGCCAGAGCGACGACTGCGAGGCCATGCCGGCCTGAACCGAGGCGTCGGAGCGCATATCCATATCCGGATAGACGAGATGACGGCCAAGATGCTGGAAGGCGGCAGCCTGCTGCGAGGTGACGCCGACATGGCGCATCTGCACCTGCGTGCGCGTCCATGCCTGCACCAGCTCGTGCTGGAAGGCATCGGCGTGACGATAGCGCTCGACGGCCTTGTCCACGTCGTCGCGGCTCGGCGCAGCGATGGTCCAGAAGATCACGATAACCTTCTTGCCGGCCGGCACGCGAACCGTGCGGCGCAACGACAGGATCGGATCGAGCGTGAAGCCTTCGCTGCCGGACAGCGTCGCGCCCGGATCGAATGCAGCCGCATCGGCAAGGCTGCGGCCACGGCCGAGGAACTTGCGACGATCGGTTTCGAATTCGGTCTGGCGCTGCGGACCGGCGCTGTCGACGATCAGATGCGCGATGCTCATGTTCGCTTCATTCGGATCGCGCTTGTTGCGCTCGGCGCGGATGACGTCGCCGCGCTTGCCGAAATCGGTTTTCACGAACATGCGGGCGAAGGCCGGATGGGCGTTGTCCGTATCATCGGTGGTGATCACCGGCTCCATATAGGAGGTGACCTCGATGAACCGGTCTTCGGTGCCCATGTTGAGCAGCGTCAGACGGCGGCCTTCGGCATCGTGCTCGGTGGCGACGATGCATTCGACTTCGCTCGTCAGATCGCCGACGATCTTGGTGAACTCCGCCTTTTCATCGGCGAAGAGTACATTGACCTTTTCGCCTTCGACGCTCTTCGGCTCCGCGGTCGCCGACCACCATTCGTTAGTGGCGGTATCGCGCAGGAAGATGAAGCTGCCCCAACGGTCTTCGGTCGGATCGGGCTTCCAGCGGGTCACGGACTGGCCGTTCCAGCGGGCATAGCCGGCGCCGGTCGCCGTCAGCATCATCGAATAGTGGCCGTTCGACAGGAACACCAGTTCGCGGTCGCGCGACAGCGGATCCGCGATCTTGCGCAGTTCCGGGCGCAGCAGGTCGTCCTGGATGCTGGCAGGCGTATCCGACTCGTGCTTGCCGCTCATCACCGGAATGTCGCGCGGCGCCTTTTCCTGCAGCAGCAGTTCGGCGGCCTCGATCACCGGATCGGAGTGGAAGAGCTCGCGCAGGTGGCCGTTGAAGGCGACGTTGGCAACTGCCGCAATCGACATGCCATGGTGGTGGGCATAGTAGTTATAGACCACCGCGCACTTCTTGCCTTCCGGAACGCGGGTCGGCGTGAAGTCGACAGCGTCATGGAAGCCGTACTTGCCGAGCGCGCCGAGACCACGCAGGCGCTCGAGATTTTCGAGGGCTGCCTTCGGATCATACTGGCTAGCCAGGATCGATGCGTAAGGCGCGATGACGGCGTTGTGGCCGAGACCACGCTTCAGACCGAGCGTCGGTACACCGAAATTGGTGTACTGGTAGTTCATGTTATGGTCGCGGGCATTGAATGCCGCTTCCGAAATACCCCACGGAACGCCCAGCTTGCGGCCGTAATTCATCTGCTCGACGATGACGAGATTGTTGGTCTGGTTGAGAATACCGCCACCGCGCTCCTGCATGACGAGCGGTGGCATCAGGTATTCGAACATCGAGCCGGACCAGGAGACCAGCGCGCCGCGCGAACCCACCGGAACGACCTGACGTCCCAGGCGGTACCAGTGCTCCGTCGGCAGGTCGCCCTTGGCGATACCGAAGAGCGAAGTCAGGCGGCATTCCGATGCCAGGAGGTCGTAGCAGGCCTGGTCGAGCTCGCCGCTTTCGACGCGGTAGCCGATCGACAGAAGACGGCGCTCCGGACGGAACAGGAACGAGAAGTCCATCGAGAAAGCAAGGTCGCGAGCCTTGTCGCGGAGAGCGATCAGGCGCGGACGCAGCGGATCGATATTCGAAAGATCGTAGGTGCTGTCGGAAATATGCGCTTCGCAGACCTTCACCAGCTGCTCGGCCCAGCGGGTCAGCTCGCCGCTCAGCGATGATTTGACTTCGTGGTCGAGGTTGGCGGCGAGCTTCTGGATATCGCGTGCGAGAACCGCAAGGTTGATGACGCGGATCGAGGCAAACTCATGCTCGCGCTTGACGGCGGCAAGGGCGTTCTGGAAGCCGATGATGCGCTCTTCCAGACGACGGCGCAGCGGACGCACGGTCTTGCGATCGTCAGGCAAATCGGCCAGCACTTCGCCGAGAATGCCGGCGGTATCGCCGACGCCATCGAGATTGCCCTGCATATGTGCCGACGGCGCTTCCGCCCAGTTGCGGCAGGCGGATGAGACGGCAATCAGGTGACCGGCAAGGTTACCGCTATCGACGGCCGAGACGTAGCGCGGGCCAAGCGTCTGCAGCGTATCGGTGTGATACCAGTTGTAGAGGTGACCACGGTACTTCTCCATCTTGTCGATGGTGGCGATCGTCTTCTCCAGCCGGTCAATCGTCTCCTCGAAGGAGAACCAGCCGAACTGGCGGCCTGAGACGACCGAGAGAAGATAGACGCCGATATTGGTCGGCGACGTACGGGTCGCGACGATCACATGCGGCGTTTCCTGCACGTTGTCGGGCGGCAGATGGTTCTGCTCGGCCGTCGTGAACGTGTCGAAATAGCGCCAGGTGCGGCGGGCGATCTTGCGGAGCTCGATCGAGTCCTTCTCGGCCACTTCGAGCCGGTCTTCGGTCTCCGCCGACTGGCTCACATAATAGGCAACGAGCGGCGAGAGGATCCAGAGAACGGCGAAGGGAATGCCGACGAGGAAGGCGCTGTCGCCCGACAGTGCGGCGAAGGCGAGGGCGAGCACGGCCAGAACCGGAGCATGCCACATCGCCTTGTAGTAGGAGCTGATCGTGCCCTGCTTGCCAGCCTGAACGCTGGCGGCGGTGCGCCATTGCAGCATCAGCTTGTGGCTGACGAACAGGCGGTAGAGCGAACGGCCAATGGCATCGGCCATCATGCAGGCGGTATCGGCGATAAAGACAATACGCAGCGCGACCTGGGCGTTGGCAGCCCGGATATCCGACCAGACAGTGTAAAGATGAGCGCGCGCGACGATATCGCTGGTGCGCGGAATGATGCCGTTGATGAGCGACAGGGTCGGCGCAACGAAAAGGCAGAAGATCAGCAGGATCTGCCAGACGAGCGCGCCGAGCGGGCCCATGAAATACCAGCCGAGAACCGATGCGAAGAACCAAGCGATCGGCGTCAGCGAGCGGCGCAGGTTGTCGAACATCTTCCAGCGGCCGAGCGCGGTGACGCCGTATTTCGGATTGAACATGTAAGGCAGCAGCTGCCAGTCGCCGCGCGCCCAGCGGTGCTGACGCGAGGTTTCGACTTCGTAGCGGATCGGGAAGTCTTCAACGAGTTCCAGATCGGTGACGAGCGCGCAGCGCGCCATGGAGCCTTCGAGAAGGTCGTGGCTGAGAACCGAGTTCTCGTCGATACGGCCCTTCAGCGACGCCTCGAAGGCATCGACGTGATAGAGACCCTTGCCCGTGAACGTGCCTTCGCCTGCGAGGTCCTGATAGACGTCGGAAACCGTGAAGACATAGGGGTCGAGACCGCGGTTGATCGAGAAGACGCGCTGGAAGACCGAGGCATCCTTGCCCGTCGTCAGCGACGGCGTGACGCGCGGCTGCAGAACGCCGTAGCCGCTTTCGACGCGGCCGGTCTTCGGGTTGAGAACTGGACGGTTGATCGGATGGTAGAGCTTGCCGACGAGCTTGGTGACCGCATCGCGCATCAGGCGCGTGTCGGCATCGAGCGTCATGACATACTGGACGTTTTCAGGAACGATGTTGGCGCCCGGCAGATAGGTCGTATCGCTGTCGCCGCGCAGCAGCATGTTCAGCTCATGCAGCTTGCCGCGCTTGCGCTCCCAGCCCATCCATGCGCCTTCGGCCGGATTGTAGAGGCGGCGGCGGTGCAGCAGGTAGAAGCGCGTCTTGCCATCGAAGGCGTAGCGGGCCGAGAGGTTCGCAATCTCGCGGCGGGCATAGTCCAGCACTTCGAGATCGTTGGCGGTTTCCTCGACCTGGCTGTCCGGCCAGTCGCTGAGCAGCGAATAATAGATCTCACCGCGCGGGTTCGCGAGGTAGTGGACCTCGAGGTTGCGGACGAGCTCATCGACGCTGTCGCGGTTGGAAATCAGGCAGGGAACGACAACGAGCGTGCGCGCGTCTTCTGGAATGCCTTCCTTGAACTCGTAGCCGACGAGACGCGACGGCGTCACGAAGAAGGATAGCACGGTATTGAAAAGACCCGTCGCCCCTTCCGAAGCTGGCAGCGAAAACATGATCAGGAGAACGATGATCTCCGCCGGGCTCATACCGGCATTCGCCATGAACTTGCCGACGATGACCATCGCCAGGATCGTCAAAAGCGCCACGGGCACGGCGATCGACAGCCAGTTGAACTTGCGGACAGTGCGGACGAAATGCTGGACGAGCGTCGGGCGGTAATTGGCCCGCGCCTCGAACTTCGGCCGATGCATGCCGGCCAGGAACCCGCCGACATTCGGCTCATGCGGTTGCGGCTCGTCGGAAGCCTTGGCCTCCGCCGTCATGTCGAGAGCCAGCTGCGCCACTTCCATTTCGGTCAGCGGCGAGCGCTTGGCGAGCTTTTCGATCTGCTTTCGATACTTGTTGCGCGAGCCGGAATCGAGAATGCCGTAATCCGACTTGTCCCAGAGCAGCTTGTCGACATGGCTGACCTGCTCGACCCAGACGGACCATTCGGTATCGTCGATCTCGCGCAGGCTGCGGATGATGTTGCCCATCGTCACGTTGCCGGAGGACAGGCGGCTGTGCTCCGCCATCGTCGCTTCTTCGGTATCGCGGCCAAGCGAGGCAAGGCGGTCGTCCAGCCAGGCAATCGCCAGGCTTGAGGATTGCGAGCCGTCACGCATGCGGTAGAGGAACTGCGTCGAGAAGGTATTGTCCTCGGCCAGCGTCTCCAGCGACTTCAGATATTCGGCAGCCTTGGCCGGATCGGCGAGACGCACGAGCTCGTCGGCAGCCTCGTTGGCGCGGCGGCGCATGCGCCGGCTGCGCTCGACGCGGCTCGAGATGCGGCGGAGGTTTTCGACCAGCACGTAGCGCACCAGCGACGGCACCGCCCAGAGCTCGCCGATCTTTAGCGTCTCGACCTGCTGGAACCCATCGACCAGCGCCGTCAGGCTTTCCTGCGAGACCGTGCTGTGGGTGTGAGCGACATAGAGCCAGGCGAGCACGAGCGTGCGCGGCACCTGCGTGCCGCCGACATTGACGGTCGGCAGTTCGCGGTAGAAACGGCGCGGAAAGTCGCGGCGGACTTCCTGGATCGCCTCTTCGACGATGTAGTGGTTATCCAGCAGCCATTCGGCGGCGGGCGTGATCGTCTCGCCCGATTCCACATCCGCAGCCGTCGTCCGGTAGACCCGCAGGATCTCCTTCTCGTTCTCCTTGTGCCGCGCGAAGAAGTCGAAAGGCGCGAAGGCAGGAAGCGAATCCGCCCCGCTGCGGGCGACTGCTTCGCCCATCGCCTTGATGTCTTCGATGGAGAGGTAAGTCGAACGGATCGAGTCGTTATGATCGATCTGCTTCACTTCGGAATCGCGCGACGGGCTCGGAGACGGATTGGAAATTGACATGGGTTCGGTTCTGGATCCAAACGAAGTTATGGTAATTTTGGCTAGCCTTTTGCACCGGCAAATATGACTGCCGCATGAACGGCAAGGCACTGTTGCGCAAAGATACTAGGGCAGCCGATTTTTCGGTACGAAACGGTTTAAGTCTCGCTTTCGCGTGCAACCGTGACGGTCATGGCGGTGCATGTTGTCCCTCCCGCAAAGCCATTTCGTCAAAGTTGGACACCAACCTGATAATTCAAGTCAAGAGCGAAGAATTGGCGTCGGCGACATGAAAAATCCGGCGCCGCCCGGGCACCGGATTTCATCGCCGATAAGGATGGCCTGTCGCGCCTCAGCGGCGCATCAGGCGCATGAAAAGCGAAACGACGAAGAGCACCAGGAACAGGAAGAACAACACCTGCGCAATGGAAGCCGAAGCACCGGCAATACCGCCGAAGCCGAGCAGGCCGGCGATCAGGGCGACGACGAGAAATACGAGAGCGTAATAAAGCATGCCCATCTCCTTTGGTTTGCTGCGGGATAAACGAGCGCAGAGGATCAAGGTTCCATGCTGGTCAATAAAATCTTTTGGGATCAACGAGTTGCAAAAGAAAAGGCGCATGGTCATCATCCATGCGCCCTTGCAGCGGCGGTAAGGCGCAACCCGCGCCCGCGCCTACTTTGCGATGATCGCCTTGAGCATCCAAAGAGCCTTCTCGTGAAAGGTCAGGCGATCGGTCAGCATATCCGTCGTCACCAAGTCGCCGTTCTCATCGGCAGAAGTACCGGCTTCGCGCATGGCGCGGCAGGCCGCCTCGTGATCGGCAATCAGATCGAGCACCATGTCTTCGGCCGTCAGCTGGCTGAAATCGCGGTTCGACGGAGCAAACTTGGCGGCGTCGCCGATATGAGCGGGCGCCAGATGGCCAAGCGCGCGGATGCGTTCGGCGACAATATCTGTCGCCTCGAAGAGCGTGTTGTAGTGCTCTTCGGTCAACTCGTGCAGCGGCTTGAACAGCGGGCCGACGACATTCCAGTGATAGATGTGGCTCTTGATGACCAGATGATAGGTGCTGGCCAGGATCGCCGACAGGCTGTTGGCCATGTCGGCGCAATATTTGTCGGACAGTCCGGTCTTGACCGAGACGTCGCGTGATTTCGGCTTTAGTACGGCGGTATTTGCCATCGTCCTCTACTCCTAACTGGGAACGCTAGACCGCGTGGCACAGGTAGAGAAGGATGATGACTGGGATCGGAATTGCCGATGAGCCAGAGCAACACGCCCTTCACGCCCATTCTCCTTGCGCTGAATGCGTTACTGGAGAATGCCGCGAATGGCACATTGTTCCGAAGGAAAAGGCACCGGCCAGCGCCGGTGCGCCAGATCAGCCGATCAGGCCGAATACGAGTGCAGCAACGAATGCGAAAGCTGCCGCCAGCAATGCTGCATTGATGCCCAGCTGCAGTTTGCCGCGCATGGAGAGCGGCTTCTTTGCCGGCACGGAACCATAATGGTTCGCGTGAGTATGCGATATACCCAGGTCTGCCATGTGTTGCCTCCGTCTGTTCTCTTTGATGCGGGCGTCATGCCTCACATCTTTATTCTTATATTCCCTATCAGGTAGGTAGAGATAAAATTCCTTCCAGAGGCAGCCGGGTAGAAAATCTCACCGGTGCCGGAAGAAAGCTCAGCAGAGAGTGCGCCAGGCCCAGATCAACGACCGTTCGATCGCGTTTTCCTCACGCTGTGCAGCAGCGGAGATATCGATGAGGCGGCGGTCCTTTTCGGCGGGAATGCTAACGACTGGTGGTTCGGCGCGCTCGGCTTTTGCGGCCGGCGGCTCGAGATATCCCATGGTCATGCCACCGAGAAAGAACATCCCTTACCTCCATGATCACGAAAACTAACAATCGTTAACGGGATCATGACAGATGGGACGGGCCTGTCAATAGTCTAGTCGAATGGTCGTCTTTTAACGCTACGTTAACCTTAATAGGTGCGTCGAGGCAGCCTTTTCAAATGCTTGAAAAGGCTGCGCTTCAGGCTTTGACGAAACCCTTGCTCGCGACCATCAGATTGCGGGTGTATTCTTCCTGGACATCGGCCCGGGCGAGCTCAGCCGAGCTCAACCGCTCGACAACGGCACCGCCGCGCATCACGGCGAGGCGCTCGCACATATGAGTGACGACGCCGAGATCGTGGCTCACCATCACGAATGTCAGCTTGCGGTCGCGGCGGATCTGCTCCAGCAGATTGAGCACTTCGGCCTGCACCGAAGCATCGAGCGCCGAGGTCGGCTCATCCAGCAGCAGCACCGAAGGTTCGACGATCAGCGCCCGGGCGATCGCCACGCGCTGTCGCTGGCCGCCGGAAAGCTGATGCGGATAGCGGAAGCGGAAACCGTTTCCGAGGCCGACTTCATCGAGCGCCTGCTCGATACGCCTCTCGCTGTCGCCGATGCCGTGGATGGCGAGCGGCTCGAGCAGCAGTCGGTCGATCGTCTGGCGCGGGTGAAGCGAGCCGTAGGGGTCCTGAAACACCATCTGGACGCTGCGATAGAAAGCCTTGCTGCGTTTTGCGCCCTGCAGCGCCTCGCCGTGAATGCGGATGGTGCCGGAACTGACGGGCGCGAGCCCTGCAACGGCGCGCAACAGGGTCGACTTGCCGGATCCGGATTCACCGACCAGCCCGAAGGATTCGCCGGTGGCCACCTCGATGCTGACATCCTTCAGCGCATGGAAATCGTCATAGACGACGCCGAGTTTTTCGACGGAAAGTGCAGCACTCATGCGGCCCACTCCGGCTTGCGGTCGAGAACCGGCAGCGGATGGCGGTCCTCGCCGATCTGCGGCATGCAGCTCAGCAGACCCTGCGTATAGGGATGCTGCGCGTTCTTCAGTTCCGACGCCTTCAACTCCTCGACGATCTTGCCCGCATACATGACGATGACGCGGTCGCAGAAGGAGGAGACGAGGCGCAGGTCATGCGACACGAAGATCAGGCCCATGCCGCGCTCGGAGACGAGCTTGTCCATGATCTTCAGCACGTCGAGCTGAACGGTGACGTCGAGCGCCGAGGTCGGCTCGTCTGCGATCAACAGTTCGGGTCCGGCGATCAGCATCATGGCGATCATCGCGCGCTGGCCCATGCCGCCCGAGACTTCGTGCGGATAAAGATCGAAGACGCGCTTGGGATCGCGGATCTGCACCGCCTCCAGCATGGCGAGCGCCCGCTCCTTGGCTTCCGAGCGCCCGACCTTCTCATGGGTCTGAAGCGTCTCGCAGATTTGCCGGCCGATCGACATGACCGGATCGAGCGAATATTTCGGATCCTGCAAAACCATGGCAATACGCTTGCCGCGCAGCAGGCGCCGCTGCTTGGGCGAAGCGGTCAGCAGATCGATGCCGTTGAAGTTGAGCGTGTCGGCGCTGACGATGGCGTGTTTCGGTGTCAGCCCCATGATCGCCCGGCCCGTCTGCGACTTGCCGGAACCGGATTCGCCGACGATGCCGAGACGTTCCTTGCCGAGCGTGAAGGATACGCCGCGCACGGCCTCGATCACGCCGGTGCGGGTCGGATAGCTGACGCGCAGGTTCTTGACGTCGAGAAGTTCGGTCATTGGCCGCTCTCCTTCGGATCGAGCGCATCGCGCAGGCCGTCGCCGAGCAGGTTGAAGCCGAGGCTGACGATCAGGATGGCGATCCCAGGCATGGCTGCGACCCACCACTGGTCGAGAATGAAGCGGCGTCCCGAGGCGATCATCGCGCCCCATTCCGGCAGCGGCGGCTGGGCGCCGAGCCCGAGGAAGCCGAGACCGGCAGCCGTCAGGATGATGCCGGCCATATCGAGCGTCACGCGCACGATCAGCGATGAAATGCAGAGCGGCATGACATGGCGGATGACGATGCGGATAGGCGAGGCGCCCATCAGCTTCACCGCCGAGATGTAGTCCGACCGCCGCACTGTCAGCGTTTCAGCCCGAGCGATACGGGCATAGGGCGGCCAGGAGGTGATGGCGATTGCGATGACGGCGTTCTGAATACCGGGCCCGAGTGCTGCGACGAAAGCAAGCGCCAGAACCAGCTTCGGGAAGGCCAGAAAAATATCGGTGATGCGCATCAGCGTCGCATCGACCCAGCCGCCGGCATAACCGGAGACCGTGCCGACGATCAGCCCGATCGGCGCGGAGATGATGGCGACGAGAACGACGACGAAGAGTGTGAGCCGCGAGCCATAGATCAGACGCGAATAGATATCGCGTCCCTGATCGTCGGTGCCGAGCAGATAGCCTTCGCTGCCGGGCGGCAGCAGCCGCGCATTCTTGAGATCGCCGATAACGGGCGAATGCGTTGCCAGCAGATCGGCAAAGGCGGCCACGAACAGCAGGGCGATGATGATCGCCAGGCCGACGACGGCAAGCCTGTTTGCCGTAAACTGCCGCCAGGTAACATAGGCGCGCCCGAGACGTGCCTGCATGCGCGATTGCGGGCGATCGGAAAGCAGCCATTCGCGGCGGCTCAGGGGACGTGTCTGGTTGACCGGAACCGTCATCGGCTTCGCGTCCTTGGATCGAGTGTCCGGTAGAGAAGGTCGGACAGAAGGTTGATGCCGATGAAGACCGTGCCGATGACGATCGTGCCGCCAAGTACGGCGTTCATATCGGCGCTCTGCAGCGAATTGGTGATGTAGAGGCCGATGCCGGGCCAGGAGAACACCGTCTCCGTCAGCACCGAGCCCTCCAGCAAGCCGGCATAGGAAAGCGCGATCACGGTCACCAGCGGCACAGCGGCATTGCGCAGCGCATGGCCCCATATCACCCGCGTTTCCGACAGGCCCTTGGCGCGCGCTGCGACGATATATTCCTGGCTGAGCTCGTTCAGCATGAAGCTGCGGGTCATGCGGCTGATATAAGCAAGCGAGAAATATCCGAGCAGCGATGCCGGCAGGATGATGTGGCGGAAGACATCATAGAAGACGTCCCACTGCCCCTGCCAGGCGCTGTCGAGCAGATAGAAGCCGGTGATCGGCGTGAACGTATATTCGAAGACGATATCGATACGGCCCGGGAAGGCCACCCATCGCAGCTTCGCATAGAAGATGACCAGCGAAATCAGCGCCAGCCAGAAGATCGGCACCGAATAGCCGACGAGGCCGATGACACGCACCACCTGGTCGGCGAGGCTACCGCGGCGGACGGCGGCGAGAACGCCGAGCGGAATACCGATGACGGCGCCGATGATCGTGCCGCAGGTGGCGAGCTCGATCGTCGCCGGGAAGGCGCGGCGGATATCGGTCATCACGGGGTTTGTGGTCAGGACCGAATTGCCGAAATCGCCCGACAGGATGCCCTTGAGATAGATGTAGAACTGCTCGTAGAGCGGCAGGTCGAAGCCCATTTCGCGGCGCACGCGCTCGACGACATGGGTTGGCGCCCGGTCGCCGAGAATGGCGAGAACCGGATCGATCGGCACCACGCGGCCGATGAAAAAGGTGACGGCCAGCAGGCCGAGATAGGTGGTCACCGCAGCGATCAGGAAACGCCCGATCGCCTTGGCAAGCGGAATGGCACGGCCCTTCGCGGGCCGCGCCTCCGTCTTGGTTTCGGTAATGCTCAACGAACCAATCCTACCGGACTATTCCTTGGCAATCGGACCGACATAGTTGGTGTCGAAGCTCGGGCCGAGTTTGAAGTCCTTCAGGCTCTTGCGATAGCCGGCCACTTCGATCTGCTGGAAGATGAAGACGAAGGGGCTGTTTTCCAGGTACTTCTTCTGAATGTCCTGGTACATGGCAGCGCGCTTGGCGCCGTCACGCTCAAGCAGAGCGGCCTTGGCTTCCTTGTCGAGCTCGGGCGCCTCGAACGTGTTGCGCCAGGCGAGCGTCTTGTTGGTGCCGGCGTCGGAATTATCCGGGTTCGCCGTGAAGGTATCGGCATTGGAGTTCGGGTCGAAATAGTCCGAGCCCCACTGGCCGATATACATGTCGTGCGTGCGGGCGCGATATTTGGTCAGCGTCTGCTTGCCGTCGCCCGGGATGATCTCCAGCTTCACGCCGGCCTGCGCCAGCGTCTGCTGCATGGATTCGGCAATGCCGGTGACCGGCTGCGTGTTGCGCACATCCATGGTGACGGAGAAGCCGTCCTTCAGGCCTGCCTTGGCAAGCAGTTCCTTCGCCTTGGCGACGTCGAGCTTGAAGGGGTTCTCGTCGAGAGCGCCGAGCTGGCCCTTCGGCAGGAAGGTCTGGTGGACTTCGCCGATGCCCTTGATCAGCGTCGCGCCAATCGCGTCGTAATCGACGAGATATTTGAAGGCCTGCTGAACTTCAGGCTTCTTCAGGTTCTCGTTCTTCAGGTTGAGACTGACGTAATAGATCGTGCTCTTCGGTGCGTCGGTCGTTGCCAGATCGGCATTCTTCGACACGGCATCGAGATCGCCCGGCTCAAGGTTGCGGGCGATATCGATATCGCCGGCCTCAAGCGCCAGACGCTGCGCCGAGCTTTCCTTCATGTAGCGGTAGATGACACGGTTCAGCTTCGGCTTGTCGCCGTAATAGTTGTCGTTGCGCTCCATGACGACGACTTCGTTGGCGCGCCATTCGCGCAGCTTGAAGGCGCCCGAGCCGGCATAGCCGGTCTTCAGCCATTCGTTGCCGAAGTCGTTGTCATACTTGTGGTCCGCGTCGACGGTCACCGGCTTCACATGATCCAGGACCAGCTTCTTGTCGACGACCGAGGCGACGGTCGCCGTCAGGCAGTTCAGCACGAAGCTTGGCGCGTAGGGCTTGTCGACGGTGAAGACGAAGGTGTTCGGGTCGGCAGCCTTTGCCTTTTCGGTGACGTTGTCGCCGGTCAGGCCGAACTGGGTCAGAATGAAGGCCGGGCTCTTGTCGAGCTTGACGGCGCGTTCGAACGACCAGGCAACGTCTTCGGCGGTGACGGGATTGCCGGAAGCGAACTTCAGGCCCGGCTTCAGCTTGAACGTATAGGTCAGGCCGTCGTCGGAAACGGTCCAGCTTTCGGCGAGATCGCCCTTCACCTTCGAGGTGTCGGCCATGTCGAGGCGAACCAGCAGGCTGTAAGTGTTGCTGGTCACTTCTGCCGTCGAGAGCTCGAATGCTTCGCCCGGATCCATGGTGATGATGTCGTCGATGGCGAAGCCTTCGACCAGCGTATCCTTCGGCGTTTCAGCGAAGGCTGCGGGTGCGGCCATCATGAGAAGCGAGAGTGCGGCACCGGCGGAAAGTGCGCGGAAGCTGCGGTTGATTTTGGTAATCATCATTGGTTCTGTTCCCCTGTTTTTGATTGATTACAAAGCAGTTTTCAGGCCTTAGACGTCCTTCTCCCTCCACGCCGAAGCCAGGATTCTCAGCCAGTTCTCGCTGGCAAGTTTTTTGAGATCGCTTTCACCATATCCACTGTCCCGGAGAGCGGCAATCAGCTTCTGGTTGCCAGCAGCATCGCCGATTTCGTCGGGAATCGTCGCCCCGTCGAAGTCGGATCCGAGCGCGACGCAATCGATGCCGACGCGGTCCACGAGGTGGTTGACGTGGCGGATCATGTCGGAAAGCGGCGTCTCGCCATCCGAGCGGCCGTCGGCGCGCAGCATCGCCGTCGCATAGTTCAGGCCGACCAGCCCGTTGCATTCCTTGATCGCATCGAGCTGCTTGTCGGTGAGGTTTCGCGCCACCGGCGTCAGCGCATGGGCGTTGGAATGGGTGGCGACCAGAGGCTGATCGCTGGTCTTGGCGACATCCCAGAAGCCCTTTTCGGTGATGTGCGACAGGTCGATCATGATGCCGAGACGATTGCACTCGCGCACAAGCTCGAAACCGGCATCCGTCAGGCCGGGAGCGGTATCCGGGTTTTTCGGAAATGCGAAGGGGACGCCATGCCCGAAGACATTGTGGCGGCTCCAGACAGGCCCAAGCGAGCGCAGACCCGCAGCATGGAAAACCTCGAGCGCCGCCAGGTCAGCACCGATCGCCTCGCAGCCTTCCATATGCATGACGGCGGCAAAGATGCCCTCTGCCATCGCCTTGCGGATATCCTTGACACTTCGGCACAGCCGCCATGCGCCGGCCGTATCCAGGCGAAGCGCGATTGCCGCCATCTCGGTGGCAATGCCAAGCGAGGGAAGACGGTCGAGCGGTGCGGCAAGCGGCGTCTCGTAGTGGCCGTTCTCGTCAGGGTCGGCGAAGACGAGATCGCCGGAGGGAATGTAGATGGCGCAGAGACCGCCGGCGAGGCCGCCCTGACGCGCGCGCGGCGCATCGATATGGCCTTGCGTCGTTCCGTTCAGAAATTCGGCAACCGGATCGGCGCCATCCCTTTCATGTGTCCAAAGCCTGAGGAGAACGTCGTTGTGGCCATCGAATACGAGCTGCATCTGTCTTCCTGCTCTACCCTTCCGGGCAAATATCAAGCGACAACAATAGAAAGGCTGGAAAAATAGACCAGCCCCTTTTTTAGAAATTTGCGGCACTGCCGAAAGAAGCCGCAAACATGAAAACGGGGCCCTGAGGCCCCGTCATTTTTTCATGTTTCAGTGCTTGGCGCGTTTCTTCTGCCTGTAGACGTCGACGACGACGGCAGCGACGATGATCACGCCCTTGACGATCTCCTGATAGTAGGCGTCCACCCTGAGGAAGGTGAAGCCCGAGGTCATCACACCCAGGATGATCGTGCCGATCACAGTACCGGTGATGCGTCCGACGCCACCCGTTAGCGACGTGCCGCCGATGACAGCCGCAGCGATCGCATCAAGTTCATACATCACACCCATGCCTGCCTGCGCCGTCTGTGCGCGGGCTGCGGTGACGACACCTGCGAGACCGGCGAGCAGACCGGCGATCGCATAGACCTTGATGAGGTGCGCCTCGATATTGATACCCGAGACACGCGCCGCCTGCATGTTGGCGCCGATCGCATAGGTGAACTTGCCATAGCGGGTGTAGCGCAGGGCGATGTGGAAGATCAGCGCGACGACGAGGAAGACGATGACAGGCCAGATGCCGGTGCCGATGAAATTGAACTGGTCGGTCAGGCCGGAAACCGGCTGCCCCTTGGTGTACCACTTCGAAATACCGCGCGCCGAGACCATCATGCCGAGCGTGGCGATGAAGGGCGGAATCTTCGTCTTGGCGATCAGCTGGCCGTTGATATAGCCGGCCAGAAGGCCGATCAGCAGGCCGATGCCAATCGGCACGAAGAACGGCATGTCGGTCAGACCAGGATAGAGCGCGCGCGGCCAGGTGGAGGCCTGGGCAAAACTCGCCGCGATCATCGCCGTCATGCCGACCACCGAACCCGACGAGAGATCAATACCGCCGGTGATGATGACCTGCGTCACGCCCACCGAGATGATGCCGATGACCGACACCTGCAGGATCATGATCGTCAAGCGCTGCGGGTTCATCAGGAAGCTCTGTCCGATGAAGATCCAGCCGAGGATTTCATAGACGAGCGCGATGCCGATCAGCACCAGGAAGATGCTGAGTTCCGGCGGTATCCGGCGGCGGCGTGCCCGTGTCACGAGCGGGGCCTGGCCCTCGGCTGCCTCTGTGTTCATGTCAAACCTCCCTTGATGGTTGGAGCGGCGGCGCGATCACTGCGCGGCAAGCTCCATCACCTTCACCTGTGTTGCTTCGTCGCGATTGAGGAATCCGGTCACTCGGCCTTCATGCATGACCATGACACGATCGCTCATGCCGAGCACCTCGGGCATTTCCGATGATATCATGATCACCGCCACGCCGGTGCGCGCCATTTCCGTGACCAGCCGGTGGATCTCCGCCTTGGCGCCGACGTCGATACCACGCGTCGGTTCGTCCAGAATGAGGATCTTCGGATTGGTCAGCAGCCAGCGGCCGATCAGCACCTTCTGCTGATTGCCGCCCGAAAGGTTTTCGACCCGCTCGTTGAGATTGGGCGTCTTGACGCGCAGCTTGCGCGCCATCTCCTCACAGGTCGCCTCGATCGCGCGCTCCTGGACGAAACCGCCCTTGACGAACTGGTCGTGCAGCACGGCGATCTGCATGTTCTCGAGCACATCGAGAATGAGCAGACAGCCCGTATCCTTGCGGTCTTCCGTCAGGAAGGCCATGCCGTTCTGGATCGCCACGGCCGGGGAACTGATATCCACCTTCTTGCCAAACAGCTCGATCGTGCCTGAGCTCGCCGGCGTAACACCGAAGAGCGTTTCGGCGACGTTCGAACGACCCGAGCCGACGAGACCGGCAACACCGAGAATCTCGCCTGCACGCACGTCGAAGGAGACGTCGTGGAAGACGCGCTTCAATGTGAGATTCTTGACCGAAAGCACGACGTCGCCGATCGGGACTTCTTCCTTCGGGAACATCTGGGTGATCTCGCGGCCAACCATCATACGAATGATGTCGTCGCGCGTCACATCGGTCGATGCATGAGTGCCGATATACTTGCCGTCGCGGAACACCGAGAATTCGTCGGCGATCTCGAAGAGCTCGTTCATCTTGTGGGTGATGTAGACGATACCGATGCCCTGGGCGCGCAGATCGCGAATGATCTGGAAGAGATGCGCAACCTCACGCTCGGTCAGCGCCGATGTCGGCTCGTCCATGATCAGGACATCTGAATTGTAGGAAACCGCCTTGGCGATCTCAACCATCTGCCGGCTGGCGACGGAGAGATGGCGAACTTCGATCTCGGGATCAAGGTCGATATTCAGCCGCTTGAAAAGATCTTCGGTCAGCCGGTACATTTCGCGATGATCGACGAAACCGAGCCGGTTCTTCGGCTCGCGGCGGATCCAGATGTTTTCGGCAACTGTCATGAACGGCATCAGGTTCAGTTCCTGATGGATCATGGCGATACCGTTTTCCAGCGCGTCGAGCGGCGACTTGAGCTGGATCTCGATACCCTTCAGCCGCACCTCGCCCTTGTCGGGCGTGTAGATGCCGGCAAGGATCTTCATAAGGGTGGATTTACCGGCGCCGTTCTCGCCCATCAGCGCATGGACGGAGCCGCGCTTCAGACGGAACTGGACATCGTCAAGCGCCACGACGCCTGGAAATTCCTTGCGCACACCTTCGGCGCTCAGCAGGTATTCCGCATTCGGAACGGCCCCGCTGGCGCGCACGGCAGCCATGGTGGACGGGCTCACAGCCATCTTCATTTCTCCGGATACGGCAGAGGAGTTGGATGCGGGCAAGCCGCCCGCATCCGCGACAGTCACCTTAGTTCTTGGTGACGAAGTCCTTGACGTTTTCAGGAGTTACGAGCTGGAAGGGGATGTAGACCTTCTTGTCGATCTTTTCGCCCTTGGCGAGCTTCAGAGCCGCATCGAGCGAGCCCTTGCCCTGACCGGCGGCGTCCTGGAACACGGTCACATCGAGATCGCCTGCCTGCATTGCAACCAATGCGTCCTGCGTGGCATCAACGCCACCGATCACGTAGTCCTTCATGTCCTTGCCGGCGGCCTTGAGAGCCTGGATCGCGCCGATCGCCATTTCGTCGTTGTTGGAGATGACGGCGTTGAACTCGAGACCGCTGGACAGCCAGTTGCTGACGAGGTCGGAGCCCTGGGTACGATCCCAGTTTGCCGTCTGCTCTTCGACGATTTCAATGCCCTTGCATTCGTCGGTCTTCACGACGTCATGAACGTCCTGGGTACGCATGCGGGCAGCCTGGTTCGAAAGCTCGCCCATGATGACCACGGCCTTGCCCTTGCCACCGAGAAGACGGCAGACTTCCTTGGTTTCCAGCGTGCCAGATTCCTGTTCGTTGGAAGCGACGAAGGCCTGGTTGTCAGGCAGCGTATCGATGTTCACCGGCTGGCGGTTGACGTAAACAAGCGGGATACCAGCATCGGCAGCGAGCTTCGACATGGCAGCCGTCGCATCGGTATCGACAGGGTTGACGATGATCGCATCGACCTTGGAAGCGATGAAGTTCTGGATCTGGCTCTGCTGCTTGGCGACGTCGTTCTGCGCGTCTTCGACCTGCAGCGTCACGCCGCTCAGCGTCTTCGAGTAGTCAACCATGCCGTTGCGAAGAACGGTCAGGAAGTTGTCGTCGAACTTTGCCATCGACACGCCGACATTTGCAGCGTGAGCGGCCGTCGACATGACAAGCGCCATAGCGGTGCCCAGGATAAACTTTTTCATTTTATTTCCTCCACAAAGCGGTGTCCGGCAGCACCCTCCTCACGCCGGAACTTCGGGCCCAGCCCAAAAGCCGTAATTCCAATGTACCGCCACTCCCGTGAGGCGGCTCCGTCAAAAACGGAACAAACAAACCGTAAAATTTGCCCGACGGAATATTCATTCCATTTTCCGGACGGGACGTCAACTCTTTTTAAAGCAATGGCGAAAGGACCCTCGCCAAAAAAAGTCTGGCAGCCGCAGCGTGCGACGATGCAATCGTCATGCGGCGCGCCTAGATAAGCGCCTTCAGCGGCCTGCTGAACTCATTGCCCAAAGGAGATTTCAATGTCTGTTTCCATGTACCGGCTGACCGTTCCGGTCTTTCAGCGCGGATTGAAAACGCTTTCCACCTATCTCGACAAGGCGGAAGCCTACGCGACGGAAAAGGGGATCGATTCCAGTATCTTGGTGAACGCGAGACTGGCGCCTGACATGTTGTCGCTCGCCGGACAGTTTCAACGCGCTACCGATACCGCGAAGTTCGGCATCACCCGTCTGACCTCGACCGACGCGCCGAAATTCGAAGACAACGAAACGACCGTGGCCGAACTGCGGGAGCGCATCGCCAAGGCAGAAGCCTATCTGGCAACTGTTACGCCTGACATGCTCGATGGCGCCGAGAAAACCGAGGTAACCCGCCAGATCGGCGGCAGAGCGGGCAAGACAGTGACCCTCAGCGGCGACGAATATCTCGCCACGTTTGTGCTGCCGAACTTCTATTTCCACATCGGCATGGCACACGCCATCCTGCGCAACCAGGGCGCCCCGGTCGGCAAGATGGACTATCTCGGCAATTTCGGCTGAACGCTTCAGGGCCGGTAAGACACCGGCCCTTTTTCTGTCAGTTCGGTATAGGCAAGCGTCTGATCGAGGTGACGCGCCCTGAGCGACAGCAGCTTTTCCGCATAGGCAAGCCGCGTTCCTGCATGCGCGGGATCGGCAGCAAGGTTCCGCATCTCCATCGGATCAGCCTTTAGATCGAAGAGCAGCGGCGGCAGCGCCGCGAAATGCACATATTTGAACTGTTCGTCGCGGATGACCGCGAGATTGCACTGATTGGGCCTTAGCCCGAAATGCGCCTCGGCATCACCGCTGGCGATCTCCCGGAAGTCGAATTCCCAGAAGGCCGCATCCCGCCACTGACCGGCATCCGCACCATCGACAAGCGCGCGCAGCGAATGGCCATCGAGCCCGTTCTCTGCGCTCATGCCAAGCGTTTCGCAAAGCGTCGGGAAGATATCGGCAGCGCTGGTGAACTGGCTGACGGTCGCGCCTTTTTGCCCGGCGCGCGGATCGCGGATGACAAGCGGGATGTGATAGCTGCCGTCGAAGAAGCCGCCCTTCCCCAGCATCCAGTGGTCGCCCATCATCTCGGCATGGTCGGAGGTGAAGATGACGATCGTGTCGTCCCAGGTCCCCACATCTTTCAGCGCCTGCCAGATCCGCCCGAGCTGCGCATCAACCTCGGCAATCATCCCATAGTAGATCGCCCGGATCGCCGCGAAATCCTCGGCATCCCAATCGTTGACCGGGCCTCTGGCGCCATGGATGAAGCTGCCCTTGCCGCTCCTCGGCATCGCATAGGCGAGATAGGGATGCGCCTCCATCTCCGCTTCAGCGGAAGAGGCACGCGCGAAGGCCGGCCCGTCACCGGGCTGGAACATCGCGCCATAGGGCTCCGGCACCGAAAACGGCGGATGCGGGCGGAGAAAAGAGACATGCGCAAACCAGGCATCCTCCTGCTCGCCGAGCCAGCGAATGAATTCACCCGCCAGAAAGGCCGTCTGCGTCTCGTCTTTTGAATAGGCCGGGCTGCTGGCCGATATTTCACCCGCCTGTGCGCCGGCCGGAATATGGATATCGCGGTTCACCGCCCCGGCATGCCCGCGCGACCGGAGCCAGGACAGCCACTGCTTTTCGTGCTCCGGCAACAACTGCCGTGCCGTGAAACCCGGCAGCAGCCCTTCATAACTGGTCAGATGCGGATCGCCGCTCTGAAGCGCCCGCGGATCGGGCGCCGTATCGGTATAGCCGAACAGCGTCGGGTCATAGCCCGCCCGCCGCGCCATCAGCGCCAGATTGTCGAAACGACGGTCGAGCGGCGACCCGTTCCGGCAGACCCGGTGGTTCATCTGATAGAGGCCAGTGTAAAGCGTGGCCCGCGCCGGCGAGCAGGGCGCCGCCCCGGCATAATGGTTGCGAAACAGCACGCCCTCGCCGGCGAGCGCATCGACACCAGGCGTCAGCACAGTGGGATGGCCGACTGCGGAAAGGCAATCACCGCGCCATTGATCCGCGGTGATCAGGAGAACGTTCGGACGTCTGCTCAAGGCTGCCTCAGTGCTGGTTGGTACGCGAATGCCAGTTCCAGGCTGAGCTTATGATCTGCGACAGATCATATTGCGGCACCCAGCCGAGCACATCGCGCGCCTTGTCGTTATTGGCAACCAGCGTATGCGAATCACCCTCGCGGCGACCGATATATTCGACCGGGAACGGCCGGTTCGACACATCCTCGATCGCCCCGAGCAGCTCCTTCACGGTCGTGCCAGTACCGGTGCCGAGATTGAGCGCCACCGAATCACCACCGCGCAGCAGATATTCGACCGCGCGCACATGGGCGTCGGCAAGATCCAGCACATGAATATAGTCGCGTACGCAGGTGCCGTCGCGCGTCTCATAGTCGCTGCCGAACACCTTGAAGCCTTGGCGGCGGCCGAGTGCTGCATCAATCGCCAGCGGGATCGCATGCGTTTCCGGATCATGCCACTCGCCGATCCGGCCCTCGAAATCGGCCCCGGCCGCATTGAAATAGCGCAGAATCACCGAACGCAGGCCCTTATACTGGTCATAATCGGCCAGCGCCTGCTCGACGATATATTTCGTCCGTCCATAGGGATTGATCGGCACCTGCCGGTGCTGTTCATCGAGCGGCACGCTCTGTGGCAAGCCATAGGTCGCGCAGGTCGAGGAAAACACGAAGGCATTGATCCCGGCCGCCTGCGCCGCCGACAGCAGCGTCAGCGTCCCAACCACATTGTTCTCATAGAAGGCAACGGGATCCTTGACCGATTCGCCGACCTCGATCAGCGCCGCGAAATGCAGGATCGCCGAAGGCTTGTGCTTCACCAGCACCTCGTCGAGCCGCGCCCGGTCCCTGATATCCCCTTCCTCGGCCGGCCCCCATTTGACGAATTCCCGATGACCATTCGAGAAATTGTCGAAAACGACGGGTTTATACCCCTTGTTCGCCAGATCGAGGCACGTATGCGAGCCGATATAGCCGGCTCCGCCGACCACGAGAACAGTTTCACCTGCCATGCACCACCTTTGTTGCCGTATCGGATGACAGGAACCTAGAGGAGATAAACGGCAAGAAAAAGGGGGACTGACCGAGAGATGCTGCAGAGCAGCAAAAGAGGTATAGGAAGGCTTAGCTCGGGTGGCGAGCGCTGTGCCGAAATGTCGAACCCGGCAAGAACTATGCTTGGAAGATGAATGGCGGAGAGGGTGGGATTTGAACCCACGGTACCCTTGCAGGCACGCCGCATTTCGAGTGCGGTACATTCAACCACTCTGCCACCTCTCCGCAGTTTTGGTTGGCGCTGTTGGGCGCGGGCTGTCTCATAACGATAGAATCACGGACTGGCAAGACGAAATTGCGAAGCTTTTTCATCCTTCTGCCTTGACAGATTTTTGACACTCGTCTATCCCGCGTCCGCAATAGGCGTGGAAAAGTCCGTGCCTTGTCCGCCCCGCGCCCGCGTGGGGCTTCACCGGCAGACAGAGTTTGGGGCATCCGTCCTGAAATCCCTGCTTAACACAGACTGATAAAAAGACGGCCACCTGCATCTTGCGGGGAGAGCTGGATCGAACATGAAAGGATTAAACAATGTTCGCAGTCATCAAGACCGGCGGTAAGCAGTACCGTGTGGCAGCAAACGACGTGCTGACCATCGAGAAGCTTGAAGCATCCGCTGGCGACTCCATTGAATTCACCGAAGTACTCGTCATCGGCGAAGGCGCCGATGCGGCGATCGGCGCACCCTTCGTCAAGGGCGCATCGGTAAAGGCCGAAGTGGTCGAGCAGAACCGTGGCAAGAAGGTCATCGCCTTCAAGAAGCGCCGCCGTCAGAACTCGAAGCGCTCGCGCGGTCATCGCCAGCATCACACGGTTGTCCGTATCACGGACATCCTGGCAGCCAAGTAATCGGTTTCGGGCAACAAGGTTTAAAGGAGAAATCCAATGGCACACAAAAAAGCTGGCGGTTCGTCGCGCAACGGTCGCGACTCTCAGTCTAAGCGCCTTGGCGTGAAGAAGTTCGGCGGCGAAGCCGTCATCGCAGGCAACATTATCGTGCGTCAGCGCGGTACGCAGTGGCATCCGGGCGCCAATGTCGGCCTCGGCAAGGATCACACCATTTTTGCGCTTACGGCAGGCAATGTAGACTACCGAACGAAGGCCAATGGTCGCGTGTACGTATCTGTAATGCCGAAAGCCGAAGCAGCGGAATAAGCCGGTAGCGCTCTAAAACAGCCGGCGTCTCATCGACCCGGCTGAGCGTATCAGGTTCAGTCCAGAAAACAGGGGAGATGGGGCGCCATCTCCCCTTTTTCTTTGTCCATAAGGAGGACTGAACATGCAAGGCGAACTGATCAGGGTCGACCAATCACGGTCTACCCGGGAAGACCAGAGGTCTCCCAAGGAACGGCTGAGGCCGGAGCGGTTAAGGACTGATTGCCCTGTCTTGTTATCGGAACGGCTCGTCATGCGCGCGCCGCACGAGGAAGACATTGACGCCCTTTCCCATCTCGCCAACAACGCCAAAGTCGCCACAATGGTATCGCGCATGCCGCACCCGTATACCGCCAATGATGCCGCTGACTTCGTGCGTCGCACGAAGAATGGCGAGATCGGCAAGTGCGTCTATGCGATTACCAAAGCTGAAAACGGCGCGTTTATCGGTTGCTGCGGTGTCGAGCCGCATGCCGATGGCCGCACCGTCGAGATCGGCTACTGGCTCGGCGAACCCTTTTGGGGTCAAGGCTACACGACGGAAGCGTGCCACGCGCTGGTCGACATGGTTTTGCGCACCAGGGAAAACATCGACCAGATTGATGCCCGTTGCCGGGTGATGAACATCGCCTCGCGGCGGGTCATCCAGAAGTGCGGCTTCCAATTCCAGGGATCCGGCCTTGCCGCATCGCTGGCGCTCGGCTCCAACGTACCTGTCGAATGGTACCGGCTGGACCGGAAGACCTGGATGTCGCTGAGAAGCTGGGGGGCCCTGTCATGAGTGCTGCCCTGCTCGACCGGCCGAAGGTCCAACCGATGACGCCGGGGCCCGCCCCGGTTATCGGCACGGCAAGACTGTCGCTGCGCCCTCACCGGCTGAGCGATGCCGATGCCATGGCGGAAACGCTGTCCGACTTTGCCGTGACGCGCATGCTTTCGCGCGTCCCGGCACCCTATCACCGGCAGGATGCTCTGGACTGGCTGGTTCCGGTCACTTCAGGCGCCCTGCCGGGCTGGAACCTGGCGATCACCAACGGTGACGATGCCCATATCGGCATGGTTTCCGTCGAGCTTCGTCATGGCCGCTGGCACCTCGGCTACTGGCTGAACCGCTACTACTGGCGGCGCGGCTACATGAGCGAGGCTGTCGAAGCCGTTCTGGAGCGGTTCTCGCGGCGGATGCCCGACATGCCTGTTCATTCCGGCGTGTTTGCCGACAATCCGGCATCGCTCCGGCTGCAGGAAAAGCTCGGCTTCCGCATGACCGGCTGCTCGGAGATCTACAGTTTCGCCCGTAACACCATGGTGGCGCATGTCGAAACCGTTCTCCAGCCCGGCGCACTGCAGGCTGCCAGGGCCGCCTGAAACATGAAGGAAACGCCGCGGTTGCGCCGCGGCGTTTCTAGATTTCGATCTCGGCCCAGATGGGGAAATGATCGGAACCGACAGACTCCGTATCGATATGGGCGCCTCTCAGGCTGCCTGCCAATCCGCCGCTGACGAAACAATAATCGAGATGCATGCGCTTTCCGTGATCCCCAGGATCCATCCAGCTATAGCTTCCCGGATGATAACCATCGAGCGCCGCAAGCGCATCGACCGGCGTGCCGACGCGCGGCGTGCGGCCGTAGTAGCCGTCCCTGGCACCGGCGAAAGCACAATATTCCGGCGATTCCGGCACCATGTTGAAATCGCCCATGACGACGTAATCCTCCGGCAGAGGCAACTCCTCCAGACCGATCTCCGCCGCTCCGCTGACCGACCCGCCTTCAAGGCGGAACGCATTGATCCGCTCGTTGAGATGGCGGATCTGGGCAATGCGCTCGTCGACCCAGACATGGTCGAGATGCACGGAATAGACGCGCAGCGGCCGGCCGGGAATATCGATCAACGCCTCGGTCGCGCCGCGCTGCAGGTTGAGCTTGGAGACCGTGCGGCTGCGCGGCAACAGGATCGTTCGCGTCGACAGGATCGGAAAACGCGACAGGATCATGTTGCCGAACTGGAAGCGCGTGCCACGCTGCGGAAAGCCGCCCTCGCCGGCCGCAACATGCAGATCGCACGGCGCGCCATAGACCCAGAAATAGTCGGGAAAGAAGGCCGCCAGATCGGCCGGCATGTCGGCAAAATCGTTCTTCTCGTAGCCTCGGGTCACCTCCTGCAGGGCGATGACGTCAGCACCCTCGAGGCTCTCCGCAATGCGTCCCAGGTCGTAAATCCCATCAAGACCGAAGCCGTACTGTATGTTATAGCTCGCAAACTTCACGATATTCTTTGACCTCCGCATGAACCGCCTATATCGAAAGCGGCGAATGGGGCGCGTTAATAGCCACCGGTACTGGAAGTAAAATGAAATTTCTCGACGAAGCAAAGGTCTATATCAAGTCTGGAGACGGTGGCGCGGGCAGCGTCTCGTTCCGGCGCGAGAAGTTCATTGAGTTCGGCGGCCCCGATGGCGGCGATGGCGGACGCGGTGGCGATGTCTGGGCCGAGGCCGTCAACGGGCTCAATACCCTGATCGACTTCCGCTATCAGCAGCACTTCAAGGCGCAGATCGGCACGCACGGCATGGGCCGCAACCGGACCGGCGCCAATGGCGGCGACGTCACGCTCAAGGTGCCGGTCGGCACGCAGATTTTCGAAGAAGACCGCGAAACACTGATCTGCGATCTCACCGAGGAAGGTCAGCGCTTCCGCATTGCAGCCGGCGGCAACGGCGGCTTCGGCAACGCGCATTTCAAGTCTTCGACGAACCAGGCGCCCGATTGGGCCAATCCCGGCCTCGAGGGCGAGGAAAAGACCATCTGGATGCGGCTGAAGCTGATTGCTGACGCCGGTCTCGTCGGTATGCCGAATGCCGGCAAGTCCACCTTCCTGGCCTCGGTCACCCGCGCCCGCCCGAAGATCGCCAACTATCCCTTCACCACGCTGCATCCGAACCTCGGCGTTGCCACCGTGGACGGCCAAGAATTCATTCTCGCCGACATTCCGGGCCTTATCGAGGGCGCCCACGAAGGCGTCGGCATCGGTGACCGCTTCCTCGGCCATGTCGAGCGCACTCGCGTTCTTCTGCATCTTGTTTCCGCGCAGGAAGAGAAGGTCGGCAAAGCCTACAAGACCGTCCGCTACGAGCTCGAAGCCTATGGTGAGGAACTCGGCGAAAAGGTCGAGATCGTCGCGCTGTCGCAGATCGACGTGCTTGACGACGAAACGCTGAAGAAGAAGACCAAGGAACTTGCCAAGGCCTGCGGCCGCACCCCGTTCCAGATTTCGGCGGCGACCGGCAAGGGCATGACCGAGGTGCTGCGTGCTTTGCGCGAGATCATCACCGAGGCCAATGCCGGCTCGTCTGAAAAGATCGCCAAGACGCCGAAGCTTCGTCACCGCGATATGGCATCCGATGAAGAAGGCGAAGTGGATGACAACGCGTAAGCCGCTCGACCGCTATCGCCGCATCGTCATCAAGATCGGCTCTGCACTGCTCGTCGACCGCAAGACGGGCCTGAAGAAGGCTTGGCTCGATGCCATGTGCGCCGATATCGCGGCGCTGAAGGCCAAGGGCGCCGATGTTCTCGTGGTTTCCTCCGGTGCTATCGCCCTCGGCCGCTCGGTTCTCGATCTTCCCTCCGGCGCCCTGAAGCTGGAAGAAAGCCAGGCCGCCGCCGCCGTCGGCCAGATTTCGCTGGCACGCGCCTGGTCGGAAAGCCTGTCGCGCGACGAGATCGTCGCCGGGCAGATCCTGCTGACACTCGGCGATACCGAAGAGCGCCGCCGCTATCTCAACGCCCGCGCCACCATCAACCAGCTCTTGAAGATCGGCGCCGTGCCGATCATCAACGAGAATGACACGGTTGCCACCAGCGAAATCCGCTATGGCGACAATGATCGCCTGGCCGCACGCGTCGCAACGATGACCGGCGCCGACCTGCTGATCCTGCTTTCGGATATCGACGGCCTCTATACGGCGCCGCCGCATTTCGACCCGGATGCGAAATTCCTGGAGACGATCGCCGAAATCACCCCCGAGATCGAAGCGATGGCCGGTGGTGCCGCCTCCGAGCTGTCGCGCGGCGGCATGCGCACCAAGATCGACGCCGGCAAGATCGCGACGACCTCCGGCTGCGCCATGATCATTGCCTCGGGCAAGACGGATAGCCCGCTATCGGCCATCGCCAATGGCGCCCGCTCTTCCTGGTTTGCGCCATCTGGAACGCCCGTGACCGCCCGCAAGACCTGGATTGCCGGTCAGCTGCAGCCCGCCGGCGAGCTCCATATCGACGAGGGCGCGATGACGGCGCTCGGGGCCGGCAAGAGCCTGCTTCCCGCGGGCGTGCGCAAGATCAACGGCGTCTTCAGCCGCGGCGATACAGTTGCGATTATCGGCCCCTCCGGCCGCGAGATTGCCCGTGGTCTCGCGAGCTACGACGCCGACGAGGCCCGCCAGATCGCCGGCCGCAAGTCCGCAGAGATCGAGAAGATTCTCGGTTATCCCGGCCGCGCCGCCATGATCCACCGTGACGACATGGTGATGACGGCGCAGATAAGTTCGAAATCGGAAAGGCAGAAGAAGGACGCAAGCTATGCTTGATACAGTTGTGCAAGGCCCCGACATTGATGTGCTGATGAACGACATCGGCCGCAAGGCAAAGGCTGCAGCACGACCGTTGGGCTTTGCCTCCACCGAAAGCAAGAACAAGGCGCTGAACGCCATGGCCGATGCGATCCTGCGCAACAAGGCCCATATCCTCGCCGAAAACGCCAAGGACCTGAAGGATGTCGAAGGTGGCAGCCTGCTGGCTTCCTTCGTCGACCGCCTGACGCTGAACGACAAGCGCGTCGCCGAAATGGCCGAGGGCATCCGCACGATTGCCGAACTCAAGGATCCGGTCGGCGAAGTCATCGCCGCCTGGGACCGGCCGAATGGCCTGAAGATCCAGCGCACCCGCACGCCGCTCGGCGTCATCGGCGTTATCTTCGAAAGCCGCCCGAACGTGACGGCAGATGCCGGCGCGCTGTGCCTGAAGGCCGGCAATGCGGTAATCCTGCGCTGCGGCTCGGATTCGCGCCGTTCCTCGCAGGCGATCCATGCCTGCCTGGTCGAGGGCTTGAAGAAAGCCGGTCTGCCCGAGCATGCGATCCAGCTGGTTCCGGTGACCGACCGTGCGGCGGTCGGTGCCATGCTGCGCGGCCTTGAAGGCGCGATCGACGTCATCGTGCCGCGTGGCGGCAAGAGCCTTGTCGCCCGCGTACAGAACGAAGCCCGCGTCCCGGTCTTCGCCCATCTCGAAGGCCTCTGCCATATCTATGTCGACAAGTCTGCCGATCTCGGCATGGCCAAGGAGATCATTGTCAACGCCAAGATGCGCCGCACCGGCGTCTGCGGCGCTGTCGAGACGCTGCTGGTCGACCGCGCGGTCGCTGAAACGCATCTGAAGCCGCTTCTCGATGGGCTTGCTGCCGCCGGCTGCGAAATCCGTGGCTCCGCCGATGTCCTCGAGGCCGCTCCGGGCATCAAGCCAGCGACCGAAGAAGACTGGTCGACGGAATATCTCGATGCCGTCATTTCGGTTGCACTCGTCGATGGTATCTCGGGCGCGATCAAGCACATCCAGACCTATTCGTCGAACCATACCGAAGCCGTGATCGCCGAGGATCCTGCCGTCGTTGAGCGCTTCTTCACCGAGATCGACTCGGCCATCCTGCTGCACAACGCCTCGACCCAGTTTGCCGATGGCGGTGAGTTCGGCATGGGGGCGGAAATCGGCATCGCCACCGGCAAGATGCATGCCCGCGGCCCAGTCGGCGTCGAGCAGCTCACCTCCTTCAAATACCGCGTTCGCGGTACCGGACAGACGCGGCCCTGACGTGATCCCAGAAGAGATCGACCGGCGCTATCTTCGCATGCCGCACACCGAGCGCGGCATGGTCGTCGGTCTTTTCGGCGGATCGTTCAACCCGCCGCACCAGGGCCACGCACTGGTGGCCGAGATCGCCATCCGCCGCCTGGGCCTCGATCAGCTCTGGTGGATGGTGACACCCGGCAATCCGCTGAAGAGCCGCAATCATCTGGCGCCGCTCGCCGAGCGGATCGCACTTAGCGAGGCAATCGCTACCGATCCGCATATCAAGGTGACGGCCTTCGAGCAGTCGATCGGCATCAGCTACACGGCCAATACGCTGGCGCGCGTAAAGGCGCGCAATCCGCATGTCCACTTCGTCTGGATCATGGGCGCCGACAGCCTGGAAACCTTCCACAAATGGCAGAAGTGGCAGGATATCGCCCGCACCTTCCCGATCGCCGTGATCGACCGGCCCGGCTCGACGCTCTCCTATCTCTCTTCGAAAATGGCCAAGACCTTCGCCTTTGCGCGTATCGATGAGGATGACGCAAGGGCGCTCTGGAAGAAGCCGGCGCCCGCCTGGACCTTCATCCACGGACCGCGCTCTGCCTTGAGCTCGACGGCAATCCGCAAGGCTGCCGAATAAACGAATTCTGGAAGTGTGGAGAAATGAAAAGCCCGACGGGGGAGGATCCGTCGGGCTTCATAAACTTGATCGACAACTGGGAGGAGGAGTGTTGCCGATCCATATCGAACGGCCTGGGAGGAGGAGTGGCCGTTTCGATGAGTATGTTTTACCATAATCGATCGAAACGTGAAGATCGCATATCGCATTGCAGCAATGCATCATGCGCAAGGCTAGGCTAAATACTTCGCATGATGATGCTGCTTTTTGCGGCAATCCGAACGGGCTATCGGTAGACCCGTTCGGAAAAGGCGCTCATTCCTGACCGGATCATCAATTCATAGACCATTCGCCTGCTGATTGGATTGTGGAGCCTTGCAACTTTGGACCCCAGGAATTCCGTTTCGACATGGTCGAAAGCAGTCAGGTCCGGCGCCTTGGCGATGACATCGTAATAGAACTGGTGATGGTCGCGGCGGCAGACATAGGTCTTGTACTTGGTCATGCAGAAGGCCGAGAACTCCGCACCGTTCTCACGCAAGAAGTCGGCGACCCCCACCGTGACCTCCGGCCATGCGGGATTGAAGGTGTCGTCGAAGGCGATCACGCCATGCGGCGCCAGGCAATCCTTCGCCAGCCGGCTGTCGGCCACGACATGCGGCAGCATATGCCCGCCATCGATGCTGAAGAATCGGATTTCGCCCGCCTTGGCACTGATCTCGTCGGCCGAAAGCCGGGTGCTATCGCCCTTGATGACCAGCTCCTCATCCACAGCAAGTCCGAGACGCCGGCCATTCTCGAGGAAACGGCCATATTGCGGCGAGGCGCCGTCATCGGTCTGGCCGAGATCGAAGAGATCGATCGCCACGACCTTCTGCTCCGGACCGCAGATTTTGCGGAAGAGGTAATATGAGCGCCCGTAGAACACGCCGATCTCTGCAATGCCGCCGGCAAGGCTCTTGCTATTTTGACTTTGCAACAACGAGAGGAACACCAGTGCATCCGGGGGATCAATGTATCCCTCGATCGTCTGCAAGTCGTGAAAGATGAATTTCCGTGTCGCCGAGTTCATCAAAACTGCCGATCCTCTATGCTTGTTAATTCCATAGCGATTCCCGCATATTTCTACCGTCATTAAACAGCAGATAAAACAGTTTCGGCAAGATCAACCCGCAGTGGACTCGATTTTACTTTGGTTTCCAAGGGATTCCGGCAGAATAGATACAATCATCGCGAGAAAATGTCGCGGTTGCTTCGTCATTTGTGGCAATACTTTGGCAGATAATCTATAGCGCTTCCGCAATATGTCCCGCCAAATATATCGCTAGCAAAGCAGCAGCAGATCGATATATTCCCTTCGATATTTCGAACTGGGGAGTGAATGACATGCAAAACCGTCGCCATTGGATGAAACTGGCTATTGCCGCGATTTCGGCAGGCTTTATCGGCCTCGGCACCCTACCGCAGCCGGCCGCAGCCGCCGAGAAGGTCACCGTTTTTGCCGCAGCCAGCCTCAAGGATGCGCTCGACGCCGCCAATGCGGCCTGGGCAAAGGAGAGCGGCAAGGAAGCCGTCGTTTCCTACGCAGCAAGTGGCGCGCTGGCAAAGCAGATCGAGAATGCGGCACCTGCCGACGTCTTCATCTCCGCCGACCTCAACTGGATGGACTATGTCGCCGGCAAGAAGCTGATCAAGGACGACACGCGCTCCAACCTGCTCGGCAACCGCCTGGTTCTGGTTGCCGCCAAGGACAAGGCCAAGCCTGTCGACATCAAGCAGGGCTTCGATCTCGCCGGCCTGATCGGCGACGGCAAGCTTGCCATGGGCGAGCCGAAGTCGGTCCCGGCAGGCAAATACGGCCAGACCGCGCTCGACAAGCTCGGCATCTGGAAGGCCGTGGAGCCGAAGGCAGCCTTTGCCGAAAGCGTCCGCGCCGCGCTGGCCCTCGTTTCCCGCGGCGAAGCGCCCTACGGCATCGTCTACCAGACCGACGCAGCCGCCGATAAGGGCGTCGCGATCGTCGGCACCTTCCCGGCCGATTCCCATCCGCCGATCATCTACCCGGTCGCGCTTCTCGCCGAGAGCAAGAATGCCGATGCGGCTGCCTATCTCGACTTCCTGAAGTCCGACAAGGCAGCTCCCTTCTTCACGGCGCAGGGCTTCACGATCCTGAAGTGATCAAACTGAAATGATTGCGGAATTTCATTCTGCAGCTTAGCGTGAAGGCTCGCACATCAGCGAGCCTTCTATTTTTTTGGAGAACCGCGATCTTGGATGCCCTTGGCCTCAGCGCCGAAGAGTGGACCGCCATCATGCTGAGCCTGCGCGTCTCCGCCGTGGCGATGGTGGCAAGCCTGCCATTCGGCATTGGCGCCGCCCTACTGCTGGCCCGCGGACGCTTCTATGGCAAGTCGCTGCTGAACGGCATCATCCATTTGCCGCTTATTCTTCCGCCTGTCGTCACCGGTTTCCTGCTACTCGTCCTGTTTGGCCGCCGCGGGCCGATCGGCAGCATGCTCGACCAGTATCTCGGCATCGTCTTCTCCTTCCGCTGGACCGGTGCCGCGCTTGCCTGTGCCGTCATGGGCTTTCCGCTGATGGTCCGCAGCATCCGCCTGTCGATCGAGGCCGTCGACCGCAAGCTCGAGGAAGCCGCGGGAACGCTGGGCGCCAGCCCCCTCTGGGTCTTCCTCACCGTCACTCTGCCGCTGACACTTCCCGGCATCATCGCAGGCATGATCCTCTCCTTCGCAAAAGCGATGGGCGAATTCGGCGCGACCATCACCTTCGTCTCCAACATCCCGGGCGAGACGCAGACACTGTCGGCCGCCATCTACACTTTCACCCAGGTACCGGGCGGCGATGCGGGCGCCTTCAGGCTGACGATGGTGGCAGTCGTCATTTCGATGGCGGCCCTGCTGGCCTCCGAATTCATGGCCTATCTTGCCGGCCGGAGGATCGATCCGGAATGACGCTGACCGTCGAAGCCAGACATCGCCTCGGGTCCTTCCGCCTCGACGGCGCCTTCACGTCCGAAAGCGGCGTCACCGCCTTGTTCGGCCGCTCCGGCTCGGGCAAGACCTCGATGATCCGCATCATCGCCGGATTGACCCGGCCCGAAGACGGCAAGGTGCTGCTCGACGGTGAGCCGTTGACCGATACCGCAAAGGGCATTTTTGTCCCCCGCCATCGCCGCCGCTTCGGCTACGTTTTCCAGGAAGCGCGGCTCTTTCCGCACCTGAGCGTTCGCAGCAACCTGACCTACGGCCGGTGGTTCGCGCCGAAGACAGGCGGGGCCGGTGATTTCGACCGGGTGATTGACATGCTCGGCATCGAGCCATTGCTTGGCCGCAGCCCGGCGAAGCTTTCTGGCGGCGAAAGACAGCGCGTTGCCATCGGCCGGGCCCTGCTTTCGTCCCCGCGCCTGCTAGTGATGGATGAGCCGCTGGCCGCGCTCGACGACGCGCGCAAGGCCGAAATCCTGCCCTATCTCGAACGGCTGCGTGACGAGACGCAGATCCCGATCGTCTATGTCAGCCATTCCATCGCCGAAGTGGCACGCCTCGCAAGTCAGGTCGTCGTCATGCGCGACGGCAGGGTGGACGCGATCGGCAGTGCCGTCGATGTCTTGAGCAAGCCATCGACGGAAGAGGGGCGGCGCGAGGCCGGCGCATTGCTGGAAGGAACGGTCGAAAGTGTCGATACCCTCCACCGGCTCGCCACCGTGGCGCTGAAAACCGCGCAGCTGCAGCTCCCCGGAACAGCGGTCCAGCCCGGCAAGCGCGTGCGCATCCTCATCCCGGCCCGTGACGTCATGCTCGCGACCCAAAAGCCGGAGGGCCTCAGCGCCCTCAACATCCTCGAAGGCAGCATCCGCGATCTGGCGCCGGCCGACGACGGAACGGTCGAGATCCAGGTGGATTGCGGTGGCGATATCGTGCTGTCGCGCATCACCGCGCTCTCGGTCGAGAGACTGGCATTGGCGCCGGGCAAGCCCGTCTACGCCATCATCAAGACGGTGGCGCTGCAGCCGTGATCAGCGCTGCCCGCCATCGGCAGGGCTGCGGTTGTCTTCGAGCCAGGCGAGCTCGCTGGCAAGGGTCGTGCGCACTGTCGCTTCCATCCGGCGGAAGCAGGCGAGCAGCTCCTCGCCGAACGGCGTCAACGCCGCGCCGCCACCCTTCTGGCCACCCCGCTGCGATTCGACGACCGGCTGCTTGAACATCCGGTTCATGTCGCTGACCAACAGCCAGGCGCGGCGATAGGACATGTCCATCGCCCTGCCCGCCGCCGAAATCGATCCTGTTTCGCGAATATGCTCGAGGAGTTCCATCTTGCCGCGGCCGAGGCGATCCTCGTGCGGGAAGCTGATACGGAGCACCGGAATGAGATTGTTCTTGGCGAGCTCGGGCATGTAATCCGCATTTTCTAAAACAATGGCGGCACTTTACGCCGGGCCTTTGCCGCTGTACACCGCCGCCATCGACTGCGGCCTGTCATAATTGTTGATCGCCAGCGCAAGTCTTCGCGCGACGAAACCGGGCCTGTGTCTTGAAAGATTAATGGTTTGATGCCTATCTTAACTATGATTTGGACGACCCAAATCAGTTGATGTGCATGTCTGTTATTCCAGGAAAGGGAAAGCACTGACAACAGTACACGCCAAGGGAAGAACGCTTGCCGTTATCCCGAAGAGCCCGGAACGTGGCGCCGATGCCGCTGCCCGCGCCCTGCAAGCCGTCCTCGCCAGCCTCGAGGACTCGAAAGCTGAAGATATCGCCACCATCGACATTGCTGGGAAATCTGCGCTGGGCGACTACATGGTCGTTGTCTCCGGGCGATCGAACCGCCATGTCATGGCGATTGCCGACCACCTCCTCTCCGACCTGAAGGACGACGGCTTCGGTGCCGCGCGTGTCGAGGGACAGGAAGGTGGCGATTGGATTCTGATCGATACCGGCGATATCATCGTGCACGTTTTCCGCCCCGAAATCCGCGAGTTCTACAACATCGAAAAGATGTGGGCCGCTCCGGATATGGACGAAGAAACGCGCCACTAACAGGCACCCGGCCTTCATCCGGCGCCTGACATACGGCATGCAGCAAGGCCGGAAACAATGGACACCGGCCTCAGTAGGCCGGTTTTGCGTTCTTAAAGGGCGCTGAACAGGAGCGGATGATATGCGCATAGGCCTTTTTGCCGTGGGGCGGCTCAAATCCGGCCCGGAGAAGGATCTTGCGGCCCGCTATTTCGACCGCTTTGCCAAGGCTGGCCCGGCGGTAGGTCTCGAATTTTCTCGCGTTGCCGAAGTCGCCGAAAGCCGCGCCTCCAATGCCGAGACCCGCAAGCGCGAGGAAGCGGCAATGCTACTGAAGACGCTTCCGGATGGCGGCATCCTCATCCTGCTCGACGAGCGCGGAAAGGCGCTCGACAGCGAGGCCTTCGCAAGCACGCTCGGCACTTACCGCGACAACGGCAAACGCGACCTGACGATCGCGATCGGCGGCGCCGACGGCCTCGATCCCGCTCTCTACGACCGCGCCGACATGACGCTTTGCCTCGGCAAGATGACCTGGCCGCACCAGATCGTCCGCACTCTGATCGCCGAACAGCTCTACCGCGCCGTGACCATCCTCTCCGGCCACCCCTACCACCGGGTCTGAGCCTCACGCAGCCGTGTATTCCGCCGCTGCGATCTTTCTGGTCAAAGCTGCCAAATCAGCTTAGTCTCCGCGCGATTTTGAGAGTTGCCCCGAACACGCATGACACGACGCGCCCGCAAGCGAACGAGCCTGATTTTGCCTCTTCTTGCGGCGGGTCTTACCGCGGCAGCCGTGCCTTCCCTTTTGCCGCTTCCATCGAAAGCGCAGGATGCACCCGCTCAGAGCGGTGATCAGGCCACGCCTGCGCCTGCCGCACCACCTGCAACACCTCAAGCCGCAGAAGCGCCGCCGCCGGATCCGGCCGCAGAACTCGCCAAGAAGCGTGACGAGACCCGCGCCCAGCTCGATGCTCTCTCGAAGACGATCAATCTTTCGTCAGACAAAGTGAACGAGCTTGAGAAGAGCATCGCCGATCTCGACAAGAGCAGCACGACCATTCGCCAGGCGCTGATCGATTCCGCCGCCCGCCGCAAGACGCTGGAAAAGCAGATCCTCGACAGCGAGAAGAAGCTCGCCGATCTCGGCGTCAAGGAAGACGGCATTCGCCGCTCGCTGCATGACCGCCGCAGCCTGCTCGCCGAAGTGCTGGCAGCACTGCAGCGCATGGGCCGCAACCCGCCGCCAGCGCTTCTGGTGACCCCCGATGACGCTCTCGCATCCGTCCGCAGCGCCATTCTGCTCGGCGCTGTCGTGCCGGGAATGCGCAAGGAAACCGATAAGTTAGCTGCTGACCTGACCAATCTGGCCGCCTTGCAGGCAGCCAGCACCAAGGAACGCGCCGACCTGACGGCAACGATGACCAACGGCATCGAGGAAGAGCGGCGCATGGATCTGCTGCTCGCTGAAAACGACAAGCTGAGCCGCAGCAACGCTGCCGAGCTGGAGGCCGAAAAGAAGCATTCCGAGGAGCTCGCCGGCAAGGCGACGACGCTCGAAGGCCTCGTCGCATCGATGGAATCGGAAATCTCTTCCGTCCGCGACGCCGCCGAGGCGGCCCGCCGCGAAGAGGAAAATCGCAAGCTCCTGACCGATGAACAAAGGGCCCAGGCGAAGGCCCTGGCAGACAGCGGTGTGCCCGATAAAAACCGCATTGCGCCCGCATATCCGTTCGGAGAATTGAAGGCGAAGCTGGAGCTGCCCGTGGCGGGCGATATTCTGCGTCAGTTCGGCGATGCCGACGGCACCGGGCACGAGGCCATGGGCATGACGCTGGCGACCAACCCGGATTCGGTGGTCACCGCACCGGCGGACGGACTGGTGGTTTATGCCGGCGCCTTCCGCAGCTATGGCCAGATGATCATTCTTGATACGGGCGACGGTTACCACCTGGTTCTATCGGGGATGGACACGATCAGCACCCGCCAGGGCAAGTTCGTTTTCGCCGGTGAACCGCTTGCGGCAATGGGCGCAAAAAGAGTGGCAAGCGCGACAGCATTGGCGCTGGAAACAAACCTTCCAACGCTTTACATTGAATTTCGAAAAGACGGTAAACCGGTCGATTCCCGGCCGTGGTGGACCGTCAAAGACACTGGAAAGGCACGCAATGATTCGTAGGGCTTCTCTTGTTCTGGTCGGCGCATTGATGGGTGCGACCGCGATGAGCGTCATCTATTCGGCAGGCGTGCCCGCCGAGGCGGCGGGAGCATCCACCTACAAGGAGCTCTCGGTATTCGGTGATGTTTTCGAACGTGTGCGCGCCCAGTACGTGACGCCGCCGGACGAGAACAAGCTCGTCGAAAATGCCATCAACGGCATGCTTTCCTCCCTCGACCCGCATTCCAGCTACATGAATGCCAAGGACGCCGAGGACATGAGCACCCAAACCAAGGGTGAATTCGGCGGTCTCGGCATCGAAGTCACCATGGAAGACGAGCTCGTCAAGGTCATCACCCCGATCGACGACACCCCGGCAGCCAAGGCCGGCGTTCTCGCCGGCGACTACATCTCCGAGATCGACGGCCAGTCGGTCCGCGGCCTGAAGCTGGAAGACGCCGTCGAAAAGATGCGCGGCGCCATCAACACGCCGATCAAGCTGACGCTTATCCGCAAGGGCGCCGACAAGCCGATCGAACTGACGATCGTCCGTGACGTCGTGGCCGTGCAGGCCGTGAAGTCTCGCGTCGAGGACGATGTTGGCTACCTGCGCGTCATCTCCTTCACCGAGAAGACCTATCCGGATCTCGAAAAGGCAATCACCAAGATCAAGGCAACCGTTCCGGCCGACAAGCTGAAGGGCTACGTCCTCGACCTGCGCCTCAATCCGGGCGGTCTGCTCGACCAGGCAATCAAGGTTTCCGACGCGTTGCTGGAGCGCGGCGAAGTGGTTTCCACCCGCGGCCGCAATCCGGATGAAACCCGCCGCTGGAACGCCGGCCCTGGTGACCTGACCGACGGCAAGCCGGTGATCGTGCTGATCAACGGCGGCTCGGCTTCCGCTTCGGAAATCGTCGCCGGCGCTCTGCAGGATCTGCGCCGCGCAACGGTGCTCGGCACCCGCTCGTTCGGCAAGGGCTCGGTTCAGACGATCATCCCGCTCGGCGAAAACGGCGCCCTGCGCCTGACGACGGCGCTCTATTACACGCCGTCGGGCCGCTCGATCCAGGGCACCGGCATCACGCCTGACATCAAGGTCGACGAGCCGCTTCCGGACGATCTGAAGGGCAAGATGGTGACCGAGGGCGAATCCAGCCTGCGCGGCCACATCAAGGGCCAGAGTGAGACAGACGAAGGCTCCGGCTCTGTTGCCTACGTCCCGCCGGATCCGAAGGACGACGTCCAGCTCAACTATGCGCTGGACCTGCTCCGCGGCAAGAAGACCGATCCGGCCTTCCCGCCGAACCCGGAAAAGGCGGTTTCCGCAAAGTAATTTCGAGATTGCATCAGGCCGGAGTAACATCCGGCCTGATGATTCTGACTGTTTCCCGGTTTGGGGCGGGCGAGGAAATTGGGAACGGATTTGCATGCACCGCTTGGCCAGAAGCGTAAATCTGGCCCGAGGAGGCCAGGCATCCTGCGCATCGGCCGGGTCGCCGCCAGCCTTTGCCTGATCGCCATCGGCGGCTTCTCGCTTTACACAGCAATGCGCGACGACGGCCTGCAGAAGCAGCCCGCACCGCCGGTCGCCGGTACAGGCTCTTCCGGCGTACCGACGGATACCGCCCAGACGCCCCCCGCACCAGACAAGCAGCCTGCCAGCGGCATGACACGCTCCGATCCGCATTCAGGCGCCAATGTCGAGACGATGGTGACGGGCGACGGCTCTGTCGTCACCAAATACAGTCCGCGCCCGCGCGACGGCAATGGTCCGGCGCTGGTCGACGCGACGCAGATCGGCCAGGATCCGCGCATGGCGGCGATGCCGAACGACAAGCTGCTGGAAGACTCTCCCTTCGGACGTCTGCCGATCGTCGGTCCTGATGGACGCCGCCCGATGGACCAGTACGCACGCCCGTGGTCCGGCGCCCGCGGCACCCGCATCGCCATCGTCGTCAGCGGCCTTGGCCTCAGCCAGACGGGCACGCAGCGCGCCATTAAGGAACTGCCGGAAGAGATCACCTTTGCCTTCGCCGCCAGCGGCAACAGCCTGCAGCGCTGGATGCAGGAGGCCCGCCGCGGCGGCCACGAAATCCTGATGCAGGTGCCGCTGGAGCCCTTCGATTATCCGGCAAACGATCCGGGCCCGGAAACGCTGCTGACCTCGAAACCGCTGGCCAAGAATATCGAGAACCTGCACAAGGCGATGGGCGAGATCACCAACTACACCGGCGTCATGAACTATCTCGGCGGCCGCTTCCTGTCGAACCCCGACGCTATGGAGCCGGTGATGCGCGATATCGGCAAGCGCGGGCTGCTCTTCCTCGACGACGGCTCCTCGGCACAGTCGAAGACCGAGGCTGTCGCCAAGGGCACCGAGCTGCCCTATGCCTTCGCCGACCTGCAGCTGGACAACCAGCTCGACGTCAACGCCATCATGCAGAAGCTCGACGAGCTGGAACGGATCGCCAAGCGCAACGGCCAGGCGATCGGCGTCGCCTCGGCCTTCGACGAGAGCATTGACGCCATCTCCAAGTGGAGCGAAGAAGCGGCCATGCGCGGCATCGAGATCGTCGGAGTCGCGGCGCTTGCCAACGACCCGCAAAAGCCCTGAGGACATGCAATGACCAAGGCGCCTGTAAAGGCTGAAGACCTGCCCTACCGCCCCTGCGTGGGCGTGATGATCTTGAACCGCGAAGGACTGGTTTGGGCCGGCCGCCGCATCCCGGTCGGCAATTCCGAATATGATGGCTCGCCGCAGCTTTGGCAGATGCCGCAGGGCGGCATCGACAAGGGCGAGGACCCGCTGGAGGCTGCCTATCGCGAGCTCTACGAAGAGACCGGTATGAAGACCGTGTCTCTGCTTGCCGAAGCGAAGGACTGGATCAACTACGACCTGCCGCCGCAGCTGATCGGCATCGGCCTGAAGGGCAAGTTCCGCGGCCAGACGCAACGCTGGTTCGCCTTCCGCTTCGAAGGCAACGAAAACGAGATCGCCATCAACCCGCCACCCGGCGACCACGAGCCCGAATTCGACGCCTGGGAATGGAAGCCGATGGCCGAGCTACCCGGCCTCATCGTGCCATTCAAGCGCGCCGTCTACGACCAGGTTGTCGCTGAGTTCTCGCATCTCGCCGGGCTGAAGGCGGCGGACTGAGACGGCAAGCGGATCGCCACGTTCAAGGTCGTCGATCACGCTCCGTGGGCAGGGTGATCACAGAGCCAGAGACCAAACTACCGGCGTAACCGCTGCCGTGTTGCCTCAGCGGTATGTCTCCATAAGAGACGCGGTCTACGACGGCGGCGGATGGGCACCCAAAGCAGGATATGAAAACGGCCGCTTTCGCGGCCGTTTTGTTTGATCTTAGTGACCTTCCGCCTCGTTGGCGGGATCGGCATTCAGCTGGCCATACTTGGCTTCGCCGATCTTCTCCAGCAGCTCGAGCTGCGTTTCCAGGAAGTCGATATGGCCTTCCTCGTCCATCAGCAGCTCTTCGAACAGCTTCATGGACACGTAGTCTCCGGCATCGTGACAGATATCGCGGGATTTCTTGTAAGCCGTGCGGGCGTCATATTCGCCGGCAAGATCGGCTTCCAGGACTTCCTTGACGTTCTGGCCGATGCGCAGTGGCGCCAGCGTCTGCAGGTTCGGATGGCCTTCAAGGAAGATGATGCGGGCGACGAGACGGTCGGCGTGGTGCATCTCTTCGATGGATTCAGCGCGTTCCTTCTTCGCAAGCTTGGTGTAGCCCCAATCTTCGAGAAGGCGGTAGTGGACCCAATACTGATTGACTGCACCGAGTTCGAGAAACAGCGCCTCGTTAAGCCGCTCGATGACTTTTTTGTCGCCTTTCAATGTCCGCTCTCCTGTTTTCCTCATGGAATTCTTTTAGGCGGGACATGAAATCAAATATTTCGGCTTCCGTCGAGTGGCGACGGGCATGATAGTCTTCAGTGGTCTGGATGATGATATCGACGACGTTGGGGAAGCAACCGCAGCAACGGCCGCGCTTCTCCATGGCATGATAGACCTTCGCAGGAACGATCAGCTGCCAACAGTCCTCATCGAGAAGGCTGTTGATAACCTCACGGATTTCCTTGTCGGTTATATAATTGCAGCTGCAAACCAGCACGTCATCATTCCAAACATGACATTCACTATCGTGTTTTCTGCTAAAGAAGATGGTGAGTGTCAAGAAAAAATCGAGATGAAAAAACATCACCAGATGCCCGGGCATGCTCACATCAAGGTGAGCACCCTGCACGGTAAAACCTATCGATCTGATCTTACTGCATTTTCGCGGGATCAATGGAAATTGCGCCCTCTCGGCATCACTTTCACGGTTTCTGCCACTTCCGTATCGCTCTTCTCTCCGGCCATGCGTTTCTCCAGACCTGCACGTTCCAGCGCCGTCATGATCTTCTTCTGCCGGTGATCGACCGTTGGCCGCATGGCTTCGTCCGAGCGGTCGCTCGCCCCGAACCGCCGCGCTTCCTGCTGGAGAATGCCCAGCGCCGGGGTCATGTCCTCGATATGCTCGACAACCGTGTGGATCACGCCGCTGTGGCTTTGCAGCTTGCCGCGGATTTTCACCAGCCGGGCGCCCATGACGATGGAGCGATATTTTTCGAACACCGCCGGCCAGACGATCGCATTGGCGACACCGGTTTCGTCTTCTAGGGTCATGAAGATGACACCCTTGGCCGAACCCGGCCGCTGCCGGACCAGGACAAGCCCGGCAATCGTCACCCGCCTGCCATTGGCGACCTGCAGCAGATCGACATTGCGGGTTATGCCGGCCCTGCGGAAGTCCTCACGCAGGAACGAGACAGGGTGCGCTTTCAGCGACAGCGAAAGATAGCGATAATCCTCGATCACCTGCTCACCGGGCAGCATTTCCGGCAGCTGCGTCTGCGGCTCGATCTGCAGGTCATCCTTACCCGCACATTCGAATAGCGGCAGCTTCTCGGCCGCACTCTGCACATCCAGAGCTCGCACAGCCCATAGAGCCTCGCGCCGGGAAAGCCCGATGGAGCCGAAGACATCGGCATCGGCCAGTCTTTCGATATCGGACTTCTTGAGGCCGGAGCGCAGCCAGAGATCGTGGATCGAGCGATAACCGCCTTCGCGCATGTCAACCAGTCGCCGCATGCTTTCTTCCGAGAGCCCCTTCACCTGCCGGAAACCGAGCCGAACAGCGCGCTTTGATTGGATGACATCGCGCATCCCGGCATGCCGGAAATCGACCTTGCTCTTATCGAAGGTCGCCTTCTCCAGCAGGCAGTCCCAATCCGAACTGTTGATATCGACCTCGCGGATCTCGACGCCATGCTCACGCGCGTCGCGCACCAGCTGCGCCGGCGCATAGAAACCCATGGGCTGCGAGTTCAGCATCGCCGCACAGAAAACGTCGGGATAATAGGCCTTCATCCAGGATGAGGCATAGACGAGCAGCGCGAAGGAAGCCGCGTGGCTTTCCGGAAAGCCATACTCGCCGAAACCCTTGATTTGATTGAAACACTGCTGGGCGAACTCGCGGTCATATTCCTTGGCGACCATCCCCTCGATAAAACGGCTTTCGAAATTTCCGATCGTGCCCGTTCGCTTGAAAGTCGCCATGGCGCGCCGCAGCTTGTCGGCCTCGGCCGGTTTGAAGCCTGCCGCCGTGATGGCGATCTGCATTGCCTGTTCCTGGAAGAGCGGAACGCCAAGTGTTCTCTCCAGCACGGATTCCAGTTCCGGGCTCGGGTAGTCGATCTTGGCGCCGCTTTTGAACTGTTCTCGCCGCTTCAGATAGGGATGCACCATGTTGCCCTGGATCGGGCCTGGGCGCACGATCGCCACCTCGATAACAAGATCATAGAACCGGTCGGGCCTGAGACGCGGCAGCATGCTCATCTGCGCCCGGCTTTCGATCTGGAAGACGCCAAGCGTATCGGCCCGGCACATCATCGCATAGACAGGCCGCCCCTCTTCGCCATGCTCCCTGTTGCCGAGATCGGCCAGCGTCTTGCGGACCCCATAGTGATCCTCGAGCAGCGCAAAAGCCTTGCGCAGACAGGTCAGCATACCGAGTGCGAGAACATCGACTTTCAGGATCCGGACATTATCCAGATCATCCTTGTCCCACTCGATCATGTAGCGGCCAGGCATCGCCGTCTTCATGATCGGCACGATTTCGTCGAGCCGGTCGCGGGTGATGACGAAGCCACCGACATGTTGCGTCAGGTGCCGCGGAAAGGAGAGGAGCTCGGACGCATATTGCAGCACGTTTCTCGTCATCGGATCGAACATGTCGAGACCCGCCGCCCGTGCCTCGCGCTCGGACAGGCTATCGTCCGACCATCCCCAGACCAGACTGCCGATCGCCGACTGAATATCTTCGGAAAGACCGAAGGCCTTGGCCACTTCGCGCCCCGCCGAGCGCGTCCGGTAGGTGGTCACCCCTGCCGTGAGGCCGGCATGATTGATGCCGTAGGTCTCGTAGATGAACTGGATGACTTCCTCGCGCCGGTCATGCTCAAAGTCGACATCGATATCCGGCGGCTCATCGCGGTCCATGGAAATGAACCGGTCGAAGAGCAAGGTACTTTTTGCAGGATCGACTTCGGTTATCTCAAGGCAATAGCAGATGACGGAGTTGGCTGCCGAGCCACGCCCTTGGCAGAGTATCTTCTTGTCGTAGCGCGCATGCTGGACGATCCGATGAACCGTCAGGAAATAGGATGCATAGTTTTTCTGCCTGACCAGATCGAGTTCATAGTCGATCTGATCCTGGATCTTCTTCGGAACTTCACCGGGATGATACCGCTTCACCGCACCGGCCCGCGTCAGCCGGTCGAGTGTCTCATAAGCCGTTTCGCCGGACGCGTTCTCCTCCGGATAGTTGTGACTGATCTCGTCCAGGGAGAATTTCAGCTGAGCAAAAAAATGGCCGGTATTCTCAATCGCCTCCGGGTAGTTCCTGAAGAGCCGCGCCATTTCCCGGCCTTCCTTGAGATAGCGTTCCGCATTCGGCGCCAGAAGAAAACCAGCCCGGGGGATCGATACATGCTCGCGTATGGACGTCACCACATCGGATAGCGGCCTGCGTGTTCTTGCGTGGTAGAGCGGCTGATTGGTCGCCATCAGCGGCACGCCGATGTCTGCCGCCATATTGGCAAAGGCCGCAAATGTCAGCGCATCGTGACCGTTGTAGGATGGGGTCAATGCCAAAAAGAGATTGGAACGGAAGCGGTCCTTGAGGCGGCGGAGACAATCCAGGAAGACGCCACGCCGATCGCTATCCTTGATGAGCTTGGGATCGGGCACGACAGCAAGCATAATGTCATCGCCCCATTCCATGAGATCCGCTTCCTCCAGAAGACAGGTCCCCTTTACCGCACCCTCCTTCAGATTTCCGGCACTCAGCAATCGGCAGAGATGACCCCAGCCCTTTCGGTCTTTCGGATAAGCCAGAATCTCAGGCGTCTGATCGCAGAAGACGAGCCGCGCTCCCGGCTGAAACGGCACGGGATCCAGTATCTCTTCTTCCTCCTCTCCCTTTTCCAACCGGCCCGCCAGCTTTCGCTCATACTTGCCGCGGAGGACCTTCGTCTGGGCATAGGCGCGCACGACGCCGGCCACGGAATTTCTGTCGGCGATCCCGATGCCGGAGAGACCGAGAAGGGCCGCCTGGGTGACGATCTCCTCAGGCTTGGAGGCACCCTCCAGAAAGGAGAAGTTGGTTTTCGCTCCTATCTCGAAGAAGGCCGGGTTCATGCGAAAATTCCATGCATGAACCATTGCGGGGTATCCGGCCCATAGTGACCTTCGCGATAGATCCAGAAACGATAGCCCTGCTCGTCCTCGACGCTGAAATAGTCGCGCTCCTTGGCGCCGACGCCATCGATCCACCACTCCATGGCGATCCGCTCCGGCCCTTCGCTCTTCAGGACACGGTGACGGATGCGTCGCCAGCGGAAATGTGCCGGCGCGCCATCCGGAACCTCGGCGGCAAACGCTTCCATCAATTCAGGCGCCGGAAGCAGGCGAGCAGGCCGCTCGCTCTTTGCCGTGGGTGGCGTTACCTCCACCGGCGCTCTGTCGAGGACTTGAATGGCCGGAACGGCAAAGGTTGCCCGCTCCGGGATATGGCTTTCGCGCAATTCAAAACGGGTCAGGCATTCCTCGCCGAGACGGGCCGATACCTTATCGACGAAGACGGCAAGCGAGACCTGTGATTGCCTGCCCCCTTCAAAATCGTCCTGAATATTATGGAAGTTCTCATGCCGGAGAACATTGATCCGCAGGATTTCGAAACCGTATCCCGCATCGATATCCTCATGGATTGCTGTCAGGCGTTCGGAAAACAGACCGGCAATACGCTGCGGATCCCGCAAAGGCCGGGACGCCCCGGCCGCAATTCGAAAGACGCATCCATCCACCCGGAACAGGACCAGCTCGAAGACCCGGCCTCCGACGCCCTGGGTTTCAAAGGAGGGCTTCAGACAATGCGCGACCTGGCTGGCAAGAGAAATGATCTCTTCTTCGGCGGTAATGGGATCAACAAGCCGGCGCTCGGCCGACAGGCTGGCGACCGGCAGACGGGGAGAGACCGGTTCTTCATCGTGTCCCAATGCCTGATCGAGCCGCAAAAGAACACTGCCGCCAAAGCGGCGGGTGAGCGGCGCGCGCGGCGCCTGCATGAGATCGCCGACATAGCGCAGGCCGAGCTTTTGCAATGCCTCTATGACAGATACATCCAGCCGCAGCGCCGTGACCGGCAGGGGCTCGAGAACCGCTTCCGCCTCGTCCTCCGCAATCACACCGCCTTCGCCGAAACGGCTGACGGCCCAGGATAGTCCCGGTGACGAGGAAATCGCGCCGCGGATATCGAAGCCCATGCCGGCAAGGCGCGACAGGATATCCTTCAGCATCGCCCGCTCGCCACCGAAGAGATGCGAGCAGCCGGTTATGTCGAGGAAGAGCCCGTCCTTGCCGTCGAGAGCGACCAGAGGCGTATAGCGGTCACACCAGTCGGCGACGGCCTCGAGCAGGCGTTTGTCGGCTGGCGCATCTTCTTCCACGACATCGATGATCGGGTGGATGGCGCGGGCTTCGGCGACGCCGAGACCCTTCTTGAGGCCGAGTTTCTCCGCCTTCTCGTCCAGCGCCGTCAGCCGCATCGTATTGTCGGAGCGACCAGAGCAGACGATCGGAGCCGCCTCAGGACGCCCTTTCGAACGCCACGAGAGGCCCCACCGCTTTCGGGCGATCCTGTCGGTCGAAAGATGTGGGAAGTACAGCGCCAGAATGCGCTGCCCGCTGCTCTGGAAAGCGAGTAACGGCTGGTTGGTCGACATGGAGAAACTGGCGGTCATGGGGATTCCACTCCAGGAAGAGGGAGAGGGGGGCCGGATTGCGGCTCTTCTCCAGGGTGAGATGAAAGACCGGATTGCCGATGCTACCGCCCAGCATCGAACCATCCGGCAGGGGCCGCTCCCGCGCAGGCGCGGGCCCGGCAAGAAAACGGAAATGTGCGCTACTTGCCTCCTCCTCTCCTGATTGCCGCAGCAGCAGCAGGGAGCGACCAGCCGATTTCGCCCGCAGGTGAAAGCGCCGGCTCTCGGCAAGGCCGAAGGATTTCGGATTGCCGCGGATTTCCAGGATCGTCGTCACGAAGGCGCCGCTTTCCAGCGCCGCTTCCGCAAGCCAGAGCGCATCCTCCAGTTTTCTGGGGCTCGCATGCAGGAAAAGCTCCGGCCGCAATCCGAAATCCTTCAGCCCGACGGCATAGGGCACCCCTGCCTCGATCGTGCCGACCTTGTCAGCGATCCAGAGGACGGGATTTTTTTCCTCGGCCCGATGCTGCAAAGCTGCAGCGATCGCCAGCGCAAATCCGCTGCTGCTGCCAGCATCGAGAAACATCTTCGTGCGGATTTCTGTCAGTGCATCGAGCGGCAATCCACCTTCGAGCGCCTCGTCCAGCTCCGGAATGCCAAAGGAAAACCGTGGTGTCTCGTCCCTCTTTCGCGGTGCATTTCCCTTACCCAGCGCCTCCTGTTCGGCTGCCGCAAGCGCCGGCACCGGTTTTCCTTCAAGCTTTGCAATGGTTTCGCGGAGCCCAAAAAGCCGCTCGCGCGTCACGGCCGTCTGTGCCATGACGTTCACTCCAGATCAGAATTGTTCCTGTTATGTTCTTATGGATTCCAGAGCTTGCCGGAAGAGTCAACAGCCGTTTGTTGTGAATTTATTCCTGCCATTGATTCCACACTCGAAAATCCTTCACAAAGGTTCTATATGGGCGGCAGAGAAAGGGGTTTTTGATGGCCCGCATAGACCAGAGCGAGGATTGGCGCGATCGCCATGCTCCGACGCTCAGCACATTTGAATCCCTGGCGATGGAGGCCTACAGCCACCTGCCGGATGAATTCCGTTCGCTTACCGCCAATCTGACGATCGAGATCGAAGATTTCCCGGATGACGACGTTTTCGAGGACATGGCGCTGGAAACGCCCTTCGACCTGCTCGGCCTTTTCGAGGGCAGGGGCATTTCGGAACGGTTCACGATGGAAACCGGCGAACTGCCGAACCGCATTCGCCTCTATCGCCGCCCGATCCTGGATTACTGGGCCGAGAACGACGAAACGCTCGGCGATATCATCACCCATGTCCTCATCCACGAAATCGGCCATCATTTCGGCCTCAGCGATGACGACATGGAGCGTATCGAGGCGAGCGCCGAAGAGGCGGCCGATCGGTAAATCTTACTGCTCGGAGAGCTTCATATCCGGGTGGTAGTCCTTGCCTTCGACGTCCTTGACGATCGCCTGGGCGGCAATGACCTGCTTGGTCTCGGCATTGAAGGTGACCGAGGGAGAGCCCTGCAGCGACCAGCCCTTGTTGAGGGCATCGGTTACGCGGTGGCAGAATGCGGCATCGTCCTGGCCGGTCAGAAGGCGGTAGAGCTTCATGTCATGATTTCCGTTCAGCAATGAGGCGGGATTTATGAACCAGACTTTCCGCCTGGACAAGATGCAGGCGCTCGATCATCCGGCCGTTTGAATTGATGACGTTGAGACCTTCAGTCGCAGGATCGGCAAAGGCAGCGATAATCTCTTCGGCCTCGCGAATGGCAGCGTCGTCAGGCCCGAAATGCCGGTTTGCACTTTCGATCTGCGCCGGATGGATCAGCATCTTGCCATCGAAACCCATGGCGCGGGCATGGGTGCATTCCGCCTCGAAGCCATCCACATCCCTGAAATCGTTGAAGACGCTGTCGATCGCATCGAGCCCATAGGCCCTGACGGCCAGGATCACCTGCATTAGCCACGGCACCAGATAAGTGCGCCCCGGCTGCGGCAGAACGCCGGTTTCCTTGCGCAGGTCGTTCAAGCCCACGACGAAGCAATCGAGCCTCGACCCGGCTGTCCGCCCGAACTCGGCGATCGCCGCCGAATTCAGGATGCCGCGCGGCGTCTCGATCATCGCCCAGATCCGCAGCGTTTCCGCGGCATCGGCATCGCCAAGCATGTCGCTGATCGCCATCACATCCTGCGGCTCGTCCACCTTTGGCAGCAGCACCGCATCCGGCTCGAGAGCCCGCACCAGTTCCATATCGGCAAGGCCGAAACCGGAGGATAGGGCATTGATGCGGATGATCCTCTCCTTGCCCGCAAGCGCCGGGCCGGCGAAGAACGCCTTCAGGTTTGCCCGCGCCTCATCCTTCTTCTCCGGCGCGACGGAATCCTCCAGATCGAAGATGACGGCATCGCAATCAAGCACATAGGTCTTTTCCAGTGCGCGGGCATTGATGGCGGGAACGCTGAGCACCGAACGGTGCAGGCTCAGGGAACGGGCAGGGGAATTTCGGCTCATCACGAATGTGTGCCAAGCTTTGTGAAGGCTGACAAGACAACAAAAAGCCATGCTTGCCTTGCACAGAGGGAAATCAAGGACCACATTCCTTTCGAAGAGAGGTCTAGAATTATGCAGAATATCCGTTCCATCTTCCTCATGCTGGCAGGCGTCACCGTGTTTGTGGCTCTTGCGCTGTTTACCTTCTCGGTCACGCTCGCCGTCGGCGGCATCCTGACCGTGCTGATGGTTGGCCGCGCCCTGTCGCTGAAGATGAAACCGGCTCCGGTGCGCGCCAAGGCCCAGACGCAGCAGCGCGAAATGCGCATCTGGAACGACGGCCGCGGCACCATCATCGATCTCTGATCGCACCGGCTTCCAAGCCTTCGCGAAAAATTCTTTATGGAGCTGTCGGCTCCCGCTCTACCTTCACGTCCTTGAGGCGGACGGCCCCGATGCCGGACCTTCAAAATCAGGAGACGGAGGAAGAACATGAGCACGATGGAAACCGCACCCGCCAAGATGCCGCCGGTCAAGAATGGCCTGCTGCCCTATCTGACAGTCGACGGTGCGCTTAAGGCCGCAGAATTCTACAAGAAGGCATTCGCCGCCGAAGAGGCATATGTCGTGCCGGCCGACGAAAAGGGCCGGACGATGCATGTGCATCTCTATATCAACGGCAGCTCGCTGATGCTGTCGGATGCCTATCCGGAATACGGCCATCCCTTCAAGGGTCACGAAGGCTTTGCGATCCAGCTCGTCATCGACGACATCGATGCCTGGTGGAACCGCGCAGTGGCCGCCGGCGCCGAAGTCGTCATGCCGATCGAGCTGATGTTCTGGGGCGATCGCTACGGCCAGCTGCGAGACCCCTTCGGCGTCGTCTGGGGCCTGAACGAAGCATCCAAATAGCCGCCTATGCAAAGTGGTCAGGCTGCGCGAAACGCCGCGCAGCTGCCATTCTGGAAAGATTCTCCTTCATTTCGGCGGGAAACTGGACTAGATGCTGATCAACGAAAGTACATCCGCTGAATTTGGAGCCTAGGTCATGGATAAATTCGTGAAGCTCACCGGCGTTGCCGCGCCCCTGCCCGTCGTCAACGTCGACACGGACATGATCATTCCGAAGGACTATCTGAAGACCATCAAGCGCACCGGCCTTGGCAAGGGTCTCTTCGCCGAAGCCCGCTACAATGAAGACGGTTCCGAGAACGCCGATTTCGTGCTGAACAAGCCGGCCTACCGCGACGCCAAGATCCTCGTCGCCGGCGACAATTTCGGCTGCGGCTCTTCGCGCGAGCATGCCCCGTGGGCACTGCTCGATTTCGGCATCCGCTGCGTGATCTCCACCAGCTTCGCCGACATCTTCTACAACAACTGCTTCAAGAACGGCATCCTGCCGATCAAGGTCAGCCAGGAAGATCTCGACAAGCTGATGGACGACGCTTCGCGCGGCTCCAACGCCATCCTCACCGTCGACCTCGAAAACCTTGAGATCACCGGCCCGGACGGTGGCTCGATCAAGTTCGACCTCGACGCCTTCAAGCGCCACTGCCTGCTGAACGGCCTGGACGACATCGGTCTCACGATGGAAAAGGGCACGGCGATCGACAGCTTCGAAAAGAAGAATTCCGCTTCGCGCCCCTGGGCTGCCTGAGTTATCAGAACATCTGACGAAAAAGCCGGGCAATGCCCGGCTTTTTTATTTACCCCCTCAGAAAAACCGTTCCTGCCACGCCTTGAGCTTGCCGAGCGACACCCCGATGCCGCCGCAGACTTCAATGAGCGGGTTTTCGAAGCGTGACAGCAGGTCGGCATGCACATCGGAAACGGCAAGCGCCGCGCCGCAGGCGGGCTCGACGAGAATGCGGTGGGCATCGGCAAATTTCAGGCAGGCAGCCACCGCTTCCGCGTCGGTCACCGTCACGCTTTCGATCGGATGGTGATTGGGCAGGTCGAAGACATGCTGCGCAACCTGCCGGGCACCAAGCGAATTGGCGATCGAGGTGATGCCGGGCAGCGTGATACGCTCCTTCGCCTTCAGTGCCTCATGGAAGGAGGCCGCACCTTCGGTTTCGACGGCAATCACCGGCACATCGCCAAGGCCATTGCGCTTCAGCCCGGCGACGATACCGGCCAACAGACCGCCGCCGCCGACGCTGGCGATCACGCAGTCGAAACGGGTGCCGCTCGCTACGACCTCATCGATCAGTGTTCCATGCCCTTCCCAGAGCAGCGGATGATCAAAAGGATGCACATAGGCGGCCTTGCGCGCTTCCGAGAGCTTGATCGCATAGGCATTGGCCTCATCGAAGACCGAGCCGTGCACCAGAACAGAGGCGCCGGTTGCCTCGATCGACTGGCGAACTTCAGCAGAGGTCGTCTCCGGCACGACGATCGTGACGGGAACGCCGAGCGCCCGGCCCGCAAAAGCCGCCGCAATCCCGGCATTGCCGCCGGAAGCGCAGAAGATTTCCTTCGCGCCATTCTCCACCTCATGCTGGCACAGCCGGCTGACGCCGCGCATCTTGAAGCTGCCTGAAGGCTGCAGCGCGTCGAGCTTCAATAAGAGCGGCTTGCCGCTGGCGCTATAATCGGCAGCGCTGCGCAGGAGAGGGGTGTTGAGATGCAATGGAGACGGGGACATTCTGAATTCCATTTCTTGAAACGTGACCGTCTTCTTGGCGCGGAGACGGGCAGGGGTCAACAGTCCAGAACAGATCGATAGCGCGGCAAACCGTACCGATTCGGCCTCTCTCTTGCTTGAAATGCCGTTTTCCGGGGTCTAAGAAGCCGCAGCTTGTTTTTCCGCGGAGGGTTTCATGACAGCGCGCAATCTTTTCCTGCTGCCGGGCGACGGCATCGGCCCCGAGGCCATGGGCGAGGTCCGCAAGATCATCGCTTACATGAACGATGCAATGAAGGCCGGTTTCGTGACCGACAAAGGTCTCGTCGGCGGCTCGGCCTATGATGCCCACGGCCAGGCGATTTCCGAAGCCGACATGGAGAAGGCGCTTGCCGCCGATGCGGTTCTGTTCGGCGCCGTCGGCGGCCCGAAGTGGGATAGCGTTCCCTATGAAGTGCGTCCGGAAGCTGGCCTCCTGCGCCTGCGCAAGGACCTGCAGCTCTTCGCAAACCTGCGCCCGGCAATCTGCTATCCGGCGCTCGCTTCCGCTTCCTCGCTGAAGCCGGAACTGGTCGAAGGCCTCGACATCCTCATCATCCGCGAGCTCACCGGCGGCGTCTATTTCGGCGAGCCGAAGGAGATCATCGATCTCGGCAACGGCCAGAAGCGCGGCATCGATACGCAGGTCTACGACACCTACGAAATCGAGCGCATCGCCGGCGTTGCCTTCGAGATGGCCCGCACCCGCCAGAACCGCGTCTGCTCCATGGAAAAGCGCAACGTCATGAAGTCGGGCGTGCTCTGGAACCAGGTGGTGACGGCGACGCACAAGGAAAAATACGCCGACGTTCAACTCGAGCACATGCTGGCCGACGCCGGCGGCATGCAGCTCGTCCGTGCACCGAAGCAGTTCGACGTTATCGTCACCGACAACCTGTTCGGCGACATGCTCTCCGACGTCGCAGCCATGCTGACCGGTTCGCTCGGCATGCTGCCGTCTGCTTCGCTCGGCGCGCCCGATGGCAAGACCGGCAAGCGCAAGGCGCTTTACGAGCCCGTTCACGGTTCGGCTCCTGACATCGCCGGCAAGGGCATTGCCAACCCGATCGCCATGATCGCCTCCTTCGCCATGTGCCTGCGTTATTCCTTCAACATGGTCACCGAAGCCGACAACCTCGAGAAGGCAATTGCCAACGTTCTCGACAAGGGCATCCGCACCGGCGACATCATGGGCGAAGGCTGCAAGCAGGTCGGCACCGTCGAAATGGGCGATGCCATCCTCGCGGAATTCAAGGCGCTCTCTGCCTGATATTTCACGTGAAACGCTTTTCAGGCCCTTCGCGCATCCGCGCGGAGGGCTTTTCCATTGAAGCGGCAGGCCTTGCCCCCTATGTCCCCTGTGCAACCGATGAAGGGACAGAATGAGCGACCCTGCCGCGCCGAAACCAAGCTGCCGGACCTATCTCAGAAAGCGCTACGAGGCGCGGCGTACGATCCATCGCAAGGTTCCGTGGAAGGGCTTCACGCTTTTTGCCGTCAATGCCGTTGCCATCGCCCTCTTCGTCTTCGACCGGCCGCTCGGCCAGGCGGTCAAAAGCCTGCCGCCGCCGCTGGTCTCGATTGCCGGTGACGTGACCGATATCGGCAGGCTCGCCTGGATCCTTGCCGGCCTCGCGACCATTCTGCTCACCGGCTATGTCGTCCGCCGCCGCCTCTGGAAAGTGAGGCGCAGATTCCGGATGACCTATTTGGGCCAGATGGCCGCCTATGTCGGCTTCTCCGTTATCCTTGCGAGCGCCATCGCCAATCCGCTGAAGTTCCTGATCGGCCGCGCCCGGCCGCTGCTCTACGAGCAGGAGGGCATATTCAGCTTCACGCCGTTCAGCTGGGATTTCCTGCACCAGAGCTTTCCTTCGGGACATTCCGCCAATATCGGCGCACTCTTCATGTCGCTGGCCTTGCTCTTCCCGCGCTTCCGGCTTGTCTTCATCGGCATCGGTCTCTGGCTCGGCGCCACCCGTGTCATCATCGGCGTCCACTACCCGAGCGATGTCGCCGCCGGACTGGCGCTTGGAGCCTGGCTCGCCTTTGCGCTCTCCATCGCCTTCGCCCGTTTCGGCTTTGTCTTCTCGGTCGGGCGCGAGGGCTGGCCGATACCGCGGCTCAGCCGCCTTCTTTAAAGGCATCCGTAAAAAAACTGTCGCCGCCGGATGCTAGCGTCGATCCGTTCTTGAGATTGATTTTCGAACGGATCGGATTTGATGCAGGCGATACTTTCCTCGCTCGACAGGCGCTGGCGCCGGAGCACCTGTCGCATGCCGCAATTGCGGTGGCAGACCTGCCTTTTCATCACCTGTAACGCAGTTCTGTTGTCGATGCTGCTTCTCGACGGTCCTGTCGGCGCCGGACAGGTGCCACCGGTCATCCGACGCCTCGGCCGCATCCTCACCGATTTCGGCACGTCCGGATGGATCATCATCGTCAGCGCCTTTCTGTTCTTCGAAGGTCTTGCAGCACTGCGCATCGTCAAATCGCTGCGCACCCGCATCCAGGCGCTGCAGATGTGCTGGATCGGCGCCTATTTGCTGATCTCGATCGCCCTGTCGGGCATCCTTGCCAATATTCTGAAGCGCGCCATCGGCCGCGCCAGGCCGCAGCATTTCGATGACTACGGGATCTTCTCATTCTCGCCCTTTTCGGGCCACGCCGCTTTCGAAAGCTTCCCGTCAGGACATGCGACGACCATCGGCGCTTTCTTCGCGGCGCTGTCGCTTCTCTTCCCGCGCTACCGCGTCGTCTTCCTTGCCTGCGCCCTCTGGCTCGGCATGACCCGCGTCATGGTCAGCGCGCACTACCCGAGCGATGTGATTGCCGGCCTGGCGCTCGGCGGCTGGTTCTCGCTGATGATCGCCATCGTCTTTTCGCGCTACGGCATCCTTTTCAGGGTGACGGATGGCTGGCCGGTGCCAAAACGCATGCTGCGGGCATAGAAAAACCCGGCGCCTTGAGAGCGCCGGGTCTGCTTTCGTCACTACGCCAAATCTTTAATCAGCGTGGATATCGCGGTTCTTGGTTTCCGGCAGGAACAGCAGGCCGATGACCAGCGTGATGCCTGCGAAGACGATCGGATACCAGAGGCCGTAGTAGATATCGCCGGCGGCGGCACTCATCGCGAAAGCCGTTGCCGGAAGCAGGCCGCCGAACCAGCCGTTGCCGATATGGTAAGGCAGCGACATGCCGGTGTAGCGGATACGGGTCGGGAAGAGCTCGACTAGCAGTGCTGCGATCGGGCCATAGACCATCGTCACGTAGAGCACGAGAACGAAGAGGACGGCGATCGTGCCGACCCAGTTCACGCGCGCCGGATCGGCAACCATGGCGAAGCTGCCGCCACCGGCGACCGTATAGACCGCCATGTCGGTCACGCCGTTGGCTTCTTCCGCCGTCAGCAGCTTGCCGGCAATCAGCTTGTCGGCCGGCATCGTTTCCTTCTCGCCACCGCGGATCGTCTCGGCATTGAGATTGAGTTCCGGATTGGCAGCGATGAAGGCATCGAGCTTGGAATCCGGAACCTTGGCAGCGCCGCGGTTCAGCGGATAGCCGGCATCGTGAAGCGCAATGTTGGTGCTCTTCTCGAAGGCGGCCGTCATGCCCTTGGCCTTGTCGCCGGCAGCGATGACGTCGAAGCTCGGAATGGTCGCTTCGCCGATCTTGACGGTTGCCGGTTGTCCTGCCGGGCCGGGCACGACGTCATAAGGTACCGAGTTCTTCGTCAGGAACGCCGTCGCCACGTCGCAAGAGCTGGTGAACTTCGATGTACCGGTCGGGTTGAACTGGAACTTGCAGTCTGCCGGGTCGGCGGTCACCGTTGCGCGGATCGCAGCCTGTGCCTCATAGAGGGCCGGATTGGCCATATAGGTCATTGCCTTGAACAGCGGCTGGTAGGTGATGGCGGCAATCAGCAGGCCCGCCATGATGATCGGCTTGCGGCCGATCTTGTCGGAGAGCGAACCGAAGATCACGAAGAACGGCGTTGCGAGAATAAGCGCGATCGCGACCATGATATTGGCCGACTGCAGATCCACCTTGAGAACGTTCTGCAGGAAGAACAGCGCATAGAACTGGCCGCCGTACCAGACGACTGCCTGACCCATCGTCGCACCGAGCAGCGCGATGATGGCGATCTTGGCATTCTTCCAGGTACCGAAGGCTTCCGTCAGCGGCGCCTTCGAGCCCTTGCCCTCTGCCTTCATCTTCTGGAAGGCCGGAGATTCGTTCATCTTGAGGCGAATCCAGACCGAAACGCCGAGAAGCAGGACGGAAACCAGGAACGGAATGCGCCAGCCCCAGGCAGCGAATGCGGTCGAGCCGAGCATCTGCTGGACGGAGATGATGACGATCAGCGACAGGAAGAGGCCAAGCGTTGCCGTCGTCTGGATCCATGAGGTGAAATAGCCGCGCCGGCCATTCGGCGCATGCTCGGCAACATAGGTCGCCGCACCGCCATACTCGCCGCCGAGCGCCAAGCCCTGCAGCAGGCGCAGCACGATCAGGATGATCGGAGCCGCAATGCCGATGGTCGCCGCACCCGGAAGGACGCCGACGAGGAAGGTCGAGAAGCCCATGATCAGGATCGTGACCAGGAATGTGTACTTGCGGCCGACGAGATCGCCGAGACGACCGAACACCAGGGCGCCGAACGGGCGTACAAGGAAGCCTGCCGCAAAGGCAAGAAGCGTAAAGATGTTACGCGTCGCTTCCGGATACTGGGTGAAATAGGTCGCGCCGATATAGGTGGCGAGCGAACCGTAAAGATAGAAATCGTACCATTCGAAAACGGTGCCGAGCGACGAGGCGAAGATGACCTTCTTCTCCTCGCCGGTCATCGGACCGGCCTTCGCGCCTTCGGCGCTTGCGACATTTGCCATTGTCTGTCCTCCACAGAGTGATGAGCAGCAAGGCGCGTCCCAAACTCTCCTCAAAGTATGCCCCTGGACGCGGCTCGCCTGTGAAGAGTGTGGCAGAAAAGGATTCGGATAAAGAGAGCGGCTTTGGGATTATGACTTTAGTCTAATGCGTTTGCACAGATTGTCGCAGCCCGCGAACGTCTCAGGCGCGCAAGGCCTGCGCCGGAGACTGCCGGTAGGCAAGAACGGCGGGCAAGGCCGCAAGCAATGCTCCGAAGCCGAGCAACAGAAGCGCAAGAATCATATCCTGACGCGCAAAGCCGACCGGCACCGTGATACCGCTGCTTGTACTGAAAAGGCCGGACAGCATCAGCGCGGCGCCATAACCCAAGCCAAACCCGCCAGCGATGCCGATAGCGATCAGCGCGAAGAACTCGCCCCAGACGATCCCGAAGATGGCATGCCGCGGCGCGCCGAAAGCCCGGAGAGCCCCGATCTGGCGCCGCCGCTGGCCGATATGGATGACCGTCACCAGAATAAGCGACGCCGCAACCAGTCCCTGGGCGCCGGAAGCGACGGCAACGAGAATACGCTTCGCATCGCCGAGCGTCGCATAAAGGTTCGTCAGGACTTCGCCCGGGAAGACGGCGACGGTGCTGCCATTACGGTAATCCTGCCGCAGCTTGTAGGCGTCCGCGATCGTCTTCGGCTTCACCATGATCGCGGGAACGGCGGGTGTTTCCGCAGACCAATCAGCATCAAGGTCATGATCTGACTCCGGCTCATGATCGTGATCGTGTCCATCATGACCAGCCTCGTCATGCTCCGTTTCGCCATGCGCCTCCAGCCCATGGATATGCCATACAGCCTGGATCGGAACGAGGATGGCGCGATCCCAGGCCGTTCCCGTTGCTTTCATTCGACCGGTCACGCGATAGACGATTTCGGTATGCGTGTGGCCGCCGGTTTGGGAGGTGCCATGCATCGGCTTGATCTCGGACCCAAGCGGCAGCGCGACAGCCGCGCCGACCACCGCCTCGGTTTCGGCAGCAAAACCCTGACCTTCGCTGAACCCGCCCGACAGATCCGCAGGCAGCGCAGTGCTCGTGCCGACGACCGGATAGCCGGAAAAGGAATCGCCGAAACCAACGGGCGACAGCCAGGCGACTCGCGGGTCCGCCGCAAGCTTGGCAAGCACCTCGCCGGACATCAACGGCAACGGCGAAGGCTGCAGGAAAATGGAGGACAGCACCAGCTGAGTCTCACTGCCGCCTGCGCCGATGACGAGGTCGAACTTGTCAGCCGCGCGCGCACTGCCGAGGCGAAGCGCGCGCTCCTGCAGGATGACGCTGACACCAAGCCCCGTTGCCAACGCGACGAGCAGCACGACGACGAGCGAACCGGCCCAGAGGCGCCGGAGGTCGGCCAGAATGAAACGGATCATGCCGCAGCCTCGTTCATCACGGAATCGTCGGCGATCTGTCCCGAGCGCAGCAGGATACGGCGATCCATCCTGTCCGAAAGGCGCGTGTCATGCGAGATGACCACCAACGTGCTGCCTGCGGCGATCGTAAGATCGAGCAGCAGATCGCCGATAATGTGCCCGGTTTCGGAATCGAGGCTCGCCGTCGGCTCGTCGGCCACGATGACACCGGGCTTGCGCAGCAGGGCGCGCGCGATCGCCACACGCTGCATCTCGCCGCGCGACATCGTCTCGATTTTCTGATCGGGTCGCGACAGGCCGGTGCGCGCCAGCAATTCGTGAGCCCGGGCGATGAACGCTCCATCGGCGACGCCCGACAACCGCGCCGGCAGGAGAACATTCTCGACTGCTGAAATCCCAGGAAAGAGATGAAAGTCCTGCATGATCAAACCGATATTCGCGGCCCTGAAACGGTCGCGGCGGCTCTCGGAGAGGCGGCAGATATCCTCGCCATTCCAGCGGACGGATCCGCTTCCGGCGCGCTCGAGCCCGGTGACGATATTGACGAAGGTGCTCTTGCCGGAGCCCGAGGCACCGGTAATCGCTACCCGGCTTCCGGCCGCAAGAGACAACCGTCCGATCTCAAGCGCAGGCGCGCTCAAGCCCGGAAAAACCACGGACAGATCGTTGATCTCGAGAGCCAGCATCAGGCGATCGAATACTCGGCCTGCCGCAGGCGCAACAGGCTCACAAACCCGGTTTCCGGATCTTTCCAGGAACCGTATTCCAGCACACCCTGCACTTCGATCGTCTGGCTCGGCTGCACAAATGTCTGCTTCTCGTCGAGATAGACGACGACGATATTGTCGGGCCAGTCCGCGTCGGATGAGCAGAACGGGCAGAGCGACATCGGAATTTCGGTCAGCACGAAGAACGCAGCCTCGGCCTTCAGCGGCGGCGCCATGAAGCCGCGCATCGAAATCTCCTGGCCTGCCAGCGTCTTGACCTTGTTCGAGAATTCCAGGCCGAGCACACCGAATTTGCCATAAAGCTCGTCGAAGCTGAGCGCTGTATCCGCCGCGCGCGACATCGACGCCGCAAAGGGCAGTAGGCCGGCAGCGACCATGAATGCGCGCCGGTTGAGAAGCGGGGCCAAAGGCTTTTTCATGCCGATCTCCATCAAATGGGTTCCCGGCCGTGACAGCCGGGAATGTGATTGGCAAAGAGAGGGGACGGTGTCCCCCGATGGATCAGTTGGTTTGCTTCGCGCCGAGCGCGAAGGCATCGGCCAGCACGCGATAGACGTCGCTCTGTTCCATATAGCCCTTGAAGCCTTCGGCGCCGGGGCCGGTTGCCTGCAGCACCAAGTCGTCGACGGTGTGAGCGCCGGAAGCCTGGCTCTTCGGCAGGTTGCCCTGAACGAAGACGGCACCGGGGACATCCTTGTAGGCTTCGTTCGCGACGAAATCCTTCTTCTCGTTCTGAACCGCCGGAGTGAACGGATTGTCGAGCTTCGGACGGAAAGTTTCGTAGTGATCCGGATAGTTCGATACGAACATCGCGAGACGTTTGGAAACGTCGATATTGTCAGGATAGCCGTCATTGTTTGCGTCGACATAGTTGGTAAAGCCGCGACCAGCGACCTTCTCGCGCATGTCGGTGCCTTCAACGGTGTCGTCGACCGTGCCGACGATGGTAATGCCGTGCGTATGGTCGCCGGTGACGACGATCATCGTATCCGGGTTGCTGGCAGCAAACTCCTTGGCAACGCCGATTGCCTTGTCGAACTCGATCGTGTCGACGACAGCGCGCTCGTTGTCGAGCGGATGGGTCATCTTGTCGATATTCGCGGCTTCGACGACCAGAAAGAAACCTTCCTGGTTCTTCGACAGCGTATCGAGAGCGACCTTGGTCATCTCGACGAGACCCGGCTGTGCCGGGAACTTGCCGACAGTGCCCTTCTTCAGGAATTCACGGTCCAGCGTCGTATCCATGTTGCCGGTGTGGAACAGGCCGAGGATCTTGCCGTCGTTGGCGCCGGCAGCTGCCGACAGTTCCGTCTTGTCGGTCGCAAGCTTGTAGCCGGCGTCCTGGAACATCTTGACATAGTCCTTGTCGTCCTTGCGCTTCGAGCCCGCGGTTGCCTGCGGCAGGAAGTAGGCCGAGCCACCACCGAGAACGACATCCGGCTTCACGTCGAACAGCATGCCGGTGATTTCGGCCTTGTCGTCGCGGCGGCGGGTATGGGAGACGACGGCAGCCGGCGTGGCGTCCTGGAGCTCCGAAGTGGTGATGATGCCGATCGACTTGGCGGTCTGGCGGCGCAGGGCTTCGCCGAGCGTTTCGACGCGCGGATCGTCGAGCGTATCGGGCGTACGGTCGGCATAAACGCCGAGCGAGTTGATGGCGCCCTTATGGCCGCTCATGTAGGCCGACATCGTGTTGGCGCTGTCCGTCGTGATCGAATCCGTCGCCGAGGTGCCAATGAAGGCCATACGGTCGAGATCGTCCATGTTCAGGCGGCCATTGGCCTTACCTTCGGTCATGCCCTTGGACATGATGCGGGCAGCAGTGCGATGCGCAACGGAAAGACCGTCGCCGATCAGGAAGATAACGTTCTTGGCCTTCGGCGCGGTGCCGGTGCCGTAGACGTTCCAGGTGACCGACTTCTTCTCGTCACCGGCCGAAACCTCGACCTTGTACTCGCCGGGCGCGGCGATCGTCAGGCCGCGCAGGATGATGGCGGAACCGAGCGCCTTGTCTTCCTTACCCTTTTCCAGTTCTACAAACTTGGCCTCGCCCCCGAGAACCGTCTTGTAGTCCTGACCATTGACCGTGATCTTGATGTCTTCAGCCTTGACCTGCTTGCCGAGCTCGACCTTGAAATCGAACGGCGAGCCGGCGAGAATCGTCGCACGGTCAAGCGGATAGACGGTGGCCGCCTGTGCGGCACCGGCAAGAATCGTCGTGGCCGCCAGAGCGGCAAAAATCATACGCATGGAAAACCCCCGTTTTCGTTGCAGTCAATAAACAACGGGCCGGGGATAGCCGCCGGGGATGACATGTCGATGACATCGCTATGACAATCTGCCGCAGCCGCCGGGAGGCCGTTGGGCCAGCGCAAAAACCTTGACTCCTGTGGAAAACCTTTTAAGAGCAACGGCGGAAAAGGAATTATCCATGGTTCGCCGCGAACACGCCATTGCTGCATGCAATGACCGGGCACTGAGTGCCGGGATGGATATTGCCGTTCCGGTTTCTTCCAAAACCAAGGCCAAAACGACGACGAAAACCGTCTGACGTCTCTGGCCTGCCGCTCTCTCCCCGGCCCGGCTGGGGACAGGAAGCCGCGAGGATTTCGCGCCTTCCCCCCTCACCGGACAAGAGGAGAGAAGAGAAAGAGAGCTTAAAATGGGTTTCAAAGTAGCAATCGCGGGAGCAACCGGAAACGTCGGCCGGGAAATGCTCAACATTCTTTCCGAACGCGGCTTCCCAGCCGATGAAGTCGTGGCGCTCGCTTCCGCCCGCTCCCAGGGCACGGAAGTTTCCTACGGCGACCGCACGCTCAAGGTTTCCAACCTCGAAAACTACGATTTCTCCGACACCGATATCTGCCTGATGTCCGCCGGTGGCGACGTCTCGAAGAAGTGGTCGCCGAAGATCGGCCAGCAGGGCTGCGTCGTCATCGACAACTCCTCGGCCTGGCGCTACGACGCCGAAGTGCCGCTGATCGTGCCGGAAGTGAACCCCGACGCCATCTCGCTCTTCACCAAGAAGAACATCATTGCCAACCCGAATTGCTCGACCGCCCAGCTCGTCGTGGCCCTGAAGCCGCTGCATGACGCTGCCAAGATCAAGCGCGTGGTCGTCTCGACCTACCAGTCGGTTTCCGGCGCCGGCAAGGACGGCATGGACGAGCTCTTCAACCAGACGCGCGCCGTCTTCGTTGCCGATCCGATCGAGAACAAGAAGTTCACCAAGCGGATCGCCTTCAACGTCATCCCGCACATCGACGTGTTCATGGAAGACGGCTACACGAAGGAAGAGTGGAAGGTTCTGGCCGAGACCAAGAAGATGCTCGACCCGAAGATCAAGGTGACTTGCACCGCGGTTCGCGTCCCCGTCTTCATCGGTCATTCGGAATCGGTCAACATCGAGTTCGAAAACGAGATTACTGCCGACCAGGCCCGCGATATCCTGCGCGACGCCCCGGGCTGCCAGGTCATCGACAAGCATGAGAACGGCGGCTACATCACGCCTTACGAATCCGCCGGCGAAGACGCGACCTATATCTCGCGCATCCGCGAAGATGCGACTGTCGAGAACGGTCTCAACATGTGGGTCGTTTCCGACAACCTGCGCAAGGGCGCCGCTCTGAACGCCATTCAGATCGCCGAACTCCTGGTCAACCGCGGCCTCGTCAAGCCGCGCAAGCAGGCCGCCTGATACCGAATATTAACCATAGCTTGCTATCAGCCCCGCATGTCGTCAGACTTGCGGGGCTTTTCCTTAAACAGGCAGACGGCAATCGCGCGGCAGACCGCCAATCTCGCTAAAAGGTGATCGTGACAAAATCACCCCCGGCTGGCATTCTGCCCGGCATTCCAGCGACTGCAGATCGAGATCGGGGTTTCTCATGCGCATGACAAAGTTCTTGGTGGCGGCCATCGCGGCGGTGGGCGCTTTCCATGTAGTTCCGGCAGCGGCCAATGCTGCGCAATGCGGCAATAACGGCGCCGGCTTCGATGCCTGGGTGCAGCAGTTCAAGCAGGAAGCTGCAGCGCAGGGCGTCAGCCAGTCGGTTCTCAACCGCGCCTTCGCAAACGTCGCCTACAATCGCCCGACAATTGCCGCCGACCGCGGCCAGAAGAGCTTCAAGCTCTCCTTCGACGCCTTCATGCAGAAGCGCGGCGGCGCCGCGATCATCTCCCGCGGCAAGGGCATGAAGCGCTCCAACCAGGCGCTCTTCACCTCGATCGAGCGCCGTTACGGCGTCCCCGCTGGCCCACTGATCGCAATCTGGGGCATGGAAACCGGCTTCGGCAGCTATATGGGCACGCAGCACACCATGTCTGCGGTCTCGACGCTGGCCTACGACTGCCGCCGCTCCGACTATTTCACCGACCAGCTCTACGCTGCCCTTCAGCTCGTCTCCGAAGGCTATCTGAGCCCGCAGGCGCGTGGCGCCGCGCACGGCGAAATCGGCCAGACGCAGTTCCTGCCGCGCAACGTCGTCCGCTTCGGCGCCGATGGCGATGGCGATGGCCGCGTCGACATGGTCGGCTCGCGCGCCGACGCTCTCGCATCGACCGCAAACTTCCTGAAGGGTCACGGCTGGCGCGCCGGCGCAGGCTACCAGCCGGGCGAGCCGAACTTCGTCGCCATCCAGGGCTGGAACGCCGCGACAGTCTACCAGCAGGCAATCGCCTATATCGGTCAGCAGATCGACGGCCAGTAAGCCTCGGCGACAGATTGATTGCAGACGAAATCGAAAGGCGCCTCATGGGCGCCTTTCTCATTTGGCTTCGGCTCGTGCCATCGGTTGCGGCACCAGTGAGCCCGCCACGACGCAATTGCGTCCGGAGGCCTTGGCGGCATAGAGCGCCATATCCGCCCGCTTGACCAGATCTTCAAAATGATGACCGCCGCCGGCTTGCGTGCGGCCGGCGCAGCCGAAGCTCGCGGTGACCACCAGGCTTTCTCCGCCCGGCAATATGATGACTGCACGCTCTATCGCCTCACGCACGGCTTCGGCAACGGCCGCCGCCTCATCCGGCGTCACATCGGGCAGCAGCGCAAGAAACTCTTCCCCGCCATGGCGCACCAGCAGATCGAACTGGCGGAAATTATGCTTGGCGACAGCCGCAACGTGGCGCAGCACGATATCGCCGACGTCATGACCATGGATATCGTTGATCTTCTTGAAATGATCGAGATCGAAGAGCACCACCGAGATCCATCGTGACCCACTTTTGGCCTGCTCGAAGAGGGCGGCTGCAGCCGCCTCGAAGCCACGGCGGTTATAAAGCCCGGTCAGAAGATCCGTCTGCGCCGCACTGCGAAGCTCTCCGACCAAAACCTCACGCTCCCGTGTCAGCCGCGAGATCATCCCGAGACCCTTGGTCGCCAATGTCGCGACAACGCCAGCAAGCAGCAGCAAGCCGCCGCAGAGCACGAAAACCAGCATCACATGCAGATGCGAGCGCTGCGCCAGCGTTTCGCCGGTGCGATGGATGTCCGCAGTCGCCTCGGTGATCTTCTCCTTGAGGAAAGCGATGCGATCAGCCTGCGCCGCCGCCCAATCGTTGCGGACCTCCAGCGGAGGCCGCGCTTCGCGGGTCAGGATCGCATCGGTCACCGCGTCGGCACGAACCTGCTGCGGCAGTTTCATGTAATCGCTAATCGACGTGACGAGCGGGGACGTCGAGTGGAAGACCATATGGTCCATACCCTCGGCCTGCATCATCTTGCCCTGCACATAGAGGTCGCTGGAGCGCAGCGAATAGCCGTGCTCGCTCAGGTGACGCGTGCCGATGAATGTTAGCAGCCGCTCACCGTAATAGGTCAGCAGGATACCCATCAGCTCGTTCGATTTTGCCAGCAGGACGGGATCCTGGATCAGCGGCGAGAGCGCATCGACAACATCAAGCTGCTTCAGCGCCGCCTGCCAATAGACATAGCCCGGATCGCCCCCGGCATAATATCCGCGGTCGACAGCGGCGCGGATCGAAATGATACGGCTATAGGCAAGTGCGAGATCGGAGAGTTCGTTCTGGAGATTGCCATCGAGCATGCCAGCCGAGGGCAGGCTCATCTGGAATTTCCGGCGCTCCTCATCGAGCCGCGCGCGGCTCTGCTGCATGCTGACCGCATTGTCGGTACCGGGATGGGTGAGATACTGCCTGGTCGCAACGGTCTCGCCGAGGATCTCGTTCGCCGCGATCGAGCCACCGCGCGCCAGAACATCAGCGAAACGATAGTCTTTTTCCAGCGAAACATACTGGCGGAACGACGTGCGTACGACCAGAACGCCTTCGGCGATCATGAAGATGAAAGGCAGCAGGATGGCCGCGAGAATGATCTTGTTGGTCGTTTCGAACTTCATCGAAAGCCGCCGCAATCCGCAGGTTGAAGACGTGTTTCGATGAAATTCTAGCGGGATTCCCTAAAGAACCCATAAACCTATATGCGAAGGCCTATACGTCGGGGCGGATGAAATCGCGCGTTTCGGCATCCATGACCCACAATTCGCCGGTCGAGATGTCGAACCAGGCGCCGTGAAGGGCGATCTTGCCCTCTTTTTCCAGCGCCTTGACCTCGGGGAAGGTCCTGAGATTGTTGATCGAGTTGCGGATCGAGACACGCTCGAGCGCCGTCTGGCGCTCGGTCTGGGTCATGACGTCGTTGCTGCCGATCTGCTCGGCGGCATCCTTGACGAGCGACATCCAGCGGCCGATGAAATCGCCCGGCGAAAGCGGTTCTGAGCTCGGATCGAGTGCAGCGCGGATACCGCCACAACGGCCATGGCCCATGACGACGATGTCGGTCACCTTGAGGGCCTGTACGGCAAATTCGAGAGCAGCCGAAGTCGCATGGAAATGCCCGTCCGGCTCATAGGGCGGCACGAGATTGGCGACGTTCCGGATGACGAAGAGCTCGCCCGGGCCGGCATCGAAGATCAACTCCGGAGCCGCGCGGGAGTCGCAGCAGGCGATGACGAGCGTGGTCGGGCTCTGCCCGTTTTCCGCAAGCGTCTTGTAGCGGTCGCGCGCATCGGCATAGCGCCCGCTCATGAAGTTGCGATAACCGTCGAGAAGTGATCCAGGAAAACGCTGCATGACATTTCGATTAACGCTTGGCGCGGGCAAGATCAACTGCTGCAGTGCAAAATGAGTCGTTGCTATTGCTTGCGCCGCTGCGCCGGATGCATGAGGCGGCGCATCTGCACCATGGCCATCGGCGTGGCGAGACTGGAAGCATCGCTCGCAAGCGTCAATTCGTCGCTTCCGCGTTTGACGGCACGGGCAAGCACTTCATAGACGCTGGCCGTCGCCAGCTGCAGCGCCTTCTCGTCATCCATGCCCGAGAGCAACCGTGACATGAAGAGCGCAGCCAGGAGATCTCCGAGCCCATTCGGCGGATTGTCGATCGCCCTATGCTCGGCAAGCAGCGCGTGGCGTCCGGAAAGATAGAGATTACCGATCCCGCCGCTCATCATCGGAACAGCCGAGGTGACCAGCATGCGCGACGGGCCAAGCGACAGGGCCGCCTCCATGACGGCATTGTTGTCATCGAGCGGCGCGCCGGCCATCCAGGCGAGCTCGTAGCGGTTGGGTGTCGCGAGCGAGGCAAGCGGGATCAGGTGATCGCGGATCGCCTCGGCCGTCGCCTGCGGCACATAGAGCCCGCCGAGATCGCCCATGACGGGGTCGCAGACATAGAGAAGATCCGGATTGCCCTGCCGCAGCGAGCTCACCAGCCGGGCCACCGACTTGGCCTGCGCCGCATTGCCGAAATAGCCTGACAGCACCGCCTTCACCTCGCCTACCCAGGGCGCGCGGATCAGATCATCGATCGCCGCATCGAAGTCGGCTTCGGCAAAGGTCAGCCGTGTCGAGCGGCCATGCCCGGGATGCCAGGGCAAAACCACCGTCGGAAGAGCCCAGACCTGATGTCCGAGCGTTTCAAGCGCGAAGACGGCGGCGCGATTGCCGACCGAACCACGAACGACGTGACTGGAGATGACGATAACCGTTCCGGCAGCGGTATTTTCTGGCATGATGATGGTCCTGAACCCGATGCGCCGTTGATCCCCTTTTTGCGCCACAGCTGTCAACCGTTCTTCATCTCTGCGTGGAAAGGTCGCGAAGCGGACGGAGAAAACCGGAGACGACTTATTTTAGCCATTCGAGATAAGCGTCAATTCTTCCGGAAAGTGATCCAAACAGGGGCGAAAATGAACGAAAGCTGCCGTCAAACCGCCTCTTTTAGAGATTTTTTCGATAACTCTTCTGATATTTTGCCCAAAACCGACCGACTCGGGGGGAGCATCTGAAATGGCCGTAAGACAAAATCCGAAACGTGAAAAGCAGATCGAGAGCGCCAAGAAGATCGCGGCCGCGACCGGCGACAAATTTCTTGAGCCCGAAATTCTCTTCGGCCGCGCCAGCGGCGACGATCTCGACCGCTACACCCCGGAGATGCTCGCGCTGTCGGCGGTCCATTCCGCCCGCGAATTGCAGGCCTGGAACGGCAAGACGCCGCGCGTCAGCATCGACACCATCGCGGATGTCGAGCCCGCGGGCATTGCCGTATCGGTTCTGACGATCACCGACCACAACATGCCCTTCCTCTACGAGTCGGTGATGGGCGAGGTGACCAGCACCTACCGCGATCTCTTCATGGCGGTTCACCCCATTCTGGTCCTCGAAGACGGCAAGGCTCCCGAGCTCTACTCTGCCGACGAGCCGAGCGATCCGGCAAAGCGCGTCAGCCATATCCAGATCCATATTTCGCCGCTGACATCGGCCCAGGCCGCCGACCTGCAGAAGCGCATCAAAACGGTGCTGGAGCAGGTCGATCAGGCGGTTTCCGACTGGAAGCCGATGCTCTCCAAGCTCGATACGGCGATCGACGAGCTGCGTGAATATGGCTCCAGCCGCAAGAAGGCAGACCGCGACGAAGCACTCGCCTTCCTCACCTGGCTGCGCGATGAGAACTTCACCTTCCTCGGCATGCGCGAATACGTCTATTCCGGCAAGGGCGCCGGCGCCAAGGTGGAGCGCGACAAGGGCACCGGCCTCGGTATTCTCTCCAATCCCGACGTTCTCGTCCTGCGCACCGGCAAGGATGCGGTGACGACGACGCCCGAGATCCTCGCCTTCCTCGACGGCCCGGATTTCCTGATCGTCACCAAGGCCAACGTCAAATCGGTGGTCCACCGCCGCGCCTATATGGACTATGTCGGCGTCAAGCGTTTCGACAAGGATGGCAACGTCACCGGCGAACTCCGCATCGTCGGCCTCTTCACATCGACGGCCTATACGTCCTGGGCGTCCGAGATCCCGCTGATCCGCTCGAAGATCGCCAAGGTGAAGGAGCATTTCGGCTTCGACCCGATGAGCCACTCCGGCCGCATGCTCGACAACACGCTGGAATCCTATCCGCGCGACGATCTCTTCCAGATCGACACGACGCTGCTGTCGAGCTTTGCCGAGCAGATCAACGACCTCGCCGACCGGCCGCGCGTGCGCGTCCTGCCGCGCATCGACCATTTCGACCGCTTCGTTTCCGTCATCATCTATGTGCCGCGCGAAGAATATGACTCGATCGTCCGCGAGAAGATCGGCACCTACTTGAAGACCGTCTATGACGGCCGCGTTTCCGCCTATTACCCGGCCTTCCCGGAAGGCGGCGTCGCCCGTGTCCACTTCATCATCGGCCGCTCCGGCGGCAAGACGCCGCGCATTCCCCAGGCCAAGCTCGAGGAAGCGATCCGGGCGATCACCGCCCGCTGGGACAGCCGCTTCGAAATGCTGGCAGGCCCGAAGGCGCCCCGGATCAGCGTCAGCAACGCTTTCCAGGAAGCCTTCTCGCCGGATGAAGCCGTCGGCGATCTTCCCGATATCAGCGCATGCGCAGCCGGCGAACCGATCCGCATCGAGTTCTATTACCGCGACGACAACGAGCGCGGGCGCATCCTGTCCCTGAAGATCTTCCACAGCGGCGAACAGCTGCCGCTCTCGCGCCGTGTTCCGCTGCTCGAAAATCTCGGCTTCAATGTGCTCAGCGAACGGACCTTCGATATCGAAGTCCCCGCTGCCGATGGCGCCACCAGCATCGTGGTGCTCCACGATATGGAGCTCGAAGCCCGCAGCGGCACCGACATCGATCTCGGCCGCTTCGGCGCGCCGCTGGAGGAAGCTTTCGTTGCCGCCTTCAACGGCACGATCGACAATGACAGCTTCAACCGGCTGATTCTCTCGGCGGCCCTCTCCGCCCGCGAAACCAACGTGCTGCGTGCCTATGCGCGCTATCTGCGCCAGGCAGGTATTGCCTATTCGCAGGATTATATCGCCGCTACGCTCGACAAATACCCTGATATCGCAGCAGCGATCTTCCGCCTCTTCCATGAAACCATGGATCCGGCGGTCGCCGAGAAGCCGCGGCTGAAGAAGCTTGCCGATCTGCACCAGTCGATCGAAACGGCGCTCGCCAACGTTCCGAGCCTCGACGACGACCGCATCCTGCGCCGCTATATCAACGTCGTCGACGCCACGCTGCGCACCAACTATTTCCAGCGCAACGAGGATGGCTCGACCAAGGCGATGCTCGCCTTCAAGCTCGACCCGCATCTGGTCGATGGCCTGCCGCAGCCGCTGCCCTTCCGCGAAATCTTCGTCTATGGCGTTGAGGTCGAGGGTGTTCACCTGCGCTTCGGCAAGGTCGCCCGTGGCGGCCTGCGCTGGTCCGACCGCGCCGAGGATTATCGCACGGAAGTGCTGGGTCTCGTGAAGGCACAGCAGGTCAAGAACGCCGTCATCGTTCCCGTTGGCGCCAAGGGCGGCTTCTATCCGAAGAAGCTCCCGGTCGGCGGCAGCCGCGACGAGATCTTCAACGCCGGCCGCGAAGCCTACAAGACCTATATCCGCACGCTGCTGTCGATCACCGACAACATCTCCGGCGCCGATATCGTGCCGCCCGCCAACACGGTTCGCATCGATGGCGACGACCCCTATTTCGTCGTCGCCGCCGACAAGGGCACCGCGACTTTCTCCGACACGGCCAACGCGCTGGCGCAGGAAGCCGGCTTCTGGCTGGACGACGCCTTCGCATCGGGTGGATCGGCCGGTTACGACCACAAGAAGATGGGCATCACCGCGCGTGGCGCCTGGGAGACCGTGAAGCGCCACTTCCGCGAAATGGATATCGACATCCAGACGGCGCCCTTCACCGTCGCCGGCGTCGGCGACATGTCGGGCGACGTCTTCGGCAACGGCATGCTGCTCTCCCCGAAGATCCGGCTGCTCGCCGCCTTCGACCACCGCGACATCTTCATCGATCCCGATCCGGATATGGAGAAGACGCTCGGCGAGCGTCAGCGCCTGTTCAATCTCGCCCGCTCCAGCTGGCAGGATTTCGACAAGTCGGTTCTGTCGAAGGGCGCGATGATCATCTCCCGTGCCGCAAAGTCGGTAACGCTGACGCCTGAAGCTGTCGCTGCGATCGGCATCGACAAGTCCGTGGCGACACCGTTCGAGATCATGACCGCGATCCTCAAGAGCCCGGTCGACCTGCTCTGGTTCGGTGGCATCGGTACCTATGTAAAGGCCGCGGCCGAAACCGACACCGAAGTCGGTGACCGCGCCAACGACCCGATCCGCATCAGCGCCGACGATGTCCGCGCCAAGGTGATCGGCGAGGGCGCCAATCTCGGCGTCACCCAGAAGGGCCGTATCGCCTACGGTCTGAAGGGCGGCCGCAGCAATTCCGACGCCATCGACAACTCCGCCGGCGTCAACACCTCGGACGTCGAGGTCAACATCAAGATCGCACTCGCCAACGCCATGCATGACAGCCGCCTGACGCGTTCCAAGCGCGACCAGCTGCTGTCCTCCATGACCAACGAAGTCGCGAGCCTCGTGCTGCGCAACAACTATCTGCAGTCGCTCGCGATCTCGCTGACCGAGCGCAAGGGCACCGCCAACGGCCTGGAACTTGCCCGCTTCATGACCGTTCTCGAAGGCGCAAAGCAGCTGAACCGCAAGGTCGAGACGCTCCCTGACGATGCAACGCTCGCCGAGCGGTACGCAGCTGGCAAGCCGCTGACCCGCCCGGAAATCGGCGTCCTGCTTTCCTACGCCAAGATCGTGCTCTTCGACGCGCTGATCGCCAGCGACCTGCCTGACGATCCCTATTTCGCCTCGACGCTGTCGGGGTATTTCCCGGCGAAGATGCAGAAGACCAACGCCGCCGATATCGACAGCCACCGCCTGAAGCGCGAAATCGTCGCAACGGTTCTGGCCAACGAAGCGATCAATCGCGGCGGCCCGGCCTTTGCCGTCAGCATGGTCGATGCGACGGCAGCCTCCGCAGCCGAAGTCGTCCGTGCCGCAATCATCGCCCGCGATGGCTTCGATCTGACGCGCCTCTGGAGCGAAACAGATGCGCTGGATGGCAAGATTTCCGGCCAGATGCAGAACCGCATCTACGAAGAGATCGGCCATAGCTTCACGGTCTTGACCCGTCTGATGCTGAAAACCGGTATGGCCAAGGGCGATATCGCCGAAACCGTTAGCCGGCTGCAGGCAGCTCTGAAGAAGCTGAAGCCGTCTTTCGCGGCACAGGCGCCCGCCGAGTTCGAAGCGCGACAGACGGAGTTTCAGGAAGCCGGTCTGCCCGAGAAGCTGGCAGCCGACATCGCCGGCCTTCCGGGCTTTGCACTGGTGCCGGAGATCATGCAGATCGCCGAGCGGACGGGCGAAGCGCTCGCACGCGCAGCCGAGAGCTATTTCGCAGTATCGCAGACCTTCCGCATCGGCCGCCTGCTTGCCGCCGGCAACCGGATCGTCACTTCCGATCACTACGAGAACCTGGCTCTGGCCCGCAGTATCGACCAGATCGCCAGTGCGCGCCGCGACATCGTCATCTCGGCGCTCTCGGAGCACGGCAAGGAAAAGCTGCCGGTTCAGGCCTGGCATGCGGTCGATCGTATCCGCATCAACCGCATCACCGAGGAGCTATCCAGCCTCGGCGACAGCGGCGAGCCGAATCTCGCCCGGATCACCGTCGCCGCAGGTCTCCTGACCGATCTTGCGCGCGACCGGACGAGGTGACACAGTCCGCCGCGACAATGGGAGCGGACGTGTGAGCAGAATCGACTGGACGGGAGAGGGAACTCCGGCGCCGCAGAAAGCGCCGGAGGCGGGTATCTGGGGCTGGATGTTTTTCGATTGGGCGGCGCAGCCGTTCTTCACCGTCGTCACCACCTTCATCTTCGGTCCCTATTTCGTCTCTCGGCTCACCACCGATCCCGTCCATGCCCAGGCCATGTGGAGCAACATGGCGACGATCTCCTCGGTGATCATCGCTGTGCTTTCACCGATCCTGGGTTCGATCGCCGACCAATCTGGCGCCAGAAAGCCCTGGATCGGCTTCTTCGCGGTCATCAAGATCGCCAGCCTGTTCGGCCTCTGGTTTGCGGCACCGGGCTCTCCGGTCATCTATCCAATGATCTTCATGATCCTGGCGTCGATCGCCGCCGAATTTTCGATCGTCTTCAACGATTCGATGATGCCGCGGCTGGTCGGCAAGGACGAAGTCGGACGACTCTCCAACACCGCTTGGGGCCTCGGTTATCTCGGCGGCATGATCGTGCTGATCGCCGTCGTCACCCTGCTCGCCGGCAGCCTCGAAACCGGCAAGACGCTGCTCGGCTTCGATCCGCTCTTCGGGCTCGATCCCCACACCGGCGAGGACGCCCGCGTCACCGGACCGATTTCCGCGGTCTGGTACCTGATCTTTATCATCCCGATGTTCCTCTTCACGCCTGATGCGCCGAAAGGCATACCGTTCGGCCGCGCCGTAAAGGTGGGGCTCGCAGAGGTTCGCAACACGATCGGCGAACTGAAACACCGCAAGGGCATCCTGAAGTTCCTGCTCGCCCGCATGATCTATCAGGACGGCGTCAACGGCCTGCTGATCCTCGGCGGCACCTTCGCCGCCGGCATGTTCGGCTGGGCGACCATCGAGATCGGCCTTTACGGCATCATCCTCAATGTCGTCGCGATCTTCGGCTGCATCATTGCCGGCCGCATCGATCACCGCATCGGCTCGAAGGTGACGATCGTCATCAGCCTGATCATGCTGCTCATCGCCACTGTCGGGATCATCTCGACGGGACCGGGCTATACGCTCTTCGGCCTGATCGAACTGCCCGTTGCCGATTCCGGGGGCTTCTTCGGCACCGCCGCCGAAAAGGCTTACATTCTCTACGGATTGCTGATCGGCCTTGCGTTCGGGCCTGTCCAGGCCTCATCGCGCTCGTATCTGGCACGCAGCGTCAGCCTGGAGGAGGCCGGACGCTATTTCGGCATCTATGCGCTCTCCGGCCGCGCCACCAGCTTCATGGCGACGCTGATGTTCTCGATCGTTACCTATTCCAGCGGCTCCGCCCGGCTCGGCATGGCAACGCTGGTGATCTTCCTGATCGGCGGCCTGGCGCTGCTGTTCTTCACGCCTTATCCGGCTGACAGGAAGAAGGCCTGAACGAAAAACCCCGGCTCGAGGCCGGGGCTTTCTTGATCAATGGCGGAAGTGCCGCATTCCGGTAAAGACCATCGAGATATTGTGCTCGTTGGCCGCGTCAATGACCTCCTGGTCACGCATCGAGCCGCCCGGCTGGATCACCGCGGTAGCGCCCGCTGCAATCATCGACAGCAGACCATCGGCGAAGGGCAGGAAGGCCTCGGAGGCAACTGCCGCACCCTTTGTCATCGGAACCGGCAGGCCAAGCGCCTTTGCTGCTTCCTCGGCCTTCAGGGCGGCGATACGGGCAGAGTCGACGCGACTCATCTGGCCGGCGCCGATACCGGCGGTCTGGCCGTCCTTGGCGTAAACGACGGCATTCGACTTCACATGCTTGCCGACCTTGAAGGCGAACTTCATGTCTTCGAGTTCCTGGGCCGTCGGCGCACGCTTGGTGACGACCTTCAGCTCGAGATCCTCGACCATGCCGTTATCGCGGGTCTGAACCAGCAGACCGCCGGAAACCGTCTTGGCAGTGATGCCGGCAACGCGCGGATCGGGAAGACCACCGGCCGACAGCAGGCGCAGGTTCGGCTTCTTGGCGACGATCGCCTTGGCTTCCTCGGTCACATCAGGTGCGATGATCACTTCGGTGAAGAGCTTGATGATCTCTTCGGCCGTTTGCGCATCCAGCGTCTGGTTCAGCGCGATAATGCCGCCGAAAGCCGAAACGGAATCGCAGGCGAGCGCCCGCTTGTAGGCTTCGAGCAGCGTCGGGCCTGTTGCCACGCCGCAGGGATTGGCATGCTTGATGATGGCGCAGGCAGGAGACTTCTCCGGCAGGAACTCGGAAACGAGCTCGTAGGCCGCATCGGTATCGTTGATATTGTTGTAGGAGAGCTGCTTGCCCTGCAGGAGAGCGGCAGTCGAAACGCCCGGGCGCTGCTCGCCGGTCACGTAGAAGGCAGCCTTCTGGTGCGGGTTTTCGCCGTAGCGCATCTCTTCCTTGAGAACGCCGCCGATCACCCGGTGGCGCGGCGTATCGATTGCCAGCGCTTCGGCAAACCAGTTCGAGATCATCGCGTCGTAAGCCGCCGTGCGGGCATAGGCCTTGGCGGCCATGCGCTGGCGGAAGCTGTAGCTCGTCTGGCCGGCATCATCGGAAAGCTGCTGCAGCAGCTCGGCATAATCGGCCGGATCCGTGAGGATGGTGACGTAAGCATGGTTCTTCGCCGAAGCGCGGATCATCGCCGGGCCACCGATGTCGATATTCTCGACGGTCGTCGGATAATCGCCGCCGGCAGCGCGAACCTCCTCGAACGGATAGAGGTTGATGACGGCGATATCGATGCCTTCGATGCCGTGCTTCTTCATCGCGTCCTGATGCTCGGCATCGTCGCGGATAGCGAGCAGGCCGCCATGAACCGTCGGATGCAGCGTCTTGACGCGGCCATCCATGATCTCAGGAAAGCCGGTGACTTCGGAAACGTCGGTGACATCGAGACCGGCAGCGGCAATCGCCTTGTGCGTGCCGCCGGTCGAGAGCAGGCGAACGCCCTTTTCCGACAGCGCCTTGGCAAGCTCGACGATACTGGTCTTGTCGGAGACGGACAGCAGCGCGGTCTTTGCTTTGACCTTGTCGGGGGCGGGGATCTTCTTGGAAATGACGGCCATGAACCTTCTCCGTTCGGGCTTCGGGAGACATCCGGCGAGGGACGTATAGGATTATGGCGCCGCGTTAGCACGAGCGCTGCCGCCGCGTAAATGCCGACTAGCTCTTGCGGGACAGAAACCAGCGAATTTCCGGCTTTTCAGCGAAATCGAAGTCGATTTCGATCTGATCGGAACCGCAGATGCCGGAGGCATCGGCAAAGAAGATGTCTTCCGAAATCAGCACTTCGTTGCCGGGAGAGGAAAACAGCCAGCTCTCGCCATCAGGCGCGGTCAGCAGGATGGATTCCCGGTCGTTCTGTTTCAGATTGATCGACGGGTGGATGTGAAAGCGCACCGCCGCCTTCAGCGGCTCGTCGCTGACTTTCTCGCCCGGCAGGATCAGCCGGTCGCGGCCGGCGATGATAGCGCCCGCCGAGTTCATCGACAACTCGCGCTCGTGCAGCACGCCGAAATCGCGCAGATAGCCATCGTGAACCATCTTCAGCCCATCACGTCCGTCTTCCGTCTCGGCACGCTCTACCGTCACGCTATCCACCATATCGGTCATCACGTGACCAAGGAATTCCGAAGGCGAGAAGTGGCTGGAGGACGTATCGTTCAGCGTTACCGTCGAATGCGTCGCCGTGGTGCGTGCCATCTGTACATAGCGCTTGCCGGCAAATTTCGGTGAACCGGAGTTGACGATGAAGCGATGGCGCCCGGACGACATCTCGAAAGACAGGCAACCGGCATGCGCGGTGCGGGACAACGGACCCACCGGGGGCGTGCCGGTATCGGCAATAACGACGGTCTTTCCTGCCGCCAGCCGCTGATAGCGCGAATGCGGCATCGCCTTGAATGGCTGGCCCGCGGTCTCGTCATAGCGCAGCACCGACATCAACTCATTGGCAAGCGTCGAGGTGGCGCCGTTGAAGAGCGCAAGATCACCATCCTGATGCCGGAAGAAGCGCAGCGCCGGATACATGCGGTCGATGCCGGAGATCAGCTTCTGCGGCAGATCATGGCCGAGATTCACATAGGTTTGGCGAAGCGGCAGCAGATCGAGCAGGAGTTCAAGCCCGGCGCGGGGATTGCGCGAGATGTGTCCCCCATCGGGAAGGATCTGCAGATCGAATTCATTGTCGAGCGCCAAGGCGGCCTTGCGCAGCGCACCAGCGCGCATCGGCATGGAGATCGACGCCATGGCGAGCGCAATCCGCAGGCGGAAGAGCACTTCGCCCGCAGGCGCATAAGGCGCCATCCGCCGCAGATACCGCACCTGAAAGGCAAGCGAGCGCATGAAGCGGCGATAGAAACCGCGGTCGGCATTGTGCAGCACGACAGGCGAATGTGACAGCCAGGCGATGACCCGCTGCGCCGTGACATCGATTTCCCAGGCCACGCCTTCGATGCGGCCGGAATGCAGGGACAGCCAGCTATCGACGATCGAGCGGGCGATCAGCGACGCACGATCGCTCTTGTAGGCCCGCATATGCCGCAGCCAGCCGAAGCCATGCAGGCGATTGGCGAAGGCGCGCGAGGGCAAAGTGAAAGCGAAGGGCGACTTGCCGTTGGTCTCGAGCATCCGCCCCGCCAGCGGAAAGCGCCCGTTCATGATCTCGTCGGCGACGTGAGAATCGATGGCGCGCAGATCGGTCGGCGCAACGATCAGGCGCTCCGGCGCCTGAATGGTATGACGGAAGGCGCGCAGGCGCAGCAGAGCAGCACGGCGCGACACGCGCCGCCAAGCCTCCCGAACATACAAAGTCCAAAAACGCCCGCCGGATTGCATAATTTATTTTCTATTGACCCTCGTGATTAAGAATAGGTGAACGAGAGCCGCTTTCACCGGGTGGGCTGCATTAATTCGTGACAAAGATGAAATATAAGAAGCTGCCTTGCAATCAGGCAACACGTCGCAACACCGCGGCATAGAAACCATCCAGCCCCGAAGCGATCCCATCAGCCATCGGCAGCATGACGGGGGTCGTGCGGAAATCGCCAAGCGGGCTGATGGCCTGCTCAAGGCCCGGCCAGGATGCCGTCTCGATCGGTACCCGGGCAATGCCGGGCACATCGGCCAGAACACGCGCGATCACATCCTCGCCTTCGGCGGGATCGAGCGAGCAGTTCGAGAAGACGATGACGCCATCGGGCTTCAGAAACGCCAGCGCGTGACGCAGCAGCCGCTCCTGGACACCGGCCAGCTTCTCGATCTCCTCCGGCCCCTTGGTCCAGAGAACATCCGGATGGCGCCGGGTCGTGCCGGTCGAGGAGCAGGGAGCGTCGAGCAGGATCGCATCGAAACCCTCTTCAGGCTGGAACTTGGTGAGATCCGTGACCAGCGTTTCCGCTTCCAGCCCGAGCCTTGCCAGATTGGAACGCAACCGCTTCAGGCGGTTTTCAGACTGATCGATCGCCGTGACCTTGCCGCCGGCGAGGATCAGCTGGGCCGTCTTGCCGCCCGGCGCAGCGCAGAGATCGGCAACGCGCTTGCCGGTGAGATCGCCGAGCAGTTTCGCGGGGATGCTGGCTGCAGCATCCTGTACCCACCAGGCGCCGTCCTCAAAGCCTTCAAGCGAGGGAATGCTGCCATCGAAGGCGGCCAGCCGCACACCGCCCGTCGGCAGCACGGCGCCGTTCAGACGCTCTGCCCAGCCGACGGCATCGGCTTTCACGGTCAGGTCGATTGCCGCGGGTTCCAGCTGGGAATCCGAAATGGCGAGCGCCGCTTGCCTGCCGTAAGCTTTGGTCAGACGCGCCAGGAACCAGTCCGGCATGGCCGGAACATCGGCAACGGAGGCCAGGATCGCTTCCTTCTCGCGGCCGAGACGGCGCAGGATGGCGTTGACGAGCTTGGCAAAGCGGCGGTTGCGGGGATCGTTGTTCGCCTGCTCGACGGCAAGGTCGACGGCCGAATGATCGGGCACGTCGAGATAAAGGATCTGCGCCGCACCGACGACGAGAACGTGATGCAGAGCGCGTGCGCCATCCGGCAGCGGGGAATCGAGAAGCGAGGCAATCGCTGCATCAATGCGCGGCAGATGCCGGAGCGCAGAGTTCAGAATCGCGCGGACAAGCGCGCGGTCGCTTTCGCCGAGCGCCTTATAGGCCGGATTGCCGTGCTCGTGATCGAGAGCGCCATCGAGCGGCAGCTTCTTGTCGACGACCGCAGCAAGAATCTTGGCAGCAGCGGAGCGCGCCTGCAGACCGGGCTTTGCCGGCGGACGTTCACCCGGCTTGTTGCTGTTCTTGTTGGCTGGCTTCTTGCCGTTCGAATTCAAGACCACGGACCTTTAGGCGGTTGGGGATCACCGCGGCCAAGGCCGGTATCCGGAACAGAGCGCGATTTCCGCGACGGATTAGCAGTCCGAACCGGTGCAGTCGAGACATTCATGCCGCCGCGGGCCATTTCCTGCAGCGCGGCGATGCGGTTTTCGGTGTTCGGATGGGTCGAAAACAGGTTGTCCATGCGCTCGCCGGAGAGCGGATTGATGATGAACATATGCGCCGTCGCCGGATTGCGCTCCGCGTCATAATTCGGCACCTGCGCCGTGCCGCGGGCGATCTTGCCAAGCGCCGAGGCAAGCCACAGCGGATTGCCGCAAATCTCGGCACCGCGCCGGTCGGCCGAATATTCGCGTGTGCGGCTGATCGCCATCTGCACCAGCATGGCAGCCAAAGGCGCCACGATCATCGCGACGAGAACGCCGATGAAGCCGAGCGGATTATTGTTGTTGCCGCGATTACCGCCAAAGAAGAAGGCGAAATTGCCAAGCATCGAGATCGCACCGGCGAGTGTCGCGGTGATCGTCATTGTCAGCGTGTCGCGGTTTTGAACGTGAGCGAGCTCATGCGCCATGACGCCAGCCACTTCCTGCGGCGACAGAACCTGAAGAAGGCCAGTCGAGGCGGCAACGGCGGCGTTCTCGGGATTGCGGCCGGTCGCAAAGGCATTCGGCTGCGGATTGTCGTAGAGATAGACCCTGGGCATCGGCAGGCCGGCATTTCGCGCCAGATCTCGAACAATGCCGTAGAATTCAGGCGCATTGCGCTCATCGACCTCCTGGGCGCGATAGGCCGACAGCACCATGTTTCCCGAATTCCAGTAGGAGAAGAAGTTCATGCCGGCGGCGACAAGAAAGGCGATCATCATGCCGCTGCGGCCACCGATCAGGAATCCGACGAACATGAACAGGGCCGTCATGAAGGCAAGCAACATGGCAGTACGAACGAGGTTCATCGATGGTCTCCATCTCCTATGTGGCGGCTCAAGGGTTTCAATCGGCCCTTCCAGGCACTATGATTTGGTTATTCGCCCGCCACTTTCAATATTTCCGGCAGGATAGCGCCATGCAATCAGCTGACAACGACAACACCGAAGGCCCAGCCGTGGAAGGCGCCGCAGCGCGCAAACCCCTTTCGCCTGCCGCCAAACGTGCGCTTGCCGAAGCTGAAGAGCGCCGGCGCAACGCGACACCGATGAACCTGCCCGCAGAAATCGGCGGCCGCGGCGGCGCCGAACCCGCCCGCTTCGGCGACTACGAGATCAACGGCCGCGCCATCGATTTCTAAGTAAATATTCCTATTGACAGTAGCAAATTATCGGAATTTATTCCTTTACATGAGGACGATGATTTCGATTCTTGTCGCCATGTCTGTCTTTCCGCTTACGGCGGAGAGCGCCGAGCAGATTGCCGGTCCGGTCGCTGCGGAGATCATTCGCGTCATCGACGGCGACACGCTTCTGGTGGAAGCGGCCCCCTGGCCGCAGCAGCGCATTGAAGTCTATGTCCGCATCCGCGGTATCGACGCACCGGAAATGAAATCGAAATGCCCCGCTATCAGGCAAGCAGCCGAACAGGCACGTTCCGTGCTGGATGAAATGGCGGCCAGTTCGCCGCACATCAGGCTGACCAATATCAGCGGCGACAAATATTTCGGCCGCATCGTCGCCGATGTCGCCATGCAAGACGGCAGGAATCCGGCTCAGGAGATGCTGAGTGCTGGCCTTGCCGCCGGATATGATGGCGGGCGCAAGCCCCGTATAGCCTGCGCCAGCACCAATTGAAAAAGCCGCTCCGGATGGGAGCGGCTTTTGAGATCAGGCGCTCGCCTTGTTCTGGCGATTGGCGATGAGATCGTCGACGACGGCGGGATCGGCGAGCGTCGAGGTATCGCCGAGCGATCCGAAATCGTCCTCGGCAATCTTGCGCAGGATGCGGCGCATGATCTTGCCGGAACGGGTCTTCGGCAGACCCGGCGCGAACTGGATCTTGTCGGGCGACGCGATCGGACCGATTTCGGTACGGACATGCTTGATCAGCTGCTGGCGCAGCTCGTCCGAACCCTCGTTACCGGCCATCAGCGTCACGTAGCAATAGATGCCCTGACCCTTGATCGCATGCGGATAGCCGACGACGGCGGCCTCCGAGACGAGATTGTGAGAGACGAGAGCCGATTCCACTTCGGCCGTGCCGAGGCGGTGGCCGGAAACGTTCAGCACGTCGTCGACGCGGCCGGTGATCCAGTAATAGCCATCCTCGTCGCGGCGGCAGCCGTCGCCGGTGAAATACTTGCCCTTGTAGGTCGAGAAGTAGGTCTGGATGAAGCGCTCGTGGTCGCCATAGACGGTGCGCATCTGGCCCGGCCAGCTGTCGGTGATGCAGAGATTGCCGTCGGCCGCACCTTCGAGCACCTTGCCCTCATTGTCGACCAGCTGCGGCTTGACGCCGAAGAACGGCACGGTGGCCGAACCGGGCTTCAGATCGGTCGCACCCGGCAGCGGCGTGATCATGTGACCGCCGGTTTCCGTCTGCCACCAGGTATCGATGACCGGGCAGCGCTTGTCGCCGACGACATTGTAATACCATTCCCAGGCTTCCGGATTGATCGGCTCGCCGACGGTTCCGAGCAGCCGCAGCGAAGAGCGCGACGAGCGGGTGACGAAATGATCGCCGGCGCCCATCAGCGAGCGGATCGCCGTCGGCGCGGTGTAGAAGATGTTGACCTTGTGCTTGTCGATGATCTCCCAGAAGCGGCCCTGATCCGGAAAGTTCGGCACGCCCTCGAACATCAGCGTCGTCGCGCAGTTCGAAAGCGGTCCGTAGACGATATAGGAGTGACCGGTGACCCAGCCGACATCGGCCGTGCACCAGTAGATATCGCCGGGGTGATAATCGAAGACATATTCATGCGTCATCGACGCGTAGACGAGATAGCCACCCGTGGTGTGCAGCACGCCCTTCGGCTTGCCGGTCGAGCCGGAGGTGTAGAGGATGAACAGCGGATCTTCCGCCTTCATCTTCACCGGCGGGCATTCGGCCTTCACGGTGGCGACTTCCTGGTGGTACCAGAGATCGCGGCCCGGCGCCCAGCCGGTCTTGCCGCCGGTGCGGCGCACGACCAGTACCTTGTCGACGATAACATGCTGCTTGGCGGCGATATGGATCGCGGTGTCGGTATTTTCCTTGAGCGGTACCGGCTTGCCGCCGCGCACGCCCTCGTCGCAGGTGATGACGAAGGTCGATTCACAGTCGACGATACGGCCGGCCAGCGCTTCCGGCGAGAAGCCGCCGAAGACCACCGAATGCACGGCGCCGATGCGCGAACAGGCGAGCATCGCATAAGCCGCTTCGGGGATCATCGGCATGTAGATGGTGACGCGGTCGCCCTTCTTGACGCCGTGCTTCTTCAGCACATTCGCCATCCGGCAGACATGCTCGTAGAGCTCGTTATAGGTGATCTTCTTGTCGACATAGGGATTGTCGCCTTCGAAGATGATGGCCGTCTGGTTGCCATGCGTCTTCAGGTGACGGTCGATGCAGTTATAGGAGACGTTGGTCTGGCCGTCTTCGAACCACTTGATCGAAACCTTGCCGGTGAAGGAAGTGTTCTTGACCTTGGTATAGGGTTTGAACCAGTCGATGCGCTTGCCGTGCTTACCCCAGAACTTGTCCGGATTCTCGACGCTCTCCTCGTACCACTTCTCGTATTTCGCCTTGTCGATCAGGGCATGGCTCTTCACCGGTTTGGTAACCGGATAGATCTTCTCCGACATGGAAACTCCTCCTCACGCGGGCACCGGTTTCGCCGCACGAAGCAGCGCCCGGGACTCAATTCAGGGCATTCATAGCAGGTCAAAACGGCCCGGCAATTAGACAAAGGTCATTTCATTCCGGATCAATTGCAATTCTGCGTCACTCCGGTTATATAGCGCCAATATTTCCCGGACATTGTGGTGACAATCCACGGACCGCGACACCGGCGCGGACGACAGAAGGACTATATCCATGGCTCAACAACTGCTCATGCCGAAAGCGACTGCCATCTGGCTCGTCGACAACACGGCGCTGTCTTTCGACCAGATCGCACAGTTCTGCAAGCTGCATCCTCTGGAAGTCAAAGCGATCGCCGATGGTGAAGCTGCGCAGGGCATCAAGGGCCTGGATCCGATCGCAACCGGCCAGCTGTCCCGCGACGAAATAGCGCGCGCCGAAGGCAACCCGAACCACAAGCTGAAGCTTTCCGAGCCGAAGGTTCGCGTTCCGGAATCGAAGCGCCGCGGCCCGCGCTACACGCCGGTTTCCAAGCGCCAGGATCGTCCGAACGCCATTCTCTGGCTGGTTCGCAACCATCCGGAACTGAAGGACGCCCAGATCTCGCGTCTCGTCGGCACCACCAAGTCGACGATCGAGCAGATCCGCGAGCGCACCCACTGGAACTCCGCAAACCTGACGCCGATGGACCCGGTAACGCTCGGCCTCTGCAGCCAGATCGACCTCGACATGGAAGTCGAAAAGGCAGCCAAGGGCCGTCCGCTGCCGACCGCAGCCGAACTGGGCGCGACGCTCGAATCCGCTCAGGAGACCGAGCGCCTGACGCCGAGCTACGAGCGTGAAGAAGAGCGCGAAATCGACGCCGATGCGGTCTTCGCAAAGCTGAAGTCGCTGAAGTCGTCTTCCAAGGATGAGGACGAAGACGATCAGTTCTGATCGTCTTTCTCTCCAAACGAAAAACCCGCCGGATCGCTCCGGCGGGTTTTTTATTGGCCGCTTGCTCGCGCTTAGCTGCGGAACAGCGACAGGATGTTCTGCGAAGCGGAGTTGGCGATCGACAGCGACTGGATCGCAAGCTGCTGCTGCGTCTGCAGTGCCGTCAGTTTCGACGATTCCTCTTCCATATCCGCGTCCACCAATCGCCCGACACCGGAGTCGATCGAGTCGCTGAGTGTAGAGACGAAATTCTCCTGCAGCTGAATGCGCGTCGAGATCGAACCGAGCTGCGAACCGGCGCTCGTCATCGCCTTCAGTGCGTTCTCGACATTGTTCAGCGCCGAGGCGATATCGTCGGACGACAGGTTGCTGATGTTCATCGAGTAGACCGAACCGACCGAGCCGTTGGACGTGCCGAGAATGCCCGTCGAGGTGTCGATAACGCCGCCGGTCGTCGTGCCGAACAGGACGTTGCCCGTCGAGCCGCTGTCGAGAATGTAGTCGGTCATCTTGACCGAGATGCCATTCGAGCCATCGCGAACGAAGGTCGAGACGACGCTCTTCGTGCCGTTGCCCGCAACCCAGTTTTCACCGGAGAAGGAGGCCGACTCCGAAATGCTCTTCAGCTGCGCCTGGAGCTGGGTGATTTCTTCCTGGATCTTCGACTTGTCGACGCCCTTTTCAGTTGCGGCAACGATCTTCGCCTTGATTTCGGTAACGACGTCGATGGCGTTGTCCATGGCCGAATAGGCGGTATCGACCTTAGCGGCGCCAAGACCCAGCGCGTCGGAGACGGCCGACAGCGCCTTGTTGTCGGATTTCATCGTCGTCGCGATCGACCAGTAGGCGGCATTGTCGGCGGCCTTGGCAACGCGGAGGCCGGAAGAAACGTGTGCCTGCGTCGTCTGCAGGCTCTGGTTGACGCTGCGCAGGGTCTGAAGAGCTGACATCGCAGCCGTGTTAGTCAGGATGCTTGACATCGCTTTTTCCACTTCTCGTGAGGATGAAGGAGCATACCGGCAGAGGCCGGCGGTGGCGGTGCTTCATGCTTCACCTGAGCTCAGGTGTCCGTTGAGGGAAAGCTAATGAGAACATGGTTAACAAGTCGTCAACGATGGTCACATCTCGTCAACGATTCTTACCAAATAGCAAATATCCTATATGGGTCGAGAGCCAAAACCCCTGTGGCGCAAGGCTTCTGCGACTTCTTCAAGTGTTGCCGGGTCATCAATTGTCGCAGGCATTTTCCAGGGAAGACCATCCGCAATCTTCTGAATCGTGCCCCTCAGGATCTTGCCGGAGCGCGTTTTTGGTAACCTTTCGACGGTGATGGCAGTTTTGAAGGCGGCAACCGGACCAATTTCTTCACGAATCATTTTAACGACTTCTGATTCGATCTCCGGTGATTCGCGCCTCACGCCCTTCTTCAGCACGAGCAATCCGCAGGGAACCTGACCCTTCAGCGAATCGGCAATTCCGACCACGGCGCATTCGGCAACGTCGGGGTGCCTGGCGCAGATTTCTTCCATCGCACCCGTCGAAAGACGATGCCCGGCACAATTGATGATGTCGTCGGTGCGCGACATGATGAAGAGATAGCCATCCTCATCGATATAGCCGGCGTCGGCCGTCTTATAGTAACCGGGAAACTCCTCGAGATAGGCCGAACGAAACCGGGCATCGGCATTCCACAGCGTCGGCAGGCATCCGGGCGGCAGCGGCAGCTTAGCAACGATATTGCCGAGCGTGCCCGCGGCAACCGGATGACCGGCATCGTCGAGCACCTGGATATCGTAGCCGGGCATCGGCACGGAGGGCGATCCGTGCTTGACCGGCAACTCGCCGAGCCCGATCGGATTGGCCGCAATCGGCCAGCCGGTCTCTGTCTGCCACCAGTGATCGATGACGGGCACGCCAAGCGTCTGCTCCGCCCATTTCAGGGTTTCCGGATCGGCGCGTTCACCAGCAAGAAACAAGGCCCGAAACTTTGCTTTCTTGTAGCGCGCCGCAAGCTCGCCATTGGGGTCCTCTCGGCGGATGGCCCGGAATGCCGTCGGCGCCGTGAAAAGCACCCGCACATCATGGTCCGACACAACCCGCCAGAATGCCCCGGCATCCGGTGTGCCCACCGGCTTGCCCTCATAGATCAACGTCGTTACCCCAGCCAGCAGCGGCGCATAGACGATATAGGAATGGCCGACCACCCAGCCGATATCGGATGCCGTCCAGAAGACCTCGCCGGGCTTCAGCCCATAGATATTCGCCATCGACCAGTGCAACGCGACCATATGGCCGCCATTGTCGCGCACCACGCCTTTCGGCTGGCCGGTCGTTCCCGATGTGTAGAGGATGTAGAGCGGATCGGTCGCAAGCACCGGCGTACAGCCGATATCCGCACCGCGATAGCGATCCACCGTCCCGGCGAAATCAAGGTCGCGCCCCTCTGTCAGATCGGCTGCAAGCTCCTGCCGCTGCAGCACGAGGCAATGGGCAGGTTTGATCTTTGCAGTCGCAATGGCCTGATCGACAAGCGGCTTATAGGCAACGACAAGGCCGGGCTCCAGACCGCAGCTCGCCGTGATGACCAGCTTGGCACCCGAATCATCGATACGCGATGCGAGCTCGCTGGCGGCAAAGCCGCCGAAGACGACGGAATGCACGGCCCCAAGCCGGGCGCAGGCCAGCATCGAGAAGATCGCCTCCGGCACCATCGGCATATAGAGGATCACCCGGTCGCCTTTGCCGATGCCGAGTGCGCCCAGCGCCGCCGCAATCGCCTTCACCTCATCGAGCACCTCTCCATAGGTGAAGCGCCGCTTGGCGCCATTCATGGCGCTGTCGAAGATGATGGCGCTCTCGCCACCCCGTCCGGCGGCAACATGGCGATCGAGGCAATTGAAGCAGGTATTGGTCTCGCCGCCCTTGAACCAGCGGCCATAGACGCCGTAACCGGCAGAAAATATCTGCTCCGGCTCCCTGAACCAGTCGATCGCCTCTGCGGCTTTCTTCCAGAAACCCTCGGGGTCAGCTTTCCAGCCGTCATAGACGCTGTGATAGTGGCTCTGCATCTGCTCCTCCCCAGGACATGCAAGCTATAGAGCCAATCTAGGGGAGGGAGGTGCGGACAGGAAGCCCGACGAAAGACGAGCTTAGCGAGCGCCGAAAATTGCCGAGCCGACGCGCACGCTTGTGGCGCCGAAAGCAATCGCCGTTTCATAATCTCCCGACATGCCCATCGACAGCTTTGTCAGCCCGCAAGCCTTTGCAAGCTTGGCAAGCAGGGCGAAATGCGGCCCCGGATTTTCCTCCGCCGGCGGAATGCACATCAGCCCTTCGATCGCCAGCCCAAGCTCGTTGCGGCAGAGATCGACGAAAGCCGCGGTATCGCCTGGCGCGATACCCGCCTTCTGCGGCTCCAGTCCGGTATTGACCTGAACATAGAGACGAACCGTTTTGCCCTGGCGCTTAATCTCATCGGCGAGCGCCCGGGCAATCTTCTCCCGGTCGACAGTCTCGATGACATCAAAGAGGGCAACGGCATCTTCCGCCTTGTTCGACTGCAGGGGGCCAATGAGATGCAGCTCAATGCCCGCCGTCTCGCTTTTCAGCTCGGGCCATTTGCCCTGGCTTTCCTGCACACGGTTTTCGCCGAAGACCCGCTGACCGGCCGCAATTGCCGGGCGGATGGCATCGGCATCGAAGGTCTTGGACACCGCGACAAGCTGCACCGAGCCCGCCGGACGCTTGATCCCGGCCTCTGCCTCGGCAATGCGTGAACGCACCTCGTTCAGCCGCTCTTGAAGTTCCATCGCTTACCCCCGACATGATGCTAGGTGATGACGGCAGAGCACTAAACGCGGCATGCGTGCTTGCCAAGACCCACCGGCCCGAAAACGGCCTTTCCTGCGCCCGATCGGGCATTTGCAGCACCCGCAAAACTTGACGCTACGGTGGTTTCGTGGTGAAGGTCACCACCAACTTCCCCTGATTTTCCGGAAATTCGAATACCATGGCTACCGAACGTTATAATCCGCGCGACGCCGAGCCCCGCTGGCAGCAGAAATGGAACGAGGCAAAGGTCTTCGAGACCGACAATGCCGATCCGCGCGAGAAATACTACGTCCTTGAAATGTTCCCGTATCCGTCGGGCCGCATTCACATGGGCCATGTCCGCAACTATGCGATGGGCGACGTCGTCGCCCGCTACAAGCGCGCCCGCGGCTACAACGTTCTCCACCCGATGGGCTGGGACGCATTCGGCATGCCGGCGGAAAACGCGGCGATGGAACGTGGCGTTCACCCGGCGTCCTGGACCTATCAGAATATCGGCTCGATGAAGTCGCAGCTGAAGGCCATGGGCCTGTCGCTCGACTGGAGCCGCGAGTTCGCGACCTGTGACGTCGAATATTACCAGCACCAGCAGCACCTGTTCCTGGATTTCCTGGAGAAGGGCCTGGTCTACCGCAAGCAGTCGAAGGTCAACTGGGACCCGGTCGACAATACCGTTCTGGCCAATGAACAGGTCATCGACGGCCGCGGCTGGCGTTCGGGCGCTCTGGTCGAGCAGCGCGAACTGACGCAGTGGTTCTTCAAGATCACCGATTTCAGCCAGGATCTGCTGGATGCACTGGATACGCTCGATCAGTGGCCGGAAAAGGTCCGCCTGATGCAGAAGAACTGGATCGGCCGGTCGGAAGGCCTGACGATCCGTTGGGAAATCGTCGCTGAGACTGCGCCTGCCGGCGAGACCGAGGTGACCGTCTACACGACGCGTCCCGACACGCTGTTCGGCGCATCCTTCCTGGCGATCGCCGCCGACCATCCGCTGGCCAAGGAAGCCGCCGCCAAGAACGCCGCGATCGACGCCTTCTGTGAAGAATGCCGCCGCGCCGGCACCTCGCTGGCAGCCCTCGAAACGGCCGAGAAAAAGGGCATCGATACCGGCATCCGGGTCAAGCATCCGCTCGATCCGTCCTGGGAGCTGCCTGTCTACGTCGCGAATTTTGTGCTGATGGACTACGGCACGGGCGCCATCTTCGGCTGCCCATCCGGCGACCAGCGCGACCTCGATTTCGCCCGCAAGTACGATCTTCCTGTCGTGCCCGTCGTCATGCCGAAGGATGGCGACGCAGCAAGGTTCGCTGTCGGCGATACCGCCTATGACGGCGATGGCGTCATGATCAACTCGCGTTTCCTCGACGGCAAGACGACGACCGAGGCATTCGAGATCGTTGCCGACAAGCTGTCTTCGACCGAGATCGGCGGCGCGGCCCAGGGCGAGCGCAAGGTGAACTTCCGCCTGCGCGACTGGGGCATTTCGCGCCAGCGTTACTGGGGCTGCCCCATCCCGGTCATCCATTGCGATGATTGCGGCGTCGTACCGGTTCCGAAGAAGGACCTGCCGGTTCAGCTGCCATCCGACGTCACCTTCGACCAGCCGGGCAATCCGCTCGACCGTCATCCGACCTGGCGCCACGTTGCCTGCCCGCACTGCGGCAAGGACGCGCGCCGCGAGACGGACACGATGGACACCTTCGTCGATTCGAGCTGGTATTTCACCCGCTTCACCGCGCCGTGGGAAAAGCAGCCGACCGATCCGAAGGCCGCCAATCGCTGGCTCCCCGTCGATCAGTATATCGGCGGCATCGAGCACGCGATCCTGCACCTGCTCTACTCGCGCTTCTTCACCCGCGCCATGCGCGAGACCGGGCATGTCGACGTGAAGGAACCCTTCAAGGGCCTCTTCACCCAAGGCATGGTGGTGCACGAAACCTACCGCCGCGGCACAGGTTCGCACGGCGATTGGGTCGCACCTGCCGATATCCGGATCGAGGAAGTCGACGGCAAGCGCCGTGCCTTCCTGCTGGACGGTGGCGATGAAGTATCGATCGGCTCAATCGAAAAGATGTCGAAGTCGAAGAAGAACGTCGTCGATCCCGACGATATCATCGCATCCTACGGCGCCGACACCGCCCGCTTCTTCGTGCTGTCGGATTCGCCGCCGGAGCGAGACGTCATCTGGTCCGAAGCAGGCGTCGAAGGCGCTCACCGCTTCACGCAGCGTCTGTATCGCCTGATTTCCGAAGCATCGGAAGCGCTGGCAACGGTGCCTGCGAATCCGGCTAAGGATGGCGAGGCGCTGGCAATCTCCCAGGCCGCTCACAAGACGCTGAAGGCCGTCCAGAACGATTATGACAAGCTTTGGTTCAACAAGGCCGTGGCGCGTATCTATGAGCTCGTCAATGCGCTCGCGTCGCCGCTGACAAAGGTTGCGGCCGGCGAGGGCGACGCGGCCTACCGTTCTGCCGTTCGCGAAGCATCGCAGATCCTCGTCCAGCTGGTGGCCCCGATGACCCCGCACTTGGCTGAAGAATGCTGGGCTGCACTCGGCAATACGGGCCTGCTGGCGCAAGCTGCATGGCCGGCCTATGACGAGGCGCTGACAACCGAGAATGATGTCGTTATGCCGGTCCAGATCAACGGCAAGAAGCGCGCTGAATTGACAATTTCTCGCAACGCGGATCAGAATGCCGTGACCGAAGCAGTGCTTGCTCTGGAGGCGGTCACCGCCGCCCTGAACGGCCAGGCGCCGAAGAAGATTATCGTGGTTCCGCAAAGGATTGTGAACATTGTCGTCTGATTTCGCTTCGAAGCTCGGCCGCCGCGCCGCTCTCGGCATCATCATCGCTTCCGCGGCACTACTGAGCTCCTGCCAGGTCCGTCCGCTCTATTCGGAATCCTCCGGGGTCACCGCGAAGCTCTCGTCGGTCGGCTTCTCCGAGGCGACCTCACGCGTCGAGCAGGAAGTCCGCAACCGGCTGATCTTCATCGCTGGCCGCGGCGCTGGCGAGGCTGAGAACCCGGAATATGAAGCCGAAATCCACGTCCGCTCGAGCGTTACCGACACACTGCTCGTGCAGTCGTCGGACACCGCCCGCGCAGGCCGCGTCACGGTCAGCGTCGACTATACGCTACGCTCGACCAAGGACAGCCAGGTCATCAAGGCGGGCAATCGCTATGCAACGGCCCTGCTAGATTATCCCGGCCAGGAATTCGCCAAGCAGCGTGCCGTTCGCGACGCGGAAAACCGCGCCGCACGCGAAGCTGCAGAATTCGTAGGCCTCGATATCGCCGCCGCCCTCGGCCGCTGAGGGCAGGGCTGTGGCGGAGATCAAGTCGCATGAGTTCGAAGGCTTCCTTCAGCGCTCCGCCGCGGCTTACAGCCTCTTTGTGATCTATGGTCCCGACCGGGGCCTGGTTTCCGAGCGCGCCTCGCAGATCGCCGCCAAAAGCGGCGTAGCGCTCGACGATCCCTTTTCGCTGATCAAGCTCGATATCGGCGACCTCCAGAAAGATCCCGGACGGTTGATGGACGAGGCAGGCTCGATCGGCCTGTTCGGCGGCGAGAAACTGATCTGGATCAGAGGCGCCGCCAACGAGAAGTATCTGGTCGATGCCTTGCAATTGCTCGCAGCCAAGCCCCCAGAGGGAACATCGGTTATCGTCGAAGCCGGCGACCTCAAGAAGGGTTCGCTTCTGCGCAAGGTGGTGGAAGGCGCCCGTACAGTCGCGGTTATCCCATGCTATGCTGACGACGCGCGCGCCCTGAACGCGCTGATTGACAACGAACTGGCTGCGGAAGGATTGCGCATCACCCCCGCGGCACGCCAGGCACTGGTCGAACTGATCGGCGGCGACCGTATCGCCTCACGCAACGAGGTGCGCAAGCTCGCCCTTTATTGCCGCGGAATGGATACGATCGAAGAGCACCACGTCGATGAGATCATCGGCGACGCGAGCGCCATCTCGGTCGATGATGCCGTTGACGCGATCCTGAGCGGCAACACGACGACATTTCTGCATGCCATGCAGAAGATCACCGCATCGAAGACGGCAATCTTCCTCGTCATTCAGGCATGTCTGAAACAGTTCCAGCTTCTGGATACGATGCGGGCGGAAATGGATGAGAAGCGGCTGCAGGCCGGGCAAGTGATGCAGACCCTCGGCCGCCACCTGCATTTCAGGCGCAAGCCGATCATCGAGCAGGCATTGAGAACGTGGTCGGCGGAAGCGATCGCCCGCGAAACGAACCGCCTGCACGCAGCGATCCTGCAGACGCGCAAACGTCAGAGCCTGGAAGACAGCATAGCCCTCCAGACTCTGCTATCGACGACGCTGCAATCCGGCCGGAAGGGCTGATCAGCGACGCTCCAGAAGCCGGCAGATTTCTTCCAATTGTTCCAATGACTTATAGGCGATCTTGATCTGCCCGCCATTGGCTTTGTGATTGATCGTCACGTCGAGGCCAAGCGTGTCGGACAGCGTGCGTTCCAGCGCCAACGTATCCGAATCTTTCTGATCCAGTCGTGGGCCGGAACTTTTGGGCTCCGACTGCGCCTTGATATCGTTCTGCGCCAGGCGCTCTGCATCGCGCACCGACATACCCTTCGCGACAATCGTCTTCGCCAGCATCGCCGGATCCGAAGTCGACACCAGGGCGCGCGCATGGCCTGCCGAAAGGCTGCCAGCAGCAAGGAGATCGCGAACCTGATCGGGAAGCTTCAACAGGCGAAGCGAATTCGCAACATGGCTGCGGCTCTTACCAATGATTTCGCCGAGATCGTTCTGCGTATAGCCATACTCGGCGATCAGCTGCTCGTAGCCCAGCGCCTCTTCAAGCGGATTGAGATCGGAACGCTGGACGTTCTCGACAATAGCGATCTCCAGCGCCGTCTTATCGTCGACATCGCGAACCAGAACCGGGATCTCGATCAGGCCAGCAAGCTGAGCGGCACGCCAGCGCCTTTCACCGGCGATGATCTCAAAGCGGCCTTCGCCGATCGTGCGAACGACGATCGGCTGAACGATGCCATGCTGGCGGATCGAACTCGCGAGGTCATGCAGCTCGGTGTCATCGAAGAAGCGGCGCGGGTTGCGCGGGTTGCGGCTCACGAACTCGATCGGTACCTGGCGATCGGCGCTCACGCTGGGCTTCTCGCCCTCGACTGGAACCGGCTGATCCATCTCGCCGATCAGCGCAGCAAGTCCGCGCCCAAGGCGCCTCTTCGAAACATCGTCGTTCATGGTCTCAACTCACTTTACAATTCAAGCTGCGAGGCGCTGGCGTTCGCGCTGGATCACTTCCGACGCCAGCTGCAGATAGGCTTGACTGCCGGCGCACTTCAGATCGTAGAGAATGGCCGGCTTGCCGTAGGAGGGCGCTTCAGAAACGCGAACATTCCTCGGAATCAACGTATGGTAGACCTTCTCGCCGAGATGCGTCCTGACGTCGTTGACCACCTGCTGCGCCAGATTGTTTCGGGCATCAAACATTGTCAGCACGATACCCTGGATATCCAACCTCGGATTGACCGTCCGGCGAACCTGATCGACGGTTTCGAGCAACTGGCTGAGACCTTCAAGCGCGAAGAATTCGCACTGCAGCGGCACAAGAACCGAGTGAGCAGCGGCCATCGCGTTCATCGTCAGCAGGTTGAACGACGGCGGGCAGTCCAGGATGATGTATGAGAACTCAAAGGCTTCCTCGCTCGCGAGAGCCTTCTTCAGCTTGAAGACGCGGTCGGACTGTTGCGCGATCTCCATCTCGATCCCGAGCAGATCCATGGTCGACGGCACGATTAAAAGATTGGGGACGGCAGTCTGCTGTGCGGTTTCCCGAACGCCCGCTTCGCCGACCAGCAGGTCGTAGGACGAGACCCGGCGATCCTTGCGATCGATACCAAGTCCTGTGCTGGCGTTACCCTGCGGATCAAGATCGACGATCAGAACACGCTCACCGATCGCGGCAAGCGCAGTCGCCAGATTGATGGCCGTCGTCGTTTTGCCGACGCCGCCCTTCTGATTTGCTATGGTGATAATCCGGTTTCGCTCGCCAGCCATCATCGATGATCCAAAATCGTTAAACCAAGTGCCGGAGTTTGGAGATTTCGAGAATAACGGAATCTCGCTCGACGACACTGGTATGTTCTACCAGATCGAATTGCCAGCGGCCATGCGCTTTCTTAATCTCGGATCGGTAATCCCGGCCTTTATGGAAGAAAGCCTGGCATTTTTCATTCCGATCCATCCATGGCTTTGAGAATTCTAACAGTTTATCCAGATCGGCTAGCGCACGGCCCGAAATGGCGTCACTGTCAGGCACTTCCTTGTAGACATCCTCGATTCTGACTGCATGGACAGAGCCGCGCGCATTGGTCTCGCGCAGCGCAAGCCGTAGAAACGAGGCCTTCTTGTTGTTGCTCTCGACAAGATGCACCCACCCATTGGTCTGCTCAGCCATCAGGATAGCGGTAATCACGCCCGGAAAGCCACCGCCGCTACCCAAATCCACCCAGGTCTTCGCACCGGGGCTCAGCTGATAGATTTGAGCGCTATCGACGATGTGGCGGTCCCATGCATCGCTGAGTGTGGAGGGCGCCACCAGATTGATGGTCTTGGCCCACTTCTGGAAAAGTTGCAGAAAATGCTCGAGTCGCGCCTGTGTTTCACGTGAAACACTTTGACCGTTCAGCTTCATTCAAGGACTCTTTTCGCGTGTACTAGATGGCGCGTGCCATATCAGCGCGCCGCAGATGGACGAGCAATAGCGATATAGCCGCCGGTGTCATACCGTCAATCTTCGCGGCTTGCGCAATGCTGTATGGCTCCGCACGTTGCAGCTTCTGTTTCAACTCATTCGAAAGACCCGAGAGCTGCGAATAGTCAAAATCCGCGGGAATCAGACGGTCTTCATCGCGTTTTATATCAGCAATATCAACAGCTTGCCGCTTCATATACACTGCATATGATGCCTCGATATCCATCGCCTCACCGATCTTTGCATCAAGCGCGGCGATGTCTGGCCAAATCTTCGCGATATCCGCCAGACTGAAGTCTGGGTACGAAAGAAGCTCATAGGCCGTTCGGCGCTGCCCATCGAGATTGATCATGAGGCCGGCACGTCGCGCTTCGTTCGGCGTGGTCTCCAGAGATTGCAGCATCGCGCGAGCCGCATGGAGTTGCTCATTATAAGCCGCGAACCGCTGTGCGCGTCCGCTGCTCACGCAGCCAATCTCCAACCCGATCGGCGTAAGTCGAACATCGGCATTGTCGGCACGAAGCGACAGCCGGTACTCCGCTCGGGAGGTGAACATCCGATAGGGCTCGGCGACGCCACGCGATGTAAGATCATCGATCATCACGCCGATGTAGGAATTCGTCCGGCTCAGGACAAAGGGATCCGAACCTCCTGCAAGACGCGCCGCATTGAGGCCGGCGACCAGACCCTGTGCCGCCGCTTCCTCATAACCGGTCGTGCCATTGATCTGACCGGCAAGAAACAGCCCCGATAGACGCTTGAGCTCCAACGATGGTGTGAGTTCGCGCGGATCGACGTGATCGTATTCAATCGCATAGCCCGGCTGCAGGATCGACACCGCTTCAAGACCGGGGATTGTCCGGATGAACTCTTCCTGCACCTCGGCGGGGAGGGAGGTGGAAATGCCGTTCGGATAGATCGTATGATCATCCAGGCCTTCAGGCTCGAGGAAGATCTGGTGGCCGTCGCGCTCACCGAACTTGACGATCTTATCCTCGATCGACGGGCAATAGCGCGGCCCCACGCCTTCGATCTGGCCGGAATATATTGCGGAGCGGTTAAGATTATCGGCGATGATCTTGTGCGTCGCAGAGGTGGTCCGCGTCACGCCGCATTCGACCTGCGCATTGGTAATGCAATCTGTCATGAAAGAGAAGGGGATCAGCTCATCATCGGCGGCCTGGCGGCCGACGGAAGCCCAGTCAATCGTGCGGCCATCAAGCCGTGCCGGCGTACCGGTCTTCAGACGGCCAAGCTTAATGCCGAGCCGCAGCAGCGTACCAGACAGGCCGACAGAAGGTTCCTCGCCGACGCGTCCGGCTGGGATCTTCTTATCGCCGATATGGATAAGGCCGCGAAGAAATGTGCCCGTGGTCAGGACAACAGCGCGGCATTCCAGAATCCGGCTATCTTTCATGATGACGCCGGTAACGACGCCATCCTCAACCCTGAGATCAAAGGCATCGCCTTCAATGATATCGAGGTTCTCGATCGCTTCGATCTCGCGCAGCATAGCCTCGCGATAGAGTTTGCGGTCCGCCTGCGTCCGCGGGCCGCGGACGGCCGGCCCTTTCTTGCGATTGAGCATGCGGAACTGAATGCCGCCCGCGTCTGCAACGCGGCCCATAAGGCCATCGAGCGCATCAACCTCGCGAACCAGATGTCCCTTCCCAAGCCCGCCGATCGCGGGATTGCAAGACATCACGCCGATCGTATCCCGGCGATGGGTTATGAGCGCGGTCTTGGCGCCGAGACGGGCAGCAGCACTTGCCGCTTCCGTGCCTGCATGGCCACCGCCAATGATGATGACATCGTACTTCATGCTCTCAGCATCCGATACTCGCCGCGTTTCACGTGAAACTCACGCACTTGCGGCCATCCAGTGTTTCACGTGAATCATTTGCCGATGCAGAACTCGGAGAAGATCACGTCAAGGAGATTTTCTACATCGACCCGGCCGGTAATCCTGCCAAGTGCATTCGCCGCGACCCGCAGCTCTTCGGCTCTGAGGTCAAGCTCGCCAGCGGACAACGCAATCCCGACGGCTCGCAAACATTCCGCAAGCGAATCTTTATGTCTCAGCCGGCTCGGCAAAGCCAAGCTCTCGGGCCGCACCGTGCGGGCGATGCGATCGCCGATCAGCACCCTGAGCTCGTCCAGACCTTCGCCCGTCTGCACCGATATGGACAGATCAAACGCATCCGACGCAACAGCAAGATCCGCCTTTGTCCCGATATTGACACGCGCATCGCCGCTAACAGCATGCTCCGCACCCAGGCCAGACGATTGGTCATGCAAATACAGCACCAAGTCCGCCTGGGCAACAAGGTTTTCGGCGCGGCGGATACCCTCACGCTCGACGCGTTCCGCTGTCTCGCGAAGTCCAGCCGTATCGTAAAGCTTCACCAGAAAGCCGCCGATATCGAGATCGACCTGGAGCACATCACGGGTGGTGCCGGCTATGTCGGTAACGATCGCCACGTCGCGCTGGGCGAGGGCATTCATCAGCGAGGACTTGCCGGCATTCGGCGCGCCGGCGATGACGACCTTGAAGCCATCCCGGATGATCTCGCCGGCATCTGCATTTGCAAGATGCGCAGATATCTCGGAGTGCAGGCGGTTGACCTCTACCCATACCTGATCCGAAACCGAGCCGGGAACATCGTCCTCGTCAGCAAAGTCCAGTTCCGCCTCAATCAGCGCGCGGCAACGCGTCAATCGTTCCGCCCACGAATCGTATAGCTTGGAAAGGTGTCCTGAGCTGTGCTCCACGGCCAGGCGCCGCTGCATCTCGGTCTCGGCAGCAATCAGATCCGCCAAGCCTTCGATCTCAACGAGATCAAGCTTGCCGTTCTCGAATGCCCGGCGCGAGAACTCACCTTCAACAGCGAGACGCAGCCCGGGAATTTCGCTCAGGCACTGAAGCAGGCTTTGAACAACGGCGCGGCCGCCATGAATCTGCAGTTCGGCGCAGTCTTCACCGGTGAACGATGCGGGGCTCGGGAAGAATAGGATCAGACCCGAATCGATCGGGTCACCGTTCCGGTTTCGAATCGTTCGCAGACTTGCCTGCCTCGGAGATGGGAGGGTGCCGATCAGATGCTGAAGCGCTGCCGCCGTCGCCGGACCGCTGATGCGAACGACAGCGACGCCCGAGGGAAGGCCGCCGCTCGACAGGGCATAGATCGTTTGTCGCGTCATCGCTTGCTCTCTCCGGCTCCCAAAATAACAAAGCCGGCCGCTAGATGCGACCGGCCTGTATGGATGAATCCGGCTAACGGATCAGGTGTTCATCGAGTCGAAGAAGTCAGGGTTGTTCTTCGTCTGCTTCAGCTTGTCGATGAGGAATTCGATTGCATCGGTCGTGCCCATCGGCGCCAGGATACGGCGGAGCACGAAGATCTTCTGGAGATCCTGGCGCGGCACCAGCAGGTCTTCCTTACGCGTACCGGACTTGAGGATATCCATCGCCGGGAAGATACGCTTGTCAGCAACCTTGCGGTCGAGGACGATTTCCGAGTTGCCGGTACCCTTGAACTCTTCGAAAATGACTTCGTCCATACGGCTGCCGGTATCGATCAGCGCCGTTGCGATAATCGTCAGCGAGCCGCCTTCTTCGATGTTACGGGCGGCACCGAAGAAGCGCTTCGGGCGCTGCAGCGCGTTAGCGTCTACACCACCGGTCAGAACCTTACCGGAAGACGGAACAACCGTGTTGTACGCGCGGCCGAGGCGGGTGATGGAGTCGAGCAGAATGACGACGTCGCGGCCATGTTCAACGAGGCGCTTGGCCTTCTCGATGACCATTTCAGCGACCTGGACGTGACGAACGGCCGGCTCATCGAAGGTGGACGAGATGACTTCGCCGCGCACCGAGCGCTGCATGTCCGTCACTTCTTCCGGACGCTCATCGATCAGGAGAACAATCAGGTAGCATTCCGGATGGTTTGCAGTGATCGAATGCGCGATGTTCTGCAAGAGAACCGTTTTACCGGTACGCGGCGGAGCAACGATCAGACCGCGCTGGCCCTTGCCGAGCGGGGCGACGAGATCGATGACGCGCGAAGACAGATCCTTCGAGGTCGGGATATCGAGCTCCATACGGAAGCGCTCGTTCGGATAAAGCGGCGTCAGGTTATCGAAGTGAACCTTGTGACGGATCTTCTCCGGATCGTCGAAATTGATCGTGTTGACTTTGAGCAGCGCGAAGTAGCGCTCGCCTTCCTTCGGTCCGCGGATCGGACCTTCGACGGTATCGCCCGTCTTCAGCGAGAAGCGACGAATCTGCGACGGGGAGATATAGATATCGTCAGGACCCGGCAGGTAGTTTGCGTTGGCGGAGCGCAGGAAGCCAAAACCGTCCTGCAGCACTTCGACGACGCCTTCGCCGATGATCTCGACGTCCTGGCTGGCGAGGACCTTCAGGATCGCAAACATCAATTCCTGTTTGCGCATTGTGCTTGCATTTTCGACCTCGAGCGATTCGGCAAACGCCAGAAGATCGGTCGGGGATTTACTCTTAAGTTCCTGAAGCTTCATTTCAGCCATGAAGTGACCATTACTCTGTATTTCAAAAGGGGGAAGGCTATGTCGGGTCGTATTCGGTGTTGCGAAAGGGCTCGCAGACGACTGAACTCAAAACACATGCCACGAAGATGAGATGCGCGGAAAATAGCGACTAAGATAAGGCGCCGCAAGGGGGCTGCTTAAAATGAAGCAAATTTAACCTCGGCTTCCGCCAGACCTCAAAAAGGCTTCACGACAACCAGAATGACGATCAGGATCATCAGCAGCGTCGGGGCTTCATTCATGAACCGCCAGTAGCGCGCCGAGCGCCGGTTGCGATCCGCCGCAAAGTCGCTAACGGCCCGGCTGAAGAACATGTGAACAGCCGTCAGCAGCACCACAAGCCCTATCTTGGCATGCAGCCAGCCGCCCTGGAAGCCATAGACCGACCAGGCGAGATAAAGCCCGAAGATCCAGGTCAGCATCATCGCCGGGTTCATGATGATCTTCAGAAGCCTGCTCTCCATAACCTTGAAGGTTTCCGACTGCTCGGAACCCGGCTCTGCATCCGTGTGATAGATGAAAAGCCGCGGCATGTAGAACAGGCCGGCCATCCAGGAGATAACCGCAATGATGTGCAGCGCCTTGATCCAGAGATAGAGGTTCTCCGGGTTCCAGGCAAAGAGCCCGACAGCCAGAACGGCAAAGAAGGCGAGGGCGAAATGCGCGCGCCGACGTGCATAGGCTCCGGGCCGGGCTCCAGTCTGCTTTTCCATGCTCAACCTCGCGATCCGCGCACCCGCTCGACCAGCAGCCGCACATTCTCGGGATCCGCCTGCGGTGTGATGCCGTGACCGAGATTGAAGATCAGCGGCCCATTGCCGAGCTTTTCCAGGATTTCGTCGATGCCTTCCTCCAGCGCCCGGCCACCGGCAACGACCCGCATCGGATCGAGATTGCCCTGAACCGCGCCATCCTTCTGCAGATCACGCGCAAATTCCAGCGGCACCGACCAATCGAGACCGATCGCGTCCGCCCCGGTCTTCCGACGATAATCCTTGAGGAGATAGCCGGCGCCCTTGGCGAAAGCGATGATCTTGGCCCGCGGACGCTGTGCACGGATCGAAGCGATCATGCGCGCGACGGGCTTCACGGCATAAGCAGCAAATTCCCTCTCGCCGAGAACACCCGCCCAGGAATCAAAAATCTGCACTGCATCGGCGCCGGCATCGATCTGCGCCACGAGGTAATCAGCCGAAACATCAGCAAGCAGCATCAACAGCCGCTCGAAGGCTTTCGGATGCTTGTAGGCGAACAGGCGGGCGGGTGCCTGATCGGGCGTACCCTTCCCAGCGATCATATAGGTCGCAACGGTCCAGGGAGCGCCACAGAAGCCGAGCAGCGTCGTTTCCGAGGGTAGCTCAGCCCGCAGCCTCGAAACCGTCTCCAGCACCGGCTTGAGATAGGACACAATCTCCTCGTCATTGAGATTGGCAATCCCGGCTTCATCGATGGGATCCATCTCAGGACCATGGCCTTCTGTGAAACGCACATTGCGCTTCATCGCGTCGGGAATGACCAGGATATCGGAGAACAGGATTGCTGCGTCGAAGCCATACCGGCGGATCGGCTGCAGCGTCACTTCCACGGCATGGTCAGGAGAATAACAGAGGTCGAGGAAACTTCCGGCCTTCTGGCGCGTTTGCCTGTACTCCGGCAGATATCGTCCTGCCTGTCTCATAAGCCAGATCGGAGGAGGGGAGAGAGTTTCACCGTCGAGAACTCTCATGATTTTCCGGCGCGTTTCGCTCAAGCGCTTCTTCCCTATCTAAAATCAAAGATATTTTAAAAGGTTTCTATTTCTTAGAGTCGGTGTCTATCAAGGATTAAAATCCATCCACGAACGATGCGATTTGTCGCGTTTGCTCGGACGGCGCGGAAAGAAATCAGCCATTTGGGCTATAACCTGTGGACCAAACGGAATCTCGAAACGAATCCAATCGCTTTAATGCTTCCGCTTTATCGCCCTTCTGTGGACAACCAGTGGACGAGTGTCTGGCTTCTCTTCATCATCCACATCCTCCACAAGCCGGCCTTTTCGCTGTCCGGAAAATTCCGAATGTGGATAAGCAGGCACGTTTTCCCTTGCCTCGAACCCCGCGGCTCCCTTAGCTCTTGGTCATCCAGTCTTATCAACAGGTGGCGGAAAATAACGTGGAGAACCGGACGAACTTCTTCCATCTGCATCTCATATCTGACTCAACAGGAGAGACTCTCATCTCGGCCGGGCGCGCGGCTTCTGCGCAGTTCAAATCAGCCCAACCGATCGAGCACGTCTATCCGCTCATCCGAAATCGCAAGCAGCTGCTGCCAGTTCTCGATGCCATCGACCATGAACCGGGCATCGTCCTCTACACGATTGTTGATCGCGAGCTCGCGACGCTGATCGACGAGCGTTGTGCCGAAATGGGTGTTGCATCGGTCAATGTTCTCGAGCCCGTGATGGCCGCGTTCCAGATCTATCTTGGCGCGCCGTCGCGCCGCCGTGTCGGCGCGCAGCATGTGATGAATGCCGGATATTTCGCGCGTATCGAAGCGCTGAATTTCACCATGGATCATGATGACGGGCAGATGCCGGACGATTATAATGACGCCGATGTCGTTATCGTCGGCATCAGCCGCACGTCGAAAACCCCGACCAGCATCTATCTCGCCAATCGTGGCATCAAGACCGCAAACATTCCGATCGTCTATGGCGTGCCATTGCCGGAAGCCGTCTTCTCGGCGACCAAGCCGCTGATCGTCTGTTTGATCGCGACGACCGATCGCATCTCCCAGGTTCGCGAGAATAGAGTGCTCGGTGCCACACCCGGTTTCGATCGGGGCGAGTATATCGACAGGGCCGCCATTTCCGAGGAGCTGAAATATGCCCGCTCGCTTTGCGCCAAGCACAACTGGCCGATCATCGATGTAACGCGCCGTTCGATCGAAGAGACAGCGGCGGCGATCGTTGCCCTTCGTCCGAAGCTGCGCTAAGCGCATCCGATCTGTGAATTCTCAGGGAACCCGATGACACCGATGCTGATCCTCGCTTCATCCAGCCCCTTTCGCCGCATGCTGATGCAGAATGCCGGCCTGACATTCGAGGCTCATGCCGCCGAGATCGACGAACGGGCGATCGAAGCGCCGCTGGAGAAAGACGGTGCTTCGCCGGATGAAGTGGCGCTCGTTCTCGCCCGCGCCAAGGCGAAGGAGGTCAGTGGCCGCTTTCCCGGCGCCCTGGTCATCGGGTCTGACCAGACCATGTCGCTGGGCGAGAAAGTGTTTCACAAGCCGAAGGATATGGTGGATGCCGCCAATCACCTGACGGAACTCAACGGCAAAACGCATCGGCTGAATAGCGCGATAGCTCTATGCCGCGATGGCGAGTTGCTGTGGGATCATGTCGCCCATGCGTCGCTGACGATGCGGTCGTTGAGCGCGGAATTTATTGATCAACATCTTCAGCGGGTCGGAAACAAGGCGATGTCAAGCGTCGGCGCCTATCAGCTGGAAGGCGAGGGCATCCAGCTTTTCGAGAAGATCGACGGCGATTACTTCACGATCATCGGCCTTCCGCTGTTGCCGCTGCTCGCCAAATTGAGGGAATTGGGTGCCATTAATGGATGATTCACGTGAAACATTCGGTCAAAACGCGTTCGTCACCGGCTTTCCGGTCAAGCATTCGCGCTCGCCGCTGATCCATGGCCACTGGCTGAAAAGCCTCGGGTTGGCTGGTAGCTACCGCGCCCATGAGGTCGCGCCGGAACAGTTCGGCGCCTTCATCGCCGGCATCAAGGATGGCAGCTCCGGTTTCATCGGCGGCAATGTCACGATCCCGCACAAGGAACTTGCCTTTCAGCTGGCGGACCGGCCGGATGCGCTGTCGGAAGAACTTGGCGCTTCGAACACGCTCTGGATGGAGGAGGGCAAGCTGCACGCCTCCAATACTGATGGCCGCGGCTTCACAGCCAATCTCGACGAGCGTCATCCCGGTTGGGATCAGACGGACACGGCGGTGATCTTCGGCGCCGGCGGCGCCAGCCGCGCGGTCATCCAGGCGATCCGCGACCGCGGTCTGAAAAACATCCATGTCGTCAACCGCACCGTCAGTCGGGCGCAGGAACTGGCCGACCGCTTCGGCCCGGCGGTCCATGCGCACCCGACCGATGCACTCGGCGAAGTCATGAAGGGCGCCGGCCTCTTCATCAATACGACGTCGCTTGGCATGGACGGCGAGGCGGCACCGCAGATGGATTTCTCGCCGCTGGCATCAAGCGCCGTCGTCACCGACATCGTCTATGTGCCGCTGCGCACCCCGATGCTGATCCAGGCAGAAGAGCAGGGCTTTGCGACGGTGGATGGTCTGGGCATGCTTTTGCATCAGGCTGTGCCCGGTTTTGCCAAGTGGTTCGGCAAGACGCCGGTTGTCGATGAAGCGCTCCGCGCCCTGATTATCGCTGACATGGAAAAGCATTGATGCTGAAGATCGGGCTGACGGGTTCCATCGGCATGGGAAAGTCGACGACGGCAAAGCTCTTTGCTGAAGCCGGCATTCCGGTCAACGATGCGGATGCCGTCGTGCATGATCTCTATGCAGGCGAAGCCGTGCCTGCTGTCGAAGCGGAGTTTCCGGGAAGCACCAAGAACGGCGCGGTCGATCGGGCAGAACTTGCTCGGCTTCTGTCAGTGCGGCCGGATGGCTTCAAGGCGCTCGAGGCCATCGTCCATCCGCTCGTGCGCCAGCGGGAAACGATGTTCCTGGAAAAACATCGGGCGGCCGGCGTCAGCATGGTGCTCCTCGATATCCCCCTACTCTTCGAGACCGGTGGCAACACGCGCGTCGATTTAACCGTCGTCGTCAGCTGCGATCCACAGATTCAGAAGGCGAGGGTGCTTGCGCGCCCCGGCATGACGGACGAAAAATTCAATATGATTCTCTCGCGACAGATGCCCGACGCCGAAAAGCGCGCGCGCGCCGATTACATCATCGATACCGGTCACGGCATCGAAGCGGCAAAGGCGAGAGTGAACGAGATCATTGCCGAAATCAAAGACAGGATCGGCAAGGGAGACTTGCGGAATGCGTGAGATCATTTTCGATACGGAAACCACCGGCCTCGACAACCGTCTGGACCGCATCATCGAAATCGGTGGCATCGAGCTCAACAATCATTTCCCGACCGGCCGGACGCTCCATATCTATATCAATCCCGGCGACCAGAAGGTTCATCCCGATGCACTCGCCGTGCACGGCATCACCGACGAGTTCCTGAAGGACAAGAAACCCTTCGCCGACGTTGTGGAGGAGATCATCGAGTTTTTCGGTGACGCCAAGTGGATCGCCCATAACGCGACCTTCGACATGGGCTTCATCAATGCCGAGCTCGCCCGCCTCAGCATGCCGCCGATCCTGCCGGAGCGTGTCGTCGATACATTGTCGCTTGCACGGCGAAAGCATCCGATGGGGCCGAACTCGCTCGACGCGCTCTGCCGCCGCTACGGCATCGACAACTCGCACCGCACCAAGCACGGCGCGCTTCTCGACTCCGAACTGCTGGCCGAGGTCTATATCGAGATGATCGGTGGGCGCCAGACGGCGCTCGGTCTCGGCGTCGCCGCATCGGCCGGTTCGGCAAATGATGCAGACGAAGCAGATGACGTAATCCTGGCCGTTCTCGAAAGGCCGCGCCCGCTGGCGCCGCGCCTCAACACTGCGGAAGCCGAAGCGCATGATGCGCTGATTGCCAAGCTTGGCACCAAGGGCATCTGGTCGAAATACGATCGGCCAAACTAAAAATGCCCGGCTTTTGACCGGGCATTTTCATTCAATCAGCAAAATGTGATCAGTTCGTCTGAACCTTGGCGCGGGTCTGCTCTTCGGCAACGCGCTGAGCAAACATCTGCGCGAAATCGATCGGGTCGATCATCAGCGGCGGGAAGCCGCCATTGCGCGTCACGTCAGCGATGATCTGGCGGGCGAACGGGAAGAGCATGCGCGGGCACTCGATGAAGAGAACCGGCAGCATGTGTTCCTGCGGGAAGCCGGCGATGCGGAAAACGCCGCCATAGACGAGCTCGGTGTGGAATACCGTCTTGTCGCCATCCTTGGCTTCGGCGTTCAGCGAGAGAACGACGTCGAAGTCGGTGTCGGAGAGCGGGTTGGCATTGACGTTGACGCTGATATTGATCGCCGGCGCGGTCTCGCGGGCCTGCAGCGAACGCGGCGCGCCCGGGTTTTCGAAGGAAAGATCCTTCGTGTACTGAGCGAGAATGGTGAGGCTCGGGCTTACTGCGCCGGCGCCGTTGTTTTCATCAGCCATTGGGTTTTCCTCGAAAGGGCATTTTGATCGTGCCGCCATCTACCATTTCGAGGAAACGCTTACAACCCTGGGCGAAGGTCGCTTTCAGTCGCCGAGCCGCTTGCCGGACCACGGCGAGTTCTGGTTCGGCTCGCGCTTGAAATCGTCTTCGTCGAGGTCGACGACCTTGCCGCCAGCGGATGGATTGCGATTGCGGAAGTCAGGACCCGCGGATGCGGTAAAGCCGTTGCGGCCGCCGACGACCACGAACCTGCGGCTCACATATTTCCATGCAAGATCGCGAACGGCGGGAATGCAGATCAGGATCGCCAGGATATCCGAGATGAAACCGGGAATCATGAACAGCAGGCCGGCGATCACAAACATTGCCGGTTTCAGCAGTTCGCGGCCGGGAACCACGCCGGACTGTCCCTCTGCCGACATCTTCTGCAGGATGCCCAAGCCCTGCCGGCGCAGGATCGCCATGCCGATGACGACGCCGAGAACCACCAGTCCCAGCGTCGCCAGAACGCCGATCGCGCGGCCGACGATCACGAAGCCTGCGATCTCTGCCAGCGGCAAAAGCAGCATGAAACCGGGAAGCATTGTCAATCGCATCGTCTCTCCACCCGCAACCTGACGGGCTCCTATTTGAATCATCTGTCTATGCGGACTATATGGGAGTACAAATTTGGGATGTTAACGGCAATCGCGGGACAATATGAGTTCAAACGACTTCATCACGTTATTTTTCCTGGTAGCGGCAGTTCTGATCTTTTTCCAGCTGCGCAGCGTCCTTGGCCGCCGCACCGGAAACGAGAAGCCGCCACGTGATCTCTATACGCCGCGCGATGCGGCCGGCCCCGAACCGGCAGATGCCGGCAAGGTGGTGACGCTGCCGCGCCGCGACAGCAATGGCGAGGAGGAAGATCGCTTTGCTGCGATCGATGCCTTCGCTCCGGCTGGAACTGCGCTCAACGAATCGCTTCGCGAGCTTAACAAGGCGGATCCTTCTTTCACGCCGAAGGAATTCCTGAACGGCGCAAAGATGGCCTACGAGATGATCGTCATGGCCTATGCCGATGGGGACCGGAAATCGCTGAAGAACCTGCTTTCGCGCGAAGTCTATGATGGCTTCGATGCAGCGATCGCCGATCGCGAGGCCAAGGGCGAAAAGGTGAGATCCACCTTCGTCGGCATCGACAAGGCGGAAATCACCCATGCCGAAGTGAAGGGCAGCGAGGCGCAGATCACGATCCGCATCATCAGCCAGCTGATTTCGGCGACCTACGACAAGGACGACAAGCTGATCGAAGGCGATGCCGAGAACGTTGCCGAGGTCAACGACCTCTGGACCTTCGCCCGCGACACGCGTTCGCGCGATCCGAACTGGAAACTTGTGGCAACCGAATCGGAACATGAGTGACGGTCAGGCAGATTTTACGCTGCACCCCATCAGCTTCGATGAATTGAAGGGCTGGAAGGATGATGATCCTTCCAGCCTTTTTGAAGTCATGGACGCCTGCCGCAAACATATCGCGGTGAAGCCATACCGCACGGGATCGCTCGGGCTGACGGCGGCGGATCTCTCCGCGCTTCTCGATAAGGCACGAACCACCGATATCTCGGACGCCGCTTCGGCGCACCGTTTCTTCGAAGAAAACTGCCAGCCATTTCTGATCCGCAAGAGCGATGGCAAACCCGGTTTCGTCACCGCCTTCTATGAGCCTGAGATCGCGGTTTCAGCGGTGCCGGATGAAGTCTACCGCTTTCCCTTCTATCGCCGCCCGGAGGATCTGATTGATCTCGACGACAGCAATCGTCCCGCCGATATCGATCCCTATTATGCGTTTGGCCGCCTGGCGGATGGCAGGATCAGCGCCTATCCCGACCGGCAGATGATCGATGAAGGTTTTCTCGATGGACGCGGCCTTGAGATCGCCTGGGCCAAATCCAAGGTCGATGTCTTCTTCGTCCACGTCCAGGGTGCCGCGCGCCTGCGCTATCCCGATGGCACTATCGGCCGCATCACCTATGCCGCCAAGGCCGGCCATCCATTCTCCGCTGTCGGCAAGCTTTTGATTGAGCGCGGCGAAATCGATCGCAGCCGGATTTCCATGCAGTCGATCCGCGCCTGGCTCAATGCCCATCCGGAGCAGGTGGATGAAGTCCTCTGGCATAATCGCTCCTACATTTTCTTCCGGGAAGCCGAGGTGGAGGGGATCGAAGCCGGACCGATCGCCGCTGCAAAGGTGCCGCTGCTTGCCGGCCGCTCATTGGCCGTCGACCGGCTGATCCATACGTTCGGCTTTCCCTTCTTCATCCGCTCGGAAAGCCTCACCCATCTCGATGACGGAAAGCCCTTCGCTCGGCTGATGCTGGCGCTCGACACCGGCTCGGCAATCGTCGGCCCGGCCCGCGGCGACATCTTCACCGGCTCGGGCGATGAAGCCGGCGAACAGGCTGGAACGGTGCGCAACGATGCGGACTTCGTCATCCTGATCCCCAACGACGCCGCGGAGAGATTTCTCTGATGGCCAAGGATCGCAAGCTCAGCACCGACGAACGTATTCTCTGGGGCAGGGTCGCCAAGAGCACCCGGCCGATGTCGGGCAAGGCGGAGGAACTGACGGAGCTCGACGCTTTCCTAGCCGCTGCCGAAGCTGAGATTGAAAAGGCCGAGCAGCAGCGCAAAGCCGCGCCGGTTGCCGAACAGGCGCCGCCGACACCGGCCGCAAAGAAAACCTCCGGCGTCCATCATCCGCTGGAGCGCCCGGTCAAGCGCAAGATCGCCAAGGGACGCCTTGCGCTCGAGGCGCGCATCGATCTCCACGGCCTCGTCCAGAGCGAGGCGCATGTCATCCTTCTCGACTTCCTGATCCGCGCCCACGAGCGCGGCATGCGCCATGTGCTCGTCATCACCGGCAAGGGCAGCTCGCTCGGCAGCGAGGGCGCCCTGAAGAGGGCGGTGCCGTTCTGGTTCTCGAAGCCGGAATTCCGCTATCTGATCTCCTCCTATGAGACCGCTGCGCAGCATCACGGCGGCGAGGGCGCGCTCTATATTCGTCTCGCCCGGCGCGGAGAGCGCTCATGACCACGCCGTTCGGAGAAGCGGTGCGCAAATTGCGGGTGCGCAAGGGTGTCTCGCAGAAGCAGATGGCGACGGCGCTCAATGTTTCGCCGGCCTATCTCTCGGCGCTTGAACATGGAAAGCGCGGGCTGCCGACCTTCGATCTGCTGCAGCGGATCGCCGGATATTTCAACATCATCTGGGATGAGGCCGAGGAACTCTTCCTGCTTGCCCGCTCGTCGGACCCGCGCGTGGTCATCGATACCGCGGGTTTGCCGCCCGAATACACGGCTTTTGCCAACCGCCTGGCAGGTCAAATCCGCAGCCTTGACGCGACTGTTTTGGCAGAGCTCACAGCCCTGCTTGAAAAAGGCAAAAAAGCGGACGGAAAAGCGTCATAATCCCCTGCTTTATGCCTGATTTCAGGGCTCCGGCATTGGGAATGGCGTGCAAAAACCCTATATTCCGGAATGAAAAACACCAGTGATTCGCAAGGGTCATTGCAGCTGTTACAACAGGGAAATTCAAAGACAGTATGACCGATACACCCGCGACGGAAAACGGCGTTACCGCCGAGTATGGCGCAGACTCGATCAAGGTCCTGAAGGGCCTCGATGCCGTCCGCAAGCGCCCCGGCATGTATATCGGCGATACCGACGACGGCTCCGGCCTGCATCACATGGTCTACGAAGTCGTCGACAACGCGATCGACGAAGCGCTGGCCGGTCATGCCGACCTCGTGACCGTCACGCTCAATCCCGACGGATCGGTCACGGTCACCGACAACGGCCGCGGCATCCCGACCGGCATGCATGACGAAGGCGTTTCGGCTGCCGAAGTCATCATGACCCAGCTCCATGCCGGCGGTAAGTTCGACCAGAATTCCTACAAGGTCTCCGGCGGTCTGCACGGCGTCGGCGTTTCCGTTGTCAATGCGCTCTCGGTCCAGCTGAAGCTCAAGATCCGCCAGAAGGGCAAGGTCCACGAGATGAGCTTCACCCATGGCGTGGCCGACGCGCCGCTTGCCGTGACCGGTGAGGCGGGCGACGAGACGGGCACCGAGGTGACCTTCCTTGCAAGCCCCGAGACCTTCACCAAGACCGAATACGATTATCCGACGCTAGAACATCGCCTGCGCGAGCTGGCCTTCCTCAATTCGGGTGTGCGCATCATTCTCACCGACAAGCGCCATTCCGACGTCAAGCAGGAAGAGCTGCTCTATGACGGCGGTCTGGAAGCTTTCGTGCACTATCTCGACCGCGCCAAGAAGCCGCTGATCGAAAAGCCGATCTTCTTCCGCAACGAGAAGGATGGCATCACGGTCGAAGTGGCGATGTGGTGGAACGACAGCTACCACGAGAATGTCCTCTGCTTCACCAACAACATCCCGCAGCGCGATGGCGGCACCCATCTTGCCGGCTTCCGCGCGGCGCTCACCCGCCAGGTCACCGGCTATGCCGATAGCTCCGGCATTCTGAAGAAGGAAAAGGTTGCGCTGACCGGCGACGACTGCCGCGAAGGCCTGACCGCCGTTCTCTCGGTAAAGGTGCCGGATCCGAAGTTCTCGTCGCAGACGAAGGACAAGCTGGTTTCGTCGGAAGTCCGTCCCGTTGTCGAAAACCTCTCGAACGAGGCGCTCAGCATCTGGCTCGAAGAGCATCCGGCTGAATCCAAGGTTCTCGTCGGCAAGGTCGTCGAAGCCGCTGCCGCTCGCGAAGCTGCCCGCAAGGCGCGTGAACTGACCCGCCGCAAGGGCGCTCTTGATATCGCTTCGCTGCCCGGCAAGCTGGCCGATTGCTCCGAGCGCGATCCGTCCAAGTCCGAAGTCTTCCTCGTCGAGGGTGACTCGGCAGGCGGTTCGGCAAAGCAGGGCCGTTCGCGTGAAAACCAGGCGATCCTGCCGCTGCGAGGCAAGATCCTGAACGTCGAGCGTGCCCGCTTCGACAAGATGCTGTCTTCTGCGGAAATCGGCACGCTGATCACCGCGCTCGGCACCGGCATCGGCAAGGACGAGTTCAACGCCGAAAAGCTGCGCTACCACAAGATCATCATCATGACGGACGCTGACGTCGACGGCGCCCATATTCGTACGCTGCTGCTGACCTTCTTCTTCCGCCAGATGCCGGAGCTGATCGAGCGCGGTCATCTCTACATCGCCCAGCCGCCGCTCTATAAGGTGGCACGCGGCAAGTCGGTGCAGTACGTCAAGAACGAAGGCGCTCTCGAAGAATACCTGATTGGCCAGGGCCTCGAAGATGCGGCCCTGAGGCTTGCCAGCGGTGAAGTTCGCGTCGGCCAGGATATGCGCGAAGTCATCTCGGACGCGCTACGCCTTCGCACGCTGATCGACGGTCTGCACTCCCGCTATAACCGCGCCGTCGTCGAACAGGCGGCGATTGCCGGTGCGCTGAATGCCGAGGCCGTCAGCGATCGCGCCCGCGCCGAGCAGCTGGCGTCCGACGTTGCCGAGCGTCTCGATATCATCGCCGAAGAAACCGAACGCGGCTGGGAAGGCGGCCTGACGAGCGAAGGCGGTCTCCGCCTCGAGCGCATGGTCCGCGGCGTCAAGGAAGTCGTTATCCTCGATATGGCTTTGATCGGCTCGCAGGACGCGCGTCATATCGATCAGATCTCGTCGCGCCTCAAGGAAATCTACGACGTTCCGCCGAAGCTCTCGCGCCGTGATGGCGACACCGAGATTGCCGGCCCGCGCGCTCTTCTGGACGCAATCTTCGCCAGCGGCCGCAAGGGCCTGACGATGCAGCGCTATAAGGGTCTTGGCGAAATGAATGCCGAACAGCTCTGGGAAACGACGCTCGATCCGAACGTCCGCTCGCTGCTGCAGGTCAAGGTCGCCGATGCGACCGATGCCGATGGCCTGTTCGCCCGTCTGATGGGCGATGAGGTCGAGCCGCGCCGCGAGTTCATCCAGGACAACGCGCTGAGCGTCGCAAACCTCGATATTTGATCGAATTTGAACAAGGAAAAGGCCGCGCAACGACAGCTGCGCAGCCTTTTTTGTTTCTACGCCAATGATTTAGTCGGCGATGAACTTGCCGTTGAAGGCGACTTCCGAGAGCGGCTTGCGCTGGCTCGGAAATTCCCGCGCCTGGTTGCGTTCGGAAAGCACGCTCTTGTCTGCGAGACGACCGAATGCAATGCCCGCTTCGACGCGGTAGCCTTCCGGGATCTCGAAAGTCTTCATGATCTCGTCATGCTTGATGCCGCCCATGCCGTGGGCATAGAAGCCAGAAAGCCGCGCCTGCATGGCGAAATAGCCCCAGGCCGTACCGGCATCGAAGGAATGCGTGTAGCTCTTCTTGCCTTCGGAGAACTCGCCGCTGAAGCCGCGGGAAACGACGAAGAGCAACGCTGAAGCATTCTTCGCCCATTCCTGATTGGCCTCGACCAGCAAACCAAGCAGCGTCTCGAAATGCTCGGAGCCCTTCAGCGCGTAGATGAAGCGCCAGGGCTGCTGGTTGGCGGAGGAGGGCGCCCAATGGGCGGCGTCGAGGATGGTCAGAAGCTGCTCTTCGCTAATGACTTCGCCGGTGAAGGCGCGCGGCGACCAGCGGTCGAGAAACATGGCATCGATCGGAAATTGGGATTCGCGGCTGTTGCTTTTGGTCATGGGTGGGGGCTCCTGTCCATTGTCGCCTACCGTCATATTTCCGGCCTCCACCCTTTGGCAAGCGCGAGACCGAGCGAAGCGTGCACAGTCTGTTTCAAAATTCTGGGCCTCCCACGCGCGCGAATAAGCGGTAGGTAAGCGGCAACGTGACGATCAGGAGGCATGGCCGTGCTGGTGAATGGAAAATGGACCGAAGATTGGCAGCCGGTGCAGGCGACCGATGCGAAGGGCGGCTTTGTCCGCCAGACCTCGAGTTTCCGCAATTGGATCACGCCGGATGGCTCGGCCGGGCCGACCGGCGAGGCGGGCTTCAAGGCCGAGGCCGGGCGCTATCATCTTTACGTCGCCTATATCTGCCCCTGGGCATCGCGCACGCTGATGGGCCGGGCTCTCAAAAGGCTTGAGGATGTGATCACCGTCTCCGTCGTCGAACCGGCGCTATCGCGACAGGGCTGGCAATTCGGTGACTATCCGGGCGCGACCGCCGACACCGTCAACGGCGCGACCTATATGCATGAAATCTATACGAAAGTTGCACCTGATTTCACCGGCCGCGCGACCGTTCCCGTCCTTTGGGACAAGCAGAAGCAGACAATCGTCAACAACGAATCCGCCGATATCCTGCGCATGCTCAATAGCGGTTTCGGCAATCTCGCCAAGAATGACCTCGATCTTTACCCGGCTGCCAAACGCGCGGAAATCGATGCGTTCAATGAGCGGATTTACCCAAATCTCAACAACGGCGTCTATCGCGCCGGCTTCGCGACGACGCAGATCGCCTATGAGGAAGCCTTCGCCGACGTCTTCAATTGCCTCGATTGGGTCGCCCCGCAGCTCGAAGGACGATCATTCCTTTTCGCCGATCACCCGACCGAAGCCGATATCCGTCTGTTCGTCACGCTGGCCCGCTTCGATGCCGCCTATCACGGCCTCTTCAAATGCAATCTGCGCCGTGTCTCGGATTATTCCGCTTTGAAGGCGTTCTGCCGCCGCATGCTGGATTGGCCGGGCGTCGCGGCCACCGTGAACATCGACCATATCAAGCGCGGCTATTACTCGATCGAGAAGCTCAATCCGACGCGGATCGTCCCTGTTGGCCCAGATCTCGCGGAGATTTTTTGAGCGCGCCGTACCGCTTCACTGAAAACCCGTAATGACAGTGCGGGCCAACTGGGTCATAGGTGCCTTCCCACTGCTTTTCGATGAGGAGGACACCCCATGAAACTGATGCGTGTTGGCGAAGCCGGCAGCGAAAAGCCTGCAATTCTCGATGCCGATGGCAAGATCCGCGACCTCTCGGCGCATGTCGCGGATATTGGCGGCGCTACGATTTCGCCGGATGGCCTGAAGAAGATCGCGGCACTCGACCCCAAGAGCCTGCCGGAGCTCGCGCCGGGCCGCATCGGCCCCTGCGTTGCCGGCACCGGCAAGTTCATCTGCATCGGCCTGAACTATTCGGACCACGCTGCCGAAACCGGCGCAACGGTTCCTCCGGAGCCGATCATCTTCATGAAAGCCACCTCGGCGATCGTCGGCCCGAACGACAACGTCATCATCCCGCGCGGTTCTGAAAAGACCGACTGGGAAGTCGAGCTCGCCGTCGTCATCGGCAAGACCGCAAAATATGTGTCGGAAGCCGAAGCCCTTGATTATGTTGCCGGTTACTGCGTCTGCGACGACGTCTCCGAGCGTGCTTTCCAGACCGAGCGCTCCGGCCAGTGGACGAAGGGCAAGTCCTGCGACACCTTCGGCCCGATCGGCCCCTGGCTCGTCACCAAGGATGAAATTCCCGATCCGCAGAACCTCGGCATGTGGTTGACCGTCAATGGCCAGAAGATGCAGGACGGCTCCTCGAAGACCATGGTCTATGGCGTCGCCTTCCTGGTTTCCTATCTCAGCCAGTTCATGTCGCTGCATCCGGGCGACGTGATCTCGACCGGCACGCCCCCTGGTGTCGGAATGGGCCAGAAGCCGCCGCGCTATCTGAAAGCCGGCGACGTCGTCGAACTCGGCATCGAGGGCCTCGGCACCCAGAAGCAGACATTCGTCGCCGATCGTTGAACAGCGGTCTCTTAACGATTGAAGAGCATCATGATGCCGGGGATGTGATGCCCCGGCATTTTCTTTTGCAGTGCGGATACCTATGTTGCTATGCAACAAAAGCCTGTTAATCTGCGTTGAAGTGCCAGCAGAGACGATGGAAAGAAGTGTGTGCCTGCCTCCAATGGCGCCGTCTTTTCCGGTAAAGAAAGGTGGCGCATCCGATGTTTTACCAGCTCTATGAACTGAACCATGCCGCAATGGCGCCCTTCCGGGCCGCCGCCGATGTGATGCGGCTTGCCTATGCCAATCCGCTCAATCCTTGGTCCCAGACCCCCTTCGGCCGAACGATTGCCGCCAGCCTCGAAATGTTCGAGCGCACCACCCGCCGCTACGGCAAGCCGGAGTTCGGCCTGCCCGAGACCGTGATCGGCGGCAAGAAGGTGAAGGTTCGCGAAGAGATCGTCTGGTCGCGCGCCTTCTGCAATCTCCTGCATTTCTCCCGCAATCTTCCTGCCGCCCATCGCGATCCGCGCATCCTGATCGTCGCACCGATGTCCGGCCACTATGCAACGCTGCTGCGCGGCACGGTCGAAGCGTTGCTGCCGAGCGCCGATATCTACATCACCGATTGGATCGACGCCCGCATGGTGCCGATGACCGAGGGCACTTTCGATTTCGACGATTACGTCGACTACGTCATCGAGATGCTGCATTTCCTCGGTCCGGACACGCATGTCATCGCCGTCTGTCAGCCCTCCGTGCCGGTCCTTGCGGCCGCTGCGGTAATGGAAGAGGCGAACGATCTGCTGTCGCCCGCGTCGATGACTCTGATGGGCGGCCCGATCGATACCCGCATCAACCCGACGGCCGTCAACAAGCTCGCAAAAGACAAGCCGTTGGAATGGTTTGCCGATAACGTCATCATGAATGTTCCCTGGCCGCAGCCGGGCTTCATGCGTCCCGTTTATCCGGGCTTCCTGCAGCTGTCGGGCTTCATGTCGATGAATCTCGACCGCCATGTGATTGCGCACAAGGAATTCTTCATGCACCTCGTGAAGAACGACGGTGAGCCGGAGAAGCATCGCGACTTCTACGACGAATATCTGGCGGTCATGGACCTGACGGCGGAATTCTACCTGCAGACCGTCGATCGGGTGTTCATCAAGCACGCGCTGCCGAAGGGCGAACTCGTCCATCGCGGCAAGCTCGTCGATCCCTCGGCAATCCGCAATGTCGCGCTACTCACTGTCGAAGGCGAGAATGACGACATCTCCGGCGTCGGCCAAACCAAGGCCGCCCAGACGATCTGCACCAACATCCCCGACAACATGCGCATGCACTACCTGCAGCCCGATGTCGGCCATTACGGTGTCTTCAACGGCTCACGTTTCCGCCGCGAGATCGCGCCCCGCATCGTCAGCTTCGTCAACGAGCACTCCCGCTCGTCGAAGCCTTCGGTCAAGCGCGTCATCAAGGGCGGTAAATCCGCCTGAGTTAGCGGATGCTGAATTAATCAAGCCCGCTCAAGGCTTTGTCCGATTTTGCCGGAAATCGCCTTGAAGGCGCGGGTAGCGGTAACCACATCGATTTTCAGCATTCGGTATTCTGCCGGGTGCAGAAAGCGAGGATACCGCACGATGAACCAGTCAGCATTGCTCCGCCCGGATTGGACTCCGGCTACCATTGCCTTGATGGTGCTCGGCTTCGTGGTCTTCTGGCCCCTGGGCCTGGCCATGCTTGCCTATATCATCTTCGGCGAACGCCTTCGCGGCTTCAAGCGCGATGCTAACAGCACGGCCGATAGCTTCTTTGCAGGCTGCCGCCGCTCGCGTGACCGTTACCGCCCGCATTTCACCACCGGCAACGTCGCTTTTGACGATTGGCGGAAGGCCGAACTCGACCGCATCGAGGAAGAGCGCCGCAAGCTCGACGAAATGCGCGAGGAGTTCGACAACTACATGCGCGAACTTCGCCGCGCCAAGGACCAGGAAGAGTTCGACCGCTTCATGCGCGATCGCAGGAACGCCAAGCGCGACGACAACGGCCCGGTCGCCGAGTTCCAGACGCCGTAACCGGTGCCCGGAAATGAGGATCGAACCGGCATCCCCGATGCCGGTTTTTCTTTGCCCGGATTTGCCGCGAATCGTATAGAAAAGCCCTATGTTTCCGCTTCTTTCAAAGCCGCGGCGGCCTGCCGCCCGAAAGCCTGCGCCGCCTGAAACGCGGACGCTTGACGTGGCGGGCCGGCTGATGCCGCTGACGATCAAGCAGCATGATCGCGCCACGCGCATCACCCTGCGCATCGAGCCCGGCGGCCGGGCGCTGAAGATGACCGTTCCCCGCGGCCTGGCGCAGCGCGAAGTCAACGCTTTCCTGGACCGGCATCAGGGCTGGCTTCTAACCAAACTTGCAAAGTTTTCGCCGGAGACCGGCCTTCGCGACGGCGGCGAGATCCTTTTCCGCGGCATTCGCCACCGGATCCAGCATACCGGCAGCCTGCGTGGCCTGACGGAAACCGCGATCATCGATGGCTACCATGTCCTCAAGGTCAGCGGCATGCCGGAGCATCTCGGCCGGCGGATCGCCACCTTCCTGAAAAAGGAAGCCCGCGCCGATCTGGAGAGACTGGCGCATTTCCACGCCCGCTCGATCAAGGCGCCGATCAAGTCGATCTCGATGAAGGATACCCGCAGCCGCTGGGGATCCTGCTCTTCTGAAGGCAACCTGAGCTTTTCCTGGCGCATCGTCATGGCGCCGCCATCTGTCATCGATTATCTCGCCGCCCATGAAGTAGCCCATCTCAAGGAGATGAACCACGGGCCGCGCTTCTGGGCGCTGTGCGAAAAGCTCTGCCCGGATATGGACGAGGCCAAGGGCTGGTTGAAGCGCCATGGCAGCCTGCTTCACGCCATCGATTTCGAGTGAGCGGAAACCGCGGGAAATTAAGCCTTCGTCGCAAATTGGCTCGACTCAGCAGCCTTTTCGTGTCACTCCGCTGCCATGAAACCGGACATCAAAATCTGCGGCCTCAAGACTGCTGAGGCGATTGACCGCGCGTTGGCGCGCGGCGCGACCCATATCGGCTTCATCTTCTTCGAAAAGAGCCCGCGCTATATCGAGCCGGACGTCGCCGGAAGGCTTGCCGAGGCAGCCCGTGGCAAGGCCAAGATCGTTGCCGTCACGGTGAACCCCACCAACGACGATCTCGATGAAATCGTTGCGCTTTTGCGCCCGGATATGATTCAGCTGCACGGCGATGAAAGCCCGGAACGCGTTTTGACCATAAAGGCCGTTTACGGTCTTCCGGTCATGAAGGCCTTCTCGGTCCGTACCTCCGAAGATCTGCAGCGCGTCGAGGCCTATATCGGCATTGCCGACCGGTTCCTGTTCGATGCCAAGCCGCCGAAGGGCTCTGAATTGCCCGGCGGTAACGGCGTTTCCTTCGACTGGAGCCTGCTCGGCTGGCTTGACGACAGCGTGGATTACATGCTTTCCGGAGGGCTGAACAAGGATAACATTGCCGAAGCCATGGCGATAACCAAGGCGCCGGGTATCGACGTTTCCTCCGGTGTCGAGAGTGCCCCGGGTACCAAGGACGTCGCGATGATCGACAGATTTTTCGATGCGGTCGAGAAGGCGTGTGAGCCCGAAACCGTTTCAGGGAGTTGAGAGTGAACGATACGCCTAAACCGAACTCTTTCCGTTCCGGCCCCGATGAAGACGGCCGTTTCGGCATCTATGGCGGCCGCTTCGTCGCCGAGACGCTGATGCCCCTGATCCTCGACCTGCAGGCCGAGTGGGACAAGGCGAAGAACGATCCGGAATTTCAGGCGGAACTGAAGCATCTCGGCACGCACTATATCGGCCGCCCGAGCCCGCTCTACTTCGCCGAACGCCTGACGGCTGAACTCGGCGGCGCGAAGATCTATTTCAAGCGCGAAGAGCTGAACCACACCGGCTCGCACAAGATCAACAACTGCATCGGCCAGATCCTGCTGGCCAAGCGCATGGGCAAGACCCGCATCATCGCCGAAACCGGTGCCGGACAGCACGGCGTTGCCTCGGCAACCGTTGCCGCCCGCTTTGGCCTTCCCTGCGTCGTTTACATGGGTGCGACCGACGTCGAGCGTCAGGCGCCGAACGTGTTTCGCATGAAGCTCCTCGGCGCCGAAGTGAAGCCGGTAACGGCTGGCCACGGCACGCTGAAAGATGCCATGAACGAGGCGCTGCGCGACTGGGTCACCAATGTCGAAGACACCTATTACCTGATCGGTACCGCTGCCGGTCCGCATCCCTATCCGGAAATGGTTCGCGATTTCCAGGCCGTCATCGGCACCGAAGCCAAGCAGCAGATGCTGGAGGCCGAAGGGCGTCTGCCGGATCTCGTCGTCGCGGCCGTCGGCGGTGGTTCGAATGCGATCGGCATCTTCCATCCGTTCCTCGATGACCAAAGCGTCAAGATCGTCGGCGTCGAAGCCGGCGGTAAGGGCCTGCAGGGCGATGAGCATTGCGCTTCGATCACCGCCGGTTCGCCCGGCGTTCTGCACGGGAACCGCACCTATCTGCTGCAGGACGGCGATGGCCAGATCAAGGAAGGCCATTCGATTTCGGCGGGCCTCGACTATCCCGGCATCGGCCCGGAGCATTCCTACCTGAACGATATCGGCCGCGTCGAATACGTGCCGATCATGGACCACGAAGCGCTCGAAGCTTTCCAGACGCTGACGCGCCTCGAAGGCATCATTCCGGCGCTCGAGCCGTCGCATGCGCTGGCTGAAGTCATCAAGCGCGCGCCGAAGATGGGCAAGGACGAGATCATCCTGATGAACCTCTCCGGCCGCGGCGACAAGGACATCTTCACTGTCGGCAAGATTCTCGGAATGGGTGCTTAAGTCATGACTGCTCGTATGGACAAACGCTTTGCCGACCTGAAGGCCGAGGGCCGCCCGGCGCTCGTCACCTATTTCATGGGCGGCGATCCGGATTACGAAACCTCGCTCGGCATCATGAAGGCGCTGCCGGAAGCCGGTTCGGATATCATCGAGCTCGGCATGCCCTTCTCGGATCCGATGGCCGATGGCCCGGCGATCCAGCTTGCAGGCCAGCGCGCGCTGAAGGGTGGCCAGACGCTCAAGAAGACGCTGCAGCTCGCCGCCGACTTCCGCAAGTCCGACGATGCAACGCCGATCGTCATGATGGGTTACTATAACCCTATCTACATTTACGGCGTCGAAAAGTTTCTCGATGATGCTCTCGCTGCCGGCATCGACGGCCTGATCGTCGTCGACCTGCCGCCGGAAATGGACGACGAGCTCTGCATTCCGGCGATCCGCAAGGGCATCAACTTCATCCGCCTGGCAACGCCGACGACGGATGAGAAGCGCCTGCCGGCCGTTCTGAAGAACACTTCGGGCTTCGTCTATTATGTCTCGATGAACGGCATCACCGGCTCGGCTCTGCCCGATCCGTCGCTGGTCTCGGGTGCCGTGAAGCGCATCAAACAGCACACCGATCTGCCTGTCTGCGTCGGCTTCGGCGTCAAGACGGCCGACCATGCGAAGGTCATCGGCGGCTCGGCTGATGGCGTCGTCGTCGGCACCGCCATCGTCAATCAGGTGGCCACAAGCTTGACCAAGGACGGAAAAGCGACAGCTGATACGGTTCAGGCCGTTGCCACGCTCGTCCGCGGTCTTTCATCCGGAACGCGTTCGGCGCGCCTTGTTGCTGCCGAATAGTGTCCCCACATTGGCTGTAGTCAATCAGGAGTTTTTGATTTGAACTGGATCACCAATTACGTCCGCCCGCGGATCAATTCCATGCTGGGCCGCCGTGAAGTTCCGGAAAATCTCTGGATCAAGTGCCCGGAAACGGGCGAGATGGTCTTCCACAAGGATCTGGAAGACAACAAGTGGGTCATCCCTGCTTCCGGCTATCACATGAAGATGCCGGCAAAGGCACGCCTGGCCGACCTGTTCGACAATGCTGAATATGAAGCGCTGGTCCAGCCGAAGGTGGCTCAGGACCCGCTGAAGTTCCGCGATTCCAAGAAATACACCGACCGTCTGCGCGACAGCCGCCTGAAGACCGAGCAGGAAGACACGATCGTCGCCGGCGTCGGCAAGGTTCGCGGTCTGAAGCTCGTCGCCGTCGTTCACGAGTTCAACTTTATGGGCGGCTCGCTCGGCATTGCTGCCGGTGAGGCGATCGTCAAGGCATTCGAGCGCGCTATCGCCGAAAAGTGCCCGCTCGTCATGTTCCCGGCTTCGGGCGGCGCCCGCATGCAGGAAGGCATTCTCTCGCTGATGCAGTTGCCGCGAACGACCGTTGCCGTCGACATGCTGAAGGAAGCTGGCCAGCCTTATATCGTCGTCCTCACCAACCCGACAACGGGCGGCGTCACGGCGTCCTACGCCATGCTCGGCGATATGCATCTGGCAGAGCCGGGCGCTGAAATCTGCTTTGCAGGCAAGCGCGTCATCGAACAGACGATCCGCGAAAAGCTGCCGGAAGGCTTCCAGACCTCGGAATACCTGCTGGAACACGGCATGGTCGACATGGTCGTGAAGCGCCACGATATCCCGGATACGCTGGCGCGCGTCCTGAAGATCCTGACGAAGAAGCCGGCAAACACCGTTGCAACGAATGGCAGCGCGGTCGCCCTAGCAGCGAGCGCCTGATCGATCCAGAACCTGCCTCAGCGGAGGGCCGAATGATACCCAGGGGTCAGACCGTCGTGAGCGAGGCAGCACAGGAAATCGACAAGCTCTTGGAATTGCATCCCAAGGGCTTCGATCTTTCGCTGGAGCGGATCACCCGCCTGCTCGAAATTCTCGGAAACCCGCAGGACAAGCTCCCGCGGGTTATCCATGTTGCCGGGACCAACGGCAAGGGATCGGTGACGGCCTTCTGCCGCGCGCTGCTTGAAGCGGGCGGCTATAGCGTCCACGTCCACACCTCTCCGCATCTGGTCAACTGGCACGAGCGCTACCGCATGGGCGTCAAGGGTGGCCGCGGCGAGCTCGTCGAAGACGCCGTCTTTGCCGATGCCGTGCGCCGCGTCGCCGAAGCCAATGCCGGCCAGAAGATCACCGTCTTCGAAATCCTGACCGCTGTCACCTTCCTGCTCTTTTCAGAGCATCCGGCCGATGCCGCGGTGATCGAAGTCGGCCTCGGCGGCCGCTTCGATGCGACCAATGTCATCTCCGATCCGGCTGTCTCGGTTATCATGCCGATCTCGCTCGATCACCAGCCCTATCTCGGCGACCGCGTCGAGCTGATCGCCGCCGAAAAGGCAGGCATCATGAAGCCGAAGCATCCGGTCGTGATCGGCCAGCAGCCCTATGATGCCGCCCTCGAAGTGCTGATGTCGACTGCCGAGCGGCTGCATTGCCCGACCGCCGTCTACGGCCAGGACTTCATGGCTCATGAAGAATATGGCCGCCTGGTCTATCAGGATGAGTTCGGCCTTGCCGATCTGCCGCTGCCGAGGCTTCCCGGCCGCCATCAATATGCCAATGCCGCCGCCGCCATCCGCGCCGTCAAGGCTGCGGGCTTCGTCGTCACGGAAGCGATGATGGAAAAGGCACTGGGAAGCGTCGAGTGGGCCGGCCGTCTGCAGCGGCTCACCGATGGCCGGCTGATGGCGAATGCGCCCGCTGGCGCCGAAATCTGGGTCGATGGCGGGCATAATCCCGGTGCCGGCGAAGTGATTGCTGAGGCCATGGCGAATTTCGAAGAGAAGCAGCCGCGGCCGCTTTATCTGATCACCGGCATGATCAACACCAAGGATCCCGTCGGCTATTTCAAGGCATTTGCGGGTCTGGCGGAAAAGGTCTTCTGCGTTCCGATCCGCGGCAGCGATGCGATGATCGACCCTGTCATTCTCGCCAACGCGGCCTATGATGCCGGTCTGGTTGCCGAGCCGATGTCAACGGTCAGCGAAGCGCTCGATGCGATCAAGGAAATCCTCGATCCGGCTAAGCCGCCGCCGCGCATCCTGGTCGGCGGGTCGCTCTACCTCGTAGGCGACGTGCTCTCGGACAATGGCACACCGCCGAAATGAAAAAAGCCCGGTCGAAACCGGGCTTTTTTATTGAGATATCAACGCGCATCAAGCGGCGCTGGAAATCCAGTTCGACAGGGCCGTCTTCGGAGCGGCGCCGACCTTGATGTCAGCCACTTCGCCAGCCTTGAAGATTGCGAGCGTCGGGATCGAGCGAACGCCGAACTGGGCAGCCAGTTCCGGGTTTTCGTCGATGTTGAGCTTGGCAACCTTGACCTTGCCGGCGAGCTCGGTCGAAATTTCTTCGAGGCTCGGAGCGATCATCTTGCACGGGCCGCACCACTCGGCCCAGAAATCGACAACGACGGGCTCTGCGGATTCCAGAACTTCCGACTGGAAGTTATTGATATCGACTTTCACGGTAGCCATAGGCTGCTCCTTTGCGGGGAATTTGCTGTTGACCCACATGTGATGGTGCGGCGTCACAATTTCAATGACCGGTATTTCACTTTGTCTTGAGTCCCGCAAGCGCCAATTCGAGGGTGCGCTCGCTCAGCCGGTGAACGGCTGCGTTCTCCGTATAGACCAGCACGCATTCGATCGCCTTGCCGGGATAAAGCGGCGCCAGGATCTCGCGATAGATCGCGAGCTGTGCCTTGTGCGCATAGGGAACGGCCTCTTCCGTCTGCGGCGGCACCCGGTTCGTCTTGTAGTCGAGGATCACCACGCGGTCGTCGAGCACCGCCAACCGGTCGATCCGACCGGAAACTGCATACTGCTTGTCCTCAAGCGTTAGTGTCCCCATGATCGAGACTTCCGGCTGTGCATGCGCCGAAAAGACCGGCTGCAGGCTTTGCTCCGCCAATAGTTTCAGAACCGAATCGACGAGCCGTTCCCGTTCTCTCTGAGGCCAATGCCGCGCTGTCCTGCCAACATAGCGTTCGGCCGCAGAGGCGCGTTCCGCTGCCGGAATATCCGGGAGCATCTGCAGCATGCGGTGGATCAGGCGGCCTTTCTCCAGCGACCGGTCGGATCGCGGTGGCTCGCTGAAAAGCGGCGAAGCGACCAGCAGATCGTCCGCCTCCTCATCAATGATCGTTCCGGCGCCTGATGGGCTGAGCGGCCGCGGCAGCTGTCTTTGCGGTGGCAGCGGCCGAAGCATCGCTGCCGGCAGTTCATGCTTGTCCTGCCGCTCTTCGCGCTGCTCGGCCCGATCGAAGCTGCGCTCGACCTGCGGTACGCGCCACGTCACGCCGGGCCAGCTACCATCCGGCCCGTCAAAATCCACCGCCGTCACATGCGGATGGCTGTCGCTCATGGCGGCGGAGATCATCGCGTGCCAGGTTTCTGCGTTGGCGCGCACGCCGCGATAGCCGCAGACGACCAGCCGGTCGGCCGCACGCGTCATCGCCACATAGAGCAGCCGGCGATATTCCTCTTCCGCCAGCGTCTGAATGCGCGCGGCATCGGCCTGCGTCCGTGAATTGGCAAGATCGCTGACCGGCACCCAGACCGGCATCGGCTCGCTATTGCTGGTTTCCAGCAGCCTGAGCTTCGGCATATGCGTGTGCGTGAAGGCCTTACCGCCGCTATCGACGAGGAAGACGATCGGTGCTTCCAGGCCCTTCGAGGCGTGCACGGTCATGATCCGCACTTCGTTGCGGCCCTTGTCCTGTTCGCGTTTGACCTCCGGCGCCTCGAGCTCCAGCGTCGAGATGAAGGATTGCAGACCGGGCAAGCCGGAGCTTTCGTGATCGAGCGCAAAGGTCAGGAACTCGTCCAGGATGTCGCTGACCTCGGTGCCGAGCCGGGCAAGGAACTGCCGGCGTCCGCCATGCACGCCAAGCACCCGGGCGTAAAAATCGTGAACCGAAAGCGATCGCGACTGGTCGAGAAACAGCTTCAGCCGCTTTTCCGCGCCGGCATAGGCCTCGTGCCCGTCGGCAGCGAAGCTCTGCAGATGGCTCCAGACGCTCTGATGCTCGCCGCGTAGCGCAGCCAACGCAAAGACCTGATCCTCGGAGAGATCGAAGAGCGGACTTTTCAGTACCGCCGCCAGCGAGAGATCATCCTGCGGCAGAAGCAGGAAGCGGCCGAGCGCCAGCAGATCCTGCACGGCGATATGGCTCGTCAGGCGCAGACGGTCGGCACCGGCCACCGGAATATTGTTTCGGCGTTTCAGCGCCCGGGTCAGTGCATTGACGAAGCTGTCGCGCTTGCGCACCAGAACCAGAATGTCGCCGGCCTCGATCAGCCGCTCCTTGCCCTTCTCGACGATCGTCTCGCGTCCCACGAGCTTCTCAATCGTATGCGCCATGCGCCGGGCCAGGATCGCCGGCGGCGCGCTTTCCGGCGTCGAATCGAAGGGTGCCGTCCAGTCTTCGTCCTTGATCACCGCTTCGGGCGCGACCATCTCCCAGAGATCGACGGCGCCGGGATGGCCGATGCGGCTTGAGCGGTGAATGACCGGCTCGCCCTCGGCGCTCAGCCCCCTGGCATTCTCCGGCGGCAGGAAGACGTGGTCGACCGCGGCCAGCACATCCGATGTCGACCGGAAGGACAGCGGCAGGCGAACCGGCGTGAACTGCTGGCCGCTCGCCTGCACCTTGCGCTGCGTTCGCTTGCTCTCTTCGGAGAAGCGCTCCGGCCGCGCGCCCTGGAACGAATAGATCGACTGCTTCTCGTCGCCGACGGCAAACAGCGTGCGCACCACCGGTCGGGCGCTTTCGCCGGAGAAGAAGTCTTCCGCCAGCGACTGGATGACGCTCCATTGGATCGGGCTGGTATCCTGCGCCTCGTCGACGAGGATGTGATCGATGCCCTGATCGAGCTTGTAATGGATCCAGGGGCCGACGCCGCTCTTCGTCAGGAGATCGGCTGTACGGGTGATCAGATCCTCGAAGTCGAGATGGCTGCGCTGCTTCTTCAGGTCTTCGTAGTCGCGGTTCAGCCGTTCGGCGAGAACAAGCGCGGCATGCGTCGCGGTAAACATCCGCATGATCTTCAGCCGGTCGCGGCAGGCAACGACATGGTCGCGCGCCGCGGCGATCGCAGCCGTCAGTTCCGGCGCATCGGCGAGCATCGCCTTCACGGTGAACTGCGAATCCGATTTCGGTTCACCTTTCACCGTCAGGAAGATCTTCTCCAGCAGCTCGGCGCGCTTGGCCGCATTGCGTTCGTTCGACGCCTGGCGAAGCCCGTAGGCGACTTCCTGTGCCTTGGCGCCGCCCTTCTGCGCCGCAAGCGACATATAGAGGTCGAGCGTCAGGCCTGAGAGTTCAGGCAGCGGCCAATATTGGCTGGCGATGTCGGTCTCGGTCTCCGTCGGCGAAAGCTTTAGGCTTTTGCGCAGGGCCATGGCGATGCCGCCCTGTGCTTCGGCAACGGCGGTGAAGCGGCGGATGGCATTGCGGTTGGCGACGATCTCCTCAAGCAGCGCTTCCAGTCCGCTCTCGTCGCCGAGATTGAGGACATAGGCGAAGGCTTCCGCAAGTGCCGCATCTTCTTCGGGTGCCGTCGCCGTCAGCAGCGAGCGCCGGGCATCCGCGAGCAGCGTTGCCGCTGCCCGGTCGTCGAGCACCGAGAAATGTCCGGCGACATTGGCTTCCAGCGGAAACTGGTGCAGCAGCGCTTCGCAGAAAGCGTGGATCGTCTGGATCTTCAATCCACCCGGCGTTTCCAGCGCCTTGGCGAAAAGCCGCCGCGCTTCGGCAAGCTTCACCCTGTCAGGCATTTCGCCTTCGATCTGGCCGATCCGCTTGCTGAGTTCGTCATCCGGCAAGACAGCCCAGTCGGCCAGTCGTGCGAAGACGCGGTTCGACATTTCGGAGGCTGCCGCCTTGGTATAGGTGAGGCAGAGGATGGCCGAGGGCCGGGCGCCCGCAAGCAGCAGGCGGATGACGCGCTGCGTCAGAACATGGGTCTTGCCGGATCCGGCATTGGCTGACACCCAGGCGGAACGCTGGGGATCGGAAGCGATCGCCTGCTGGATCGTCGTCCAGCTGATCCAGGTGCCGGGATCGTCGCTCTCGGGGAGGGCCGTCACGTCATTCATCACCGCTGGCCTCCTCGTCTTCTGCTGTCGACCATTCGGAAACGCGGGCTAGATGGTCGTAGTCCCCGCCGAAATCGAACTGCTGGGCGGGAATGAGCCGCGAGGTAAAGCCGCGCTCACCGGATTGCAGCAGCGACACGAACTTGATCAGTTGGTCGATCGATTCTTCTGCGAGGTCGAGCGCCGACTTCGCCTTGTCGCTGCGCGTCGAATTCTCGTTGTTGACGGTATCGGCACGGAACCGGCTGCCGGGCCGCAGCCGCACGTAAAGGAGATCCTGCGGTACGAGACTTCCGGCATCCCGGAAGGCACCTGCGCTCAAGGCTGCCGCTTCAAGCGCCAGCTGCGGATCGAGCAAGGTGCGTGCCTGGGCAGGAGAGGGGTTGTAGCCGGTTTTGTAGTCGATGATATCGGCAGCCTTCGGTCCGGTCATGTCGATGCGGTCTGCCACCCCCGTTAGCCGGATATTGACGGTATCGAGCTCGACGCTGCCACGAACTTCGGTAAAGGTCCGTCGGATCGCCGGGCGGCGCTCGGCTTCCCAATCAAGAAAGGCACGGGCGACCTCGCGGAAGCGTGGGCGCCAGACGGCATCGATATGGGCCGGCAGCTCCTCCGTGTCGAAAAGCTCGGTCAGGATGCGCTCCATTGCCGATTCACCCTCCAGCGTCCCGGCAATATGCCCTTCACGGACGAAGCGGTCGATGATCGCGTGATAGAGCGTCCCGCGCTCGGCCGCGCCCGGATCGCGATTGAAGGGATCGACAGGATCGAGACGCAGTATGCGCCGGGCATAGATCGCATAGGGATCACGGCGCAGACGGCCGACTTCGCTGAAGGAATAGGATTTCGGCTGTAGCTCGGTCGGCGGAACCGGGGAGGGACGTTGCGCCGGCGCCTGCGGCTTGCCTTCGTCGAGCAGATTGACCCAATGCACGTATTTTTCGCCGCGCCCTCTCAAGCTTGCTTCGAAGTCCGAGCCACCAAGCGCCAGCAGCCGCTGCAGCCAGCGGGAGGCGACCGTCGGCGTTGAGCCCTGGCGCAGCGCACGCGAATAGATCAGCTTCCGGGTGCCGTTCGCCATCTCAAAGTCATGGGCGAGCTGGCCGATGCGCCGCTCCGGCGGCTCCAGGCCGATCTCCGTCTTCATCATCCGCGAGATGAAGGGATTATTGGCCGTCTGGCCCGGCCAGGAGCCCTCGTTCAGGCCGCCGAGGATCAGCGTATCGACATTCTGGAGGCGGGCTTCGAGCGTACCGAAGATGAAGACGCGCGGATGGGCGAGCGCCCGGGGTTTCGCCGCCTGGCCCGCCGAAAGCGCCGCCATGATATCGATCCATTGCGCACCGTCGGCTTCCAGTTGACCCTCTGTTTCCATCACCTCGGCGAGCAGCCCGGCCAGCGCATCACCGGCTTCACCGCTCCAGAGACTGGAGAGATCGCCGCGGGCATCGCGGGCCACCGCTTCCAGCGCGCGGCCGGTGCGTTCCGCCCATTCGGAAAGTGTGAACTTGGCAGTCAGCCCGCGCCCATCGGCACTGCGTCTGACCAGGGTTGAAACCAAAGGCTCCGTGGCGCCGGTGATCCGTGTGGCGAGATCGCGCGCCTGATCGATGGCATCGGCGGGCAGCGCCTTGCGCCAGTGCGGCGCATGCCGGTCGTCGCGCTGTTCGAAGAGCTGCCGTTCCAGCAGGGCGTTCAGCGTGGCGATATCGACATCCGCCACACCGCCGCGCAGTGCCAGCAGCTCGAGCGCCTCCACGGCACCGGTGAGCGCTGCCTTGTCGAGGCCGAAATGGCTGAGTGGGTGTTTCAGCAGGGCGACGAGCGCAGCCGGATCACCCGGCCGCAAGGTCGCCTCGAGAACGAGCTGCAGGAACGTACCCTGCAGCATCGCCGATAGCGGCGTACCAGCGGAGTCGTCGGCGAGGATGCCGAAACGCGCCAGCTCAGACATGACGCGCCGGGCGAGGTTGCGGTCGGGCGTGATCAGCGCCGCCTGGCTTTCGCCGTTTCGCCCCGGCTCCTCGAGGGCAAGACGCAGAGCAATGGCGATCGCCGTCGCCTCTTCACGCTCGTTTGCCGCTTCGATCAGCGCCACATCGGCAAAGCCGGATGCAATGGCATCGCCGGGAAGATCGTTCTTCCATTCGCCCCAGCCGCTGGTCGCTTCCGCCGGTGCGAGTGCCCGGGATAGGACTTCGGCACGCTGCCGCAGCGCCGGCTCTGCTTCGACGATCGGCGTGACATCATTGCGTGTCAGCTTGAGCCGCTTCAGGAGATGAGAAAGGCCATATTGCGAATGGCTGCGGCTCGCCGGATTGACGGGCCGCCCGGAGATCGGCTCCGGCGCGACCATCCGCCAATGCTCGTCCGGCATGGAAAGATCGAGGCCGGGCAGCACGATGACGCCTTCAGGCAGATCGGTTACAGCGGCGATCAGGTCGGCCGTCGCTGGCACCGAACCGGTCGAACCGGCGATAATGATCGGCCCGGCAGGATGCGAGCTTGCGAGCCGGTTGGCCTCGGCGCGCAGGATCGCATTGCGGTGGCGCGCCGGCGAAGAGCGTCCGAGCTCGGCCAGCCGCTCCGGCCAGAAAGCGCTGGCGATCTGTAGGAATTCCGCCGTCAGCTGCCACCAGAGCGCATGGTCGGCGGCATCGAGCTTGGCAAGCTCGCTCCAGTCGCGATCCTCGGTCTCGATCGAATCGATCAGCTCTGCCAGATTGCGCGCCAGCCAGATGGCATCGGCCGGGCTCGCCGGGGCCACCAGCGGAGAGTCCGAATGGATGTGGCGAACAATCTCCGGCAGCTTGTTGCGCCAGGCAAGGATCAGCCGGGCAAGTTCGAGGAGGCGCGCCGTGTTGGACAGCGGTTGCGCCAGATCGAGCGTCGCGGGCAGCGCCTCGTCGAAATAGCCGCTGTCATCGTCGGTCTCCCCGAGTGGCCGGATGACCGGGAGAATGGCCGAGCGGCCGCCGAGCAGATCGACGAATTCCGATCGCAGGACGCGTGCCGCACGCCGCGTCGGCAGGTAGATCGTCACTTTCGACAGCGATAGCGGATCGGTCGGATCGTGCCGGAAATGCGGTGTTAACCGCCCATCGCAGAGCGTCTCCGCGAGTGTCTTCAGAAAGGGCACACCGGCAGGGATCGTCAGGGTTCGCGGCTGGTGGCGCTCGCTCATCACTCAGGCAAACGTCCGGAATCGCCGGATCGTTTCCTCCGCCTCGCCGACGGCTTCGGGCGTGCCGACGGTCAGCCAGTGACCCTGCAGCACCATTCCATAAAGGCGGCTACGAGCGATCGCTTTGTCGAAATAGACATTGAAATTGAATGGCTCGGTCGGGGCGTCGTTCAGGAAGCTGGTATCCATGACGATTGCGCCTGCGTAAACGACGGGATCGGGGCCGTCGCTATGATAGCGGCCGAGCTGTCCATCTCGCGTCATGTTGAAATCGTTCTTGCCGTTGTGACCGGTCGTATCTTCGATTTTAACGCAGAGCATGGCCATATCCATGATGCCTGCATCGAAGAATCCGGCTAAGCGTGTCAGGTTGCTTGGCGTTCCCGGGCGCTCGCCGATCCAGAAGAGGTCGGCATTTGTCACGAAAACCTCGCCGGGATCGAGCAGTTTCAGCCCTTTGGCAACGCCGCCGCCGCTGTTCATCAGCTGATCGCGCTCATCCGATATGAGGATCTCAAGCTTCTTGTACGAGCTCAGATGCTCAAGCATTTGGTCAGCGAGGTAGTGCACGTTGACGACGGCGCGCTCGACGCCCGCCTCGGCCAGAGAATCCAAGGCATAATCGATCATCGGCTTGCCACCGATTTTCACCAGCGGCTTGGGCATCGTGTCGGTGATCGGGCGCATGCGGGTGCCGAGACCCGCCGCCAGTACCATGGCTTGTTTGATCGTCATTCTGGTCCGGAACTTATGATTCGCTGGCGACTATTCCAGCCCTTGCGCACCATTCGCGCAAGGGGGCAAGCGCCTCGTGCTCCAAAGCAACGCGGAGATAGGCGAGCGTGCGCGGCATGTGCTTGAGATAGCCCGGTTTTCCGTCGCGCTGCAGCAGGCGCACCCACAATCCAGCGAGCTTGCAGTTGCGTTGCGCCGACATGATGGCCCAGCTTTTCAGGAAGGAAGCCTCGTCAAAACCGCCCTGGCTGCGGCGGATGTCGAGATAGCCGTCCATCAGTTCGCGGAAGAGCGGCGGCTCGATGGTGACGCGCGCGTCCTGGGCTATCGAGGCGAGATCGTAGGATGTCGGGCCGATCATCGCGTCCTGGAAATCGATGAGCCCGACCTTCTGCACGCCTTGCTTTTCACCCCGCCAGATGATGTTGGGCGAGTGGAAGTCGCGAAGCAGGAGGTTCTTTTCTGCCTCCGCCAGCTGATCGATCAGCGCGTCCCATATCGAGAGATATTCGTCGCGCTCGGCTTCGGTGGCGGCCGCGCCGCCGCGCTTCCATGGCAGATGCCAGTCGAGCAGCAGGCGCGCTTCCATCTTCATGGCCGTCCGGTCGAAATCCGGAATGTGATGGATGTGATCCTTGCCGGCTGGAATCTCCTGCGGGATCTGCATGCCATGCAGCCGCGCCAGGCAGGCAACGCTTTCGCGGTAGCGCTCGGCGACCGGCAGACCGGCGGCATCGAGAACGCCTTCAGTGCCGAGATCCTCGATCAGCAGGATACCTTGCGGATAATCGACGCCGTAGATTTCGGGGGTCGCAAAGCCGCGCTCGCGCAGCGCATCGGCGATGGCTACGAAAGGATAGGCGTTCTCGGCGAGATGCGCGACCTTCGGATAGGGCTTGCCGTCCAACACCGGGGGGCCTTCGGGGAGTGGCGGCCAGTCCATCAGGATCTTCCTGCCGCCGGTGGCCGGATAGACGGCTTCATAGGCGCGCAGCGATGCATCGCCGGTCAGGAACCGGCGGCTGGCCGTCTCATAGCCGAGACCACCAAGAAACGTGCGGATCGCCAGCACGCGCTCAATCCGCTCTGCTTTCTTTTCCGGTGCCGTGATCGTCACGCGGCGTCCCTGGCCTTCGTGCTCGAGCGCCAGGACGATGCGATCCTCAGGCATCTCGTGCTGCGCCATCTCCGGCCATTCGACGAGACAGATACCGCTTTGCAGCGCTTCGTCGAAGCCGAGCTCTTCCAGCTCCGATCCGTCGGCGAGCCGGTAGAGATCGAAATGCGAGACGGGAATCCTGATGTCGTAGGACTGAACCAACGTGAAGGTCGGGCTCGGTACCTCGAGGCCCGGATCATCGGCAATCGCGCGGATCAGCGCTCGCGCCAGCGACGATTTTCCGGCGCCGAGATCGCCTGAGAGCGTCAGGCAGTCGCCGGCTTTCAGGGCGAGCGCCAGATCTTCGCCGAGACGGATCGTTGCCGCCTCGTTTGCCAGGAACAGCGAGATTGGCGCGCCGCTGGCGGTCATTCGGCGGCTGCGATGGCGCGCGGCAAGTTCACCGATGGAATCCGGCAAACGACCGTGGTGCCGCGGCCCGGCTTGCTGTCGATAGTGACCTTGCCGTTATGCAGGCTGACGAAGCTGTCGACGATCGAGAGGCCAAGGCCTGCTCCGCCGCGCTTGCCGCTTTTCGCGCCCGTGGCGAAGCGGTCGAAGACCGTCGCGATCATCTCCTGCGAGATGCCGGGGCCGCGGTCGGCAACCGAGAAGACGAAATCCGTGCCTTCGCGATGGCATTCGAGCGCGATCGCCGCGCCCTCCGGCGAGAAGTTCGCGGCATTCGACAGGAGCTTCAGCAGGATCTGCTTCAGGCGCTGCGGATCGGCAACGATCGTGCCGAGCTGCGCCGGAGCGGTGATCTCGAGTGTTACGCCGCTTTCCTGCAGCCGGTCGGCGATCTGCATCGAGACGTCGTCCAGCAGGTCGCTGAGATCGATCTCGGAATAGTTCAGCCGCATGATCCCGGCATCGACGGTCGCCAGATCGAGAATGTCGTTCACCAGCGTCAGCAGCACCGACGACGAGGTGGCGATATGATCGATATATTCGGCCTGCCGGTCGTTCAGTGGGCCGACGCCCGGCGTGCGCAGCAGGTCGGTGAAACCGATGATGTTGGTCAGCGGCGAGCGCAGCTCGTAGGAAACGTGCTGGACGAAATCGTTCTTCAGTTCGTCGGCCTTGCGCAGCGCTTCGTTCTTTTCCGTCAGCGCCCGCTCGGCGCGCACCGCATCCGTCATGTTGACGAAGGTCAGCATGGTCTGCGCGTTCGGCAGCGGAATGACGGCGTAGTCGAGAACGAGGCCGGAGAAGAGCTCTAGCGTGCCCTGGCTCGACCGGCGCTCGTCGTCGAAGCTGGTGATCAGCTCGGCAAAGGTTTTCCAGCCATCCGGCCGGTCATAGGATTGCACGCAAGCCTCGCCGACGGCGCGGATATGCGTGCCGGGCTTGGCTTCGGCTTCGGTAATGCCCCAGAGCACACGGAAGGCCGGATTTGCAAGACGAACCCTGCCATCGGCGCCAAACACCGCGACACCCTCGGAGAGGTGGTCGATGGTCTCGCCCTGAACCTTCACCAGGGTGTTGTAGCGGGTTTCGAGATCGACCTGTTCGGTCAGGTTTTCGAATACCCAGGTCGCGCCGCCCTGCGGATGCGCAGTCGCGAAGACGCGCAGCGTCTGGCCGTTTGGCAGGTGCCAGACGTCGGATTTGGTGTCGAGCGAGCGATAGACGGCCAGCGCCGTATCCTTCCAGCTCTTCCAGTTCAGCTGGTCCGGCAGCTTCTTCGCCACCCGCAGTCGCTCGAGAAGCTCGGCATTGTCAGGCTTGCGCTCGAGGAAGGCGATATCGAGTTCCCAGAGGGTCACGAAAGCCTGGTTATAGAACTGCAGCCGCTGGTCGCCGTCGAAGATCGCAACGGGCGTCGCCAGGTGATCGAGCGTTTCGGCATGGCTCTTCAGGGTCCGCTCGAGCTCGGCGCGGACGGCTTCCGCATCAGAAACATCGACCGCGATACCGGCAGAGCCGCTTGGCACCTTGACGTCGACGACGTCGAAGAAGGTCCGGTTGCCGTGGACGACGGTGGAAATCTTGTCATGGAACGGCGATTCCGGCGTTGCTGTGGCGCGGATGCGCTCGCGGGCGACGGTCGTCAGGATTTCGCGGCTCTCGTTGATCGCTTGCTGCGGCGTGGTCGCCTCGACGGCATCGCCATAGGCCTGGTTCACCCAGGTCAGGCGGCCATCGGTATCGCGCTGCCATGCCGGCAGGTCGATCGCGTCGAGCAGGTTCTGGAAGGCCGAGATCGACGACATCAGCCGGTCGCGCTCGATCTTCAGTTCGGCAAGCTCGGCGCGCAGATTGTTGAGCGCAACGAAGCGCACGAAGGCGCGGCCGCCGGAAACCCGGCCCTGCGCTTCGAGGATTTCATCGCGATTGGTCTCGACGACCATATCGAAGCTCTGCGCCGCCTCGCGCAGCCGGTCGATGGCGCGGTCGAGTTCGGAAGCCGAGCGTGGCTTCAGCCACAGGCCGAATGCCAGGAATTCATTGTCCTGCGGCGCGCCGGTTTCGGCCGGCAGCTGGCCAAGCAGTTCGGGCCGCTCATTGCCGTCCCAGATGACGATGCGGCGGTTCTTGTCGGCGATCAGCGCCTGGTACTGGGAAATTCGCTGCTGCGCATCGGACAGAGCCGTACGCATCTCGCGGCTTTCGGTCTCGATATTGCCGCGCTGGCGCACCGACCAAAGTGTCGAGAGCAGGGCGGCCGAAATCACGCCGATGACGACGGAAACGCCGACGACCTGAGACGAGGTGAAGAGATGGGCCGATGCCGCCGCTTCCGACTCGACCTGAGCCATGACGGGGCGTGCGAGCGCTGAAATCGCGGTACCGCCGGCGCATATCTGCGCCAGTCGCATCAGCGATCCCTTTCCTTGCTTCACGGCCCGCCCGGCCGCCGCAAGTGTATCGTTTTGTGCTGCCGCTCTCAGGTGGGCTTCCGGCCGAACGCCGTCATCCACCTGTCCCGGCAGGCTTTTTTCTTCTTCCGGCATCCCCGGTCTGTCTCCGTCTCTCAATGTGCCGCATCACGACAAGACATCCCATTTTCGGGCAAACGGACGAGTCCGGGCCACGAATCGAGTTCTAAAACAATACTTCGGATGGGATTCAGCGGGAAGGTAGGAGGCAAAAAATAAGGGCGCCGCAAATGTCAATGCGGCGCCCATCAAGATGTTGTGGATAGTCGAGATACGATTAGTATCTGTAGTGGTCAGCCTTGAACGGACCCTGCGGCTTCACGCCGATATAGGCAGCCTGTTCTTCAGAAAGCTGGGTCAGCTTGACGCCGAGCTTGCCGAGGTGAAGACGGGCGACCTTCTCGTCGAGGTGCTTCGGCAGGATGTAGACCTGGTTGGAATACTGCTCCGGCTTGGTGAAGAGTTCGATCTGCGCCAGCGTCTGGTTGGTGAAGGACGCCGACATGACGAAGGACGGATGGCCGGTGGCGTTGCCGAGGTTCAAGAGGCGGCCTTCCGACAGCAGGATGATGCGGTTGCCCTTCGGGAACTCGATCAGGTCGACCTGCGGCTTGACGTTGGTCCACTTGAGGTTACGCAGCGCGGCAACTTCGATTTCGTTGTCGAAGTGGCCGATATTGCCGACGATCGCCATGTCCTTCATCGCACGCATGTGGTCGATGCGGATGACGTCCTTGTTGCCGGTCGTGGTGATGAAGATGTCGGCCGAAGATACGACGTCTTCGAGCAGAACCACTTCATAACCGTCCATGGCGGCCTGCAGGGCGCAGATCGGGTCAGCTTCGGTAACCTTGACGCGGGCGCCGGCGCCGGAGAGCGAAGCGGCAGAACCCTTGCCGACGTCACCGTAGCCGCAGACGACGGCAACCTTGCCGGCCATCATGACGTCGGTACCGCGGCGGATACCGTCAACCAGCGATTCCTTGCAGCCGTACTTGTTGTCGAACTTCGACTTGGTGACGGAGTCGTTGACGTTGATCGCCGGGAACGGCAGCAGGCCCTTGGCATGCAGCTGGTAGAGGCGGTTGACGCCCGTCGTGGTCTCCTCCGTGACGCCCTTGATCGCGTCGCGCTGCTTGGTGAACCAGCCCGGAGAAGCGGCGAGGCGCTTCTTGATCTGGGCGAAGAGGATTTCTTCTTCTTCCGAATGCGGGTTCGACAGCACGTCTTCACCGGCTTCGGCGCGGGCACCGAGCAGGATGTACATGGTCGCATCGCCGCCGTCGTCTAGGATCATGTTGGAGAAGCCGCCGTCGGCCCACTGGAAGATCTTGTCGGTATAGGTCCAGTAGTCTTCGAGGGACTCGCCCTTGATCGCGAAGACCGGGATGCCGGCTGCGGCGATCGCGGCGGCGGCATGGTCCTGCGTCGAGAAGATGTTGCACGAAGCCCAGCGGACTTCGGCGCCGAGCGCCACCAGCGTCTCGATGAGAACAGCCGTCTGGATCGTCATGTGCAGCGAGCCGGTGATGCGCGCGCCCTTCAGCGGCTGCGACTTGCCGAATTCTTCGCGGCTGGACATCAGTCCCGGCATTTCGGTTTCGGCGATCGTAATTTCCTTACGGCCGAAATCTGCGAGGGCGATATCGGCGACGACATAATCTTTTTCAGTGCTCATAGAGGTCTCCAGGCTGAAAAGCGTGTCAATAAATCAAAAGCGCGCAATGGGCGCAGCAGAGCGCGTGCGGTCTGCACGGCCATGTTTGCCGTTTAGCAGGCTTCTTGTGGGAAGGCAATAAGGATATAAAGAAGTCTTTATATGTTTATATGGCGGCGATTTCTTAGATTTCTTCGCCGAATTTGTTCTGGATCAGCTGATCCAGCGCCTCGAGCGCTTCGGTGGCCTGGTTGCCGCTGGCGGTCACCAGCACCGTCGAGCCGGGGCTCGCTGCCAGCATCATCAGCCCCATGATCGAGGTCCCGCCCACCGTCATCCCGTCTTTCGACACGGTGATCGTCGCATCGAACGTATCGACCATCTGGACGAATTTCGCCGAGGCGCGGGCGTGCAGGCCGCGCTTGTTGATGATGAGGAGTTCCCGGGAGAGCTGCGTCGTGGTCATGAAGGCCCGTTATTTACCGCTGAGAACGCGGCTCGCGACGTTGATATACTTGCGGCCGGCTTCCGAAGCCTCGGCCAGGGCCTTTTCCATATTGTTCTCGCCGCGAACGCCGGCGAGCTTGATAAGCATCGGCAGGTTCATGCCGGCGATCACTTCGGTGTGGCCGCTGCTCATCACGGAAATTGCCAGATTGGAAGGGGTCCCGCCGAACATGTCGGTGAGGATCACCACGCCATGACCGTCATCGGCGCCGGCGACTGCCTGGAGAATGTCCTGCCGCCTCTGATCCATATCGTCTTCGGGGCCGATGCAGACCGTCTCGATGAATTTCTGAGGACCTACGACGTGCTCGACAGCATGACGAAACTCTTCAGCCAGCTTGCCATGAGTGACAAGCACAAGTCCGATCATGATTTAACTGCTCCCAATGGCATATCAACGGCGGCCCCAATATCGCAATGCAACAATCGCGTCCACCGGTGGGGGCACATCTTGGCGATCAAAAACCGAAGTGCAAGACAAAAATGCAGCGATACGGGGCGATTCCGGCGGTTTCAGCGGCATTCCATTCCGATTTCAGGCGCCTTTGCCATCAAAATTGCGAGAGGTACGGATGTATTCGCAAGAAGCCGGATCACCGGCAGTGCAAAGCCTTCGGCAACTTCGATCTGCTCGTCGTCGGCCGGCAGCCGGTCGGGTCCGGAAACGCTGGCAGGAAGGATAGCAAAGTGCATTACCGCTTCAGGGATGCACTCGAGCGAAACGATGCCGGTGCCACGCAATTCGATCAGTCCGGCAATCGAATCCGGGCGCTTGGCGATGATGTCGCCGTCGCGATGCTCGACGAAGACCTGGTCGTCGGCAACGAGCATCGCGGGCAATCCGAGACGCCGGGCTTCCGTCAGGCAGGTGAAGGCCAGCATAGACTTGCCCCATCCGGAGGGGCCGGCAAACATCAGCCCGGTTTGGTTGATCCGGATCGCCGTTGCGTGAACGTTGATCGGCGCCATCAGCTATGCGCATCCGCGGGCAGGGCAAGGATGAACCGCGCGCCGAGGATCTCGGCGCTTTCCGCATCGATGATATTCTCTGCCCTGAGCGACCCGCCGTGCGCTTCGGCAATCTGGCGGCTGATCGACAGGCCGAGACCGGAATTCTGGCCGAAACCTTCGGACTCCGGGCGATCAGTATAGAAGCGCTCGAAGATGCGGTCGATATTTTCAGCCTGAATGCCGGGGCCGTTGTCTTCGATATAGACGAGGCAGCGCGAGCGTGTCCGCACCAGCCGGACGATGATCCGTCCGCCTTCCTGCGGCACGAAGGAGCGGGCATTTTCGATCAGGTTGGTGACGATCTGGCCGATGCGCAGGTCATGGCCATTGACGACGAAGCGGGTCTTCACGCCTGGCTTGCGCTCGATCACCAGCTCGATATGCACGTCCTTGTTCTTGCTGCGGATCTGCCGGGAGACCTCCACGAGATCGGTGAGGAACTTCTCCAGATCGACCGAGCGGGCATCGACGCGTGCCAATTCGGCATCGAGCCGCGAGGCGTCGGAGATGTCACTGATCAGGCGGTCGAGGCGGCGAACGTCGTGCTGGATGACATCCATCAGCCGCTTCTTGGAATCATCGGACTTGGCCAAAGGCAAGGTCTCGACAGCGCTGCGAAGCGAGGTCAGCGGGTTCTTGAGCTCGTGGCTGACATCGGCGGCGAAACTCTCGATCGCATCGATACGGTCGTAGAGCGCCGTGGTCATTTCGCGCAGCGCGATCGACAGGTTGCCGATTTCATCCTGGCGGGCCGAGAAGTCAGGAATTTCCTCGCGCTCCTTGGCGCCGCGGCGAACGCGGATCGCGGCTGCCGAAAGGCGGCGCAGCGGATTGGCGATCGTCGAAGACAGAACGAGCGAAAGAAGAACGTTGACGAGCGTGGCAACGCCGAAGACGCGCATGATCGCCAGGCGCTCGGCGTGCACGATATTGTCGATATCGCCCGCCTGCGTCGAGAGAAGAAGGACGCCGAGAACCGCACGGAAACGCTGGACGGGCACCGCGACCGAAACGATCAGCTCGCCCTTCTCGGTGGTGCGAACGACCGCGCCGCGCACACCGGTCAGCGCATTCATCACCTCGGGATAGATCGAACCGTCACCGCCAGGCGCTTCCTTATAGACCGGCAGATTGCCGGGCTGCAGCGCCTTGTTGAACAGTGTCGTGAACCATTCGCCCCAGGTCTGCTTCTCTTCCTCGACCGGCGGCAGGTCGAAACGCAGCACCTGGCCGCGGGAATAGAGATGACGGGAATCGAGCAGCAGATTGGCGTCGGCATCGAAGATGCGGGCGCGCGTGCGGGTCGGCGAGATCAGCCGGCGCAGAACCGGCGCTACCTTTTCCGGATCGATCGGGAATTCCAGATCTTCGTCGTTCGGAACCGGTGTGATGCTCTGTCCCGCCTGCAGCTCCAGCAGCTTCTGCGGGTCGATGGTGATCGAGTTGGTATCGACGGAGGCCGATGCCGAGACGGCGCCGGCAATGATCTCGCCCTGCGTCAGCAGGCTCTCGACACGAGCGTCGATCAAGCCTTCGCGAAACTGGTTGAGGTAGAGAATGCCGCCGACAAGAACGAGCAGTGCCGCCAGATTGAAGAACAGGATACGGCGTGTCAGGCTGGAAAAGACGGCATTGCCGAAGATCCGGCGGATGATGGTGAAGGGATGCGACCATCGCCTTCCCCTGACGCGGCGGCCGGTTACGCCATCCGCATCATCCAGATCCCTTTCCTGCACCAACTGTGCCAATGACAGGCCCTTTCGGAGGGCGCGGCCGGAAATGCGGCCAGCAAGCCCTCAACAACAATCATGCGCCGCGCTTTAAGGCGTCAGGCTGCTTCGCGGAAGCGGTAACCCACTCCGTAGAGCGTTTCAATCATATCAAAATCGTTGTCGACCATCTTGAATTTCTTGCGCAGCCGCTTGATGTGGCTATCGATCGTGCGGTCATCGACATAGACCTGTTCGTCATAGGCCGCGTCCATCAGCGCGTCACGGCTCTTGACCACGCCCGGGCGCTGCGCAAGCGAATGCAGGATCAGGAATTCGGTGACGGTCAGCGTCACTGGCTCGGCCTTCCAGGTGCAGGTATGGCGCTCCTGGTCCATGACCAGCTGTCCACGCTCCAGCGAGCGGGCTGGCTGCGCGACGCCGGGCTTCGGAGCGGCACCGGTGCCTGCCGCGGCCGCGGCTTCCCGGCTCGAGGCGCGGCGCAGCACGGCGCGAACGCGCTCGACCAGCAGGCGCTGCGAGAACGGCTTGGTGATGAAGTCGTCGGCGCCCATCTTCAGGCCGAAGAGCTCGTCGATCTCTTCATCCTTGGAGGTCAGGAAAATGACAGGCATGTCGGATTTCTGTCGCAGGCGGCGCAGCAGCTCCATCCCGTCCATACGCGGCATCTTGATATCGAAGATGGCGAGTTGCGGCGGGCGGGCGATAAGACCATCAAGGGCCGAAGCGCCATCCGTGTATGTCTCGACCTTATATCCTTCGGCCTCCAGTGCGATCGACACTGAGGTGAGGATGTTGCGGTCGTCGTCAACGAGCGCGATTGTCGGCATGGTGTTCGTCTCCGTCATCTATGCGCATCTCCCGGAATTTTTGATGTCCCCAGGCGGCCTCTCCGGCCGGATGCGCTTATGGAGGATAAAGGTGGAACAAATTGTGGCAAAGATAAAGGGGAGGATTGCCGGATTATTCGAGCCGCAATCAAAGGTGGTGCGACAAACTGAACCAAACCCATCAGTTCAAACGATTTAAAAATAGCGAGAGTAATTTAAATCGATTAATTATTTGATATCGTTACCTTTTTTGAATTACACCGTATTGCTTTTTAAAATTCCCCATCTTAGGTTCGCGTCAGTTTTAACGGCTTGATGCCTCAGTAAAGGGAAAAGCGATGGAAACGTTCGGAGTTCATAACCCGGCGGTAGCGCTGGCGACGATTGGTTTGGAGAGCGCAGCAAGCGTTCGCTATAACTTTACCGCCGCCTCTCTTTACGAGGAGGCGATTCGCCGTGGAGAAGCCGAACTCACCGCCCAGGGCGCGCTGCGCGCATTGACCGGCCAGCACACCGGCCGCTCGCCGCGCGACAAGTTCGTCGTCCGCGACGCCAACACCGAGACGCAAATCTGGTGGGACAACAACAAGCCGATGTCGCCGGAGCATTTCGCCGTGCTTCATGCAGATATGCTGGCGCATGCGAAGGGCAGGGAGCTTTTCGTGCAGGACCTGATCGGCGGTGCCGATGCCGGTCATGCGCTGCCGTCGCGTGTCGTCACCGAATTCGCCTGGCACTCGCTGTTCATCCGTAACCTGCTGATCCGTCCGGAGCTCGAAGCGCTGAAAACCTTCGTGCCGAAACTGACGATCATCGACCTGCCGAGCTTCAAGGCCGATCCGGAGCGCCACGGCTGCCGCACGGAGACCGTCATCGCCTGTGACTTCAGCAAGGGTCTCGTGCTGATCGGCGGCACGTCCTATGCCGGCGAAATGAAGAAGTCGGTCTTCACCGTCCTCAACTACCTGCTGCCGGCTAAGGGCGTCATGCCGATGCACTGCTCGGCCAATGCCGGCCCGGATGGCGACAGCGCGGTCTTCTTCGGCCTGTCGGGCACCGGCAAGACGACGCTTTCGGCCGATCCAGCCCGCACGCTGATCGGTGACGACGAGCATGGCTGGGGCGAAAACGGTATCTTCAATTTCGAAGGCGGCTGCTACGCCAAGACCATCCGTCTGTCGGCCGAAGCCGAGCCGGAAATCTACGCGACGACGCAGCGCTTCGGCACCGTTCTGGAAAACGTCGTGCTCAACGACCAGCGCGAGCCGGATTTTGACGATGGCTCGCTGACGGAGAACACCCGCTGCGCCTATCCGCTGGATTTCATTCCGAACGCTTCGAAAACCGGCCTTGCCGCGCATCCGAAGACGATCATCATGCTGACCGCCGATGCCTTCGGCGTCATGCCGCCGATTGCCCGCCTGACGCCTGAACAGGCCATGTACCACTTCCTGTCCGGCTACACCGCAAAGGTCGCCGGTACCGAAAAGGGCGTGACCGAACCGGAAGCGACCTTCTCGACCTGCTTCGGTGCACCCTTCATGCCGCGTCATCCGGCGGAATACGGCAACCTCCTGAAGGAGCTGATCGGCCGTCACGGCGTCGAATGCTGGCTGGTCAACACCGGCTGGACCGGCGGTGCATACGGCACCGGCAAGCGCATGCCGATCAAGGCGACGCGTGCACTGCTGGCAGCGGCTCTCTCCGGCGAGCTTGCCAAGGCTGACCTGCGTACCGACGCAAACTTCGGCTTTGCTGTTCCGGTTTCCGTCGCCGGCGTCGACAACGGCATTCTCGATCCGCGCTCGACCTGGGCCGATGCCGCAGCCTACGACCGCCAGGCCGAAAAGCTCGTCGGCATGTTCATCGCCAACTTCGCCAAGTTCGAAGAACATGTCGATGGCGGCGTGCGTGACGCGGCACCGGGCCTGAAGCTCGCCGCTGAATAAACTAAACGGCTGATGATTCACGTGAAACCCGGCGGGAAACTGCCGGGTTTTTCTTTGCGTGTTCCAAAATCACGGCCGATGTGAGATAGGTCTCGCATGGCCAGCGACGCGCTCTTCATCAATGACAGGATCACCATCGCTGGATGGGAGCTGACGGAACAGTTCGTTCTGGCGGGCGGCCCCGGCGGGCAGAACGTCAACAAGGTCTCGACCGCAGTTCAGCTGTTCTTCAACATCGAGAATTCGCCGTCGCTGCCTGAGCGCGTCAAGGCGAATGCCGTCAAGCTTGCGGGAAGGCGCATGTCGAAAGACGGCGTGCTGATGATCGAGGCAAGCCGCTTCCGCAGCCAGGATCGCAATCGCGAGGATGCGCGCGAACGCCTGAAGGAGCTGGTTCTCGAAGCCGCGAAGCCGCCGCCGCCGCCACGCAAGAAGACGAGGCCGACGAAAGGCTCTGTCGAACGCCGACTCAAGGAAAAATCCGGCCGCTCCGAAGTCAAGAAGATGCGCGGCCGCCCGAGCGGAGACTGATCCATGCTCGAAATCTCCAGTGGCATCCGGCATTTTCCGGGCTATCTCGACCGCCTGCATCAGGAAACAATGGTCGATACGATCCGCGAGATCGTTTCCGCCTCACCGCTCTTCACGCCGGTCATGCCCGGAACCGGAAAGCCGATGTCCGTCCGCATGAGCAATTGCGGAGAGCTCGGCTGGGTGACGGACAAGGAGCGCGGCTACCGCTACCAGCCGGTTCATCCGCTTACCGGTGAACCATGGCCTCCGATCCCGCCGGCGCTTCTCGATATCTGGACCGCCGTCTCCGGCTATCCGCTGCCGCCGCAGGCCTGCTTGATCAACTTCTACTCCGACGACGCCAAAATGGGTCTGCACCAGGACAAGGACGAGCAGGATCTCAAGGCGCCCGTCGTCTCGATCTCCCTCGGCAACAGCTGCCTCTTCCGCATCGGCGGCACCGCGCGCAACGACCGCACCCAATCCCTGAAACTGTCGAGCGGTGACGTCATCGTCCTCGGCGGCGAAGGCCGTCTGTGTTTCCACGGCGTTGACCGCATCTATCCCGCCACCTCGACGCTCCTGAAAAGCGGCGGCCGGATCAATCTGACGTTAAGGCGTGTAACACCCTGAATTCGGCTAAAGCTTCCTGAGCGCCACCTGTTCGATCAGGTGGTTCGGTCCCTTGCGTAGGATCAGGTCGGCCCGAGGGCGGGTCGGCAGGATGTTCCGACGCAGGTTCTTCAGGTTGATGTTCGCCCAGAGCCCCTCGGCGATCGCGATAGCTTCCTTTTCGCTGATCGAGGCGTAGCGGTGGAAGTAGGAGTTCGGGTCTCGGAAGGCGGTTTCGCGCAGGCGCATGAAGCGGTTCACGTACCAGTTATGGATCTGCTTTTCCTCGGCATCGATATAGATCGAGAAGTCGAAGAAGTCTGAGACCATCGGCACGATCTTGCCGTCGGCGGGCAGGTCGCGTGACTGCAGCACGTTGATGCCTTCGAAGATCAGAATGTCCGGCCGGTCGATAATCTTGTATTCGTTCGGGATAACGTCATAGACGAGATGCGAATAAATGGGCGCCTTGACGTCTGCCTGTCCTGCCTTGATTGCCGACAGAAAACGCAGGATCGCTCCGGTGTCGTAGCTCTCTGGGAAGCCCTTGCGCTGCATCAGGTTTTCGCGTTCCAGCACCGCGTTTGGATGCAGGAAGCCGTCCGTCGTGATCAGATCGACCTTCGGGCTTGAGGGCCATCGGCGCAGCAGCTCTTTCAGGACACGGGCCGTCGTCGATTTGCCGACGGCGACCGATCCGGCGATGCCGATCACGAAGGGGGTCTTGGCAACGCCCTCGAGATTGAGGAAGCGGTTGCGCTGTTCGAAGAGCAGCTGCGAGGATTCGACATGCGAGGACAGCAGGCGCGACAGCGAAAGGTAGATGCGCCGGACTTCGTCGAGGTCGATCGGGTCGCCCATCGAGCGCAGCCGCGTCACTTCCTCGCCGGTCAGCGTCAGCGGCGTATCGGCGCGGAACTTCGCCCATTCCTCGGAAGAAAAGAAGTGATAGGGCGAATAGGAATTCGCCTGGAAGTGATCGAGCGCCTCAGGCGCTCCGATGATTTGCGACACGATACTCATGAACTCTGCCGGCTGGCCTTTTCCTTGAGACCGGATTGAGCGGTCCGCCGCTCAAGTTCGGCCATGACATCCTGCAACGGAATGCCTGCAATCTTCAATACGACCAAAAGGTGATAGAGGACATCGGCCGATTCGTAGGTCAGGTTGGTCCGGTCGTTGGTGACCGCGGCCATGACAGCCTCGATCGCCTCCTCGCCAAGCTTCTTCGCTGCCTTCGGCTGACCTGCCGAAACCAGCTTCGCCGTCCAGGATTCGTCCGGTGAGGCCTTCGACCGCTCGTCGACGATCTTTTCCAGATCGGAAAGGGAAAATCCGCTCATTCTATCGCTTTCACTCAGTCGAGCCGCATCGCAATGCCGTGTGATGACATATAGCGCTTTGCCTCGCCGACGGAATAGGTGCCGAAGTGGAAGATCGAAGCGGCAAGCACGGCCGTCGCATGGCCATCCGTCACCCCGGCAACGAGATCGTCGAGATTGCCGACGCCGCCGGAGGCGATTACGGGGACGCGCACGCTGTCGGCGATCGCCCGCGTCAGCTCCAGATCGTAGCCGATCTTCGTGCCGTCGCGGTCCATCGAGGTCACCAGCAGTTCACCGGCGCCGCGGGCAACCATCTTCTGCGCGAATTCGACCGCATCGATGCCGGTCGCGTTGCGGCCGCCATGCGTGTAGATCTCCCAGGCGCTGAGATTATCCTGGCCGACAGCCTGCGTGCGGCGTCGCTTGGCATCGATCGAAACGACGATGCACTGGTCGCCGAACTTGTCGGCGGCTTCGGCGACGAAATCAGGATTGTTGACGGCTGCCGAATTGATCGAAACCTTGTCGGCGCCGCAGAGCAGCAGCTTGCGGATATCGGCGATGGTGCGCACACCGCCGCCAACGGTCAGCGGCATGAAGCACTGTTCGGCAGTGCGCGAGACGACGTCGAAGATCGTGTCGCGATTGTCGGAGGAAGCGGTGATGTCGAGGAAGCAGAGCTCGTCGGCACCGGCCGCATCATAGGCCTTCGCCGCTTCCACAGGGTCGCCGGCATCGATCAGATTGGTGAAGTTGACGCCCTTGACGACGCGGCCGTCCTTGACATCGAGGCAGGGGATAACACGGGCTTTCAGCGTCATTGTGCAATCTCCTTGGCGCGGGCAGCCTTGATCAGCGACAGCGCTTCCGCCGGATCGATACGGCCATCGTAGAGCGCGCGGCCGGAAATCGCGCCTTCCAGCTTGCGCGCATCCAGCTGCAGCATGCGCTCGATATCGGCGATAGAGGCGAGGCCACCCGAAGCGATCACCGGGATGGATACGGCTTCGGCAAGCTCCAGCGTCGAGGCCCAGTTGATGCCGGCAAGGATGCCGTCGCGATCGATATCGGTATAGATGATGGCGGCAACACCGGCGCCTTCGAACTTCTTGGCAAGCTCGATGATGCCGAGCTCCGAGGCCTCGGCCCAGCCCTCGACAGCAACCTTGCCCCCCTTGGCATCGATGCCGACCGCAACGCGGCCAGGAAAGGCCTTGCAGGCCTCGATGACCAGCGCCGGATCGCGAACCGCGACCGTGCCGAGAATAACGCGGGCCAAACCGCGCGATAGCCAGCTCTCGATATGATCGAGCGTGCGGATACCGCCGCCGAGCTGCACCGGGTTCTTCGTCGCCTTGAGGATGGCATCGACGGCAGCGCCGTTGACGCTTTCACCGGCAAAGGCGCCGTTGAGATCGACGACATGCAGCCATTCGAAACCCTGGTCTTCGAAGGCCTTGGCCTGCGCTGCCGGGTCCGGATTGTAGACCGTTGCCTGGTCCATATCGCCGAGCTTCAGGCGTACGCACTGGCCGTCCTTCAGGTCGATGGCGGGAAAGAGGATCATGATGTCTGTCCTTGCTTCGCGCGAGCCTTATGGCTTCCAGCGCAGGAAATTGGTGATCAGGGCGAGGCCGAGTTTCTGGCTCTTTTCCGGATGGAACTGCGCGCCGGCCATGTTGTCGCGGCCGACGAAGGCGGTCATCGGGCCGCCGTAGTCGGTCGTCGCGATCACATCCGAAGCGTTTTCGGCATCGAGATGGTAGGAATGGACGAAATAGGCGTGCAGTCCGTCGGCACCCGTCGGGATGCCGTCGAAGAGCGGATGCGGATGCCTGAGATCGAGTGTATTCCAGCCGATCTGCGGGATCTTCAGCGATGCGTCGTCAGGGGTCATTTCCTTGACGTCGCCGGGGATCCAGCCGAAGCCCTGCGTCACGGTCTTTTCAAGGCCGCGCGACGACATCAGCTGCATGCCGACGCAGATGCCGAGAAAGGGCTTTGCCTTCTTCTCCACCGCTTCGATCAGCACTTCTGCCATGCCGGACACGGCATCGAGACCGCGGCGGCAATCGGCATAGGCGCCGACGCCGGGCAGGACGATCCGGTCCGCCGAGGCAACGGCTTCTGCCTTGTCTGTCAGGTCGATATGGGCGTCGATGCCTGCCTCGCGAGCAGCGCGTTCAAACGCCTTCGTCGCCGAGCGCAGATTGCCGGAACCGTAGTCGATAATTGCGACGCGCATCAGCGTCCTCCATCAAAACCAAAGAGACCAAGCGAGGTGGTGTTGCCGTGGCGGCCGGTGGAGCGTTGATGTCGCTCCCATTCCGGTGCCGGCACGCCATCTTCTTGCGAGATGGTCTCGATATCGGAAAAGTAGATGTCTTCCGCCTCGTCGACGGAATCGGCCGAGATGACCGCGTCTTCGCTCCAGCCCTTGGCAGCAAGGCTGCGAATGCGGAAATTCTGCCCCTCGAGCGCAACGATCAGGCTGGCGGCAAGAGAAAGCGCAAAGCCCGCGGGCCACAAACCCTGGCGCTCCATCAGCACGCCGCCGACGGCCTGCGCCAGAAAGGCCACGATCGCATGCAGCCAAAGGCGATGCACCAGCAGCCAGAGCCATGGAAAGAAGAAACCCAGAAACGTGAAGCCGTCGCGAATGACGCGCGTCTTTTCGTGGCTGGCATCCGCTCCGTCAGGGGCAGTCAGAAACAGATAGCTGGAAGTCAATGTCGTCAAGCTCCCTGAAGGGGCTCAGACGAGCGTGCCCTTGGTCGAGGGAACACGGCCCGCCTGTCTCGGATCGATCTCTGTCGCCGTGCGCAGCGCGCGGGCAACGGCCTTGAAGCAGGTCTCTGCAATATGGTGATTGTTGGCACCATAATGGTTGAGCACATGCAAGGTGATGCCGGCGTTCTGCGCAAGCGCCTGGAAGAATTCGCGGACCAGCTCGGTATCGAATGTGCCGATCTTCGGCGCGCTGAAGGAGACGTTCCACACGAGGAAGGGACGGCCGGAAAGATCGAGTGCAGCCTTCGTCATCGTCTCGTCCATCGCCAGGTCGATCGAGGCGTAGCGGGTGATGCCGCGGCGATCGCCGAGCGCTTTCGCAATGGCCTGGCCGATCGCGATCCCGGTGTCTTCGACGGCATGATGATCGTCGACATGCAGGTCGCCCTTGGTCTCGATCTCCATATCGATGAGCGAATGTCGTGACAGCTGGTCGAGCATATGGTCGAAGAAGCCGACGCCCGTCGAAATCTTCGACTTGCCGGTGCCGTCGAGATTGACCGAAACCGAAACCGAAGTCTCGTTGGTCTTGCGGGAAACGGCGCCCGTGCGGCTTGCTGCGGTCTCGGCCATCTGGCTGCTCCATCGGGAATGACGCCGGTTCCTTATCAGGCGTTCCCTAAAATATCCAGAAGCGCGGCCGCAGAAAAACGGCACCATTTGCAATCGGCGGAAGCCCACTTACATAGGGCTCAACAGGGCCGGTGAGCGGCCCGCGCAAAACGGCCCGGCCCCCGGGCAAGGATGTTTTATGACAACGATTATTACAGTTCGAAAAGGCGGCAAGGTGGTCATGGCTGGCGACGGCCAGGTGAGCCTTGGCCAGACCGTCATGAAGGGCAATGCCCGCAAGGTTCGCCGCATCGGCAAGGGCGGCGAAGTCATCGCCGGTTTCGCCGGTGCCACCGCCGATGCCTTCACGCTGCTCGAGCGCCTGGAGAAGAAGCTGGAACAGTATCCCGGTCAGCTGATGCGCGCAGCCGTCGAGCTCGCCAAGGACTGGCGCACAGACAAGTACCTGCGCAATCTCGAAGCCATGATGCTCGTCGCCGACAAGACCGTGACACTTGCCGTCACCGGCAATGGCGACGTCCTGGAGCCGGAACACGGCACGATGGCGATCGGCTCGGGCGGCAATTTTGCGCTCGCAGCCTCGCTTGCCCTGCTCGATTCCGACAAGTCGGCGGAAGAGGTGGCCCGCAAGGCGCTCGATATCGCCGCCGATATCTGCGTCTACACCAATCACAATATCATCGTCGAAACACTTGATGCCGATGCCTGAGGACGGAACCCGTTACCATTTTCGAGACGTCGAGGGCAGCGACCTTTCCCTGCTGGGACAGTGGCTCGCCGAGCCGCATGTCGCGAAATGGTGGGACGGGGATCCGCAGGCGAGTGCACAGGAGATCCTAGAGGCGGTCGAGAGCATCGAGACGCGGCCGATGATCGTCGAGCTGGAAGGGCGGCCGATCGCCTATCTCCAGCATTACGATCCGCATCTCGAAGACGGCCATCCTTATCAGGATCAGCCGAAAGGCACGCTCGGGCTCGATATTTCCATCGGCATCCCGGCGCTGATCGGCAAGGGTCACGGCAGCGCGATCATTCGCCAGATCGCGTCTGAGCTTTTCGCCGGAGGCACGAAAAGGATCGTCATCGATCCGCATCCGGAAAATCACGCGGCTATCCGCGCCTATGAGAAAGCCGGCTTTCGCTATCTCGACACAAGAACATCCATCTATGGTCCCGCCCATTTCATGGTGCTGGACGCAAACCAGGAAACGGATTTGCAATGACCAACTTTTCTCCCCGTGAGATCGTATCCGAACTCGATCGTCATATTATCGGCCAGCACGACGCCAAGCGCGCGGTGGCAATTGCGCTGCGCAATCGCTGGCGCCGCCAGCAGCTCGATGAGAGCCTGCGCGACGAAGTCATGCCGAAGAACATCCTGATGATCGGCCCGACCGGGGTCGGCAAGACCGAAATCTCCCGCCGTCTCGCCAAGCTCGCCGGTGCGCCCTTCATCAAGGTCGAAGCCACCAAATTCACCGAAGTCGGTTATGTCGGCCGTGATGTGGAGCAGATCATCCGCGATCTCGTCGAGATCGGTATCGGCCTGGTGCGCGACAAGAAGCGCGCCGAAGTCGAATCCAAGGCGCATATGAGCGCCGAAGAGCGCGTGCTCGATGCGCTGGTCGGCGCCACGGCATCGCCCGCCACCCGCGACAGCTTCCGCAAGAAGCTGCGTAACGGCGAGCTCGACGACAAGGAAATCGACATTGAGGTTGCCGATACCGGTTCGGGCATGGGCGGTTTCGAAATTCCCGGCATGCCGGGGGCCAATATCGGCGTGCTGAACCTCTCCGATATGTTCGGCAAGGCCATGGGCGGCCGCACCAAGAAGGTCCGCACGACCGTCAAGGCCTCCTACACCGATCTGATCCGCGATGAATCCGACAAGCTGATCGACAATGAAGTCATCCAGCGCGAGGCTGTTCGCTCGGTCGAGAACGACGGCATCGTCTTCCTCGACGAAATCGACAAGATCGCAGCCCGCGATGGCGGCATGGGCGCCGGCGTCTCGCGCGAAGGCGTGCAGCGCGACCTGTTGCCGCTCGTCGAAGGAACGACGGTCTCCACGAAATATGGTCCGGTTAAAACCGACCATATCCTGTTCATCGCCTCGGGCGCCTTCCACGTCGCCAAGCCGTCGGATCTTCTGCCGGAATTGCAGGGCCGCCTGCCGATCCGCGTCGAGCTTCGTCCGCTCAGCAAGGAGGACTTCCGCCGTATCCTGACGGAAACCGAGGCCAGCCTCATCCGCCAGTACCGCGCGCTGATGCAGACCGAAGAACTGAGCCTCGACTTCACCGACGATGCGATCGATGCGCTCGCCGATGTCGCGGTTCATCTGAACTCGACGGTCGAGAATATCGGTGCCCGCCGCCTGCAGACGGTGATGGAGCGCGTTCTGGACGAAATCTCGTTCAACGCGCCGGATCGCGGCGGCAGTGCGGTGACGATCGACGCGAATTACGTCCGGGAGCATGTCGGCGATCTCGCCAACAACACCGACCTCTCGCGCTTCATCCTTTAAATTTCTCAACGCGCGAAATGCTTTGCGTTCCGCGCAAGAGATTTTGATGATCAAACCCTCGACAGCGGGCCTTTTACTTTCTAGTGAAAGGCCCGTTTTCTTTGCTGGCGCGGGCTTTATTCGGACAAGATTGTGGTCCAGTCACGCGCTCGCAGCCAGGGACCATGAACTCGACAGGATAGCGGATCGTGCGACGCCTTTTGACATGCCTTCTCATTGCCGTTGCGGCTTTCACTTCGGCACCGGCCTATGCCATGCAGACGGTGCCGCCGGGCAACCGCAACGTCGAGCAGCCGCCGATCCCGGGCGCTTCCGTCCGCCGTACCAAGGGTACCAAGACCACCTTCGACCGCAAGTACGAGAAGGTCTACGAACTCCTGTCGAGCGATCACGAGCTGATGGGCAAGATCCGCAAGACGGCGGCCGCCTACGGCATCGAGCCGATCCATATCATCGGCGCGCTGGTCGGCGAGCACACCTACAATGTCGACGCCTATGACCGCCTGCAGTCTTACTACGTCAAGGCCGCATCCTATGCCGGCGAAAGCTTCCGCTTTGCCTATGACGGCGAGGATGTCGACACCTTCATCGACCGGCCGGAATTTGCCGGATGCAACGGCAAGAGCGATTCCTACCAGCTCTGGAGCTGCCGAGAGGATGTCTGGGAAACCGACTTCCGCGGCAAGACGGTCGGCGGCAAGAAATTTCCCGACAATCGCTTCAGCGCTGTATTCTTTCAGCCCTTCTATGCCGGGCAGACCTTCGGTCTTGGCCAGATCAATCCGCTGACGGCGCTGATGCTGTCTGATCTCGTCACCCGCGTTTCGGGCTATCCGAAGCTCAGCGAGAAGGATGCGAGCGGCGTCTACAAGGCGATCATGCAGCCGGATATTTCGCTGGCCTTCGTCGCTGCATCGGTCAGAACCTCGATCGACGACTACAAGCGGATTGCCGGCATGGATATCTCGGATAATCCGGGCCTGACCGCGACCCTCTACAATGTCGGCAACTCGCGCCAGCGCGCCGCAGCCCTTGCAGCGAAGAACCACGGCGGTGCGACAGTTTGGCCGGAAGAGAACTATTACGGCTGGCTGATCAACGACAAGCTGGACGAGTTGAAGGCCCTCAACTAATCTTCTGCCTTGCCGGGAAGGCGTAAATCTTCCACGAAAGGCTGCAATATCATGGACATGCGTCCTGATCCCTTCGTTCCACCCGCGCCGGTGCCGCGCACCGTGCGGCCGTCGCGGCTGGAAATCATCCGGACCATCCTGCGCAATCCGCTGGAGCTGTGGGGCGAGCCGTCCTACACGCTGCCCTGGATCAAGACACGTTTCTTCCGCGACAGCACGATCATCGTCAATGATCCCGGCCTCATCAAGTATGTGCTGGTCGACAATGCTTCGAACTACCGGATGTCCGATATCCGCCAGCTGGTGCTGCGGCCGATCCTGCGCGATGGTCTGCTGACTGCCGAAGGCCAGGTCTGGAAGCGCTCGCGCAAGGCGGTCGCACCGGTCTTCACGCCGCGGCACGCCAAGGGTTTTGCCGGGCAGATGCTGCGCCAGTCCGAGCTCTATGCCGAAAAATACGACGGCGGCGGCAGCTTCGATATCGCGACTGATATGACCGAGCTCACCTTCGCCATTCTTGCCGATACGCTCTTCTCCGGCGAGATCGCCTCGTCGTCGGACAATTTCGCCGATGACGTCAATGCGCTGCTGCATCGCATGGGCCGCGTCGATCCGATGGATCTGATGCGCGCGCCGTCCTGGGTGCCGCGCGTGACCCGCATCGGCGGCCAGAAGATCCTCGATCAGTTCCGCAACATGGTCCACAAGACCATGGACCTGCGCCTCGAGCAGATGCGCGCCGACCGCGCCGCCGTCCCAGAAGATTTCCTAACGCTTTTGCTGCAGCAGGCGGGTCCCGATGGCCTGACGAATGAGGAGATCGAGGACAATATCCTGACCTTCATCGGCGCCGGGCATGAGACGACGGCCCGCGCGCTCGCCTGGACGCTCTATTGCATCGCCAACAGCCCACATATCCGCGACGCGATGGAAGAAGAGATCGACCGCGTTCTTGCCGGCGGTGCGGAACCGGTCGAATGGCTCGATCTGATGCCGGTGACGAGGGCTGCTTTCGAGGAAGCGCTCCGGCTCTATCCGCCCGCACCCTCGATCAACCGTGCCGCAATCGCCGATGACAGCTGGGCCGATGCCAAGGGAGAGCGCGTCGATATCCATGCCGGCATGATGGTCTTGATCATGCCGTGGACGCTGCATCGCCACGAACTCTATTGGGAAAAGCCGCGGGCCTATATGCCCGAGCGTTTTCTGCCCGAAAACCGCGGCAAGATCGGCCGCTTCCAGTTCCTGCCGTTCGGCGCCGGTCCACGCGTCTGCATCGGCGCCACCTTCGCGTTGCAGGAGGCGGTTATTGCGCTCGCGGTGCTGATGAGGCGCTTCCGCTTCGATATTACCGAGAAAACCAATCCCTGGCCGGTGCAGAAACTGACGACGCAGCCGCAGAATGGCCTGCCGATGCGGGTCACGCCCCGCACTCTTTCCGGTCAGGCATAAATCTTTCTAACTATTGCAGAATTGACTATGAATGAAAGCCGCGCAAAGTGGCAGCATGAAACGTATGCCGTCCGCCGGAGGAACATCACATGAGTAGAGTTGAAAAGCAGGGTCTCCAGATCGAAGCCGTCCTTCACGACTTCCTGGTCAAGGAGGCACTTCCGGGCCTTCAGGTGGATGGCGAAACCTTCTTCGCCGGCTTCTCGAAGATCGTCCACGATCTGGCACCGAAGAACCGCGAGCTGCTTGCCAAGCGTGACAGGCTCCAGGCCGAGATCGACGGCTGGTATCGCGAGAACGGCGCGCCTGCCGATCTCGACGCTTACCAGGCCTTTCTGAAGCAGATCGGCTACCTGCTGCCGGAGGGATCGGACTTCAAGGTCTCGACCACCAACGTCGATGCCGAGATCGCCTCGGTCGCCGGCCCGCAGCTCGTCGTTCCCGTCATGAACGCCCGCTATGCGCTGAACGCCGCCAATGCGCGCTGGGGTTCGCTTTACGACGCACTCTACGGCACGGATGCCATTCCGGAAACCGATGGCGCCGAAAAGGGCAGGGGCTACAATCCGAAGCGCGGCGAAAAGGTCATCGCCTGGGTTCGCGACTTCCTCGACGGCGCGGTTCCTCTCGACGGTGGTTCCTGGAAGGATGTCGGAAGCTTGAAGATCGACGGCGCCAAGCTTGCGATCGCCGATGTCGACGGTGAGGACCTGCCGCTGAAGGATGCCGCACATTTCGCCGGCTACCGTGGCAGCGCAACCGCCCCGACGCATGTCCTTCTCAAGAACAACGGCATCCATATCGAAATCGTCATCGATGCTGGAACAGCGATCGGCAAGGCCGATCCCGCGAATATCTCCGACGTCTGGCTGGAATCGGCGATCACCACGATCATGGACTGCGAGGATTCTGTCGCCGCTGTCGACGCCGAAGACAAGGTCGTCGTCTACAGGAACTGGCTGGGCCTGATGAAGGGCGACCTGCAGGAGGAAGTCACCAAGGGCGGCTCCTCCTTCATCCGCAAGCTCAATCCCGACACCGATATCACCGCGCCGAATGGATCGACCTTCGAGCTGCACCGCCGCTCGCTGATGCTGGTGCGCAATGTCGGCCACCTCATGACCAATCCCGCCATTCTCGATCGCGATGGCAACGAAGTGCCTGAAGGCATCATGGATGCGGTCATCACCGGCCTGATTGCGCTCTATGACGTCGGCCCGAAGGGCCGCCGCAAGAACTCGCGCGAAGGTTCGATGTATGTCGTCAAGCCGAAGATGCACGGACCGGAAGAAGTTGCTTTCGCCGTCGAGATATTCGGCCGTGTCGAAGAGCTGCTCGGCATGCCCAGGAACACCATGAAAATGGGCATCATGGACGAAGAGCGCCGCACGACGGTCAATCTCAAGGAATGCATCCGCGCTGCGGCAGAGCGCGTCGTCTTCATCAATACCGGCTTCCTCGATCGCACGGGTGACGAAATCCATACCTCGATGGAAGCCGGCCCGATGATCCGCAAGGGCGACATGAAACAGGCGGCCTGGATCTCGGCCTACGAAAACTGGAATGTCGATATCGGTCTCGAATGCGGCCTCTCCGGCCACGCCCAGATCGGCAAGGGCATGTGGGCCATGCCGGACCTGATGGCGGCGATGCTGGAGCAGAAGATCGCCCATCCGAAGGCCGGCGCCAACACCGCCTGGGTGCCGTCGCCGACGGCTGCGACCCTGCACGCGACGCATTATCACAAGATCAACGTCGCCGACGTTCAGCGCGGCCTGAAGGATCGCCCGCGCGCCAAGCTCTCCGACATCCTCTCGGTGCCGGTCGCTCCGCGCCCCAACTGGACGCCGGAAGAAATCCAGCGCGAGCTCGACAACAATGCTCAGGGTATCCTTGGCTACGTCGTGCGCTGGGTCGATCAGGGCGTCGGCTGCTCCAAGGTTCCCGACATCAACAATGTCGGCCTGATGGAAGACCGCGCGACGCTGCGCATCTCCGCCCAGCACATGGCAAACTGGCTGCATCACAAGGTGGTCACCGAGCCGCAGATCATCGAAACGATGAAGCGCATGGCCGCCGTCGTCGATCAGCAAAATGCCGGCGATGCCGCCTACACACCAATGGCCGGTAATTTCGACAGGTCCATCGCTTTCCAGGCTGCCGTCGATCTCGTGCTCAAGGGCCGCGAGCAGCCGAACGGCTATACCGAGCCGGTCCTGCACCGCCGCCGCCTGGAGCTGAAGGCCGGTTAACCGGCCTCAGCTTTAACCGCCCAAAACAAAAAGGCCGCCGGAGGAGCTCTCCGGCGGCCTTTTTCATGCCGTATAGGGCAAATAGCTTACTGGATAACGATGACCTTCGACGTCGAACGGCCCGGACGGACGCGGCTGTAGAGGTCGATGACGTCCTGGTTCATCAGGCGGATGCAGCCCGAAGAAGCGGCGGTACCGATCGAAGCCCATTCCGGCGTGCCGTGCAGGCGGAACAGCGTGTCCTGGCCCTTGTCGTTGAAGAGGTACATGGCGCGGGCACCGAGCGGATTGGTCAGGCCCGGCTCCATGCCGTTCTCGACATACTTGGCGATTTCAGGACGGCGGACGGCCATTTCCTTCGGCGGGTGCCAGTTCGGCCATTCCTGCTTCCAGGCAACGTATGCGGTGCCGGCCCATGCGAAGCCGGCCTTGCCGACGCCGATGCCGTAGCGCATCGCCTTGCCGCCCGGCAGGATGTAATAGAGGTGGCGCTCGCGCGTGTTGACGATGATCGTGCCGGGACGCTCATCCGTCTGGTAGCTGACGATCTGGCGGCGGAATTCCGGCTTCACGCGCTGGATCGGGATTGCGGGGAGCGAGTATCCGGCATCCGAGGTAACGCCGTAGGCGTCATCGAAAATCTGTGCCGTCTGAACAGTCGGGCCAGCAGCAGCCTTGTCTTCGACGGAAGCGCTTTCGGTGCTGGTAGAGCAACCGGCCAGGGCGAGTGTTGCCATCAGGCCGAATACAGGGAATGCATTGCGGATGCGCATGGATGTCTCTTAAGTTTTGGGCAATGTGGGAGGATGCTTCGAACCATCTTTGATTATGGTTTATTTTCGATTAACTTCGGCTTTGCAAGATGCTGCATCGCGACAAAAGTTACCCGCAGCGGCAAATTAAAAGCGCATGGCTTTTTTGCAACAACAAGCACCCTCTCCCCACGGTTATCCATGACGATTTTGAGTGTTTACAATAACAATCCGTTAATAGATGGCCGGCAATCGGACAGAGCTATGCTCGTGCGCCGCGGGACTCAGATTTTACTTCACGAGATGCGCCATGCCTTGCTTCCCGAGTTGCCCTTGGCAAGCGGCCGGCGCGCTGACCTGATCACGATATCGGACAAGGGCGAAATCTGGATCATCGAGATCAAGACGTCGATCGAGGACTTTCGCGTCGATCGCAAGTGGCCGGAATATCGCGCCCATTGCGACCGGCTGTTCTTCGCCACACACAAGGATGTGCCGCTCGATATCTTCCCTGAGGACTGCGGCCTGTTTCTTTCGGATGGTTACGGCGCGCACATGATCCGCGAAGCGCCCGAACACAAGCTCGCGCCCGCCACCCGCAAATCGGTCATGCTGAATTTCTCGCGCGCTGCCGCCCAGCGGCTGATGATGGCCGAATGGGCGAACGGCAAGCCGCTCGCCATCGACGACGTCTGAGCTTACTTCGGGGCGCGCTTGGCGAGGATGCGCTGCAGGGTACGGCGATGCATGTTGAGCCGGCGAGCGGTCTCCGAAACATTGCGCTCGCACATCTCGTAGACCCGCTGGATATGCTCCCAGCGAACGCGGTCCGCCGACATTGGATTGTCAGGCAGTTCGGCCTTTTCGCCCGGCCGCTGCGTCAGCGCCGCAAACACGTCGTCGGCGTCGGCAGGCTTAGCCAGGTAATCGACGGCACCAAGCTTAACGGCCGTCACCGCCGTTGCGATATTGCCGTAGCCGGTCAGAACGATGATGCGGGTATCGTCGCGGCGCTGGCGGATCGCCTCGATCACGTCCAGGCCATTTCCATCGCCGAGCCGCAGGTCGACGACCGCATATTTCGGCGGATGGGCCTTGGACTTGGCCACGCCCTCGGCAACCGATTCCGCCGTCTCCACATGAAAGCCCCGCGTCTCCATCGCCCGCGCCAGGCGGCGCAGGAACGGGCCGTCGTCATCGACGATAAGCAGGCTCGCATCCGGGCCGATGTCGTGTTCGCCGATGGCAAGGGTTTCGCTGTCTTGTTCCGTCATTGTCTCTGATCCCGGCGGTTCCCCGCCCTGAATATCGGTCGATTGCTCAAAACTTCATTAGGCCGATAAAGTCACTTTGTCGAATGCGCGTCAATCAGCATGCGCGGCCACTCGACGCGGATACGGGCGCCCGCGCCTTCCGGTTCGCGGTTCTCGAAGACCAGTGCCGCGCCGGAGCGCTCCAGCAGTGTCTTGGCGATGAATAGCCCAAGTCCCAGGCCTCCCGCTGTATCTTCCTTCTGCCGCTTGGTCACGTAGGGTTCGCCGATCCGTGTCAGAATGTCCGGCGCATAGCCGTTGCCATCGTCTTCTATGACAATCAGGACACGACGATGGTCATGTTCGACGGTTATGGTCACTTTCTCGCGAGCATAGTCGACGGCGTTCTCGATCAGGTTTCCGAGGCCATAAAGGATGCCGGCATTGCGTTCGGTCACCGGCTCGCCCTTGCGCGGGCTTTTCTCGATCAGCTCCAGCGCGATCTGGGATTCGCGATAGGGCTCGAGGATCTCCTCGATCATCGACGACAGCGGCAGGCGGCGCATATGCGCGTCACCCTCGGTCGACATGCTGGTCAGCCGTTTCAGGATGTCGCGGCACCGTTCGCTCTGGCTGCGCAACAGCTGCACGTCCTCGCGGAACCGGTCGTCATCCTTCAGTTCGCGCTCCATCTCCTTGGCAACGACGCTGATCGTCGCGAGCGGCGTGCCGAGCTCGTGGGCGGCGGCCGCAGCAAGACCATCCAGCTGCGACAGATGCTTCTCCCGCTGCAACACCAGCTCGGTGGCGGCAAGTGCGTCGGCCAGCTGACTCGCTTCCATCGATACGCGATAGGCATAGAAGGCGGCAAAGGCCATGGTCGAGGCGATCGAGCACCAGACGCCGAACTGCATGACATTATGCACATTGATCTCCACGCCATCGAACCACGGAAGCGGGAAGGGCGAGAAGGCGAGGATGGTGATGCAGACCATCGCAAACAGGATCAGCGCCGTGCTGTAGCGGATCGGCTGCGAGGCAAAGGAAATGATGACCGGCACGCAGACCAGCGCCGCAAACGGGTTCGCCAGTCCGCCGGTAATGAAGAGCAGTGCCGATAGCTGCAGCAGATCGAGCCCCAGCAGCGCAAAGGCAGCCGGCGCCTCCAGCCGGTGCGTCGGCGGGTAGCGGATCGTCAGGTAGAAGTTGACCCAGGCAAGTGCTGCAATCAGCGAGCAGCTGGCAATCAGCGGCAGGGGAAATTTCAGCCAGAAGGCAACGATGAAAACAGTCACCGCCTGACCGGCGACCGCCAGCCAGCGCAGCCTCACGATCGTCTGCAGGCGAAGCCGCCGGCTGCTGTGTCTGTCTTCCTGCGTCTTGCTGTCGGCGTCGTCTACCATCGTCATGTCCTTATGTACCACGCGGCTTGGCGCGTGTCGTCGGCAGTGCCTCTTCCGGCCGCTCCGGCCAGGGATGTCGAGGATAGCGTCCGCGCATCTCGGCGCGCACGTCCTTCCAGGAGCCCGCCCAGAAGCCCGGCAGGTCGCGCGTAGTCTGGATCGGCCGGTGGGCGGGAGAGGTGAGTTCGAGCAGCAGCGGCAATCGCCCGCCGCCGATCGCCGGATGATCCTTCAGCCCGAACAGCTCCTGCACCCGGATCGTCAGCAACGGCTCTTCACCGTCATATTGGATCGGATGGCGCTGCCCGGTCGGCGCCTCGAAATGCGTCGGCGCCAGTTTTGCTAGGTCGCGCTGCAGCGCATGGGGAACGAGGCTGATCAGCCCGTTCGACAGCGATCCGGCGCTGATATCGGCAATACCGCGCACATCCGCCTGGAACGGCACGAACCAGTCGTCGAGCCGCTCGAGCAGCGCTTCGTCGCTCATGTCGGGCCAGGGCTCGCCGATCGTTCTATAGAGAAAGCCGATCCGCTCGCGAAGCTGTGCCGCTTCCTTGGAGAGGGGGAGGGTCGCAAGCCCGAGCTGCCGGATGCCGTCGGCGAGCGCTTTGGCTGTCGCCGCGCCGCTTGGCCGGGGAAGGGGCGTCTCCTCGAAGACGATGGCGCCGAGCCGTGTCGCCTTGCGCGCCCGCACCTGCCGACTTGGCAGATCGAAATAGGTCTGCTCGCCCGTCTTGATCGCCCCGGGCAGCTCCGCCTCGACATCGCCGCGTGAAATCTCGGCCGCAGCGAGAATGCGAGCCTGCGCCGCCCGCCCCGTCAGGTCGGCGATCACAAGCATCTGGCTCCCCGCCAGCCGCTCGGTTTCCGCAAGCTCGCCGCCGCGGCCATTTGCCATCACATAGCGGCCCCGCGCGCCGCGCTGCAGGGCGATGCGATCGGGAAAGGCATGCATCAGCAGCTGTCCGGCCGTTGGCGAGGCCGTCGATTTCACCTTGTCGAGCCCGCCTGCCAGCCGCTGCGCCAGCCGTCGTGCCGATTCCGCCCGTTCGCCCTTCTCCGTCTTGAACCGCCTCAGCCGCTCTTCGAGATCGATGCTGGCGCCGCCCAGCCCCTGTTCGGTCATCAGTACGGCAAGCATCGCGGCTTCCCTGGCATCGCCGTGTTCACCGGCCGAAACCACCATCGCCGCCAGCCGCGGCGGCAGTGCCATCTCGCGCATGGTCCGCCCACGCTCGGTCAGGCTGCCGTCGGCGGCGAGCGCCCCGAGATCGATCAGCAGCGACCGTGCCTCGGCAAGTGTCGCCGCCGGCGGCTGATCGACGAAGACAAGTGTCTTCGGATCCTGCACACCCCAATGCGCCAGATCGAGCACCAGTCCGGAAAGGTCGCTGGAGAGGATTTGCGGCGGGGTGAAGGCGGGGAGGGCGGCCGTCTGACCCTGATGCCAGAGGCGCAGCGCAATGCCGGGCTCGGTTCGCCCGGCGCGTCCGGCGCGCTGATCGGCCGAGGCACGCGATACCCGCACCGTCTCCAGCCGGGTGATCCCGGTCGATGGCTCGAAGACGGGCAGCCGCTGCAGCCCGCTGTCGATCACCATCCGCACACCGTCGATGGTAATCGAGGTCTCGGCGATCGAAGTCGCCAGCACCACCTTGCGCGTTCCTGCCGCCGCCGGCCTGATCGCGGCGTCCTGTTCCTTCTGGCTGAGATTGCCATAGAGCGGCGCAATCAGGGTCGAGGCGCCAAGCCGTCCCTCCAGCCGCTCGGCCGTCCGCAGGATTTCCGCCTGCCCCGGCAGGAATGCGAGGATCGAGCCGGTCTCGGTGGCATGATAATCGAGGATCGCCTTGGTCACCGCGTCCTCGATCCGTTCGCCGCCCGGCCGGTCCTGATAGCGGATATCGATTGGAAAACTCCGCCCCATGCTTTCGATAATGGGAGGATTATCGAGCAGCGTGGCGACCCTCTCGACATCGAGCGTCGCGGACATCACAAGAATCCGCAGATCGTCGCGCAATGCGCCCTGCACGTCGATCGACAGCGCCAGCCCGAAATCGGCATCCAGCGACCGCTCGTGGAATTCGTCGAAAATGACGGTCGAGACGCCCGAGAGTTCGGGATCGTCGAGAATCATCCGGGCAAACACGCCCTCGGTCACCACCTCGATCCGCGTCGCGGCCGAGACGCGGTTGTCGAGACGCATGCGGTAGCCGACGGTCTGGCCGACGCTTTCGCCGAGCAGCGAGGCCATCCGGGTCGCCGCAGCGCGGGCTGCAAGCCGGCGCGGTTCGAGCAGGATAATCTTGCCGTCGCCACGCCAGGACTGCGCGAGCAGGAAAAGCGGCACCAGCGTCGTCTTGCCCGCGCCCGGCGGGGCAGACAGCACTGCACGCCGCTGGCTTTCGAGCGCCGCCCCGATATCGGCAAGCACATGGGAAACCGGCAGTACCGGCAGGGAAGCGATATCCATTCTCTCCAGCGATCGTTTCAGGCGCGGCGCAAGGCTGCGGCGCGCAGGACTATTGGCGCGAAATTAGCGATCGGATGCCATTGCGCAAGCCGCTGTGGCAAGTCCCGGATGCGCTTCCTATATAAACGGCAGGCGGAAAGCCCGCCCCGATAATGCCTGAAACTGCTTCGCTCCCGGCATTCTCCAGCGGTCCCTGGAGGCATAAGTTCGTGGTAGGACCGAAGTCTGCAAATCCCTTTGCAAAATCAACCTGTTACAAAAATGTCAAAAAACTTGGATTTGCGCTGTTGACTGTTTGGGAGGGATAGCCGTATAAGCCGCGTCACTGAACGAGGGCGGCGGCGCTGCTGGCGACGGATGGCTTCGTTCTAGAGAAAATCAAGCGGATTGGCTGTTTTGCTGGTTTGGGCTTCGAGCGGAAGTTTGGAGCGATTGATTTTGTGACGGCTTGGTGTCGTCAGTTATTTGACAATTGAAGATGAGAAGAAAGAGAAACGTGGGCGGCGG
>NZ_JBNWCF010000008.1:0-337220 GCF_053522545.1 Rhizobium sp. 21-4511-3d | reverse complement strand
TCTCCCGCGGGCTTGGTGTCCCAGAGGGGCCTCGGTCTCTCGCTCGCCACCGCGATAGGCATTACAGCCTCGATAGCGGATAAAGGGAAGTTACAAGGGTAAATCGACGCTGCGGCTCCGGCGTCCCTTCTCCCCAGCGGGGAGAAGGTGGCCCAACGGGCCGGATGAGGGGCCACAGGCACGGCATCTCCGTCCCCCCTGCTTCCGTCACGCAAAGAGGGGGCGCCTGAGAGGCGCCCCCTTCTGCATTAAGATCAGTGGCACTCGCGCGCCATCAACCCCAGCGATCCAGCCCGAGCAGCTTGCGGCCGAGCGGCGTCAATTCCGCCGTCGTCGCATTGTGCTTTTCCCATTCGCGCGGATCGCCCGGGAAGGCATCGCGCTTCGGGCTGTCGAGTTCGCGCCAGAGGCGGATGCGCTCGTCGCGCTCCTCGGCATTGTCGAATTCCGCCGGGTGCATGGAGATATACTGCGCCATGCGGACGCGGTTTTCGGAGTGGTTGGGGCGAACGCCGTGGGCGAGCAGCGAGTTGAAGATCATCAGGTCGCCCGGCTCCATGCTGATATTCTCGGTCGAAAGACCGGTCATATCAGGGTGCATCGGATCGCGATCTTCAGGCTGCGTCTTCACCCACTCGTCATAATGCTCGAAGAGATAGGGCACGCACTGGAAGCCGCCGACATCGCCGTCCTGCTTCTTGAGGCTCAGCACCGCCTGCACGCCGATCGGCAGCGGGTCGATCGAGGTATCGACGTCCCAGTGGATGAAGCCGTTCGGATTGCCTTTGACCTTCTTCGGCGGGTTCAGGTTGGCCCGGTCGATCGTCACCCACAGGTCTTCGCGGTCCCAGATATCGACGAACACGTCATAGACGCGCTTTTCCATCCGGTTGTCCCACAACGCCTGGTGATTGTAGATCTCCAGCATGCCGGTGTTGTTGAGTTCCTTCATCTTGTGTTCGCGGCGCTGCGGCGCGTACCAGGTCGAAGGATCGTTCGGGTCCTTCTCGTCAAAACGCCAGAGCACCTCCACAAGCCGCTCGACATTCTCCGCAGGCACCGCCTGACGGACAATGACGTAACCCTTCTTGGTCCAGTGCTGCCAGTCCTCCTCCGAGAGAACGCGAAGCGGAAGCTTCTTCTTGATATCCTTGAGCTGCGTGGTGCTCGACGAAGTGGTCGGATGCGCGTCGCGCTTGATGGCTGCTGCCTGCTGCATGTGTCTCTCCCATTGCGCTAATCCCTGTACTGTCAGGCGATGAGAGGAGTGTAGCCGCAAGCGCGCGGCGATGTTGCCCGCGTTTGGCGCCTTGTGATACTATTCTGGCGTCTTGCATCAATCAGGCGCCCGATGAGAGCATTTCTCGAAGTCCTGCCCCGGCAATCCGATACCAGCTGGCCGATGCTCAACCGGCGGCTCGACGATGCCATTCCCTTCGAATGGCACCACCATCCGGAGTTCGAGCTGACGCTGACGCTGAATTCCGCCGGCCAGCGCTTCATCGGCGATCACACAGGCGAATATGAGGATGGCGACCTCGTGCTGGTCGGCCCCAACCTGCCCCATACCTGGGCCTCGCGTGAGAAGCTCGATCCCGGCCAGCCGCATCGCGCCTTGGTTCTGTGGTTTCACCCCGAATGGATGCGGCAGATGACGGCGGGCGCCGTGGAACTCAGGCCGATCGAGCAGCTGATGGCCCGCGGCCAGAACGGGTTGCAGTTCTCCCGCCAGACCGGAGAGGCCGTCCGCGCCGAATTCGAGACGATCTTCGACCGTGAACCGGCCGAGCGCCTGCTGTCGCTGCTCGCCATCCTCGGCCAGGTCGCCGCCGACCGCCAGGCCGTGCCGCTCGCCAGCGCGCCCGGCCATCAGCCGGCGCTGCAGGAAAGCCGCGAGCGCATCGACCGGGTGCTCACCCACCTGCATGTCAACTACGCCGGCCCGGCGACGCTGGAGGAGCTCGCCGATATCGCGGCTCTCAGCGTCTCCGGCCTGCACCGCATGTTCCGCCGCCACACCGGCACGACGGTCAGCGACTACCTGATCCGCATGCGGATCGGCGATGCCTGCGCCCGCCTCTCCTCGACGAACCAGCCGGTCGCCCATATCGCCGATGCCGTCGGATATGTGTCACTCGCCAATTTCAATCGCCAGTTCCGCGCCGAAAAGGGCATGACACCGCGCGACTACCGCGCCCATTTCCGTAAGGGCTAGGCCGGGCGCCTGCGCCTGCCGTTCAGTGCAAGCCCCAATACCGCGGCCAGCACGCAACCAATGCCCGCGATCTGATGCAGCCCGACCGGCTCACCAAGCAGCAGGAAGGCGAAGATCACCGCCGAGACCGGCGCGATCGCCGTAAACAGCGAGGCCTCCGCCCCGCTCACCCTCTCCGCTCCCGCATACCAGAGCATGAAACCGGCAATCGTCGGCACCAGCGCGTAATAGACGACGGAGAGCAATGCCGCCGAGGACGCGGCCGGGAACGCATGGCTTTCGAAGACCGCCGGAATGGCAGCCGCACAGAAGCCGATCGCCGTCATCAGCGTCGATTGCACCAGCGGCGCAATCTCCGTCTTCAGCCGCTTGTTGAGCAGAATGAACAGCCCCTCGCAGAGCACCGCGCCGAAGATCAGAATGTCACCGCGCAGAGAGCCGCCGCCTGCCCCCGGCGCCAGCACGATCGAGAAGACGCCCGCCGCCGCAAGCCCGATCGCGAGCAGCAGGAAACGGTCCGGCCGCTCACGCAGCAGCAGGATCGAGATCCCGGCCGAAACCACCGGCAGCGTGCCGATGATCACTCCCGCATTGGCGGCCGAAGTCATCGACAGGCCCGAGATCAGCAGCGTCGTATAACCAACGCTTCCCGCCGCCGCCTGAATGACAAGAATGATCCAGTCATGCCGCGAGAGCCTCGGCAGCCGGGCACCGGTCAGCCGCATCAGCAGCATGAAGCACGGAAAGGCCACGGCAAACCTCAGCGCCGTTGCCGTGAATGGCGGCAGCCCCGCCGAGATCAGCTTGCTGGCAATCACGGTACTGCCGACCGTCGTCATTGCCAGCGTCAGATAGATGTAGCCCTGTTGTTTCGGTGTCATGAGAACTCCCCTGGATCGGGAGCGAGATGACGCCAAAGGTTCGCTGCGGTCTTGAAGGAAATTGCAGGCTCAGGAGCGGCCGCGGGCATAGACGCCGGGCGCCAGGCCGTAACGCGCCGTGAATGCCCGGGTCATGTGGCTCTGGTCGGCAAAGCCGCTGGCTGCAGCAACCTCGGCAAGCGGCATCCTCCCGCCGATCAGCCGCCGTGCCAGATGTACCCGCGCCTGCACCAGATAGGCATGCGGCGTCAGCCCCGTCGCCCTGCTGAAGGCGCGAACGAGCTGGAAGCGGCTGAGCCCGCTCTCGCGCGCCATCCGGGCAAGCGAGATATCCCCGGAGGGATCGTCATTGATGAGATCGCGGGCACGGGCGACCGAGGACGGAATCAACAGATCGGCCTCCGCCTCGCCGCCCTCGCGCAAAATATCTGCCGTCAGGCCGAGCAGCAGCTCCTCTGAGCACATCGCATCCGCTTCGCCGGTGACAGCCGCAAACAGCGCCTGAAAGCGCCGGGCGATCGGGCCGTCGCGCAGGACAGGATGCGGGATCTCGAAACGCATTGAAGAGCCCTTGGCCGCCTCCGCAGCCAGGCTCAGAAACATCTCAGGATCGAAATAGAGGATGCGCCAGGCGCGCGCATCGCCGACGGGCATGCCGTCATGCACCTCGTTCGGATTGACGGTGATGACATCACCCGCTTCGGCCTCGACCATGCCGCGGCCGCTGAGCGATTTCTGCGCGCCGCGATGGATCAGCCCGATGCCGAACTGCTCGTGCGTATGGCGGGAGAAGCTCCGGCCCGTCGCAGCCTCGACGGCCTCGACACCTGACACCGCCGAGCGGTGCATCCTGAAACCGCCATCCATGCCACACTCCTCTTCGAACGGAAGAGTGCCAGCCCGCGGGCTGCGGCGCAAGATTGGCGATCAGTGGACCGTCTGCGGTCCGAATTCTTCGGAGAGGATCAGCAGCGCGTCTTCAAGGGCTGCCACCAGGATATCGGTCAGTTCGTCCGACTTGTTTTCAAGAAAACGGAGGGCGACGGCCTCATCCTGGGTTTCGAGGTAATGCTCGATATCGTTCGACATATCATCGTCCTTTCATTCACCGCAACATCGGCGATGGAGGAAGAATAGGAGGGCTGTCTTGCGCAGGGCTGACCCTATTCCGGGAAGCGCCTGCTACGCCACTGGCTGCGCGGCACCGCACTGCCGACATCGAGCGCGAAGGAAACGATTGCCGTCGCATCCTCGTTGACCTCGCAGCGGAACTGCACGTCGTACCAGGTCTCGGCGGTGCGGAAGGCGCCGCGCTTGACGTCGAGCACCGTACCCTTGGCGAGCCCATACATCGGCACGATCACCGGCCGGTAGGCGGGCGATCCATGCACCAGCTGCTCACGAAGCTCGGTGCTGCAGAGCTGCGCCGCACGCCGCCCGCGGGGAATGCCGAGCATCGCCGTCCGCGCCACGGGGTCATCACTCTCGTCAGGCGAAAACAGCGTCTTCGCCTCGGCAAGCTCATCCTTCTTCGGCGCATCCGGCTTGTCCGGCTCGGTCGGTTTCTGCTCGACCGGCTTTGCCTGCTCGATGCTGGTCACGGCCTCGCCGGCGGCATCGACGGCAGGCGCATTATTCTGCGAATGCGCGTCGGCGATATCCACCTGCGGCAGATCGATATCGTCAGGCACGGGCTTGGCCGGCGGCTCCTTCGGCGCATCCGGCTTGTCGCCGGCATCGGCTGCGGGCTTCGGCTCGCCGGTCTCGTCCTTGTGGTCGGGCGCGCTGGTCGCCGGTTTCACTTCGCCTGTGGACGAATTGCCAGCGTCGGATTTCTTCGGACCACTATCCTTGTCGCCGAACTGGAACACGGGTTTCAGAACCGGCATCGGCGCACCCTGCCCCTGCTTGCCGTCAGCCTGCTTGTTCTCGGCTTGCTGCTCGGCCTTCGGCGGTTCGGCTTTCGGCTGCTCGGCTTTCTTCTCTTCCGGCGGAGGCGGAGGCGGTGGTGGCGGCGGAGGTGGTGGCTCCTGCTTTGCCTGTTCCTCCGGCTTCTTTTCCTCGGGTTTCGGCTCTTCCGCCTTCTTTTCTTCAGGAGGCGGCGGAGGCGGCTCTTCCTTTACCTTCTCCTCGGGCTTTTTCTCCTCCGGCGGCGGCGGTGGAGGCGGCTCCTCCTTCTTCGCCTGCTCTTCCGGCTTCTTCTCTTCCGGCTTCGGCTCTTCCTTCTTTTCCTCCGGCGGCGGCACGAGATCGACCTGTACGGCCTCCTCCTTCTCCGGCTCCGTCTGCGGCAGCGGCATCTTGAACAACAGGACGGCCGCGACCAGGGCATGCAGCGCGATCGACGCCGCCACACCTGAACTGATCCCTGCCAAACGCTTGTTCGTTAGCTTCTGCATGCCACCATTAAACCACGTGATGCCGATGTGGCGTCAAAAGCAGGCAGCATCAAGCCGCAAAAGGAAAAGGGGCACGATTTCCCGGCAATTTGCCGTGAAGAGCTCAGTCCGCCGCCCCGTCATCGGCAACCAGGTTGTGCTGCCGCCACAAATCCTTCGGAATGGCATCGCCGATCGCGAAGGCGAAGGAGCGTACCGCCCCCGAGCCCTCGTCGACCTCGCAGCTGAAGCGGATCGCGTACCAGAGGCGCTTGCTGCGGAATGCGCCGCCCTTCACCTCGATGCTCCCACCCCTGATCCGCTCCGGCGCCATCGCATAGGGCGCGATCGCGTCCGGATTGCTGCCGGGACGCGTTCTGCGAACCTGCTCCATCGCCTCAAGCCCGCAAAGCTGCAGATTGCGCTCGTCACCGGAGAGCTGCCGCAATGCCGCCCGCGCCTTCTTGCTGCGGGGATCGCTGAGCACGCCACCAGAGAAAAGCTGCCGTGCCGAAACCAGCGCACCCGGGGCCGGAGCCGGTTTGATCACCGGTGGCACCAGCACCCTGCCCGGCTGATCGTCAGCAGGAGGCGCAAGTGGCACGGCGGGCGCTTGCTGCGGCTGCGGCCTGATGTCTGCAGGCGGTGCTGCGGGCTCGGCTTGAGTAGCAGCAGGCACGATTTCCACGCTGACGCTATCGTCAGGCGGCGTGCGAAAAATCCGCGGCTTCGGCAGATAGATCAGAAGCAGGGCGAGACAAGCGGCATGCAGCGCAAGCGACGCCGGCCCACCCCAGCCGACCCTCTCCTCGAACGAGCGCGCCGCGGCAGTCATCAGACTGCGGGATAGTAGAAGCAGGAAGCATTCATCATGCTGCGGCCCGATGCTCGTGAAACTGCGCCCATCCTCAATTCAATTATGGCGGGACGGAGGCAGCAAGCGTGCCGGTTGCATTCCGCCAAAAGAAAAGCCCGGCACTGAGGCCGGGCTTTTGATGTCGTCGTGTCGTTCGCTTAGCTGTCGAGGAACGAGCGCAGCTTGCGGCTGCGGCTCGGGTGCTTCAGCTTGCGCAGCGCCTTCGCTTCGATCTGGCGGATACGTTCGCGGGTGACCGAGAACTGCTGGCCGACTTCTTCGAGCGTGTGGTCGGTGTTCATGCCGATGCCGAAGCGCATGCGCAGCACGCGCTCTTCGCGCGGCGTCAGCGATGCCAGAACGCGGGTCGTCGTTTCGCGCAGGTTCGCCTGGATGGCGGCGTCGATCGGCAGAAGCGCGTTCTTGTCCTCGATGAAATCGCCGAGATGCGAATCTTCTTCGTCACCGACAGGCGTTTCGAGCGAGATCGGTTCCTTGGCGATCTTCAGGACCTTGCGGACCTTTTCGAGCGGCATGGCGAGCTTTTCGGCCAGTTCTTCCGGCGTCGGCTCGCGGCCGATCTCGTGCAGCATCTGGCGCGAGGTACGAACGATCTTGTTGATCGTTTCGATCATGTGCACCGGAATACGGATAGTGCGAGCCTGGTCGGCGATCGAGCGGGTGATCGCCTGACGGATCCACCACGTCGCATAGGTCGAGAACTTGTAACCGCGGCGGTATTCGAACTTGTCGACCGCCTTCATCAGGCCGATATTGCCTTCCTGAATGAGGTCGAGGAACTGCAGACCGCGGTTCGTGTACTTCTTGGCGATGGAGATGACGAGGCGAAGGTTCGCTTCGACCATTTCCTTCTTGGCGATACGCGCTTCGCGCTCGCCCTTCTGCACCATATGCACGATACGGCGGAATTCCGAGATCGAAATGCCGGTTTCGGTCGCCAGATTCTGGATTTCCTGGCGGATGTCGCGGATCGTCGTGTTCTCGCCCTTGGCGAATTCCTTCCAGCCGCGGGCGGCCAGATTGGCGATCGACTTCATCCAGTTCGGGTCGAGCTCGGCGCCCTGGTACTGTTCCAGGAAGCTGTCGCGCTTGACGCCGTAGGATTCAGCCAGACGCAGCAGGCGGCCTTCGTTCTGCACGAGGCGCTTGTTGATGTCGTAGAGCTGCTCGACCAGAGCCTCGATACGGTTCTGGTTCAAGGACAGCGACTTGACGGCCTTGATCAGTTCGTCCTTGAGCTCCTTGTAGCGGCGCTCCTGGGCGGAAGACAGCGTGCCGGTCGCGGCAAGGCGCTGCTCGACCTGCTGGTCCTGCAGCTTGCGCAGCTTCTTGTAGGTCTCGGCGATCAGGTCGAGAGTTTCCATGACCTGCGGGCGCAGCTCGGCTTCCATCGCGGCGAGCGAAAGGTTGGACTCGTCTTCGTCCTCTTCCTCTTCCTCGATCGGCATGCCTTCGCCGCCGACATCGGTGATGTCGTCGTCACCCGAACGGGCGCGGCGGGTCTTTTCCTTCTCTTCAGCCGCCTTGCGGTCGGCTTCGATCTTCTCGGGGCTCTGGAACTGCGGTGCAGCCTTGGCTTCCGGACCGGAATAGGTGGTTTCGAGATCGATGATCTCGCGCAGCAGCGTTGTGCCTTCGTTCAGTTCGTCGCGCCAGATGATGATGGCCTGGAAGGTCAGCGGGCTCTCGCAGAGACCGGCGATCATCGTTTCGCGGCCAGCCTCGATGCGCTTTGCAATGGCGATTTCGCCTTCGCGCGACAGAAGCTCGACGGAACCCATTTCGCGCAGATACATGCGCACCGGATCGTCGGTACGATCGGTCGGTTCCTTCTTCTTCGTGGTCGCAAGCGCAGTGCCGCTCGAAGGCGCGAGTTCGCCACCTTCGTTGTCGTCGTCGCTGCCGCTGTCGTCGTCGTCGCTGCCGGCGCCGCCCTGGGCTTCCTCAGCTTCTTCGTCCTCGATCACGTTGATGCCCATGTCGGACAGCATCGCCATCGTGTCTTCGATCTGTTCGGACGTCACTTCTTCGGACGGAAGAACGGCATTCAGCTCGTCCATCGTCACATAGCCGCGCTTCTTCGCGGCCTTGATCATCTTCTTGACCGCGTCATCGGAAAGATCGAGAAGAGGGCCGTCGGTTGCGCCGTCGCGTTCGACTTCCGCTTCTTCGTTCTCTTTGACCTTCGTTGCCATTTATGTCGTCGCCTTCCTGACGCTATCCAAACTCGCTGGTGCGAAGCCGCTTCGAAACGCGCGCATCAACGCTCGCTTCGAATCAATTTCACCCACCTAACGGGATGACCTTTAAAGCCTGATTAACCACGATTGCCGGCGCCGGATGACAGAGCTTCAATGCTTCGAAAATTCCGGCCATGGTTTGTGCGATCCGCCTTGACCCAAGTTCACCGCTTCAAGTCGAACGGTGATTCCCACAATTTTTGATCTCGTCAAGCTTTTCCACAAAAAAAGCCGCCGAAAACACGGAAAATGCCTTATCCACAGGCAGAGGAACCGCTCAAGCGATTGCCAGCCTTAGATAGGATGTCACCGGTGAAAGACAAGAGCGCAAAGCTCCTGCGCCCTCATATCCGAGTCAACTGCGGTTTTATAGTGACCTGAAGAGCATCTCGTCCAGGCTGCCGCAGTATAGATCGTTACCGCGGCAGGCCATCATAGGGGTTGATCTTCAACGACCCGAGATCGATCGCCGGAACGCAGCGCAGCTTGATCGCCGCCATCGCCGTTCCATCCGGCGCGGTTGCCTCGCTGTTTACATCCAGTCCATCACCACCTTGCCGGAATTGCCCGAGCGCATCGCCTCGAAGCCATCGCGGAATTCGTCGATCTTGATGCGGTGCGTGATGACCGGCGACAGATCGAGCCCGCCCTGCACGAAGGCGATCATCTTGTACCAGGTCTCGAACATCTCACGGCCATAGATGCCCTTGAGGTTCAGCATCTTGAAGATCACCTTGTTCCAGTCGATCTCGAAACCGGCCGGCGCAATGCCGAGGATGGCGATCTTGCCGCCATTATTCATCTTGTCGATCATGTCGCGGAAGGCAGGTGCGGCACCCGACATTTCGAGCCCGACATCGAAGCCCTCGGTCATGCCGATCGACTTCATCACGTCCGCCAGGTTTTCCTTCGAGGCGTCGACGACATAATCGATGCCGAGCTTGCGGGCGAGATCGAGGCGGTTCGGGTTGATATCGGTGATGACGACCTTGCGGGCACCCGAACGCTTGGCGACCAGCGCGCCCATGATGCCGATCGGACCGGCGCCGGTGACCAGCACGTCTTCGCCGACGAGGTCGAAGGAGAGCGCCGTGTGGACGGCATTGCCGAACGGATCGAAGATCGCGGCGATCTCATCGGGAATATCATCCGGGATCGGCACGACATTGGCTTCCGGAATGCAGACGAACTCACCGAACGAGCCCGGCCGGTTGACGCCGACGCCGAGCGTGTTGCGGCAGAGATGGCCCCTGCCCGCCCGGCAGTTGCGGCACTTGCCACAGACGATATGCCCCTCACCGGAGACACGCTCGCCGACATGGTATTTGGTGACCGCGGAGCCGACCTCGGCGATCTCGCCGCAGAACTCGTGACCGACGACCATCGGCACCGGAATGGTCTTCTGCGCCCACTGGTCCCAGTTCCAGATATGCACGTCGGTACCGCAGATCGCAGACTTCTTCACGCGGATCAGCACGTCGTTCGGGCCGACCTCCGGTACAGGCACGCTCTCCATCCAGAGCCCGACCTCCGCCTTCGACTTCACCAGCGCCTTCATCATATTCGACATCAGATTATTTCCTCTTGGCTTCCGCTGGCTCCACCTTCCCTTCTCCCCTCGGGGAGAAGGTGCCCGCAAGGGCGGATGAGGGGGCTGCGCGGCACGGCATCAATTAATTTGCAATATAGCTAGAGGCCCCCTCATCCGACCCTTCGGGCCACCTTCTCCCCGCTGGGGAGAAGGGAAGAGGCCGCAAGCCGTCAGATAACCCCAAGCTCCCCGCCCGCTTCGGCAAACACCGCAATCGCCCGTTCGACATCAACAGTCGAATGCGCCGCCGACATCTGCGTGCGAATACGTGCCTGGCCCTTCGGCACCACCGGGAAGGAGAAGCCGACGACGTAGACGCCCTTCTTCAGCATCAGCGCCGCCATATCCTGCGCCAGCTTCGCATCGCCGAGCATCACCGGAATGATGGCATGCCCTTCGCCGGCCAGCGTGAAGCCGAGCTTGGTCATTTCGGAGCGGAACAGCGTAGAATTGGCCGTCAGCTTCTCGCGCAGCGCATCGCCGTTCTCGATCAGGTCGAAGACCTTCAGCGAAGCCGCCGCAATGACCGGCGCCAGCGTGTTCGAGAACAGGTAGGGGCGCGAACGCTGCCGCAGCCAGTCGATCACTTCGGCCTTGCCGGACGTATACCCGCCCGAAGCGCCGCCAAGCGCCTTGCCGAGCGTGCCGGTGATGATATCCACCCGTCCCTCGACGCCGCAATATTCGGCCGAGCCGCGGCCGTTTTTGCCGACGAAGCCGACGGCATGGCTGTCATCGACCATGACCATCGCGCCGTACTTGTCGGCGAGATCGCAGACACCCTGCAGATTGGCGATGATGCCGTCCATCGAGAAGACGCCATCCGTGGCGATCATCTTGAAGCGGCTGCCTTCGGCCTTCTTCAGCTCTTCTTCGAGTGCCGCCATGTCATTGTTGGCATAGCGGAAGCGCTTGGCCTTGGAGAGACGCACGCCGTCGATGATCGAGGCATGGTTCAATGCGTCGGAAATGATCGCATCCTCTTCGCCGAGCAGCGTCTCGAAGAGACCGCCATTGGCGTCGAAACAGGAGGAATAAAGGATCGTGTCTTCCATGCCGAGGAACGAGGAGATGCGCGCCTCGAGCTGCTTGTGCTCCTCCTGCGTACCGCAGATGAAGCGCACTGACGCCATGCCGTAGCCATACCGGTCGAGCGCCGCCTTGCCGGCCTCGGCGAGCTCCTCGTTGTCGGCGAGACCGAGATAATTGTTGGCACAGAAATTCAGAACCCGCTCGCCCGAAGCGACGGCAATTTCACCGGCCTGCTTCGAGGTGATGACCCGCTCGGACTTGTAAAGCCCAGCTTCCTTCAGAGAGGCGAGCTCGGTCGTGAGATGTGAGAGAAATGCTTTTGTCATTGTAAACGCCAATACCCCTAAAATTTCCTCCGACGGGCGCTGCAATTAGCACAAAGCAAGTGCAGATGTCCCCGATCCGGTACGAAATATTTTCGGTTTGGCTATTTCAACAGCGCGACGCTATCGCGCGCTCTCAATCATCATGACTGAGGATCACGTCCAGAAACGCCTCGCCATAGCGCTCCAACTTCGACTGGCCGACGCCGGAGATATCCAGCATCTCCTTGCGGCTGCGAGGCCGTTCGGTGGCGAAGGCGATGAGCGTTGTGTCGGGGAAGACGACATAGGGCGGCACGCCGAGCGATTTGGCGATCGAGGTGCGTTCGGCCCTCAGCGCCTCGAAGAGCAGGCCGTCAGCGCCCGACAGACCGGCATGCCGGTTGGTGCGCTCGGCCTTGCGGCTACTGCGCCCGGCGACCGCCCGGTCCTTGCGGAAGTGGACTTGCCGCTCGTGCTTGAAGACGGCGCGCGCCTCCGCCTCCAGCTTCATCGCGCCATAGGCGTCGTGGTCGCTGCGGACGAGCCCCATCGCCAGCAGCTGCCGGAAGATCGATTGCCAGGTTTTCGCGGCGATATCCTTGCCGGCACCGAAGACCGGCATCGTCGTGTGGCCGAAACGCTCGGTCTTCTCGTTGACGTTGCCAAGCAGCACGTCGATGACGTGGCCGGTACCGAAGCGCTCGCCGGTGCGGTAGACGGCGGCGAGCGCCTTGATCGCCGCCTCCGTGCCGTCCCAGGTTTCGACGGGCTTGGTGCAGGTGTCGCAGCTGCCGCAGCCGCCCGCATGCGCCTCGCCGAAATGCGCCAGGATCGCCTGGCGGCGGCAGGAAGCGGTCTCGCAGATGGCGAGCAGCGCGTTCAGCTTGCCGCGCTCGATGCGCTTGATCTCATCGGCCGCATTGCCCTCGTCGATCATCCGCCGCCGCTGGATGACATCGGCCATGCCATAGGCCATCCAGACTTCCGACGCGAGGCCATCGCGCCCGGCGCGGCCGGTCTCCTGATAATAAGCCTCGACGGAACCCGGCAGATCGAGATGGGCGACATAGCGCACATTCGGCTTGTCGATCCCCATGCCGAAGGCGACGGTGGCGACGAGGCAGAGCTCGTCCTCCTTCAGGAACGCATCCTGGTTGGCGTCGCGCATCGCCCGGTCCATGCCGGCGTGATAGGCGAGCGCCCGGATGCCCTGCGTGTTCAGCCACTCGGCGGTATCCTCGACCTTGGCGCGCGACAGGCAATAGACGATGCCGCTATTGCCCTTGTGGCCGGAGAGGAACCGCAACAGCTGCTGGCGCGGCTGGTCGCGCTCGACGATTTCGTAAGCGATATTCGGCCGGTCGAAGCTCGTGGTGAAGACCTCAGCATTGCCGAGCCTCAGCCGCTCGATAATGTCCTCGCGCGTATGCGGATCGGCCGTCGCCGTCAGCGCGATGCGCGGCACGCCCGGATAGTGCTCCGAGAGCCTGCCGAGCTCGCGATATTCCGGCCGGAAGTCATGTCCCCACTGGGAGACACAGTGGGCTTCATCGATCGCAAACAGCGCGATCCGGGCCTCGCCGATGATCTCGCGAAAACCCTCCATCAGGATGCGCTCGGGCGTCACGTAGAGGAGATCGAGATTGCCGGACGAGATCGCCCGGCGGATATCGACATATTCCTCGCGGGTGATCGTCGAGTTCAGCGCCGCGGCGCGGATGCCGAGCTGCTTCATCGCCTCCACCTGATCGCGCATCAGCGCAATCAGCGGCGAAACGACGATGCCGAGACCGTCGCGGCAGAGCGCCGGGATCTGGAAGCAGAGCGATTTGCCCGCCCCCGTCGGAAACAGCACGACGGCATCGCCGCCCGAGGTCACGTGCTCGACGACCTGCTGCTGCTTGCCGCGGAAGGCCGAATAGCCATAGACGCGCTTGAGGATATCGAGCGGCGCCCGGCCATTGCCGAACAGCGCGCCACCCGCCGAAAATGCCTTGTCACCGCCGTCCATCAATGGCTCGCCGCACCCTTGACCCGGCCGGAGAGCACGCCGAAGCCGTCGATGATCGCTTCCTGGTTTTCAAGCCGCAATCCTTCGAAATGCACTTCCTGCAGCGCGCGCATCAGCTGGTCGATGATCTCGGCATTGCCTTCTTCGGTCGCCTCGGCGATCTCGCGCTCGAGCTCGATCTTCTGCCAGCGCAGTGCCTTGGCGCGCTTGTGAAACGCCAGCGCCTGGCGGTAGCCCTCGCGCGCATCCTCCATCGCGGCCTGCTCGGTCGCGGTCCACAGGCGCGCATTGCGCACCTGCTGATCGAGCCCCTTCAGAAGGCCGGTAAAGTCTTGGCGCTCGAGCTCCTCGAAAAGATACTCGCGCGTCAGATGCGGGCTGGCGACCATCGCTGCCGCACCCAGCATCGCCGACCACAGCCGCTGCAGATCGCGATTGTCGTATTCGATGGCGGCGATCTCGTCATACTCGTCCTGCATCAGCGCCGGATGATTGATGACCGTCAGCGCCAGCACGCTTTCGCGCAGTGCCGGAATTTCCTGATGGCCGCGCACCAGACCGGAACGGGCGAGCCGCTCGGAGATCAGATTGACCGTGCGCGCGCCGCCCGGCGAAGGCCGCCCCTGCCCGTCCTTGCCGCGGAAATTGCCACCGCCGCCGCCCCGTTCGAAGCTGCGCCGGTCGTTGCCGCGGTTCTGGAACTGCGGCTGGAAGAACTTGTTGAGACGATCGCGGATATCCTGCTGGTAATGGCGGCGGACATTCTCGTCGCCGATCACCGACACCATCTGCTTCAGCCGCGCTTCCAGCTCGGCGCGCGCTTCCGGCGTATCGAAACCGCCGCCGCCGGCCTCGCGGCCCCAGAGCATTTCGGCCAGTGGCTTCGCCTGGCTCATCACCTTGTCGAACGGCGCCCGGCCCTCGTTGCGCACGAGATCGTCAGGGTCCTTGCCATCGGGCAGCAGCGCAAAACGCACGGTGCGCCCCGGCTTCAGATGCGGCAGCGCCAGATCGGCAGCGCGGTTGGCGGCGCGGATACCGGCGCCATCGCCATCGAAGCAGAGCACCGGCTGTGAGGTCATCTTCCAGAGAAGGTCGAGCTGATTCTCGGTCAGAGCCGTGCCGAGCGGCGCAACGGCGTTCTCGACACCTGCCTGATGCAGCGCGATGACATCCATATAGCCTTCGACGGCAATGACCGTCGGTTCTCCGTCCGCACCCTGCAGCGAACGGCGCGCACGGGCGAAATTGTAGAGCACCTGCCCCTTGTGGAAGAGCTCGGTCTCGTTCGAGTTCAGATATTTCGCCGGCGCGTCCGGCGACATGGCGCGGCCGCCGAAGGCGATCACCTTTTCCCGTGACGACAGGATCGGAAACATGATTCGATCACGGAACCGGTCGTAGCTGACGGGAATGTCGGACCCGTGCACGACGAGACCGCAGGCCTCGATCTGCTCCTTGCCGACGCCCTTGCCCGAAAGAAACTCCTTCAACGTATTGCGGCTGTCGGGCGCAAAGCCGAGCCGGAAGGTCTCGATCGTCCGGCCCGTCAGGCCGCGGTCGCGCAGATAGGCACGCGCGCGTGCGCCATTCGCCGTCTGCAGCTGATCCTGGAAGAACTGTGTGGCGAGTTCCATGACATCGAGAAGCGAGGTCCGCTCCTTCTCGCGCCTCTCCATCGCCGGATCGGCGACCGGCATCGGCACACCCGCCATATCGGCGATCTGCTGCACGGCCTCGGGGAAGCTGAGCCCCTCAAGCTCGGTCAGGAACCGGAAATGATCGCCGGTCACCCCACAGCCGAAGCAGTGGTAGCGGCCCTTGCGATCCTCGCAATGGAAGCTCGGCGATTTCTCGCCATGGAACGGGCAGCAGGCCCAATAGTCGCCGCGCGGCACATTGGTCTTGCGCTTGTCCCAGCTGACACGCCTGCCGATCACGTCCGAAATCTGGACGCGGTCGCGTATGTCATCGAGAAAGGAATTGGAAAAGCGCATCAGAACCTCGTGGTGAGCCATCATATAAGCAGGTTTGCCGCAGGTCGCCACGCACTTTGCCGGAAACCCCAGCTATTCACAGGGTTGATGCCCCTACCTCCGTATATACAATTGCATCTACGATGATCCAGGAGCCTCGGCACGCGACAATGAGCAAAGAGCGTATCGTCAGCTATTCGGCTGAAGACATCGAGAAGATGATCACCAACGGCGAGGATCGAAGCGATCACGCCCGCGTCGACAGCAAAATCAGTGCCGAAATCGAGCAAGCCATGTTCGATGACCCCGATTGGGCGGGCTCTATCGATATCGACTGGTCCAGTGCAACGATCGTCCAGCCTCCAACCAAGAAGCCCCTGTCGATAAGACTCGACCAGGATGTCGTCGATTTCTTTCAAGCAACCGGCAAAGGCTACCAGACTCGGATCAACGCCGTGCTGCGCCATTACGTCGATCAGCAAAAAATACTGAAAGAAAAGCGCCAGAAATGAACATCAACAAAGCGTGACGCCTGCCTGCGACAGGGTGCGACAATTGTGCACTTCGGGCGCGTGTCACGCCTGTTTTCAAGTTCGCCAAAATGCATATGAAAAAGATTATATTTATATGATTTCAAATGGTTGACCTGCACAACCGGCAGAAAAACGGCTGATAAAAAGCGTGCTAATGAAAAGCCTGAGCGGGCATTGCCGGGGGTCACAACCCAATTATTATATTTTTGTAATTTGAATACTCCGCTGCATCGCAATACCGTCTTCTCATCAAAGCGATCCCCGAGCGAGGCACCATCCCTACCCCCGGCGCCGCCTCGCAAGGGTGCCTTTGCAAATAAACCGCCAGTGTGGGCTTAGGCCCAGCGTCACTGGCGGCCGCAAAGAGCAAGAAGGCAGGAGCGCCCCCAGCTCCTGCCTTCTTTAATTTCCGGCATAGCTGTTCCAGATTTTTGCAATTTAACCTTGCTGGTTAACTGCCCCAACCATTTTTGGGACATTTGTATGAAAATGGACATTGACTCGGCGAACCCTGAGCGCAAATGGAATATCCATTGCCCGCTAGAGTTCACTGATGTCCGTCTCCGCCGAAACACTTGCAAATGATGACCGCTTCTTTGGTGCAGTACTGATCTGCGCCAATGAGATGCTGGCAATCTATAAAGAAAGCCCGAGAATCGCCTCGATCTTTGCTGCGCAGCAGCGATGGCTGATGGCGCATGCCGGCTTTGCTTTGCACTACGGTCTGCCCGGCGAAGACAAAAAAGGTCTATATTCCGGGCGCTTCGTCGATTTCATCGTCAGCAACAAGATCGCCAGCCGCAATACGGCGGCAGCCTTCCTGCAGGAAATGCTCGTCTACCGCTTCCTGCGTCCCTCGACCGGCCAGGCGGACCGCCGCACGCGCCTTGTCGAGCCGACCGAAACGGCAGAACAGCACTTCCTGAAATGGCTGGTGACCCACCTTTTCATCCTCGACAACCTGGACGGCGGCAAGCGCGCCGAAAAGGTAACTGCCGAGCCCAACCTGATCGCAAAAATTCAACCATTGATTGCTTTGGCGATCCTTGAGACCAATCCGGTGCGCGATCCCGGCGCCACCTACAATCTCTTCAACTGGGCAAACTCCGGCGGTCTGGTGATGGACTACCTGATGTCGCGCCTGCCGCCGTTCGACCCGGCGCAGGAGCGCGTCTCGATCGGGCCGGTCTCGCTCGGCGAGCTCCGTACCAAGTTCATGATCTCGAATACGCATCTGAAGCGGCTGCTGACGCAGGCCGGCGAGATGGGAAGCGTCGGCTGGGACGAGCCGCCGCGCAAGGGCGATCTGTGGCTGTCGCGCGGCTTTATCCTCGAGTACCGCAATTACCAGGCGGCAAAATTTGCGGTCGTCGATGCGGCGGCCGAGGCTATGCTCGGCCCCGCGGTCTGATTACTTCAAGAGTTCCTTGACGGCGCCCGAAGCCTTGGAGAAATCCATCTGGCCGGCATAGCGCTCCTTCAGAGCGGCCATCACCTTGCCCATGTCCTTCGGACCTTCGGCGCCGGTTTCGGCGATGATCGCCGAGATATTGGCGTGCACTTCCGCGTCCGACAGCTGCTTCGGCATGAAGTCCTGGATCACGGCGATTTCGGCGCGTTCCTTGGTGGCGAGTTCGGGGCGCGCGTTCTCGTCGTAGATCTTGGCCGATTCGTCGCGCTGCTTCACCATCTTGGCGAGGATCTGCAGAATCTCGTCGTCGCTGGCCTCTTCCTTGCCGGCACCGCGATTGGCGATATCGCGATCCTTGATCCCCGCCTGAATCAGGCGAACGGTCGAAAGACGCTCGGCATTCTTGGATTTCATCGCGTCCTTGAGCGCGGTGGCGAGTTGATCGCGCAGCATTTTTTCACTCCTGTTGAATGGCGCTACATAAACCACGCCGATGGCCGGGATCAAATAAATTGCGATATTGCGGCCAGAAAGCGCAGGAAAAGCGTGCTGCAATGCGTTAGAAAAGATTGACGGCAGGCAGGAGCATGGCTATCTACCGCCACCTGCACCAAAATTCGTGATCAGGCCTGAGACGCGCGGCGACGAGCCGTGCCCATACGCTTGCGAACACAAATGGCCGCCCGGCGAAACCGCCGCGAGCCGCCGGAAAACGGGATGAAGATGACCGCGACAGCCCCCTGGACCACCGAAAAGCCGACCGCCCTGCTCGTTCTCGCAGATGGCACAGTGATCGAAGGCAAGGGGATCGGCGCGACCGGCAAGGTTCAGGCCGAAGTGGTCTTCAACACGGCACTGACCGGATACGAGGAAATCCTCACCGACCCCTCCTATCTTGGCCAGATCGTCACCTTCACCTTCCCGCATATCGGCAATATCGGCACCAATGACGAAGACATCGAAGACCTGACGCCGGCAGCACGCCACGGCGCGGTCGGCGTCATCTTCAAGGCCGACATCACCGAACCCTCCAACTACCGCGCCGCCAAGCATCTCGACGCCTGGCTGAAGGCTCGCGGCATCATCGGCCTCTGCGGCGTCGATACCCGCGCGCTGACCGCCTGGATCCGCGAGAACGGCTCGCCGAATGCCGTCATCGCCCATGACCCGAACGGCGTCTTCGACATCGACACGCTGAAGGCTGAAGCCAAGGCCTGGAGCGGCCTGGAAGGTCTCGACCTCGCCAAGATCGCCTCCTCCGGCCAGTCCTCGCAGTGGACGCAGACGCCCTGGATCTGGAACGAAGGCTACGGCGAACTCGCCACCGGCGATGCCAAGTATCACGTCGTCTGCCTCGACTACGGCGTCAAGCGCAACATCCTGCGCCTCTTCGCCGGTCTCGACTGCAAGGTCACCGTCATGCCGGCAACGGCGAGCGCTGAAGACGTGCTCGCCATGCAGCCGGACGGTATCTTCCTGTCGAACGGCCCGGGAGACCCGGCCGCCACCGGCGAATATGCCGTTCCCGTCATCCAGAAGCTGATCGCCACCGATATCCCGGTCTTCGGCATCTGCCTCGGCCACCAGATGCTGGGCCTCGCGCTCGGCGCCAAGACCGAAAAGATGCACCAGGGTCATCACGGCGCCAATCATCCGGTCAAGGATCATACGACTGGCAAGGTCGAGATCGTCTCGATGAACCACGGCTTCGCGGTTGACACGAAGTCGCTGCCCGAAGGCGTTGAGGAGACTCACGTTTCGCTGTTCGACGGCACCAATTGCGGCCTGCGCGTTTCCGGCAAGCAGATCTTCTCGGTCCAGCACCACCCGGAAGCCTCCCCCGGCCCGCAGGACAGCCACTACCTCTTCCGCCGCTTCATCAACATGGTGCGCGCCAAGAAGGGCGAAGCGGCTCTCGCCGAACGCTAAGAACTGTTAGGACAGAGCCACCAGACGCCGGGAAACCGGCGTCTGCTTGAACAGCCGGGATAGGCCGAGGCTGACTGCAGCGACGATAGCTGCGATTGAAAGAGCCCAGAGCGGCCCGCTGACCGGCAGATGCGCTGCCACCGTTTTCAAGATGAAAAGATGAATGAGATAGGCGCCGAGCACGTCCCGGCCCCATCCGTAATCGCGTGTCTGCGACAGCCTAGTGGCGAGGCCTGTCATGCCGATCGCCGCGGCGATGGTGCCGAACGAATAGTCGTGACCAAGGCTTGATGTGCTGACGGCAAAGCCTTCTGCCAGATGAAGTGCAAGTCCCGCCAGACCGAGCAGCGCAAACTGCGCCGTCGTGAAGCGCGGTAGATAGCGGCGCAGCATCAAGCCGGACAACAGGAAGAGCGGCGCTTCAAATATCCCGTTGCGATAGGCAACGAGCGGAAGATGGATACCGATCAGGTCGCCATAAGTGCCGAAGATCACGCCCGCCAGATAGAGCAGAACGCAGGCCGCCGCCGTCAGCGCTACCCCGACATAGCGCAGCGACAGCCAGCACAGCGACACACCGATGAAAAGCGCCGGCAGGAACCAGAGATGGAAGCCCGGCCCTCCCGAAAACGGCACCAGCGCGACGATGAAATCGCGGCCGTAGAGCCGGGGATAGAAGAGCTCCGAGAACTCGGCTGCGAAATAGAACAGAAGCCAGAATGCATAGAGCGGCAGAAGCTTGGCGGCCAACGCGCCGATCGCCCGCCAAGGCCGTTCGATCGCCTCTGTCTTCCAGAAGAAACCCGAAACGACAAAGAAGCAGGGGACGGCGAAGCGGCAAAGCTCATCCAGCACGAAGCCCGTCGTCTTCCATTCGCCGAACAGCCCCACCGCGTTGGCATGGATGATGACCACGGCAAAGATGCCGATCACTCTCAGAAGCTCGATACCCGGAAAAGCCATGGCGCACGTTGAACCCGCTACCTCGATGCCCGCCAGCCTAGTGTCCATTCCTTTATCAAAGGTATGAGCCACCGGCATTCATCGGGTGGCAGAGCTCTTGACCTCAACTTAACTTGAGGAATTACAGAGGTAGCCGTGACATCGAAATCAAGGAGATGATGGATGAACGGCGGCTTTTACCGCGTTGACAAGTTCGTGGTGCCGGAGGCGGCGCGCGAGGAATTTCTGCTGAACGTGCTGATGGTGCATGAGGTGCTGCAGGTGCAGCCGGGTTTCATGGGCCACTCTGTTCTCGAACAGGTCTCCGGCCCCGGCGAATTCAATTTCGTGACCATTGCCCAGTGGGAAAGCGCCGAAGTCGCCGAGCGCGTCAAGATCGCCGTGCAGACGGCGCAGAAGGCCTGCAGGCTCGATCCGCAGGCGCTGTTCCAGCGGCTCGGCATTCGCGCCGATATCGCCAGCTACCGGCCGGTTGCGGCCTGAGTGGCGATGGCCGCCGTTAGGCGGCGGCCATGCCGCCTTCCCGGCGCACCAGAATATAAAAGCGGGCGCAGAGCATCGTCGCAGCGGCGGCGAGCCCCACTAGGAAGCCGAACCAGATGCCGACGCCGCCGAAGCCGAGACGGAAGGCGAGCAGCCACGCCAGGAAGAAACCGATCGGCCAATAGGCGATCAGTGCCAGGATCATCGGCACGCGCGCATCCTTCAGGCCGCGCAGCAGACCGCTGGCAATCGCCTGGATGCCATCGACCAGCTGGAACAGGCCGGCGACAACGATCAGCGGACCGGCATAGGCGAGCACCTCAGGCGCTTCCGGACGGCTGACATCGAGGAACCAGCGGGCGAAAAACTCCGGCATGATCGCAAACAGCACGCCGCCGAGTGCCGCGAGCGACGCGGCAATCGCCATGACCGCGACGGAAGCCCGGACAACGGCCTGATGATCCCCCTGCCCGTGCGCGATCCCGATCCTGACGGTCGCCGCCTGGCTGAGGCCGAGCGGGATCATGAAGGCGATCGAGGCCCATTGCAGCGCGATACCGTGTGCCGCGAGCTCGATCGTGCCGATATGGCCCATCAGCAGCGACGCCGCGGTAAACAGGCTGACTTCGGCAAGGATCGTCACGCTGATCGGCAGGCCGAGGCGCACCACGTCCCAGAGCGCATGCCAGTCCGGCCGCCAGAAGCGTACCAGGATCTCGTAGCGCCGCGTCTCCTCCTTCATCTGCACATAGGCAAGGATGAACAGGAAGCCCGCCGTCTGCACGGCAACGGAAACGATGGCCGCACCTTCCAGCCCCATGGCCGGAAAGCCGAAATGGCCAAGCACGAGGACGTAGGCAAAGATCGCGTTCAGCACCAGCATGGCGATCGTGACGTTGAGAACCACGGCCGCCTTGCCGATCGCGCTGACCAGCGCCCGCATGACGTTATAGAGCAGCCCCGGCAGCACGGCGAAATGGCCGATCAGGATATAGCCATGCGCCAGCTTCGCCACCTCGGGCTTCTGCCCGGCGGCCAGCAGGATCTCCTCGGCATAGATGAAGGCCGGCTGCATGATCAGCCAATAGGCAGTGACCACCCACAGGCCCATGCGCATCGACCGGCGCACGGTGACGATATCGCCGCGGCCATAGGCCTGCGCCACCATCGGAATGACGGCGATCGAAAAGCCCGAGCCGAAGATCAGGATGGTGAACAGGAACTGCGCGGAGAGAACCATGGCCGCCAGGTTTTCAGCGCCGAGCCGCCCGACGATCATCACGTCGGTCGTGTTGATCCCGAGCTGGGCCAGCTGCGCGCCGATAAACGGGATGCCGAGCGCCAGCGTCGCACGGAAATGCGATCCCCAGTGGTTGTCGGTTTGCGGCGCAAGCTTGTGCACGTCGAGAGGCGCGTCCATAGCAAAAGTCCAATTGTTTTGAATCGTTTTCGGCCGCACACGGGCGGCAAGACTATTACCGGGCCTTAGATCAAAGCCCGGCCAAGAGCTACCCTAAAATAGGCAAATGCTGAATTATTCATCACAGCATCACCAAATCTGATGGCCGAGACCAATCGACATTAGGGTGTCGATTGGCTATCCGGCAGGGGCTTCCGCCGTCTCGTTTTGCTTTGCCGGCCGCACTTTCCCAAACAGGACCAGTGCCGCGACGAGGATGAAGAAGGCGGCCATCAGGTACGGCGCGCCCGCAAAGGTCAGCGGCGCATCCGGCTTGGTGAAATAGCCGAACAGCTGCGTGAAGATCACCGGGCCGATGATCGTCGTGAGGCTGCTGAGGCTGGTCAGCGCGCCCTGCAGTTCGCCTTGAGCGGAAGGCGGCACCTTGCCGGCGGCGATGCTGCGCAGCGGCGGATCGGCGATGTTTTCCATCACCGTCAGCACGATCACGACATAGACGACCCAGCCCTCCCAGGCGAAGGCATAGCCGGTGAGGCCGACCACCGAGAAGCACAAGCCGACGACCGCGGTCTTCCATTCGCCGAGCACCGGCACGATCTTCGGCAGGATGAGACCCATGACGATCGCCGCACCGATGCCGTAGATGCCGAGCGACAGACCGATCTGCCCCTCGCTCCAGCCATAGCGGTAGGTGCCGACGAAGGACCAGACCGCCGGATAGACCGCATGCGCCAGCCAGAACAGGAACATCACGGCGGCGATCCAGCCGATGCCCGGATAGTTGCGCATCTGCTTCAAGGCGCCGAGCGGATTGGCGCGTTTCAGTTCGAAGGGACGGCGATGCTTGGCATCCAGCGTCTCCGGCAGCAGGAAATAGGCGGCCACGAAATTCAGGAAGGACAGCAGCGCGGCACCCAGGAACGGCACGCGCGGCCCGAACTCGCCAAGGAAGCCGCCGATGACGGGGCCAATGGTGAAGCCGACGCCGAAGGCGATGCCGATCAGGCCGAAATTCTTCGCCCGGTTCTCGTCGTTGCTGATATCGGCGATATAGGCCGAACAGGTCGCGAAGCTACCGCCACTGAAGCCCGCCAGCGCCCGGCCGACAAACAGCATCCAGAAGCTGGTGGCGATCGCACAGATGAAATTGTCGATCGCGAAGGTCAGCACCGACAGAAGGAGCACCGGCCGGCGGCCGAAACGGTCGCTGAGATTGCCGAGCAGCGGCGCAAACAGAAACTGCATCACGGCATAGACGACGAGCAGCCAGCCGCCATCGAGCGCGGCATCGCTGACACTGCCGCCCGTCAGCTCCTCCAGATAGGCGGGCAGCACGGGCATGATGATGGCGATCCCGATGACGTCGAGAAACAGGATCATGAAGACGAGGAAAAGTCCGCGGCGAACGAATTTCGGATCAAGCATAGGTCATCTCTCGACAGGCGTTGTTTTCTGGAAAGACGATCTGATCGCCGGGGATGTTACATAGCCGAAGCAGAAAAATGAAACAATACGTGAACATTTCAAAGTTTTTGATGACGAAAACAATGAAATTGATCGTGGAAGCGAACAAAACGGGGACTAAGCCCCTCGCCGCGCCTCCGCCTTGACGAAATCGACGAAGGCGCGCAGCGCCGGCGGCATATGCTTGCGGCTGGCGTAATAGAGAAACGGCCCCGAGAATTCGCTCACCCAATCCTCCAGGATCGGCACGAGCTCGCCACGGCGGATCGCCGGAGCGAGCACCTCCTCGAATGTCCTGATGACGCCGAGCCCGGCAACCGCCGCCCCGACCTCCATCTCGATCGAATTCGCCACCAACGGCCCCGTCACCGAAAGCAATAGGCTCTCCTCGCCGCGGTCGAACTCCCAGGCAAACGGCGCCCGGCTCAGAAAACGATGGCGGATGCAGTCATGGTCTAGGAGATCGCGGGGATGCGACGGCGTCCCGCGTTTGGCGAGATAACCAGGTGCAGCGGCGGTGATATAGCGCTGCCGCCGCGGGCCGATCGGCACGGCGATCATGTCGCGCTCCAGCCGCTCGTCATAGCGGATACCGGCATCATATCCGGCCGCCACCACATCGATGAAATCGTCTTCGCCGAGCACTTCCAGTTTGATCTGCGGATAAAGCGCCAGAAACCGGCTGACGAGATCAGGCATGAACAGCCGCGCGGCGATCGTCGGCACATTGAGCCGCAGCGTGCCGGCCGGGCTGTCCTTGAAACTGTCGAGCTGGCCGAGCGCTGAAACCACCTCGCCGAGCGCCGGCGCCAGTCTCTCCAGCAACCGCTCGCCCGCCTCCGTCGGCGTCACGCTACGGGTCGTGCGGTTGAGCAGGCGTACGCCGAGTCGCTCCTCCAGCCGCCGCAGCGAGTCGCTCAGCGACGACGGCGAGACACCGCGCTTGCGGGCCGCGGCGCGAAAGCTCCGCTCTCTTGCAATGGCGGTGAAGGCATCCAGATCACTGAGGGGAAGATCGTCCATTGTGCGCTTTTCCGTACGGGCCGTTCGCAATCATCCGGATTATCGCACAGAGAGGCAAGGAATAGAAAGGGCGAAAGACGCCGCTCCGGCGTCGGCCAAGGAGACGAAGATGCAAACCTACCGCTTGGGAAACACCGGCCCTGACGTATCCGCCATCGGCCTCGGCTGCATGGGCATGTCGGGCATGTATGGCGCCGCCGACCGCGCCGAAAGCATTGCCACCATCCACGCCGCCCTCGATGCCGGTGTCAACCTGCTGGATACCGGCGATTTCTACGGCATGGGCCATAACGAGATGCTGATCGGCGAGGCCCTGAAGACCCGCAAGCGCGAGGAGCTGATCATCAGCGTCAAGACCGGCGCGCTGCGCGATCCGCTCGGCGCCTGGAACGGCTACGATTCCCGCCCGGCAGCACTGAAAAATTTCATCGCCTATTCGCTGCAGCGCCTCGGCACCGATTATATCGACATCTACCGCCCTGCTCGCCTCGATCCCAATGTGCCGATCGAGGAAACCGTCGGCGCCATCGCCGACATGATCAAGGCCGGCTATGTCCGCCATATCGGCCTCTCCGAAGTCGGCGCCGAAACCATCCGCCGCGCCGCCGCCGTTCATCCGATCGCCGACCTGCAGATCGAATATTCGCTGATCTCCCGCGGCATCGAGGACGCGATCCTGCCCACCTGCCGCGCGCTCGGCATTTCGATCACCGCCTATGGCGTGCTGTCGCGCGGCCTCATCAGCGGCCACTGGCAGAAGGGTCAGGATGGCGGCAAGGGCGATTTCCGCAGCGTCAGCCCGCGCTTCCAGGCCGCCAATATCGACCAGAACCTCGCCCTCGTCGAAGAGCTTCGCAAGATCGCCGCCGAGAAGCAGGCGAGCGTCGCACAGATCGCCATCGCCTGGGTCGCCGCTCAAGGCAAGGATATCATTCCGCTGATCGGCGCCCGCCGCCGCGACCGGCTGACGGAAGCGCTGGGCTCAAGCGCCGTGCAGCTAAGCGCCGGGGATATGGCGGCAATAGAGCGCGCCGTCCCGAAGGATGCGGCGGCCGGTGCGCGCTATCCGGAAGCACAGCTGAAACATATGGACAGCGAACATTGAGAATAAGGCTCCGCTGCCGCACGGCGGCGGAGCCTCTTGATCAGACCGGGCCGCTGAAGGTGTCGCAGGCCGAAACCTTGCCGGTATCGAAGCCCTGCTTGAACCATTTCACGCGCTGCGCGGAGGTGCCGTGGTTGAAGCTGTCAGGCACGACATAGCCCTGGCTGCGCTTCTGCAGCGTGTCGTCGCCGATCTGCTGGGCGGCATTCAGCGCGTCCTCGAGATCGTCCGGATTGATATAGCCCTTGCGCTGCTCGAACTTGGCGAAGACCCCGGCAAAGCAATCGGCCTGCAGCTCGACGCGCACCGACATCTTGTTGGCATCGACCTCGCTCATCCGCTGGCGGGCCTCGTTGAACTTCGGCAGCACGCCGAGAATGTTCTGGACGTGATGGCCGACCTCATGGGCGATGACATAGGCCTCGGCGAATTCGCCCTTGGCGCCGAACTGCTGGCTGAGCTGGCGGAAGAAATCGGTGTCGAGATAGACCTTGCGGTCGACAGGGCAATAGAATGGCCCGGTCGCCGCCGATGCGGCACCGCAGCCCGAGCGCGTCGAGCCGGAGAACAGCACCAGCGCCGGCTTCTCGTAGGTCTGGCCGGAGGCCTGGAAGATGCCGGTCCACGTATCCTCGGTATCGGCGAGCACGGTGCGCACGAAGGCGGTCATGTCGTCATTGGCAGGCGTACCGCGGCTCTGGGAATCGCTCTGCTCGTAGCCCGAGCCGCCGCTCATCGTGCCGTCCATCACCTGCATCAGGTCGATGCCCATCGCCTTGAAGATGAAATAGATGACGACGAGGAAGATGATCGTGCCGATCGACAGGCCACCACCACCGCGGCGCACGCCGCCGGATGGAAAGCTGAAACCGCCTCCGCGGCCGAAGGGATTTTGCCCGAGACCGCCGCTCGAAGGGTCTCCGCGGCGATCCTCGATATTGTCCGACTGGCGACGACCCTTCCATTCCATCTGAACTCTCCCCGGCAACGCCGAACGCGTCTCTTTCGTTTGAGATTATATATCCGGCGCTTGACCGAATTCCAGCGGCATCATGCAGCCCGCTGCACCCGCGCCGAAAGCACGATCGCCGCCGCAGCACCCGCCACCAGCAGGCCGAAAACCAGCGCCACCATGTCATGCCCCGAGAATACCACCTCATTCATGATCCGGCCGGGGACCAGCGTGAATCCGCCCGCAATGATGATGCCGCCGAAATAGATCGACCGGACGATCCGCCGGTGGGTCGCGACGTCATGGCGCCGCGCCGCCGCGATCGCCTGCCAGGCGCCGAAGATCGTCGCGGCCGAGAGCAGGTGAATGGGGCTGAAGCCGAAGAACATTTTGATCTCGTGAATGAAGAAGCTTGTCGCCGCCGTCACCACCATCAACGCCATCCAGATCTTGCCGAGCAGCCGGTGAAGCGGCGTGCCCTTCCGGTGCAGCAGGATGAAGGCGCCGAGCAGCGCTGCCGGAATGACGGTCGCCACATGGACCTGAATGGCAGGCGATGCATCGAGCAAGGGTTCAAGGGTCATGCCTGGCTCCTCCTCCGGAATGGCCGATTGTCCCGAGCAATATCCACGGACGCAAGAGGCAAAACACCAGCGGCTTGACGGCCCCGCGCTTTTTGTCCCTGATGCCGGGCGGAGCGAGGAGAAGATCATGAAAGCGCTGCGTCTTGAAGCGACCGGCCGGCTGGCTGTATGCGAGACCGAAAAGCCGGTTCCCGGCCCCGGCGATGTCCTGGTGAAGGTCGAAGCCTGCGGGATCTGCGGCACCGACCGGCATCTTTTTCACGGCGAGTTTCCGGCCCGCCCGCCGGTGATCCTCGGCCACGAGTTCACCGGCATCGTCGAGGCGGTCGACGCCGATGTCACCGGCTTCCGGCCGGGCATGCGCATCACCGGCGACCCCAACATTTCCTGCGGCCGCTGCCCGGAATGCCAGCGCGGCCGCGTCAATCTCTGCCGCAATCTCGAAGCGATCGGCATTCATCGCGATGGCGGCTTTGCCGATTATGTCTGCATCCCGGAAACCCAGGCCTTCGCCCTGCCCGACGCGCTCGATCCGCTCCACGGCGCCTTCTGCGAACCGCTCGCCTGCTGCATCCACGGCATCGACATGGCGGAGATCAAGACCGGCTATTCCGTCGTCGTCCTCGGCGGCGGCGTCATCGGCCTGCTCGCCGTGCAACTGGCGCGGCTGGCAGGTGCGACGCGCGTCGTGCTCGTCACCCGCAATGCAGACAAGCGCCGGATCGCCCAAGAACTCGGCGCCACCGCGACCATCGACCCCTCCTCCGGCGATGTCATCGAGCTGATCGCCGGCGCATCAGGCCTTCTTCCTGGCGGAGCCGACGTGGTGATCGAGTGTGCTGGTGTTGCCCAGACCGTCGAGGAGACGCCGCGACTCGCGAGAAAAGGCGGCACGGCGCTCATTCTCGGCGCCATGCCGCAGGGCACCAAGGTCGAGATCGAGCCCTTCGACCTGCTGTTTCGCGAGATCCGCCTGCTGAGCTCCTTCGTCAACCCCTTCACCCATGCCCGTGCCGCCGATCTGATTGCCACCGGCACCATCAGGGTGGAGCCGCTGATCACCCGCAAGATCGGCCTGGAGGAAGCCCGCCAGACCATCATCAACCCGGCCCCGAACGGCGAGATTCGAGCCCTCGTCATACCCGGTCTGTGAAGGCTTTTCCGAGAGACTGCGGATTCCTGTCGATTCCTTGAATTATGGGGTTCCGTTTCGGTTTCGCTTTGCCTATAAGCCGCTTCTAGCCTGAAAAGACCCTCAATGCGCGACCCGACCCGGTGATCTCCCACCCTGGCCGGTTTTTTGCGCAGCTAGAAAGTGGAAAAGCCGATGCCGAAGCGCCAAGATATCAAATCGATCCTCATCATCGGCGCGGGTCCGATCGTTATCGGCCAGGCATGCGAATTCGACTATTCCGGCACCCAGGCATGCAAGGCGCTGAAGGAGGAAGGCTACCGCGTCATCCTCGTCAACTCCAATCCGGCAACGATCATGACCGACCCGGGTCTCGCCGACGCAACCTATGTCGAGCCGATCACCCCCGAAGTCGTCGCCAAGATCATCGCCAAGGAACGTCCGGACGCCCTGCTGCCGACCATGGGCGGCCAGACGGCGCTCAACACCGCGCTCTCCCTGAAGCGCATGGGCGTTCTCGACCGCTACAATGTCGAGATGATCGGCGCCAAGCCGGCCGCCATCGACAAGGCCGAAGACCGCGCCCTCTTCCGCGAAGCCATGGAGAAGATCGGCCTCGAAACCCCGCGCTCGATGCTGGCAAACGCCACCGACATCAAGGATGCCGACCGCAAGACGCATGAAGCCGAGCGCGCCAAGCTGCGCGAGAGCCTCTCCGGCCCCGATCTCGACAAGGCGCTCGACGAGCTGGAAAACCACTGGAACCTCGGCGAGACCGACCGCAAGCAGCGCTATATCAGCCATGCCATGGCGATCGCCGCCCAGGCGATCGACGTCGTCGGCCTGCCCGCCATCATCCGCCCGTCCTTTACCATGGGCGGCACCGGCGGCGGCATTGCCTATAACCGCTCGGAATTCTTCGAAATCATCGGCGGCGGCCTCGATGCCTCGCCGACCACCGAAGTGCTGATCGAGGAATCGGTTCTCGGCTGGAAGGAATATGAAATGGAAGTCGTCCGCGACAAGGCGGACAACTGCATCATCATCTGCTCGATCGAAAACATCGACCCGATGGGCGTCCACACCGGCGATTCGATCACCGTCGCTCCGGCGCTGACGCTGACCGACAAAGAATACCAGATGATGCGCAACGCCTCGATCGCGGTCCTGCGCGAGATCGGCGTCGAAACCGGCGGCTCGAACGTCCAGTTCGCCGTCAACCCGAAGGACGGCCGCCTCGTCGTCATCGAAATGAACCCGCGCGTCTCGCGCTCCTCGGCTCTCGCTTCCAAGGCCACCGGTTTCCCGATCGCCAAGGTCGCCGCCAAGCTCGCCGTCGGCTACACGCTCGACGAACTCGACAACGACATCACCGGCGGCGCGACGCCGGCCTCGTTCGAACCGTCGATCGACTACGTCGTCACCAAGATCCCGCGCTTTGCCTTCGAGAAGTTCCCGGGCGCCTCGCCGATCCTGACGACGGCGATGAAGTCCGTCGGTGAAGTCATGGCGATCGGCCGCACCTTCGCGGAATCGCTGCAGAAGGCGCTGCGCGGCCTCGAAACCGGCCTGACCGGCCTCGACGAGATCGAAATCCCCGGCGTCGAAGAAGGCGAATCCAGCCAGAACGCCATCCGCGCCGCCATCGGCACGCCAACGCCGGATCGCCTGCGCATGGTCGCCCAGGCGCTGCGCCAGGGCATGAGCCCCGAAGAGGTCCACGAAGGCTGCAAGATCGACCCGTGGTTCATCGCCCAGTTCAAGGCGATCGTCGATACCGAAGCCCGTATCCGCGAACACGGCCTGCCGCAGGATGCCGCAAACCTGCGCAGCCTGAAGGCCATGGGCTTCTCCGACGCCCGCCTCGCAACACTATCAGGCAAGCGCCCGAAGGAAGTTGCGGAGCTCCGCAACAGCCTGAACGTCCGCCCGGTCTTCAAGCGCATCGACACCTGCGCCGCCGAATTCGCCTCGCCGACCGCCTACATGTATTCGAGCTACGAGACGCCCTTCGTCGGCGCCGCGCGCTCCGAAGCCGAAGTCTCCGACCGCAAGAAGGTCGTCATCCTCGGCGGCGGTCCGAACCGTATCGGCCAGGGCATCGAGTTCGATTACTGCTGCTGCCATGCCGCGTTTGCTCTGCGCGACGCCGGCTATGAAGCGATCATGATCAACTGCAACCCGGAAACCGTGTCGACCGACTACGACACCTCCGATCGCCTCTATTTCGAGCCGCTGACGGCAGAAGACGTCATCGAGATCCTCCGCGCAGAGCAGGAAAAGGGCGAAGTCGTCGGCGTCATCGTCCAGTTCGGCGGCCAGACGCCGCTGAAGCTCGCCGAAGCGCTCGAAAAGAACGGCATCCCGATCCTCGGCACCGCGCCCGATATGATCGACCTTGCCGAAGACCGCGACCGCTTCCAGAAGCTGCTGATGAAGCTCGATCTCAACCAGCCGAACAACGGCATCGCCTACTCAGTCGAGCAGGCCCGTCTGGTCGCCACCGAAATCGGCTTCCCGCTGGTCGTCCGCCCGTCCTACGTTCTCGGCGGCCGTGCGATGCAGATCATTCACGCCGAAAGCCAGCTGCAGACCTACCTGCTGGATACGGTGCCGGAACTGGTGCCTGAAGACATCAAGCAGCGCTACCCGAACGACAAGACCGGCCAGATCAACACCCTGCTCGGCAAGAACCCGCTGCTCTTCGACAGCTACCTGTCGAACGCCATCGAAGTCGACGTCGATTGCCTCTCCGACGGCACCGACGCCTATGTCGCCGGCATCATGGAGCATATCGAGGAAGCCGGCATTCACTCCGGCGACTCGGCCTGCTCGCTGCCGCCGCGCACGCTGTCGACGGAAATGCTCGACGAGCTCGAGCGTCAGGCAAAGGCAATGGCCAAGGCGCTCAACGTCGTCGGTCTGATGAACGTGCAGTTCGCCATCAAGGACGGCACCGTCTACGTGCTCGAAGTCAACCCGCGCGCCTCGCGCACGGTGCCCTTCGTCGCCAAGACCATCGGCGCCCCGATCGCCAAGATCGCCGCCCGCGCCATGGCCGGTGAAAAGCTCGACCCGACCTTCGCCGCCTACGGCGAAAAGCCGGATCCGCGCAACCTGAAGCACATCGCCGTCAAGGAAGCCGTCTTCCCCTTCGCCCGCTTCCCGGGCGTCGATACGCTGCTTGGCCCGGAAATGCGCTCGACCGGCGAAGTCATCGGCCTCGACACCGATTTCGCGCTGGCCTTCGCCAAGTCGCAGCTCGGCGCCAGCGTCGAACTGCCGCGTGACGGCACGGTCTTCGTCTCGGTGCGCGATGCCGACAAGCAGCGCGTCCTGCCGGCGATCCGCATTCTGGTCGGTGAAGGCTTCAAGGTTCTGGCAACCGGCGGCACCGCCCGCTTCCTCGGCGAAAACGGCATCGAGGCGACGAAGATCAACAAGGTTCTTGAGGGCCGTCCGCATATCGAGGACGCCATCCGCAACCGCCAGGTCCAGCTCGTCATCAACACGACCGACGGCAACAAGGCGATCTCGGATTCGAAGTCGCTGCGCCGCGCCACGCTGATGCAGAAGGTGCCCTACTACACGACGATGGCCGGCGCCGAAGCCGCCGCCCTCGCCATCAAGGCCCTGCGGGCCGGCAATCTCGAAGTCCGCCCGCTGCAGAGCTATTTCGCATAAGCATCACGGCCCGAAATTCTTAACGGGCTGTCTGCTATTCCTCGCCGCATGAAACATTGCGGCGGGGGAGCGCGCATGAGAAGCATAGCCATCCGGATCGTCAAAATTCTCGCTGGCATCGCCGGTGCGCTGATCGGCCTAGCGCTTCTCGTGTTTGCCGGTTTCTATGCCGCCTCGATCTGGCGCGAGAGCCTGCCGCCGGGCCGCAATGGCGAGGCCGGGCAATATCTGCAGGCCGATGGCCTCGACCTCCACTACAAGCAATGGGGACCACAGAGCGGTCCGGCGATCCTGCTGATCCCCGGCGCCATGGCATGGTCCGAAACCTGGGCGCCGATCGCCGAGCGGCTGGGCGCTGAAGGCTTCCGCGTCATCGCCCCCGACCTGCCGCCTTTCGGCTATTCCGAGCGCCCCGCTTCCGGCGACTATTCCCGGCAGGCGCAGGCACGCCGCATCCTCGCCTTTGCCGATGCCGCAGGCCTCCAGCAATTCGTGCTGCTCGGCCATTCCTTCGGCGGTGGCGCGACCATGGAAACCGCGCTCATCGCGCCGGACCGTATCTCCGGTCTCGTCCTCTTGGATGCTGCTCTCGGCCTTGGCCGCCCGCCCTCCAAGCCGCCGCTGGCACCGCTCTTTGCCGCCCCCGGCCTACGGGAAGCCATCATCGCCGCGACCTTCACCAATCCGCGGATGATCGGCAAAGGGCTGCGCGATTTCGTGGCCGATGACGATGCCGTCGCGACACCGGAACGGATCGAGGTCTACCGCCGTCCGCTCGTCGTCAAAGGCACGAGCCACGCCGTTGCAAACTGGTTCGTCACCGGTCTCTTCGGCAACGAGGAAGCCTCCCGCGCCTTCAAGCCGGAGAATTACCAAAGCTTCCAGAAACCGGCCTTGCTGATCTGGGGCAAAGAAGACAGCGTCACGCCGCTGGCGCAGGGCGAAGAGATCGCCCGCCTGCTGCCGGAGGCGCAGCTCTCCGTTCTCGACGGCGTCAATCACATTCCGCAGATCGAGGCACCGGAAAAGACCGCCAGCCTGATTGCGACCTTCGTCTCCTCGCTACAGGCACCGGGCAGCAACTAGGCGCGCGTCAGGTCAGCCGAGCTCTTCGGCAAGCCCGATCAGCAGACCTTCCGGTCCTCTGATATAGCAGAGCTTGTAGACGTCCTGATAGCGAACCACCTCGCCTACGAGCTCCGCACCGCGTGCGCGCAACCGCGCGAGCGTGTCATCGATATCGTCGACGGTGAACATGGCGCGCAAATAGCCGAGCGCATTGACGGGCGCATTCCGGTGATCGGCGATCACCGCGGGCCGGATGAACCGGGAAAGCTCGAGCCGGCTATGGCCGTCGGGCGTGCGCATCATGGCGATCTCGACATGCTGATCGCCGAGCCCGGTGACGCGTCCCGCCCATTCCCCTTCGATCGTCGCGCGCCCTTCGAGATCGAGCCCGAGTTCGCGAAAGAAATCGATCGCCACATCGAGGTCCTCGACGACGATCCCGATATTGTCCATCCGCTTGAGCGCCATGCTTCCCGTCTCCTGATATGGTTTCAATCGAGAGGATATCCCTCATCGGCCAGAGGACGTTTCAGATGCCTCTCAACCGACATCGGCAGCGACTTTTTCGCCGCCCATCGATCCGAGCTACCATTGAATCAAAAATTCAGGCAGCGGAATCACTTTGCGAAATCCTGCGCATAAGCGTCTGAATCTCCACCATATCCTGCTGGAAAAGCGCCAGCTGCTCAGCCCTATCCCGCTCGTCCGGAAGCCGCAGCAGGTAGGACGGATGCACGGTGACGAAAAGCAGCCGTCCATTGGGCATCCGCATCGCCTGCCCCCTGATGTCGGTCAGCCGGTGCTTCGTCTCGGTCAGCGCCGCCAGCGCCGTCGCCCCCATCGCCACCATGATCTTCGGCTTTATGAGATCGAGCTCCAGCTTCAGCCACCAGCGGCAATGCTGTACCTCGCCCATATTCGGGCGCTGATGGATGCGCCGCTTGCCGCGCGGCTCGTATTTGAAATGCTTGACGGCATTGGTGACATAGAAGCTCGAACGGTCGATCCCCGCCGCCTCGATGGCCTGATCGAAGACCTTTCCCGCCGGGCCGACAAACGGGCGTCCTGCCAGATCCTCCTGATCGCCCGGCTGCTCGCCGACGAAGACGATATCCGCATTCTCCGGCCCCTCGCCGAAAACCGTCTGCGTCGCCTTCTCATGCAGCGGACAACGGGTGCAGACGGCGGCCTGCTCCCGCAACGCCTCCAGCGTGCCGGCGGGTGCCGGCTCTGGCAGGGGCTGGCTTCTCGCCGCCTGCTGTAGCCGGTCGTGGAAAGGCTGCGGCGTCGTCGCCTGGCGCTTCGACATCTCGATCACCCGGCTTTCGGCATTGGCGACCAGCCCCGGAATGAGCTCCGCTTCCGGCAGGTTTTTCCAGTATTTCTTCGGCATCTCCGCCTGCATCGCCTTCACCTTCAGCCGCGCCGGGTTGAAGATATTGGCGTAATAGGTCCGCCAGAGCACATCGGCATCATCGGTCAGATCGGGCTTTTCGCAGGGCTCGTGGCTGGTCGTCAGCTTCACCCCGTCCCATCCGGCAGATCCCTTCGGCGTCAGAATGATCCAGTCCATGTCGTTGAACCGCCGCTGGAAGAACGGCGCCTTGCGCACGACGATATGATGATCCGGCTCGAACCAGGCCAAAAACTTCCGCCGCCCGTTCATCGAGATGCCGCTGCCGACCTCCTTGAAGCGAACGAAGGCGGTCATCTTGTGCGCGTCGCGGCGCACGCTCTTCTCCATCAGCCGGGCCCGCGAGACATCCTCGTCGGAGACGATATCGAGCAGCTTCCTGTCCGATTGCAGCCGCCACAAGAGCGTATAGAGCAGCGTAAACCGCACGGGATCGGTATGGCAGATGACGGCAGAGGCAAGGTCGATGAAGGCCTGCGGCACCGTCAACTGCGATTTGCCCGATGGTTGCGGCGGCAGAACATCCTCTTCCCAGAACAGCTGCTTGTCGCCGCCCCTCTCCCGCCATTCGATTTCGCCGGGCGCAATGCCGGCAGCGGCGAGCGATCGGGCGGCATCGCGCCACTCGGTAAAATCGCCCCTGCCATGCAGCGCCACCTTCAGCATCAGAGCAACTGCAGCTGTTCGGGCTTCGGTTCGAACATGGCGCGCAGATCCGGCCGGTCGATCAGCCGCTTCGGCGTCCAGCCCTCCGCCGTGACGAAGGCCTGCACCTTCTTGATCGACACGCCGAGCCGCGACAGATCCTCGATGCGCAGCTTGCGGAACCGGCGGCCGGACAGGATGCCCTTCACCGCCTTGGTTCCAAGGCCGGGCACGCGCAGCAGCAGCTCCTTGGCGGCTTTGTTGATGTCGACGGGAAACTGGTCGCGATGGCCGAGCGCCCAGGCGAGCTTCGGATCGAGATCGAGATCCAGCATGCCGCCCTCCTGCGTCGCGGTGATCTCGTCGATACCGAAGCCATAGAAGCGATAAAGCCAGTCTGCCTGATAGAGCCGGTGCTCGCGCATCAGCGGCGGCTTGATCAGCGGCAGGTTCTTCGAGGAATCCGGGATCGGGCTGAAGGCGGAATAATAGACGCGCCGCAGCCCGTAGCTGCCGTAGAGCCGCGCGCTGGTGCCGAGGATCGTCGCATCATTGGCGCCATCGGCCCCGACGATCATCTGCGTACTCTGCCCGGCCGGCACGAAGCGCTTGCGCCGTTTGGTCTGCAGCGTCGGCTCACCGGCCTCCTCGATCTTCAGCCGGAGATCACCCATCGAGCGGCGGATGCTCGACGGCTTCTTCTCCGGCGCCAGACGGGTGATGCCGTTGTCGGTCGGCAGCTCGATATTGAGCGACAGCCGGTCGGCATAAAGCCCCGCCTCCTCGATCAGATGCGCAGACGCCTCGGGGATCGATTTCAGATGGATATAGCCGCGGAAATTATGGGTGACGCGCAGCTCCCTCACCACCCGCACCATCTCCTCCATCGTATGGTCGGAAGAGCGGATGATGCCGGAGGATAAAAACAGCCCCTCGATGTAATTGCGCCGGTAAAACTCCAGCGTCAGCCACACCACCTCTTCAGGCGTGAAGCGGGCGCGCTCGACATTGCTCGACGAGCGGTTGATGCAGAAAGCACAATCATAGATGCAGAAATTGGTGAGCAGGATTTTCAGCAGCGAGATGCATCGTCCATCCGGCGCATAGGCATGGCAGATGCCGGATCCCTCGGTCGAGCCCAGCCCGCCGCTGGCGCCCGAATCGCGCTTCGTCGTACCGCTGGAAGCACAGGAAGCATCGTACTTCGCGGCATCTGAGAGGATGGCCAATCGTTCATTCAGCGACTTCTTCATGGATTTGTTCCCTATATGTTCTTTTGCTAAAAGTCAATGAAAGCCAGCGGATTTCTGCGCCAGATATCGCAACCGTGAGCCGGGTCAGAAGCGCTGATACGAATTTTATGGAAATCGCCGGTAGCGATCTGCTATAAGCGAAGCAACTAGGATTGTTGGCACGGTTCCGAAGTTCTCTTCGGGACCTGTTTTCTTTTGTGTCACTGCCTACCTGCAGCGGCACGAAGAATAAAGGACGGGAAAATGGTAGATAAGGTTCCGATGACGCAGGGTGGTTTCGTCAAGCTGCAGGAAGAACTGCGCTGGCGCCAGCAGGAAGAGCGTCCCCGCATCATCGAGGCGATCGCCGAAGCGCGCGCCCATGGCGACCTGTCGGAAAATGCAGAATACCATGCTGCCAAGGAAGCCCAGAGCCTCAACGAAGGCCGTATTGCCGAGCTCGAAGACCTGACGGCGCGCGCTGAAGTCATCGACCTCTCGAAGATGTCCGGCGACAAGATCAAGTTCGGCGCCAAGGTGAAGCTCGTCGACGAGGACACCGAGGAAGAAAAGACCTATCAGATCGTTGGCGACCAGGAAGCCGACGTGAAGGCCGGCCGCATCTCCATTTCCTCCCCAATCGCCCGCGCGCTGATTGGCAAGGAAGTCGGCGAATCCATCGAAGTCAACGCGCCCGGCGGATCCAAGGCCTACGAAATCCTCCAGATTTCCTGGGGCTGATCATCCGTGGCGCCAGACAGCCGCCCTGCCCGCATCGATATCCGTGACGTCGAGATCATCGCGCCGAACTTCAAGCGGCGCCTCTCCGGCGTCACGTCGACGATCATCCAGCTGATTCCGGTTCAGCGGGCGCTCGGTCAGAAGATCGCAGCGCTCGGCCCCGGCCTGCCGGCAAGTCTTCCGCATATCCGCTTCCGCGATCTCATCCATCTCTGGACGCCGCCGGTGGGCAAGAAGCACCGCGTCTGGCATGCGCGCCGCAATGTCGAGATGCTGCCGGCCATCATCATGCGCGACATCCTGCGCATGAAGCTGAAGATCGTCTTCACCTCGGCCTCGCAGCGCAAGCATACCGGCTGGACCAAGTGGCTGATCTCGAAGATGGACGCCGTGATCGCCACCAGCGGCAAGACGGCGGCCTATCTGGAAGTGCCGAGCACCGTCATCCTGCACGGCATCGACACCGTCCGCTTCTCGCCGCCTGCAGATAAGGCAGCAGCAAAGGCCGCCGTCGGTCTCGATCCCACCAAGAACATCGCCGGCTGCTTCGGCCGCGTCCGCCACCAGAAGGGCACGGACCTCTTCGTCGACACGATGATCCGCCTCCTCCCCGACCGTCCGGACTGGATCGCCATCATCGCCGGCCGCGCCACCGCCAAGCACATCGATTTCGAAAACGGCCTGAAAGCCCGCGTCACCGCCGCCGGCCTCGCAGACCGCATCCTCTTCGTCGGCGAGCACACGAACATCAACGACTGGTACCGCACCCTCGACCTCTTCATCGCCCCCCAACGCTGGGAAGGCTTCGGCCTGACGCCGCTGGAAGCGATGTCAACGGGCGTACCCGTCATCGCGACGGATGTCGGGGCGTTTCCGGAATTGCTGGTGGATGACGGCAATGGACCGCAGGGCATGATCGCCCGCGACAGCCTGGATGCCATGGCAGAAATGGCCGCCCGCTACATGGACGACACGCCCGGCCGCGACACGCTCGCCGCCGCCGGTCTGGCGCATATCCTGGAAGATTTCCAGATCGACATGGAAGCAAAGCGGATCGCCGCGGTTTACCGCTCGACCCGCTACTGATTTTACGGCTTGCGCTTGAAGAGCTCGATATAGGCGTTGCAGACGGCTTCTTCGGAGAATTGCTGCATCAGCGTCTGATTGCCGCCGGCCGCCACTTTCTCCCTCAGAACGCTATCATTGATCAACCGCTCGATGGCGCGCGAAAATCCATCCGTATCGCCGATATCGACCAGCAAACCGTTCTCACCGTCGCGCATGAACCAGAGCGGCCCTTCCGAGCGGCTGGAAACCACCGGCTTGTGCTGCGCCCAGGCCTCGAGGATGACATTGCCGAGCGGCTCATGGCTGGAGGGCATGACGAAAATATCGGAAGCCGCGACGAAGGGCCTCGTATCCTTCTGCCAGCCCAGAAAACGGACGCGATCGGTCACGCCGAGATCGGCTGCAACCTTGCGAACATTCTCCATTTCCTCGCCGTCCCCGGCAAGCCAGAGATAGACGCCCGGCAGCTTGGCGACGGCAGCGGTCAGCAAGGCGAACTGCTTGCGCGGAACGAAGCGCCCCATCGACATGACAACGGGAACGCCCTCAGGCGTATCGAGCGAAGCGCGATCGACGGGAGCAACCCGATCCGTCGTCGTGAAATTGGAAATGACCTCGACACCGCGCGTCCAGCCGATATTGCGCACATGTTCGCCGATCCCGGGCGTATTGCACACCAGTACGTCGGTATTCTTGAAATAGCTGAGATTGGTCGGGTAATCGCCAAGACGCGAAATCTTGATGCAGCCCTTGTAGTTCGGCATCAGCCGGCTGGCGCGCGTCGCCCAGGAAAACAGGGCGTCGGGCTTCTCACGCTCGGCCAGATAGCGCACCTTCATCGGCAGCAGCAGCCGGTCCGGCGAAAGATTGCGAAAATTGCTTTCGATGATCTTGGAATAAGGTTCGATATCCTTCCGCCAAAGACGATCCGGCCGTATCACCGACGTCTGCTCGACGCCCCGGCGCCCGAGGCCCCTGGCCAGATGCACGAAAAACTTCTCCGCGCCGCCATCCTTGCCGAAGTGAAAATGAAAAACCTTCACACGAAATTCCTCTTAGCGATCCCCGGCATCATCCGCATTGGGACGCCGCTTCAGGGCATTGCGCTGATAAAGCTTGGCCTGCGTCAAAAACGCGTAGACGGCGCCGGTCATCGCCTCGATGAAGCCCGGAACACCGCAACGCCATAGACCATTCTTGAAATAGAGACGCAAGAAATAGATCGGCGGCGAGAAGAACAGCTTGGCCGCCTTCGGCGTCTTGCCCGCCGCAAAATGCTGGTCGGCCTTCAGCGTCGAGTATCTGTTTTCCTTGAGGATCTGCTCGTCGATGATCAGCGGCCGGTAATGCAGGAGGCTCCCGGTCTTCGCCTTCTCGACCCGGCCTGTCGCCACGATCCCCTCATGCACCGCCTGGGTCAGGTCATAGGCCCCATGCCCTCGACGGATCAGTCGCAGGTTCTTGCGCTCGCGCACATGCTCCGGCGTATAGCCGAACCCGATCAGATAAGGCCGCCGCGCCACCCGCCAGCCGACCACCTCCGCCGGCGCAGCAACAAGCTCCGGCAAAAGCTTCCTGAGCGGCGCATCAAGGCGCTCATCGGAATCGATATTGAAGCACCAGGGCTGCGTGCACTGCTCCAGCGCAAACTGCTTCTGCCCGGCATAACCCCGCCATTTCTCTTTAAAGACGCGAATAGGCCACCCCTTGTCGATATAGGCCTGCACAAGCCCAATCGTCCCATCCGTCGACCCGGAATCGACCACCACGATCTCGGCAAAATCCGCGAGACTCTCGATGCAATTCCCGAGATAGGCCTCCTCGTTGAGGCAGATGATGAAGGCGGAGATGGGGAGTTTGGTCATGACGATCTTACGGAACGAAGTTGAGTTGAGGCTGCGGAGAACCCATCACAATCATAGAAGTCGAGTTCACACAAAGCGACACATACATTTTCCACGCGGCGGCCCTAGCGCCGCTCAAAGGCCTGCGCAACAAAGCCCTGCTCCACCAGCTGATCCGGGCCGCTGAAATGCGCACTCCCCGAATAGCCAAACGCCATGTCGGGATTTGCGGAGATCTTTTCCATCATGTTGACGTACTCGCGCGCGCCACCGAAATGCTGGCCGCCGTCGATCGCCTGCTGAACGCGCTCCTGATAGTCGGAGAAGAACTTGAAGTGCAGGAGGACGCCGAAGATCGGCGAGAAATTGCGATCGTAGGGCAAGGGTTGGTGGATGTTCTCGCCCAGTGAGCAATCCTTGTCCCAAAAGAGCAGCGGATATTTCATCAGATCGACATCGGCGCCGAATACGCGCTTCCGCACCCCGCCGCGTATCCGCACGAAGCGGTCGTTCTTGACAACCGCATATCCATCCCGGTCATAGCAGTCAGCGATCTGCCACGGCATCCGCTCGTCTTCGCCGGTGAATTCGGCAGCGGCAATGTCATTCAGCGGATACATATCGAGCATCGGCGCTGCCAACCGGTTGATCGACTGGGCTTCGAGGCGCCGGATCAGGACGGGCAGCGGGTTCTCAAAGCACCGCTCGTAAATCAGGAACTCGTCGGAATCGATATTCAGATACCAGCGGTTGATCCCATACGTCCTGAAAAGACCTTCCCGCCAGGCCTTTCCGCGACGCGCGTCCTTGTAGCGCTGGCTCGATGTCCAGAGGTCAAGATCGGGCTGAGACTGCAGAAATTCCGCCGAGCCATCGGTGGAGCGATCATCGACGCAGATGAATCTGGTAACGCCGAGCGACCGATAATGCTTCAAAAACGAGGGAAGCAGCCGCCTGTCGTTGCGGCAGAGGAAAACCAGCGGCAGATCGCTATCGGTCAACTGCCTGAACTGCTGCGGCGAGACCAGGCTGAGCGACTGATCCTGCTCGATACCGCGCAAACGCTTGCGCGAGCGGCTGGTCCGGTACCAGGTCAGGCACTTGCGGAAAAGCGAGCGGCGCCACAGAGGACCCTTCATACCCGGTGCTGGATAGACTGCCTCAGGCATGTGCGTCTCTTCGCCGGCTTGCCCCACGCCTCAAACCTCAACCAGCCCCAGCCGCTTCACCTGGCGGATCGTCAGCATGGTCCTCACCGTATCGACATGCTCGTTCGCCGTCAGCACCTCGATCACGAAGTCCTGAAAGCGCGTCAGGTTCTCGGCGACGCAATGCAGCAGGAAGTCGCTGTCGCCGGAGACCATCCAGGCCTGGCGGACCAACGGCCAGTTGGAGGTGGCGGCGGCGAAGGCTTTCAGGTTGGCTTCGGACTGGTGCTTCAGGCCGACCATGCAGAAGGCCACCAGGTCGAAGCCGAGCTTCGGGCTGTTCAGCATCGCGTGGTAGCCCTCGATGATGCCGGCTTCCTCAAGCTTGCGCACGCGGCGCAGGCAGGGCGGCGCCGAGATGCCGACGCGGTCGGCGAGCTCGACATTGGTCATGCGGCCGTCCGCCTGCAGTTCCCTCAGGATCTTTATGTCGATGACATCGAGTTCGGCGCGCACCAAGCCTTCGGCCTTTCTTTAATTCCTTCGCGCCAGCTTCTATATAAAGTGCGGCAATAGGCAAGAATGTTTCGCCCCTGCGGTGGATTCTTGCACAGCCAAGCGCAATGCCTTGTTGGTAATGCAAGGCTGCCCTTGAATAAAAGCACTGGACGTTCATAAATGTGCGGGGAACGCCAAACGGCCTCATTCGCTCTTTAGCCGCTGCGTCCCGCCAGTCGAAAGGAAATTAAAGACATGTCCGCCCGCCACACGAAGGTGCTCATCATCGGCTCCGGCCCTGCCGGCTATACGGCTGCCGTCTATGCGGCGCGCGCGATGCTGAAGCCGGTGCTGATCGCAGGCATGGAGCAAGGCGGCCAGCTGATGATCACGACCGACGTCGAGAATTATCCGGGCTTTGCCGATCCGATCCAGGGCCCGTGGCTGATGGACCAGATGCTGCAGCAGGCAAAGCATGTCGGCGCCGAAATCGTCAACGACCTCGTCACCGAAGTCGAGATGAACCAGCGCCCCTTCGTGGCACGCACCGATAGCGGCCAGGTCTGGACTGCCGATACGCTGATCATCGCCACCGGCGCCAAGGCGAAGTGGCTCGGCATCGAGAGCGAGCAGCATTTCCAGGGCTTCGGCGTTTCGGCCTGCGCCACCTGCGATGGCTTCTTCTATCGCAACAAGGACGTCATCGTCGTCGGCGGCGGCAACAGCGCCGTAGAGGAAGCGCTCTATCTCTCGAATATCGCCAAGTCGGTCACGGTCGTGCACCGCCGCGACAGCTTCCGTTCGGAAAAGATCCTGCAGGAGCGCCTGTTCGCCAAGGAAAACGTCAAGATCCTCTGGAACACCGAGATCGCCGAAATCACCGGCACGCCGGCAAAGCCGCCAATGCCGCCGTCGGTCTCGGGCGTGCGCCTGCGCGACACCCGCACCGGCGCCATCTCCGAAAACACCATCGACGGCGTCTTCGTGGCCATCGGCCATGCGCCGGCCACCGAACTCTTCAAGGGCAAGCTGAAGCTCAAGGACAACGGCTATCTCTGGACCGCTCCTGACTCCACCGCCACAAGCGTAGAGGGCGTCTATGCTGCCGGTGACGTGACGGACGACACCTTCCGCCAGGCGATCACCGCCGCCGGCATGGGATGCATGGCCGCTCTCGAAGCCGAGCGTTATCTGACGGGCCACATGCCCGTCGCCGTGGCCGCGGAGTAAGCATGGCTATGAGGGGTGGGGGAATGCCATTGGATTGGGACAAGCTGCGTATCTTTCACGCAGCTGCCGAAGCGGGTTCGTTCACGCATGCGGCCGACAAGTTGCATCTGTCTCAATCCGCCATCAGCCGCCAGGTCAGCGCGCTGGAGCAGGATGTCGGCACCAAGCTGTTCCACCGCCATGCGCGCGGCCTGATCCTGACGGAACAGGGCGAACTGCTCTACCGCACCGCGCATGACGTGCTGCTGAAGCTCGAAACCGTGAAGATGCAGCTTACCGAAACGACGGAAACGCCGTCCGGCAAGCTGCGCGTCACGACGACGGTCGGTCTCGGCCAGGGTTGGCTGACGGACAAGATCCAGGAGTTCATGCAGCTCTATCCGGATGTGCAGATCCAGCTGATCCTCGACAACGAGGAAGTCGACGTGAACATGCGTCACGCCGATTGCGCCATTCGCCTGCGTCAGCCGCAGCAATCCGATCTGATCCAGCGCAAGCTGTTCACCGTGCATATGCACGTCTACGCGGCCCCCTCCTACATCAACCGTTACGGCGAGCCGCAGACGGTGGAGGATCTCGACAACCACCGGATCATCACCTTCGGCGAGCCGGCGCCGAATTATCTGCTCGACGTCAACTGGCTGGAGATTGCCGGCCGCTCGTCGGACAACAAGCGCATTCCGCATCTGCAGATCAACAGCCAGACCTCGATCAAGCGAGCCTGCCTGCTCGGCATGGGCGTCGCCTGCATGCCCGATTATATCGTCGGCCGCGACCCGGGTCTGATCCAGCTGGCGATCAATGCCGATGTCCCCTCTTTCGATACTTATTTCTGCTATCCCGACGAGATCAAGAATGCCGCGAAGCTGAAGGCTTTCCGCGATTTCATCGTCACCAAGGCCAGAAACTGGAACTTCTGAGCGGGCTCGACAGACGCGAATTGTGGAATGAATTGCAGACTATGCAACCACTGCATGACTGACATGCACAAAAGAGGGGTTGCCGTTTGCACATTAAAACACCATATCGCACTTAGCTGATGCACATGGTGGCTTTTCCTCCCAGTTCCACCGCATTAGCTGTTCCCCTCTGGAGGTTTTTGACCTTCACACCTTAAAAGGGCCCCGAGCTTTCGGCGGCCCTCTTTTTTTGCCCAAATTCGCTGCGGCGCAGCATAATTTGTGCAGTGCATAGCAGGCATGCACAAAAATGCATTGCAACCTGCCCAATAAACCACCATATCGCACATAGCTGATGCATTTCGTGGTTCTCTCCCAGTGCCACCGCGTTAGCTGTTCCCCTCTGGAGGTTTATTGACCTTCACACCTTTAAAGGGCCCCGGCTTTCCGGTGGCCCTCTTTTTTTGCTTAAAGTTTAATCAGAGAAATATCGTGCAACGGCTCACACCGTCGCCTCTTGCATATCGACACACAGCGATCCATATATCGAGAAAGTTCGATTTAAGGATCGAGAGCAGGCGATGGACAAGGACGAAATCCTCAAGGCACTTTCACATCCCACCCGGATGGAAATCCTCAACTGGCTGAAAAATCCGGAGGCGCATTTCGCCTCTCAGGAGCATCCGTTGGATATGGGCGTCTGCGCCAGCCAGTTCGAGCGCTGCGGCCTCTCGCAGTCGACGGTCTCCTCGCATCTCGGCACGCTGCACCGCGCCGGTCTCGTCACCACGCGCCGTGTCGGCCAGTGGATCTTCTACAAGCGAAACGAAGAAACCATCGCTGCCTTCCTGAAGCAGCTCTCCCAGGATCTTTGATATGCCCCTCGCCCTCCTCGTTCTCGCCTTGAGCTCCTTTGCGATAGGCACCACGGAATTCGTCATCATGGGTCTGCTGCCGGAAGTGGCGGCAGACCTCTCCGTCACCATTCCGCAGGCCGGCTGGCTCGTCACCGGCTATGCGCTGGCGGTGGCGATCGGCGCGCCTGTCATGGCCGTCTCGACCGCCAAGCTGAAGCGGCGCACGGCGCTGATCGCGCTGATGGCCTTCTTCATCGCCGGCAACCTGCTCTGCGCCATCGCCCCGAATTACTGGGTGCTGATGTTTGCCCGCGTCGTCACCGCCCTTTGCCACGGCGCCTTCTTCGGCATCGGCTCGGTGGTTGCAGCCGGTCTCGTAAGTGAGGACCGCAAGGCCCGCGCCGTCGCTTTGATGTTCACCGGCCTGACGCTGGCAAACGTCCTCGGCGTCCCGCTCGGCACCGCAATCGGCCAGGCCTATGGCTGGCGCTCCACCTTCGGTGTCGTCACCGTTATCGGCGTCATCACCATCATCGGCCTGATCGCCATCCTGCCGAAGGACAGGCAGGAAAAGCAAAGCAGCCTGCTTGCCGAAATCTCGGCGCTGCGTAACGGCCGCCTGTGGCTGGCGCTGTCGACCACCGTCTTCTTCTCGGCCTCGATGTTTGCGCTCTTCACCTATATCGCGCCGCTGCTGCGCGATGTCACCGGCCTGTCGCCGGAAGGCGTTACCTGGACCCTGTTCCTGATCGGCATCGGCCTCACCATCGGCAACCTGATCGGCGGCAAGCTCGCCGACTGGAAGCTTGGCGTCACGTTGGCCGCTGTCTTTGCCGCGATCGCCGTCACCTCGGTGGTCTTCAGCTTCACCAGCCGCTTCTTCATCCCGGCCGAAATCACCCTGCTCGTCTGGGCGATCGCCACCTTTGCCGCCGTTCCCGCGCTGCAGGTCGGTGTCGTCAGCTTCGGCAAGGATGCCCCGAACCTGGTCTCGACCATCAATATCGGCGCCTTCAACACCGGCAATGCGCTCGGCGCCTGGGCCGGAGGCATGGTGATCGAGAGTGGCTTCGAGCTCACCCGCGTACCCCTGGCAGCCGCCCTCATGGCCCTGATCGGCCTCGGCGCGACCGCCCTCACCTATCTTTCGGCCCGGGGCAAGACAGCCCCCGCCCCGGCCGCGTGATCCCCGCCAGAAAAGGAAAGACTTATGACCAAGCTTTTTGAACCGACACAGGTTGGCGACATCGCCGTCAAGAACCGCATCGTCATGGCCCCGCTGACCCGCAACCGCTCGCCGGGCGCCGTGCCGAACGACCTGAATGTCGAATATTACCGCCAGCGCGCCACTGCCGGCCTGATCATCACCGAGGCAACCCCGATCACCCATCAGGGCCAGGGCTACGCCGATGTTCCCGGCCTCTACACGAAGGAAGCGCTCGATGGCTGGAAGCGCGTCACCGACGCCGTCCATGCCGGCGGCGGCAAGATCGTCGTCCAGATGTGGCATGTCGGCCGTATCTCGCACACCACGCTGCAGCCAAACGGCGGCAAGCCGGTCTCCTCGACCAACCGCGCCGCCAAGGGCAAGACCTACCTCGTCAATCCTGACGGAACCGGCACCTTCGCCGAGACTTCCGAGCCCCGCGCGCTCGAAACCGCCGAAATTCCCGGCATCATCGAGGATTATCGCAAGGCTGCCCGCGCTGCCATCGATGCCGGCTTCGATGGCGTGGAGATCCACGGCGCCAATGGCTACCTCCTCGACCAGTTCATGCGCGATGGCATCAACGACCGCACCGACCAGTATGGCGGCTCGATCGAAAACCGCACCCGCCTGACCTTCGAAGTCGTGGAAGCCGTCACCAAGGAAATCGGCGCGGGCCGCACCGCAATCCGCCTGTCGCCGGTCACCCCGTCGAACGACAGCTACGATTCGAACCCGCAGGCCGTCTTCACCCACGTGGTCGAGGGACTGGCGAAGTACGATCTCGCCTATATCCATATCGTCGAAGGCCAGACCGGCGGCGAACGCGACTACAAGGGCGGCACCAACCCCTCCTTCGACTATGCAGCGCTGCGCGCCGCTTATGAAAAGGCCGGCGGCAAGGCAAGCTGGATGGTCAACAACGGCTACGACCGCGACATGGCGATCGCCGCCGCCGAAACCGGCCGCGCCGACCTCGTCGCCTTCGGCAAGCCCTTCATCGCCAACCCGGATCTCGTCGAGCGCCTGCAGAAGAACCTGCCCCTCAACGCCGGCGACCAGGCCACCTTCTACGGCGGCGGCGCCAAGGGCTACACGGACTACCCGCTGATCGACAAGGTCGCGTAAGAATAGCTTCTTTGAGCCTGACTTCAGAAAGCCACCTGCAACAGAGCGTTGCAGGTGGCTTTTCTTTGCCATTGCTAGCCTTAGGTCCGCGCCGCTCAAAAATCGGCCACAAAAGCTTTATTGTAATCGGGTACTGAATTGCCCAAGCGATTGAAATTTCAAAACACCTTCAGTCACGCAGCCTTTTGGGATGGGAAATAGTTGATAGCCTTTGCTGAAGAATGCGTAGCGCGCCGGGCAAACCTATGAGCCCAACCGAAGGCGGCGATGCCATCACCATATCGGGTGTAGTGAAGACCTTCGGGATGGGCGCACGCTCCGTGACCGCGCTCGATGGATTGTCGCTGAGCATCCCCAAGGGCAAGGTCTATGGATTGCTGGGTCCGAACGGCGCCGGCAAGAGTACCCTGCTGCGCATCATTGCCGGCCTTCTACGGCCAGATCGGGGAAGCATTGAGATCTTCGGCGAACCGGCCTCCCCGGCAACCCGCCGCAGGCTCGGCATGATGATCGAGTCCCCGTCCTTCTATCCCTTCCTGACCGCGCGGGAGCATCTGGAAACGCTGTCGCGGCTCGCGGATAATCCCATTTCGGTCGATGCAATCCTTCGCCGGACCGGTATTCACCATGCCGCGGACAAAAAGGTTGCGGGCTTCTCGCTCGGCATGAAGCAGCGCCTCGGCATCGGCTGCGCCCTCATCGGGCGCCCGGAAGCGGTCGTGCTCGACGAACCGACGAACGGTCTTGATCCCGACGGCATTCTGGAAATGCGCGCCCTGATCCGCGAACTTGTCGAGCGCGATGGCATCACCGTTCTTCTCTCGAGCCATCTGCTCGATGAGGTCGAGCGCGTCTGCGAGCGTATCGCCATCCTGCAGCGCGGCCGGCTGGTTTCCGAGGGCGACGTCGCCGATCTCCTCGACCGCAAGGGCCGCTTCTGGCTGCACACCACCGACGATGTCTCGGCAATCGGACGCCTCGGCGAAAAGGCCGAAGCCGGCGATGGCGGCCTTTATGTCCGCACGGAGCGTGACGAGGTTCCCGATCTCATAGCCGCGCTGGTCGCCGCAGGCGTCAGGATCCACGAGGCCAAATGGGTCAAGCCCGACCTGGAATCGGTCTTCCTCTCCGAAACCAGGGAGCCCACGCCATGAGCGCCTTGCTTCGCTTCGAACTTCTGAAGCTGATGCGCCAGCCGGCAACGCTATTCTGGGGTTTCCTGTCGGTGCCGCTGCTGGCGGTCCTTTTCCGGCTCGTGCTGGAGGGGATGGTATTCGTTCGCGCCGGGCGCATCGTGACGGGCAATACGGATCTGCTGCAGTCTGCCGCAAACATCCTGACCCTCTCGGGCAACTCGGTCGGCCATCTGCTTTACGCCATCGGCATATCGTCGATCTTCTTTTCGGAATATCGCTTCGCCACGTGGCGGCATCTCATTCCGCGCCGCAGCCGCCTGCAGCTCTGGGCCGCCAAGTGCCTGGCATGCCTCGTCTGCCTGGCCGCCGGCCTGCTGCTCGCCGCCGTCGGCGACATGGTGCTGAACTCGGTTCTCGCGCTGCTCTCGGGCGACGGGCCTTCGACCCTCTCCATCCGCATCGCCGGCCTACCCGCACTGCTGGCGGCCTTCGCCGTAGCGCTTCTGGAGCTCGCGGTTCTCACCGCCATCGTCTCAACCATCACCATCCTCAGCCGCTCGATGGTCGCAGCCGTGATCCCCGCCTTCCTTCTGGCAATCGGCACATCGATGCTGCAGATCTATGTCGGCCCGACCAAAGACGTCCTTCCGCTGCCGTCGACGGGAGCCGAGGCTCTACGAACATGGCTGTTCCAGCAAGGCCCGGCCGATGCCGGTGCCAGCGGCGGCGCCATCCTGCTTGTCTGGCTGATCGCTGCAGGCGGCCTCGGGCTCTTCCTGTTTTCGAGGCAACAGCTCTCGGCGGAATAGCTATCCCTTCCGCCATCGAGCCGTTAGCATCGCCTCATGTTCGAACCCTACCTCTCCCGCTGGTCGCTCACGCCCGACGGCCAGCCGATCGTCACCCATAGCAGCAAGCTCCTGCCCGTTCTCTGGCGCGGCAAGCCGGCCATGCTGAAGATGTCGGAGGACGAGGCGGAGCGGGCCGGTGGCGCGGTGCTGGATTGGTGGGACGGCAAGGGTGCGGCGCGCGTCTATGCCCATGACAGTCACGCCGTTCTGATGGAACGTTCGCTCAGCCGGCAGTCGCTGCTCAAGATGGCGCATGGTGGGATGGACGACGAGGCGACGCGAATTATCTGCCGGGCCGTCAACGCTCTCCACGCCCCACACCAAAAGCCTTTGCCGGCGCTGATCCCGCTGGATCGATGGTTCCGCGAACTGGCGCCCGCGGCAGCGGCCCATGGCGGCACGCTTGCCGATTGCGACCGCGTCGCCAGGACGTTGCTGGCCGAGCCGCAGCCTGCGGCCGTCCTCCACGGCGATATCCATCACAGCAACATCCTCGATTTCGGCGAGGACGGCTGGCTGGCGATCGATCCCAAGGGGCTCTATGGCGAGCGCGGCTTCGACTTCGCCAACACCTTCGCCAACGAGGACCTCGATATCATCGCCGCGCCCGGCCGCCTGCAGCGCCAGTTGCCGATCGTCTCGGCGGAAACCGGGCTTGAGCCGCGCCGCCTGCTGCAATGGATCGTCGCCTATTCCGGCCTGTCGGCGGCATGGTTTATGGGCGACGCCTCGACGGAGAGCGCCGAGCTCCAGCTGACGGTCGCCCGGATCGCGCTTGGCGAACTTGGCTAGCCGGCGATCGCCTCGCGATTGGCAAGTAGCCCGGCGGTCTTCGGCAGGCAGCCGAGCGCCACCAGCGAGGCACGCACGGCTTCATCGATCGGCGTCTGCGGCTCGCGGCCGAGCTCGGCCACCAGCTTGGCATTGGACATGCGCAGCGGCTGCCTCCAGAGATAACGCATCTCCTTGACCTCCCGCATGACGGTGACGAAGGGTGCCGCCAGCGGCACGATCCACCAAGGAAAGGCTGCTATCTTCGCTCGCCCGCCGGAGACACGTCTGATGGCCTCGACCATCTGCCGGCCATCGCGATCCCAGAAGCCATCCATGTGATAGGCGGCGAAATCGGGCAGGCTAGTGGCGCGCTCGACAAGCGCCACCATCGTCTCCGCCACATCGGGCAGATAGGCCCACTGATGACCGATGCCATCGCGCGCCGGGTTCTTCAGCGTCCGGACCGGTTTGCCCGGCGCAACGATCTGCGAGAACCAGCTGTTGCCGGTCGTGCCCGGGCCGAAGAAATCGCCGGCGCGGACGATGATCACACCCGCCCCCTGCACCGCCGCCCGCTTCAGCCGCTTCTCCATCTCCACACGGATTGCCCCCTTCTTCGTCACCGGGTTCTGCGGGCTGTCCTCGCGAAGGACAGGAAAGGCATCCGGCCCGAAATTATAGACCGTCCCCGGCAGGACGATGCGTGCGCCGACCGAGCGCGCAGCGGCAATCGTATTGTCGAGCATCGGCAGCACCAGCTTTTCCCAGTCGCGATAACCGGGCGGGTTTACCGCATGGACGATCAGCGCCGTGCCCTCCGCGGCCGCGCGGACATCACCCGCATCCATCGCATCGCCCTGGACCCATTCGACTTCAGGCATGCGCTGCGATGCGGCCTTCGCGTTGCGGTTCAGCGCCCGCACCTGCCATCCGCGCTGCATCAGCTTGCGGGCAACGGCGCCGCCGATACCGCCCGTGGCTCCAAGAACGAGAGCTGTCTTCCGATCCTCTGTCATCTCAATCTCCTTGATGATGACGCGATCATGCGCCCGTCGCGCGATAAACGAAATTGACGAAATACGTGCATCATCTATACATAAATCAATGAGCAACGAACCAAGCTGGGATCTTTACCGCACCTTTCTGACCGTGCTGGCACACGGCTCGCTTTCGGCCGCCGCCCGTGAGCTCGGCCTCACCCAGCCGACCATCGGCCGCCATATCGACGCTCTCGAGCAGGCCGTCGGCGCCGAGCTCTTCACCCGCTCGCAAAGCGGCCTGCTGCCGACGGATGCCGCACACTTGCTCGCGCCCTTCGCGCAGACCATGGCCGCAAGCTCCTCGGCCCTGCTGCGCGCCGCCTCCGGCCATCGCGACCGGATCGACGGAACTGTGAGGATCAGCGCCAGCGAAGTGATCGCAGTCGAGGTCCTGCCGCCGATCCTGGCCGCCCTTCAGGACCGCCACCCCGAACTTGAGATCGAGCTCTCGGCGTCCGACACCGTCGAGGATTTGCTCAACCGCGAGGCCGATATCGCCGTGCGGATGATGGAGCCGCAGCAGGACGCGCTCGTCGTCAGGCGCATCGGCGACATTCCGATCGGCTGCTACGCCCATCACGCCTATCTGGAAAAGCACGGCACGCCGCAGACGCTGGAAGATATCAAGACGCATCGCCTGATCGGCTTCGACCGGCAGACCGCCTATGTGCGCACGATGGTTAAGCGCTTCCCGGTCGCCGAAGGCATTGCCTTCTCGCTACGCACCGACAGCTATCTCGCGCAGCTCGCCGCCATCCGCGCCGGCGCCGGCATCGGCATGTGTCAGACGGGTCTTGGGGATGCCGATCCGAACCTCAGGCGTGTTCTTCCCGGCGTCATGGACATGCATATCGGCACGTGGGTGGCCATGCATGAAAATCTGAAGACGTCACCGCGCTGCCGCGTGGCCTTCGATGCCCTGGTCGAGGGTTTGAAGCTTTATCTGGACAGCTGTGCCATCACGCGCGCCCGATGACGCGCGGTTCGATATTGGATCGGAGCGAAGTCAGGCGCCGGGCGATGCCTCGGCCCCACTGCTTTTCCTGAACAGGCCGTCGACCACCTCGGTCTCCGGACGATCGCCACCCTCGGCATATTCCTCGTGCCACTTGCCCTTGTCGTCCTGCCAGCTGATCTCGGCGGAATCGCCGCCGACCTGCTGCTCTGCAGCAACGATGCGCGCAGCTTCCAGCGCTTCGGCATGTGACGGGAAGGCCTCGGAATAGACGTTGCCCAGGCGATACGCCCAGCCTCCGTCATGCGGCACAACCTCATAAACCACCTTGACCATGCACCTCTCCTCTTTGTTTTCTTGGACGCGGCGAAAAGCTTCCGGAGATCAATCCGGCGGATCGCGGGCGATGAAACAAGATACGAGGCACGCCGCGATGTCTGTCCGGCTGACCGATTTGGGCAGTATTCCATTAAATCGGACATAGCGCAAATTTGGCGTGTGCTGGCCCCGGCTTGATTAGCGATATCATCGACTTAGATTGTTCTGATGAATCAATTCCGGAGCGTAGCGTGACCCTCGCCGCACGACTGAAAGACGAGAAATTCCTGGTCGTTGCGGTGATTGTCGCCGCGCTGGCCTACGGGCTCGAGCACAGCATCCTGGAAATGGGCCGCAGTGCGGCGCTGATCGCCGCGGCAGCCCTCGTCGGCACGATCGTACTCGCCTCGATCCGCGTTGCCCACCATGCCGAGATCCTTGCCGTCAAGGTCGGCGACCCCTATGGCACGATGATCCTGACGCTGTCGGCCGTCCTCGTCGAGGTCATCATCCTCGCCATCATGATGTCAGGCGAAAGCTCGCCGACGCTGGTGCGCGACACGATCTATTCGGCGCTGATGCTGGATATCAACGGCATCCTCGGCCTCGCCGCCCTGCTCGGCGGCCTGAAGCACGGCGAGCAGCCCTACAACGACAATTCCGGCAAGACCTACGGCGTGATGATCCTGACCGCGATCGGCATTTCGATGATCGTTCCGGAATTCGTGCCCGACGACAAATGGCACTATTATTCCGGCTTCACGATCATCGCCATGATCGCGCTCTACGGCCTCTTCCTGCGCATGCAGGTGGGACAGCACAGCTATTTCTTCAGCTACAGCTATCCGCGCGCCGAGCGGAAAAGCAACACGCCGGACGAGCACCACGCCGACGAACCGGCATCGGCCTCGATCATCACCATCCTGATCGGCGTCGTCATCATCGGCGCGCTCGCCGAATTCATGTCGGCCTTCATGACTGAAGGCCTGCGCGACACCGGCGCCCCGATCGCGCTGACCGCCATCGTCGTCGCCGCAATCTCCGCCGCCCCCGAAATCCTGACGGCGCTCCGCGCCGCTCTGAAGAACCGCATGCAGGCGACCGTCAACATCGCCATGGGCGCCTCGCTCTCGACGGTGATCCTGACGGTCCCCGTCATGGAGGCCATCGCCCTCTACACCGGCCAGCCCTTCGTCATGGCCATGACGCCGGTCCAGACCGTGATGGTCGCCATCACCCTCATCGCCGCCGCCATCAACCTCAACGACGGCGAAACCAACGCCATCGAGGGGATGACCCATTTCATTTTGTTCGCAACGTTTCTGATGCTCTCGGCGCTGGGGCTTTAGAAGCGGACTCAGAATTTGAAAGCGTGTGGATGATCCGCCAAGGCGCGATCCACTGTTAGCAGCTTCAAGTTTTCGATCTGACACTGAGACAATAGAAGTCGGTCGAAAGGATCGCGGGTACTCGGCTCGGGTTCAGCTGCGGTAATCACGTGGCCGACCTCGATGCCCAGCAGCGAAAGCCCCATCTCATCAAGCGACCGCGCTATCTCGTCGAGAGGCATGCCCGGGTCGAGCTTTCCCAATCTCGTCTTGATGGCAATTTCCCATAGGCTGGCAATGCTCGCGAAGCCCACAGTTTCCTGATCTGCCAGCAGCTCGGGGACATCGGGAAAGCGTTCACCGACATCTCCACGCAGGATCGCCAAGATCATATGGGTGTCGAGCAGCAGCCTCATATTTAGGGCAAAGGCCGAATGAGAAAATCTTCAGGCAACGGGTCGTCGAAATCATCGGCGATAAAGGGCACGGGATTGGTAATGCCCTTCGACTTCAAATAAGCCTGCCCTGCCGCGAGATCCAAACCGCCGCGCGGCTTGTGCGGCACCAGATCGAAAACCGGCCTTCCATTGCGGGTGACGACGATCGTCTCGCCCTCTTCCACTTCGCGGGCAAGCTCGGTCAGCCGGTTCTTGGCATCTCTGATCGATACGGTTTTCATGTGGCCAATGTAGCCACATGTGGCCACATCGTCAAATCAACCTGCTTAGTCGGCGACCCGATCAAGCAATCTTAAGGCAGCTCCACGCAGCGGCGAGAGACTGTTAACCACAGCAGCCCAGATGATATCATCCGCTATCCGATGGTATTCGTGCCGCAGAATGTTTCCGATGCCCCGGATCTGCTTCCACGGAATATCCGGCTCGCTCGCGATCAAATCATCCGGCAGATGACGGCTGGCTTCCGAGATAATTTCCAGTGCCCGTTGCGTCGCCAGTCGCAATAGCCAATCAGCCTTGAAATCATCGAGCGACTTGCCGTCCGTGGCAGCCATTACCCCGTCTATGGTTTCGATGATCTCGGCGAGAACGGGCTTCAGCTTCCGCGGCATCAAAAGACCCGGATGGCGCTCCGCTCGATATCAGCCTTCAACATCGGGTGCAGGCTGTCGCGGGTCGTGACATCGACCTCCACGTCGAGCTTGTCCTCGAGAAACTGCTTGATGGCGACCAGATCGAGAAGCGAGAAATGCGAGCCAGCTTCATGGTCGATGAAAATATCGAGGTCGCTATCGGGAGTCGGCTCATCGCGGGCCACCGAGCCGAAAAGATAAAGCCCCGTCGCGCCCATGCCGCGAACGGCATCGGAATGCGCCTTCAAGCTTTCGAGCGCTTCTCTTCTATCCATGAGCGAAAAGCTAACACATGCGCCGGCCGATCTCTACAGCCGCCCACCCAAACAAAAAGCCCGCCGTCTCCGGCGGGCTTCGATATTCCAATTAAAAGCTATCGCTTACTTGCAAGCGCCGCAGAAGCGCTGGATGCGGCGGCAAGCTTCTTCCAGCAGGTCTTCCGAGGTTGCATAGGAGATGCGGAAGTTCGGGCCGAGGCCGAAAGCCGAGCCGTGGACGACGGCAACGCCTTCGCTTTCCAGCAGCTCGGTGACGAAGTCTTCGTCGGTTTCGATGACCTTGCCGGACGGTGCGGTCTTGCCGATCAGGCCCTTGCAGGACGGATAGACGTAGAAGGCGCCTTCCGGAACCGGGCAGGAAATACCCTTGGCCTGGTTGAGCATCGAGACGACGAGATCGCGGCGTCCTTCGAAGATCTTCTTGTTGGCCGGGATGAAGTCCTGCGGACCGTTCAGCGCTTCGACAGCGGCCCACTGGGCGATCGAGGTCGTGCCCGAGGTCTGCTGGCCCTGGATCATGTCCATGGCCTTGATCAGCTGCAGCGGGCCGGCTGCGTAACCGATGCGCCAGCCGGTCATGGCATAGGCTTTGGAAACGCCGTTCATCGTCAGCGTGCGGTCGTAGAGCGAGGGTTCGACTTCGACAGGCGTCGCGAACTTGAAGTCGCCATAGGTCAGGTGTTCGTACATGTCGTCGGTCAGAACCCAGACATGCGGATGCTTGACGAGAACGTCGGTCAGCGCCTTCAGCTCGTCATGCGTATAGGCAGCGCCCGACGGGTTGGACGGCGAGTTGAACATGAACCACTTGGTCTTCGGCGTGATCGCCTTTTCGAGGTCGGCGGCCTGGAGCTTGAAGTTGTTCTCCTGGGTCGTCGCGACGAAGACGGGCGTACCACCGCAGAGCGCGACGATCTCGGGATAGGAAACCCAGTAAGGCGTCGGGATGACGACTTCATCGCCGGCGTTCAGCGTCGCCATGAAGGCGTTGAAGAGGATGTGCTTGCCGCCGGTGCCGACGATCGTCTGCTCCCACGTATAGTCGAGATTGTTCTCGCGCTTGAACTTCGCGGCGATCGCCTTGCGCAGTTCCGGGATACCGGAGATCGGCGTGTACTTCGTCTCGCCGCGGCGGATCGCGTCGATCGCCGCTTCCTTGATATTGTCAGGCGTATCGAAATCCGGTTCGCCAGCGCCGAGGCCGATCACGTCGCGTCCTTTGGCTTTCAGCTCGCGCGCTTTCTGGGCGACTGCGATGGTGGCTGAAGGCTTCACACGGGAAAGAGCATCGGCAAGGAAGGCCATGATATCGGTCCTATACGGTTGAAAGGGGCAGAAAGCCGGGACCGGAATTCTGCGCTAAGGTCTATGTCCAATGTAGACAGGCATTTCAAGGGCAAAGGCGCGATGGCGCCGATGATTCTTATTGATCAATTGCCGCACCTGAAAGCCGTGCCGGAATCACCTTTGCAGCGATGCGCTGAATCACTTTGCGAAGAACTTGAATCGATTTCTGAAGTCATCCAGATTTACCCCTTAAAATCAGAAACTTCCCCGTTTCGGGCCTTTGCCGCAAATAAGCCGCAACAAATGCCGCGGCACGCCGCAATTCGGTCGTGAGCCCGCCGGGATCGAAGCCTCAATCTGGATCATCCGAAGTTGGTTATTGAGGGTATGCCAATGTTTCTGGAAGACGAGTTTGCGACAGAGCGGCTCCGCGCCAGCCGTGTGTCCTTTTCATTCCTGATCGCGTTCACCACATTTTTCGCATCGCTGATGATGGCCGCAGGCCTGGTCTCCGCCGCCCGCGCCGAAGAGGCGCAGCCGCAGAAAGTCGAGCAGCTCGCAGGCCTCGTTCGCCCGAACGACGTCAACAGCGGCTCGCTGCTCTTCCCGTCGAAGGAGCCCGGCTTCTTCATCGAGGCGCCGCGGCTGAAGACCGATGTGCAGATGGACGTCTCGGGGCCCGTCGCCCGCGTCAAGGTCACCCAGCGTTTCCAGAACCCGAGCAAGGGCTGGGTCGAAGGCACATACGTCTTCCCGCTGCCGGAAAATTCCGCCGTCGACGAACTGAAGATGCAGATCGGCGACCGCTTCATTGAGGGCCAGATCAAGCCGCGCCAGGAAGCGCGCGAGATCTACGAACAGGCCAAGGCCGAAGGCAAGAAGGCGGCCCTTCTCGAACAGCAGCGCCCGAACATCTTCACCAACCAGGTCGCCAATATCGGCCCCGGCGAAACCATCGTCGTGCAGATCGAATATCAGCAGGCCGTGCACCAGTCGGGCGGCGAGTTCTCGCTGCGCTTCCCGATGGTCGTCGCCCCCCGCTACAATCCGGCCCCTGTCGTCCAGACCGTCGAGTTCAATAACGGCGCCGGCTTCGCGGTGCCGTCCGATCCGGTGCCGAACCGCGAGAAGATCGAGGCACCGGTGCTCGATCCGCGCGAAAACGCCAAGATCAATCCGGTGGCGCTGACCGTGAACCTCAAGGCCGGCTTCCCGCTCGGCGATGTCAAATCCGCGTTCCACGATGTCGATATCAAACAGGATGGCGATCAGAACCGCGTCATCAGTCTGAAGGGTGACTCCGTCCCCGCCGACAAGGATTTCGAGCTCACCTGGAAGGCCGCCCCCGGCAAGACGCCGAGCGCCGGCCTCTTCCGCGAAGTCCTCAACGGCAAGACCTATCTGCTGGCCTTCGTCACCCCGCCCGCAACGCCGGATGCCTCCACGGCACCGCTGAAGCGCGAAGTCATCTTCGTCATCGACAATTCCGGCTCGATGTCCGGCGAGTCGATCGCCCAGGCGAAGGAAAGCCTGTCTCTGGCGGTCTCCAGGCTCGGCCCCGACGACCGCTTCAACGTCATCCGTTTCGACGACACGATGACCGATTACTTCGGCGGCCTTGTCGGCGCGACACCGGACAATCGCGAAAAGGCGATCGCCTATGTGCGCGGCCTCACCGCCGATGGCGGCACGGAGATGCTGCCGGCGCTCGAGGATGCGCTGCGCAATCAGGGCACCATCGCCAATGGCGCACTCCGCCAGGTGGTCTTCCTCACGGATGGCGCGATCGGTAACGAGCAGCAGCTGTTCATGGAGATCACCAACAATCGCGGCGATGCGCGCGTCTTCACCGTCGGCATCGGCTCGGCTCCAAACTCCTACTTCATGACCAAGGCCGCCGAGCTCGGCCGCGGCACCTTCACCCATATCGGCTCGACCGATCAGGTGGCCTCACGCATGGACGAACTCTTCGCCAAGCTGCAGAACCCGGCGATGACCGATATCGCCGCCACTTTCGACGGCGTGCAGGCAAGCGACATCACGCCGAACCCGATGCCCGACCTCTATACCGGCGAGCCTGTCGTCCTGACGGCGGAACTGCCGACAGACAAACCATCAGGCAAGCTGCAGATATCAGGCAAGACCGGCGCCCAGCCCTGGCGCGTCGAGATGGATATCGCCAATGCCGCCGACGGCAAGGGCCTCTCTAAGCTCTGGGCGCGCCGCAAGATCGACGATCTTGAAGCCCGCTCCTATGAGCGCCAGGACCCGGCAGCACTCGACAAGGATGTCGAGGCGATCGCCATGGCCCACCATCTCGTCTCCCGCGTCACCAGCCTCGTCGCCGTCGACGTCACGCCGTCGCGTCCCGATGGCCAGCCGGTCAGCTCGACCAAGCTGCCGCTCAACCTGCCCGACGGCTGGGACTTCGATAAGGTGATGGGCGAACCCGCCCCTGCTCCGGCAGGCAGCGCACCGGATCACGCGATGGCAAAGCCGCAGATGGAATTTGCCGCCGTCGCCAACCAGATGGCCGCCGCCCCGACACCGGGTGCCGCAAACCTGATCGCCCAACGGTCGGCATCGGTAAAGCTGCCGCAGACCGCGACGCTCGCCGACCGGCAGATCATGCAGGGCCTGACCATGCTGCTTGCAGCCCTGGCCGCTGCCGGTGGCTTTGCGATCTGGCGCCGCCGCATCCGCGGCGCCTTCCTGGCGGGAGGCCGCTGATGCCCGGCGCACAACGCGGAAGCTGGAACGAGGAAGTGGGCGAGTTCGAACCGCTTCCGAGCTATCTGGAGCTGATGATGGCGAATGCCGCGGCGACGGCGTTTGAGATCGACGCACCCCGGAAAAGCCTCCTCGCCCGCCTGTCGGCGATGGAGAAGGTGATCGCCGTCGCCATCCTCGGCCTCGGGCTCTATGGCACAGCGCTGATGACCAGCGGCTTCTACATGAAGGGCAAGGCAGAACTCTCGCAGGTGCTGCTGAAACGCGCCTTCGCCGCCGAGCTGCGCGGCGAGGATGCCAAGCCCTGGCCCTGGGCAGATTTCACCACAGAGGCCGAAGTCAGCGCTCCGCGCCTCGGCAAGACGGCGATAGTGCTCTCAGGCGCCACCGGCGAAGCCCTCGCCTTCGGCCCGGCCTGGCTCAGCAACACGCCGCAGCCCGGTGAAGAAGGCACCTCCGTCATCGCCGCCCACCGCGACACGCATTTCCGCTGGCTGAAGGATGTGCGCGCCGGAGACGATATCGAGATCACCCGCCGCGACGGCTCCGTCCTGACCTTCAAGGCAACAGATGCCCGTGTCGCCCGCTGGGATGAAAGCGGCATCGACGCCGCGTCAGAGGGCCGCCACCTCGTCCTGACGACCTGCTGGCCGTTCGACGCCACCGAGCGCGGCCCGATGCGCTACATCGTCGAAGCCGAACTGGTCGACAGGATCCAGACCGGCACCGTTCAACCCGGCAACACAAAGCCGTTATCCGGGAGCTAATGAGGTTGAAGCGATCGCCCCCGCGCGCCACCTACCCGCCTGGATGGTAGAACGGGGAGATCATGAACATGCTCAAGGGATTGCGCATCGCTTTGGCGGCAGGCGCCGCATTTGCAACAGCCGGCGCGGCATTCGCCGCCGACAGGGTGCAGACCAAGAAAGTGACGGTCAGCGTCGATACGCTGGCAACCGGGCTCGATCATCCCTGGGCGGTCGAGGTCATGCCTGACGGCGCCTATCTCGTCACCGAACGCCCCGGCAATATCAGGATCATCCGCGACGGGAAGGCATCAGAGCCGCTTGGTGGCGTGCCCGAGGTCAGCGCCCGCGGCCAGGGCGGCCTGATGGATGTGGCGCTCGCCCCGGATTTCGCCCAAAGCCGCATCCTCTATTTCACCGCCGCGATTGCCAATGCCAAGGGATCGGGCACGGAAGCCTTCTCCGCAAAGCTCTCGGCCGACGAGAGCAGGCTTGAGGACGTGAAGCCGATCTTCACCATGGCGAAGTTCACCGGCGGCAATATCCAATACGGCTCGCGGATCGCCATCGCAGGCGACGGCAGCCTGTTCATCAGCGTCGGCGACCGCGGCAGCCGCGACCGCTCGCAGGATTTCAAGGACGACGCCGGCTCGATCATCCATGTGAATGCCGATGGCAGCATCCCCGCCGATAACCCCTTCCGCGACGGCGCGAAAGCCCTCCCCGAAATCTGGTCGAAGGGCCACCGCAACCCGCAGGGCATCACCTTCGATACCGCCGATGGCAAGCTCTACACCGTCGAGCACGGCGCCCGCGGTGGCGACGAGATCAACCTGATCGAGCCGGGCAAGAACTATGGCTGGCCCGTCATCACCTATGGCCGCGACTATTCCGGCGCCAAGATCGGTGAAGGAACGGAAAAGGCCGGACTGGAGCAACCCCTCCACTACTGGGATCCCTCGATCGCGCCGGGCGCCATCGCCGTCTATCGCGGCAAGATGTTCCCGGAATGGGACGGCGACATGCTGGTGGCCGCGCTGAAGTTCCAGCTGCTGTCGCGCATGCAGCGTGACGGAAGCGGCAAGTTCACCGCCGAGGAACGTCTGTTCGAGGGCAATTACGGCCGCATCCGCGACGTGACCGTGGCTCCCGATGGCGCATTGCTGATGGTCACCGACGAAAGCGACGGCGCGCTGCTGCGCGTCTCCCGCGCCGCCAATCAGGACGGCTGATCGCGGATTGGAAATTTCAGTCCACAGCGGCAGCCCCCGGTTGACGTGTTCATTCACGCTTGCTGAAACAAAACCCAGCTGCTAACCACGGCCATCACACCGTGCTCCCCGCAATCGAGGAATGACATGACTCGCGTTCAGGCGAACCTGTTGCTGTTGCTTGCTGCTGCCATCTGGGGCGGCGGCTTCGTGGCGCAGTCGACAGCGATGAAGGAACTCAGCCCGTTCTGGTTCATCGGCCTGCGTTTCGCCGTTGCGACGGCCGCTGTCCTGCCCTTCGTTCTGTTCGAGCGCCGCAAGGCTGCCGTCAAGACCAGCAGGCGCCATCTCGGCCTCTACCTGGCGATCGGCCTTGCCCTCTTCGGCGGCGCCGCGACCCAGCAGGTCGGCCTGCAGACGACGTCGGTCACCAATTCGAGCTTCATCACCGGCCTCTACGTGGTCTTCGTACCCGTCATCGCCGTGCTCTTCCTGCGCCGCCCGCCGCACTGGATCATCTGGCCGGGCGCCGTCATGGCAATCGCCGGCATCTACCTTCTGTCGGGCGGACATTTGTCGGCTCTGACTGTCGGCGATGGCCTGACCGTCATCTGCGCCGGCTTCTGGGCGATCCAGATCACGCTGGCAGGAACGACCGTCAAGGAAACCGGCCGCCCGCTCGCCCTGTCGGCCACGCAGTTTGCCATCACCTCGCTGCTCGCTCTCATCGTCGCCGCGATCTTCGAACCCGTCAGCCTCGACGCCATCATGGGCGCAGCACCCGAGATCCTCTATGTCGGCGTTTTCTCCTCTGGCGTCGCCTTCGTGCTGCAGATCATCGGCCAGCGATATACGACACCGTCGCAGGCGGCGATCTTCCTGTCGTCGGAGGCGCTGTTCGGTTCCTCGCTCGCCGCATTGATCCTTGGCGAGACAATCCCCCCAGTCGGCTATATCGGCTGTGCGCTGATGTTTAGCGCTATGCTTGTAGTCGAGGTGGTGCCCGAACTGTCGCGACGCCGCGCCCAAGCGGTCTGAAACCGCATCCACGGCACATCGCCGGAATGATTCGGAATTTTTTTTTGGGTGGGTCCGAAGACCCGCTCACGTTGTGTTTTTGGGAAAATCTGCTCACAAATTATATTGCAGACGATACAAAACGTTAATCATGCACCCGCGCGGAGCGATTTTTTGCGTTTTGGCGCAAATAGGACACCCGCGACGACTGTGCTCCTGAGGACACGTTAAAAAACTTTTGCTTGCCAATTCCCAATAATCACAGCAATCTCGCGGCGTTCGGGCATTTTGCGAGCATGGGAAGTCCTTAAGAAAGTGCGCGCCGGAAACGCTAATATTCCGGTCAGCCGGTCTCACAAGATGGGGAATAATCCCACCAAGAGACAGGCCGAGGTAGAGGGGACCTTTTTCTCGAAATTCAAGAACTGCCTGCTAGCGCTCCGGAAGGGGCATAATTGATGCTGCCCGTGTGGATGGCGGGCAGAGAGAAAAGGACCTGACGCATGGCCGAGACTGGCACTGTAAAATTCTTCAATACCGACAAAGGCTTCGGCTTTATCAAGCCGGATAAGGGTGGCGCCGATATCTTTGTACACATTTCTGCCGTTCAGGCTTCCGGCCTCGCCGGACTGACGGAAAACCAGAAGGTAAGCTTCGACACGGAGCCGGATCGCCGCGGCAAGGGACCGAAGGCCGTCAATCTTCAGATTGCTGGCTGAGCCCAAACAAGGCCGTCGAATTCGAGTTGAAGCCCGGCAGAAATGCCGGGTTTTGTTATTCAGCATCCGTTCAGATAGCCGCCACTATCGTCTCAACATTACGGCGCAGGAACCCGCAGCCGTCCTGAAGAGTTTTAAAGGCAGCACTTCCCGCTGTCTTGGAGAGTAGGACAAGATCATGAACACGATCGCAAAGACACTTCTTCTGACGGCCGCAGCCGCCGCTCTCAGCCTTTCCGCTGTCAGCGAAGCTTCCGCCGACAGCTGGCGCCACCACCATCACAATAACGACGCCTGGGTCGGCGGTGCCGTTGGCCTCGCAACCGGCCTCGTCGTTGGCTCGGCAATCGCCAGCCAGCCGCGCTACTATTATGATGAGCCGCGCTACGCAGAACCGGTTTACGAGCCGGAATACGAAGCCGTACCGGTCTACCGCGCTCCCCCGCGTTACTACGCACCGGTCCGCGCCGGCATCGAGCCCTGGACGCCGCAGTGGCAGCGTTACTGCTCGTACCGCTACCGCACCTTCGATCCGGGCACGGGCACCTTCATCGGCAACGATGGCCGCGAGCACTTCTGCACCGCCGGCTGATCGCCGCCCGATCTGATATAATGAAAGCGCCGCTCATCGAGCGGCGCTTTTCGTTTGTCAGATGCCCTGCAGGAACGGGTTGTTGCGCCGCTCGTCGCCGATCCGGCTACCCGGCCCGTGGCCGCAGATGAAGCCGACATCGTCCCCCAGCGGCAGCACCTTGTCGCGGATCGACGCCATCAGCTGGTCGTGGTCCCCGCCCGGCAGATCGGTGCGTCCGATCGAACCGTTGAACAGCACGTCGCCGAGATGCGCGAAATTCTGCGCGCGATTGACGTAGATCACATGCCCGGGCGCATGGCCCGGCGTGTGATAGACCTCGAACTCGTGATTGCCGAACGACACCTTGTCGCCGTCTTCCAGCCAGCGGTCCGGCTCGACATTCTTGAGACCGGTGATCCCGTATTTCAGCTGCTGTGTCTCGATCCGCTGCAGCAGCGGCAGGTCGTCCTTGTGCGGACCGACAATATCGATCCCCAGCGCCGCCTTGAGATCCTTGGCGCCGCCGGCATGGTCGAGATGGCCATGTGTTAGCCAGATCTCCTTGACCTTGAAGCCGTTCTCCTCGACCACCTTGACGATCGTCTCGACGTCGCCGCCGGGATCGACCACCACCCCCTCCTTGGTGTCAGGATCGAAAAGCACGGTGCAATTCTGCTGAAACGGTGTCACCGGAATGATTCCGGCCTGTAGCATACCCATTGGCGCCTCTTATGTTCTCTACCCGCCCCTATAGTCTGAATGGCGAGTGACGAAAGCAAGTTTTTATCGGCGCCTCACACCAAAGAGACAGGCTGTAACAACAGTTTATGACGGCGAAAAGCACCTTCCGTTCCGATTTTTCCTTTGAGAATCAACAGCCTGAAAGAACCTCCCGGCATGGTGGAAACAATAGGCTTACGCCTTTTGGAACCGGATGGTGAACGGTGCGCTTCCAGCCCGGTAAACAAGGAGAAATGCAAATGACCATGACGAGAAACATTTTCCTGGCAGGCGCCGTGCTTGTTGCAAGCGCGGGCTTTGCGCATGCGGAAATGGCCGCCACGGCCATCAACGATCTCAATGTCCGCGCCGGTCCCGGTCCGCAATACCCTTCCGTCGGCATCGCTACCCGCGGTTCGTCGGCCTATCTCGACGGCTGCATACAGGGCAGCCGCTGGTGCCGCGTCGATGTCAACGGCGTCCGCGGCTGGGTCTATGCCGAATATCTGCAGGTCCAGCATGAAGGCGCCCCTGTCGTCGTCGAGCAGAACCAGACGAGCCTCGGCGTCCCCGTCGTGACCTACGAGACGACGGCGAGCGTCGTTCCCGCCGAGCCGCAGCCCGGCCCCGGTGACGAGCTGCTCGGCCCGGTCGGAGACGTCGATGCGATCACGCCGCCGGCCGAAGTCCGCACCTATATCGACACAACGCCGGCGCAGACCGTGCAGCTCGGCGGTGATGTCGTCGTCGGTGCAGAGGTTCCGGCTGACGTGACCTTCCAGGAAGTCCCGAATTACGAATATCGCTACACCCGCATCAACGACCGCCCGGTGCTGGTCGATCCCGGTACCCGCCGCATCGTCTACGTCTATAACTGAGGCGGATGAGCGATCCGGAATGAAACAGAAAAGGCGGCCGCCTGGCCGCCTTTTCGCATTTCTGTGGACAAGTTTACTGCGAGGCGACTGTCCATCCACCGGCTCCCCGCACACCCAGCCTGTTGATTGTTGTCCCGATTGCGTTTTATCCACTGACGCACCGGGGAAAAATATGCGTTGTATTGGGAAGCGGAGACTGGCCGGGTTCGGGCGAAGACGAACCTCTGTCCGAGCTCTGCAAGGTCCGGGAGCGCCGAGAGCGGCCCGGAACGCATGGGATGAGAAAGGGAAATGACGTGGCGCCACGACAGACCAGCGCGAAAGCGGCCAAGCCTGAGCCGCTGTCCACGCCGATGGAAAACAGCGGCATCATCGACTTCGAAATCATCGAGCTGTTCTTCTTCGCCTATCGCGATTTCGTCTCCGATCCGGACGCCATTCTCGAGAAAAGCGGCTTCGGACGCGCCCATCACCGGGTAGTGCACTTTGTTAACCGTGAACCCGGCATGACCGTTGCTGATCTTCTGGATACATTGAAGATTACCAAACAGAGCCTCGCCCGAGTGCTCAAACAACTGATCGATTCAGGCTATATTAGACAAGTCGCGGGCCCGGAAGACCGGCGCCAGCGCAAGCTTTATCCGACAAAGACGGGGCGCGAACTGGCGCTTGCTCTGGCGGAGCCGCAATCGCGCCGCATTGAGAGGGCATTCGACAATGCTTCTCTTGAAACGCGCGAGAGCGTGAAGGCATTTCTGAGGGGCATGCGGGACAGGCAAACAGCGAAAGCGGACTGAATGGCGGGAAAGACAATCATTTCTGATGATGCGGCGCATCTGCTTGTCGTCGACGACGACACGCGCATCCGTGCACTGCTCAACCGTTACCTCACCGAAAACGGCTTCCGGGTGACCGTTGCCGCCGATGGTGCCGAGGCACAGCGCAAGCTGGCAGGGCTCGATTTCGACCTGATCATCATGGACGTGATGATGCCCGGCGAATCCGGCATCGACGTGACGCGCGGATTGCGGGCGATCAAAAACGTTCCCATCATCATGCTGACAGCGCTGGCAGAGTCCGACAATCGCATCGCCGGCCTGGAAGCTGGCGCCGACGACTATCTGTCGAAGCCCTTCGATCCGCGCGAACTGGTGCTGCGCGTCAACAACATCCTGCGCCGCAACGCCTCGGATGCGCCGAAGATCGAGCAGATCATGTTCGGCCCCTACACCTTCTCGCTGACCCGCAAGGAGCTGAAGAAGGCGGCGGAAGTGATCCGGCTGACGGATCGCGAGCAGGAAATCATGTTGCTCTTTGCCCGGCGCGCCGGCGACACCATCCCGCGCCACGAGCTGATCGGCGACGACGTCGATGTCGGCGAACGCACGATCGACGTGCAGATCAACCGTCTGCGCCGCAAGATCGAGGATGATCCGGCAAATCCTGTCTGGCTCCAGACGGTTCGTGGTATAGGATACAGGCTGAGCATCGATTGATGCTCCGGACGTCAGGATCGCGACAGAGATGGTGACATTCGAAAGCCTGCGGCGCGAAGAGCGCTTGCCCGCCACCGGTTGGAAGTGGTTCACGCGCTTTCTGCGCCGCCGCCTGCCGACGGGCATCTATGTCCGCTCGCTGCTGATCATCATCATGCCGATGCTGCTTTTACAGTCGGTCGTCGCCGCCGTGTTCATGGAACGCCACTGGCAGATGGTCACGCAGCGCCTGTCGATGGCCGTGACGCAGGACATCGCCGCGATCATCCAGATCATCGATACCTATCCGCAGGATGCCGACTACACGGCGATCACCAAGATCGCCCGCGAGCAGATGAAGCTGCAGATCTCGATCGAGCCGGACGGCGACCTGCCGCCGCCGCGTGAAAAGCCGTTCTTCTCGATCCTCGACGGCATCCTCTCCGATGAGCTCAACGACCAGATCAAGCGCCCCTTCTGGATCGATACGCTCGGCGATTCCAGTCTCGTCGAAATCCGCATCAAGCTCGACGGCAAGATCTTGCGTGTGCTGACTAAGCGCAATCAGACCTACGCCTCCAACACCCATATCTTCATCGTCTGGATGGTCGGCGCCTCGCTGGTGTTGATCGGCGTCTCGATTCTCTTCTTGCGCGGCCAGATAAGACCGATCCAGGCGCTGGCGGCTGCCGCCGAGAGCTTCGGCAAGGGACAGAAGGCCGAGAACTTCTATCCGCGCGGCGCCGACGAAGTCCGACGCGCCGGTCTCGCCTTCATCCTGATGCGTGAACGCATCGAACGGCAGATCGAGCAGCGCACGGCGATGCTCACAGGCGTCAGCCACGACCTGCGCACGATCCTCACCCGCTTCAAGCTGCAACTGGCGCTCGCGGGCAACAATCCCGACCTGCAAGGCATGGCCGACGACGTCAACGACATGCAATCGATGCTGGAAGCCTACATGGCCTTCGCCCGCAGCGAGATCGAAGAGGATGTCGGCGAACTGAAGATCAGCGAGATGCTCGCCAAGATCGAGACCGATTTCGCCCTGCACGAAAAGAGCTTCAGCTATTCGATCGAAGGCGATGACGAGATCGTCGTGCGCCCCAACGCCTTCACCCGGCTGGTCACCAATCTCGCATCGAACGCCCGCCGCTATGCCAGCACGCTGAATATCGAGGCCAAGCATGGCTCCAAATGGCTGACGCTGACCTTCGATGACGACGGCCCCGGCATTCCCGAAAAGAACCGTGAAGACGTCTTCAAGCCGTTCTTCCGCCTCGACGAGGCCCGCAACCTCGATGATTCGGGCACCGGCCTTGGTCTCGCTATCGCCCGCGACATCGCCCGCAGCCATGGCGGCAACGTCACGCTCTCCGACAGCCCGCTCGGCGGCCTGCGCGCCGTCATTCGCGTTCCCGCGTGAGTGTTCGATGAGCATTTTCGAGAAAATGACCTGGCTCAACCCGCCACCCTCGGCGGAAGTCCGCGACGGCGCGCTGCACGCCCGCTCCGGCGAGAAGACCGATTTCTGGCAAGGGACCTACTACGGCTTCCACCGCGACGACGGCCATTTCCTGCATCAGCAGCGCAACGGCGATTTCACCGCCGAAGTCACCTTCTCCGGCCGCTACGAAGCGCTCTACGATCAGGCCGGCCTGATGATCCGCGCCGACGAGCGCCGCTGGATGAAATGCGGGATCGAATATACCGACGGTGCCATGCATTTCAGCACCGTCGTCACCAACGGCAATTCCGACTGGTCCGCCTTCCGCATCGACCACGCCTTCGCGCAGATGTCGGCCCGCGTCACTCGCAACGGCGACGCCCTCTTCATCCAGTACCGCACCGATGTCATGAAAGAATGGCGCATGGCGCGCCTTGCCTGGTTCGATCCCGCGATCGAAACCCTGATGGTCGGCCCCGCCTTCTGCTCACCGCAACGCGCCGGCTTCGAGGCAACCTTCCATTCCTTCACGCTGACCGACCCGGTCTCGCGCGATATTCACTGATCACATCAACTTCTTGCCGTTGGGCACCGGCTTGTCCGTCGCCGCCAGCACGATCGCGCCGGCTTCGTCCTCGAAGCCGAGGGTCAGCACTTCCGAGCGGAAGGGGCCGATCTGGCGGGGCGGGAAGTTGACGACGCCGAGGACCTGGCGGCCGACGAGGTTGTCGAGATCGTAGTGCACGGTGATCTGTGCCGAGGACTTCTTGACGCCGATCTCGGGGCCGAAATCGATCAGCAGCTTGATCGCCGGCTTGCGCGCTTCCGGAAAAGGCGAGGCCTCGATGACCGTGCCGACGCGGATGTCGACACGCTCGAAATCGGCATAGGTGATTTCGTCAGCCATGATCCGCCTCAGCCAGCCAGTTCCTGGGCGCGCGTGCGCGCGGCCTCGAGAGCCTCGTCGAACAGCGGCTGCATCCCCTTCTCCGCCATCAATACGGAAAGTGCGGCAGCGGTCGTGCCCCCGGGGGAGGTGACGTTCTGGCGAAGCTTGGAAGCGTCGTCGGGGGACTGGTGGAGAAGTTCACCAGCCCCCGCGACCGTTTCCCGTGCAAGACGCATGGCGAGGTCCGCCTGCAGGCCAAGTTTACGGCCTGCCTCAGCCATGCACTCGACGAGATAAAACACGTAAGCAGGGCCGCTGCCCGACAGCGCAGTAACGGAATCGATGTCGGACTCGGCCGGAACCCACTCAACAGGACCGGATACGCGAAGAAGAGAATGAACGCGGTCGCGCTGTTCGGCGCTGACCTTGGCATTGGCAAAAGCACCGGTGACGCCGCGGCCAACCATGGCAGGCGTATTCGGCATGGCGCGAACCATCGCGGCTTCGCCGAGATGCTTCTCGAGGAAACCGAGCGTCTTGCCGGCAGCGACCGAAACCACGACCGTATTCGGCCCGACCGCATGCTTCACCGGCGGCAGCACCGCTTCCATCACCTGCGGCTTGACCGCGATGAACAGAACACCGGCCTTCAGACCGGCAGGCGCCGCCGTCACATGCGTCGCACCCGCATCTTCGATCGTTTTCATCATCGCCGGCGACGGGCCGGGATCGACGACGACCACGGAGGAACCGGGGACGCCGTTCTTCAGCCAGCCGGAGAGCATCGCGCCCCCCATATTACCGGCACCGATGAGAACGATAGGATCTGCAGAGACGCTGGACATGAGAATTACGCTTCGCCGACGGTTTCGAAAAGAACGGCTTCCATCGCCTTGGCGGCATCGAGGCCGGACCAGATGACGAACTGGAATGCCTGATAATAGGCTTCGCAGGTATCGAGCGCGCTAGAAAGCAGCACTTCGACCTGACGGTTGGTGGGCTCGGCGCCGCCTGCGAGGAGCAGCGACTGGCGGAAGATGATCACGTCTTCCTGGCGCCACAGGTCGAAGTGGCCCATCAGCACCTGGCCATTGATGGCAGCCAGAAGCTTGGTGACTTCGTTGACGCGATTTTCCGGCACCTTGATATCGAAGGCGCAACCGAGATGAAGAGCTTCAAACTCTTCCATCCAGGAAAAGGAGATGTGGTAATCGGCCCACTTCCCCTCGACCGTCATCGCGATCTCGTCCTCGCCTGACCGTTCAAATGCCCAGTCATTATTGGCGGCGACGTACTCGATCATATCGACCGGGTTCGACTGACGCTCGAATTCCAATTCCATCAGGCTCATGCAGCACCTTCTTGACCGGGAATGAATGCGACTGACTTGGGTCTACACAACACAAGAAAAGACACACGCAAATACCGGAACACCAATTCGATGACCCTTGAACCGCAACCCAGGCTTAACGCAGAAAACCTGCCTGGAGCTTACCGCCGTCCGGTTCGAATCATCATTTAAAATCAGTGTATAATCAGACCGGCGACAAGCCAGCCCCCGGCTGCCTTATTTCCCGAAAGGTACTGTGGACAGCTTCTCGAAATCGGATTCAGGAGGGGGATATAAATGACTCTGCCCATTGGCTTTTTTGGCAGTGTCCACAGGTGGATAAAGGCACCTGATTTTTTGGTCTGAGATGCGGCGTGTCGCAAATGCGCCACACCACATCTTGTAGCAAAACGGGAATTACTTCTTCTTGGCGGCTAGCTGCGCTTCGAGAGCGGCGACTCGTGCCAGCAGCGCATCGTTCTCGTCACGCGCCTTGATGGCCATTTCGCGTACGGCCTCGAATTCCTCGCGCTTGACGACATCCATGCTGTTCAGCCAGCGCTCGGCCTGCGCGCTGAAGGCCGTCTCGACCTCCTTGCGCACGCCCTGGGCAGCACCGGCCGCATCGGTCATCAGCTTTGCGAATTCGTCCATGATGCGGTTTGCTCCAGTCGTCATGGCGGTTTTCTCCTTCGCACCACATGTTTCTTCAGGCTCGAAGCCTCTGAAATTGAGGTAGGGCTTCGCCGTTAAGGATGCAAGCGCTTTGCTCTGGATAAGAGCCCGCCTCGCCCTGCCCTGCCTCACAATCGACTTGACCGCCTCGTATCGCAACGCCATGGTCCGCGCACATCAACGGGTGGGAAAGCCTTGCCGACTGCAGCCAATCTCATGGCAATCATGCCATTTCCGGATATCGATCCGATCGCATTTTCGATCGGGCCGCTCGCTGTTCACTGGTATGGCCTGGCTTATGTCGTCGGCATCATGCTCGGCTGGTTCTATGCACGCCGCCTCGCCGGCAATGACAGCCTCTGGCCGGCAAACGCCTCGCCGATCACCAAGACACAGCTCGACGACTTCGTGGTCTGGGCTGCCCTTGGCATCGTGCTGGGCGGCCGCATCGGCTATATCCTCTTCTATGATATGCCGGCGGTGATCGAGAGCCCGATCCGCGCCATCCAGATCTGGAACGGCGGCATGTCCTTCCACGGCGGCATCACCGGCACGACGCTCGCCATGATCCTCTTTGCCCGCAAGAACAACATCCCGATCTGGAGCCTGTTCGACATCGTCGCCGGTGTCGTGCCGATCGGCCTGTTCTTCGGCCGCATCGCGAATTTCATCAATGGCGAACTCTGGGGCCGTCTCGCCGATGTGCCCTGGGCAGTCGTCTTCCCGAGCGGCGGTCCCTTTGCCCGTCATCCAAGCCAGCTCTATGAAGCCGGTCTCGAAGGCATCGTGCTGCTCTCGGTTCTGGCGCTTCTGATCTACGGCTTCCGCGCCCTGAAATCGCCGGGCCTCATTTCCGGCGTCTTCGTCTGCGGCTATGCGCTGTCGCGCATCTTCGTGGAATTCTTCCGCGAGCCGGATGCGCAGCTTGGCTATCTGCTCGGCACAGGCTGGCTGACCATGGGGATGGTGCTGTCCTTCCCGATGATCCTGCTCGGCCTCTGGGCGATCGTGCGCGCCCGCCGCCAGGTCGCGCTGCAGAACTAACGCAGACCGGACGTGACCACCATGACCACCGCACTCGGTGAAAAGATCAAGGCGATCATCCAGGCGAACGGCCCGATCAGCGTGACCGATTACTTCTCGCTGTGCCTCGCCGATCCCGAACACGGCTATTACCGTGTCCGCGAGCCCTTCGGCCGCTCCGGCGATTTCGTCACTGCCCCTGAAGTCAGCCAGCTCTTCGGCGAGATGATCGGCGTCTTCATCGTCCATGCCTGGCAGCAGCACGGCACTCCGGCTGGTGTCCGCCTCGTCGAGATCGGCCCCGGCCGCGGCACGATGATGTCGGACATGCTGCGCGTCATCGCCCGCCTGGCGCCGCCGCTCTTCGAGAACATGAGCGTGCACTTGGTCGAGACCAGCGAGCGCCTGCGCGACGTCCAGAGCCAGACGCTGGAAGCCCATGAAGGCAAGATCGCCTGGCACAATGACTTTGACGAAGTACCGCCCGGTTTCACGCTGATCGCGGCCAACGAACTCTTCGACGCCATCCCGATCCGCCAGTTCGTCAAGACGCAGACCGGCTTTCGCGAGCGCATGGTCGGCCTCGGCGCGGACGACGAGCTTGTCTTCGCGGCGGGTGTCGCCACCATCGACCCCGCCCTCCTCCCGGATGGCGCCCAGTCAATGCCGGCGGGTACGCTTTTCGAATTTTCGCCCGCGCGCCAGTCGGTGATGCTCGCCATCTGCGAGCGTCTCAAGGCTTTCGGCGGCACCGCGCTTGCGATCGACTACGGCCACCTCGTCAGCGGCTTCGGCGATACGCTGCAGGCCGTGCGCATGCACGAATTCGATCCGCCGCTCGCCAATCCCGGTGAGGCCGACCTGACGAGCCATGTGGATTTCGAACATCTTGCCCGCACCGCCGTCGGCGCCGGGCTGCATCTGAACGGCGCCCTGCATCAGGGCGATCTCCTCGTCGGCCTCGGTATTCTCGACCGCGCCGCCGCGCTCGGCCGCGACCGCGAGCCGCGAACGCAGCAGATCATCCAGAGCGCCGTGGACCGCCTTGCCGGCTCCGGCGAGGGCCGGATGGGCGAGCTTTTCAAGGCGATGGCGGTCTCCTATCCCGCCGTCGACCTCATGCCTTTCCGCCCGGTGGATTGACAGAGCGCGCCGCCCTGCGCCAACATCCGGCGCAATCAACAATGCTTCACCGGACGATCCGGTGAACAATGAACCCGTTCTAAACACCCCGGAATCACTGATGCAAAACGCGGCTTCACCCGCACCGATCGAAAGCGCGCTGCTGCAACAGGCGGCGGGCGACGCGATCCGTCATGGCTACTTCACCCGCGAAGGCGGCGTCTCAGAAGGCCTCTATCGCGGCCTCAATGTCGGCCTCGGCTCAAATGACGACCGCGACCGCGTCAACGAGAACCGCAGGCGTGTCGCCGCCTGGTTCGGCCAGCCGCTCGAAAAACTGGCGACCGTCCACCAGATCCATTCGCCCGATGCCGTGACCGTCGATGGCAATTACGACGGCGACCGCCCGCAGGCCGATGCGCTCGTCACCGCCACGCCCGGCATCGTGCTCGGCGTGCTTGCCGCCGATTGCGGACCGATCCTGTTTGCCGACCCGGAAAACAAGGTTATCGGCGCCGCCCATGCCGGCTGGAAGGGCGCGCTGACAGGCGTGCTCGAAAACACGATCATTGCCATGGAGAAACTGGGCGCAAGGCGCGAGGCGATCGTCGCCTGCCTGGGACCATCGATCAGCCAGGCGAGCTACGAAGTCGGCCCGGAATTCGTCGAGCGCTTTGTCACACAGGATGCTGCCTACGCGCAGTATTTTATCCCGTCGGAAAAGCCCGGACATTCGATGTTCGACCTTCCGGGCCTGACAGTCGCGCGGTTGACGAAGGCAGGCGTTCGTGCCGAAAGCGTCGGGCTCTGCACCTATCCGGATAGCGAGCGCTTCTTCTCATACCGCCGCACCACCCACAACAACGAGCCGGATTACGGCCGCCAGATTTCAGCGATAAGCATCAGGGAGATTTGAGACCATGGCACTGCACTTCGAACGGAGCGAATTCGCAAGCCGCCTCGCCCGCGTCACCGACCAGATGCGTGAGGAAAAGCTCGACGCCCTCCTCATCTTCGCCCAGGAAAGCATGTACTGGCTGACCGGCTACGACACCTTCGGCTACTGCTTCTTCCAGACGCTGGTCGTCAAGGCTGATGGCACGATGGCGCTGATCACCCGCTCGGCCGATCTTCGACAGGCCAAGCACACATCGATCCTCGAAAACGTCCATGTCTGGGTCGACCGCGTCAACGCCGACCCGACGCTCGACCTCAAGAACCTGCTAGTCGAGATGGACCTGCTCGGCGCCCGCATCGGCGTCGAATATGACACGCACGGCATGACCGGCCGCGTCGCCCGCCTGCTCGATGCCCAGCTTGCGAGCTTCGGCCAGATCAGCGACGCCTCCTACCTCGTCAGCCGCCTGCGCCTGATCAAGAGCCCGGCCGAAGTCGCCTATGTGGAACGTGCCGCCGCGCTCGCCGACGATGCACTCGACCAGGCGATCCGCCTCACCAAGCCGGGCGCCGATGAAGCCGACATCCTGGCTGCGATGCAGGGCGCCGTCTTCAGCGGCGGCGGCGACTATCCGGCCAATGAATACATCATCGGCTCCGGCGCCGACGCCCTCCTCTGCCGCTACAAGGCCGGCCGCCGCAAGCTCGATGCCAACGACCAGCTGACGATCGAATGGGCAGGCACCTACGCCCACTATCACGTAGCGATGATGCGCACGATCGTCGTCGGTGAGCCGACCCACCGCCACCGCGAGCTCTACAGCGCCTGCCTGGAAAACCTGCAGGCGATCGAAACCGTGCTGAAGCCCGGCCACACCTTCGGCGATGTCTTCGACATGCATGCCAAGATCATGGACGAGCGCGGCCTTGCCCGCCACCGCCTGAACGCCTGCGGCTACTCGCTCGGCGCCCGCTTCTCGCCGTCCTGGATGGAGCACCAGATGTTCCATGTCGGCAATCCGCAGCCGATCGAGCCGAACATGTCGCTCTTCGTCCACATGATCATCGCCGATTCCGACAGCGGGACCGCCATGACGCTCGGCCAAACCTACCTGACGACAACAGACGGTCCACGCACCCTGTCGCGTCACTCGCTGGACTTCCTCGGCGCCTGAGAGACTTCACCGGCAAGAATCCGGAATTGACACAAGACCATCCCCGCCCGCATAAACCTGGGCGGGGCTGATGCAAATGACGGAAGGAAAGCTGGAAGGATGACGCGATCGTTGACTGCGCCAGCACTTCTTGCATGCCTCGCCAGCCTGCTTGCCGCCTGCAACACGACCGACGCGATGACACCGCTCGTCGATATCGGCGATTCTTCGGTGCCGCCGCGCTCTTCGCCGGTCACCCAGCGCGAAGTCGAGCGCATGGCCGGATCGCAATCCCGCCAGGCCTTTGCCGCCGAACCGCAGGAAGGCTACCACCCCGCCTATAACCAGGCCTACCGCCCCGGCCCCGGCGCACCGCCGACGACCATGCAGGCGCAGGCCGACGCAATGTCGGCGCGGCCGCAAGCCTACCGCGCCCCGGAGGCCGTCGAGAGCGAGCCGCTCTCCAATGCCGAGGCCGAAGAACAGGACATGGGCGATCAGGCGCCACCGCCGCACCGCCAGCAACAGCAGCCGCAGCAGCAAGAAGCACAACAGGTCGCCGCCATCGATCCGGTGGAATCGGGCTCGACCCGCGGCAATACCGTCCGCTTCCTGCCGATCATCGGCGCCCCCGTTCAGGCCGTCACGCCGCTCTCGCGCCAGCTCGGCTCCGAGGCGCGTTCGCACGGCCTGTCGATCAAGAGCTCCACCGACAACAGCAGCGACTATATTCTCAAGGGCTATCTCTCCGCCTTCACCGACGAAGGCAATGTGACGGTGACCTATGTCTGGGATGTGCTCGACAGCAGCGGCGGCCGCCTGCACCGCATTCAGGGCGAGGAGAAGGTCCCCTCTGCCGCTCAGGACCCCTGGGCCGGCGTTCCGGCCTCGGTCATGCAGCAGATCGGCACCAAAACCATCGCCGAATTCAACGCCTGGCGCCAATCGCAGGGCGGTTAGCAACAAGGTTTTTACAAATATCAAGCCCTGTGTCGCCTTTACGCTTGCATTCAGAAGCAAGCTGGCTAAAAAGCGCGGCTATCAGCAGACAATAGGCGGGCCAAAATGAAGGTTTTCGCAGGCAATTCGAACCGGCATCTCGCCGAAGCGATCTGCACCTATCTCAATGTGTCCTTGGGCAAGGCCAGCGTAAGAAGATTTGCCGACCAGGAAATCTTCGTCGAAGTTCAGGAGAACGTCCGCGGTGAGGACGTCTTCCTCGTCCAGTCGACGTCCTTCCCGACGAACGACCACCTGATGGAATTGCTGATCATGATCGACGCGATGCGCCGGTCCTCGGCACGCCGCATCACGGCGGTCCTTCCCTATTTCGGTTACGCCCGCCAGGATCGCCGCGCCTCCGGCCGCACACCGATCTCGGCAAAGCTCGTCGCCAACCTGATCACCGAAGCCGGCGCCGATCGCGTTCTCACGCTCGACCTGCATGCCGGCCAGATCCAGGGCTTCTTCGATATCCCGACCGACAACCTCTATGCGGTTCCGGTTCTGACGCGCGATATCAAGGCCAATTACGACACCAGCAACGTCACCGTCGTCTCGCCTGACGTCGGCGGCGTCGTGCGCGCCCGCGCGCTGGCAAAGCGCCTCGACTGTCTGCTGGCGATCGTGGACAAGCGCCGCGACCGCCCGGGCGAATCCGAAGTCATGAACATCATCGGCGACGTCGAAGGCAAGGATTGCATCCTGATCGACGATATCGTCGATTCCGGCGGCACGCTCTGCAACGCCGCCGATGCCTTGCTCGCTCAGGGCGCGGCCAGCGTCACCGCGTATATCACCCACGGCGTTCTTTCCGGCGGTGCGGTCACCCGCATCACTTCGTCGAAGCTGCGCGAACTCGTGATCACCGACTCCATCCAGCCGACCACGGCTGTGCAGTCGGCCCACAATATCCGCGTCATAACGACCGCCAACCTGATCGGCGAAGCCATCAATCGCACGAGCCAGGAAGAGTCGGTTTCGAGCCTCTTCGACTGACGGTTCCATTCCCAATCAAATCGAAGCGGTGAAGTTGCATTTTGCGGCTTCATCGCTTTTGCCGTTTCGGCTAGTTTCGCCCCGTTGTGATTTGTTTTCGCACGGGGGAGCAGTTTTGACGAAAATCCGAAATCATCTGAAGACAGGCAAGCGGCTGGCGCTGGTGGCGCTCATTCCGCTACTGGCGGCCTGCACGTCGAGGTCGATCAGGGCTATTCGCGGCCGCCACCGCGTCCGCGCCCGCCCGAGCCCCAGATGTGCACCATGGAATATGCGCCCGTCTGCGGTGAGCGCGGCGGCCGCACCCAGACCTTCGGCAATGCCTGCCAGGCCCGCAATGGCGGCTTCAGGATCGTCGGCCGCGGCGAATGCCGCCGCGAGCCCCCGCCCTTCCCGCGTCCTGAGCCCGATCGCCCCGGTCGTCCGGATTGGCCAGGTAGCCCCGGTGGTCCGGGTGGCCCCGGCAGGCCCGACCGTCCGGACCGCCCCGAGCGTCCCGGCGGCATCTGCACCCGCGAATACCGTCCGGTCTGCGGCGAGCGCGGCCGCCAGCAGCAGACCTTCCCGAACGCCTGCGAGGCAGGCAATGCCGGCTTCCGCATCATCGGCGGCGGCGAGTGCCGCCGGTAAGTCATCCGATCTGAAAGAAGAAAGGCCCGCTCTTAAGCGGGCCTTTTGTTTGATCAGGGCTTGGTCTCTTCGGAGGGCGTTGCCTCATCCGAAGGCGCCGTCTCGTCAGACGGTGCCGCGTCATCGGAAGGAGCAGCGCCTTCGTCAGCCGCCGGCGCATCCGGTCCCTTGATCTGCTGGCCGTTGACGCTGACGGAGCCGTCGCTGGCGACATCGACATCCCAGCGCTGGGCGCCATCCGCATCCGGCTTGGCGAAGCCCTTGATCATCATCAGGCCGAAGGAGGCCTGGTTGAGATCCGGGTTGGTCTTTGCCAGTTCCTGAACCGCCGCGATTGTCTTGTCGTAGTCGCGCGCCACGATCGAGGCGTGCAGCTTGTAGTCCTTCTGCGTATCGACGCGGCCCTCGAGCTCGCCGGACATCTCGACGTCATAGACGCCCGACTTGGCGCTGATCTTCGGGAAATCGACCTTCAGGATGCCGCCCGGGAACAGCTTCTCGGCGGCCTGCTGGCCGGCCTTCTCGGTGTCACCCGCAGCCTTGCTGAAATCGACCTTCATGAACTCGTCGCCGAAGGCTGCGAAATCCATGCCGGGAACGCCGAACTGGATATCGAGCGCCTGCGGCAGGAAGGCCGTGTAGCCGGGCGGGATCAGCGCGCTGTCGAGCTTGACGTCGGCCGCATCCATGGCGACGCCGATGCGCGTCGCATTGCTCGGGCCATCGACCGTAAAGTGGTAGCCGAAGGACTTCGCGCCACCGCTGCCGACGGCGCTGGTGACGGCGAGATTGTTGAGCGTGATCGTCTCTTCAAGCGAGGTCAGCAGCGGGAAGGCCTTGCCGAGCATCTCCTTGAGCTTGGTTTCGCTCTCCTTGCTCAGTTCCTTCTGATCGGCGTGATCAAGAACGAAGAGCACCATCTCCTTCAGGTCCTTGGCAGCGATGCCATTGACCTTGGCGTTGAAATCCAGGCTGTCGGCCGAAAACTGGATCGGCGGCATGTCCTTGCTGCTCACCTGCTCCGCGAAGGTGCCGAACCGGCCGTTGGCGGCAAAGTCCAGGCGCCCGGCCATCGCGCTGTCGGCGGAGCTCAGCTTGTAGACCATGTCGGCGAAGCTGGCGTTGACGGATTCCGTATCGGTCGTGGAGCTGAACTTCAGATCCTTGGCGCTGAAATCACCCGAGCGCAGGTAGCTGATCGCCGGGTCGAAGACGGAAGTGAAATCCATCTGGGCGATCGAATAGGTGAAATCGGAGCGCTTGTCGTCCGGACCCTTGAAATGGCCGGTGACGTTGAAGTTGTTGTTGCCTTCAAGGTTCCACAGGCCGCTGTCCTGCGGCGTTGCGAACATCGTGAACGGCGTCAGGCCCTTGATCTCGAAATCCTGCTTCTTGACCTTGTCCAGGAGCTTGGCGAAATCATAGGTGATCTCGTAGCGCGAGCCTGCCGGCTTGACGGTAACAGGCTGCTTCTTGGCGATATCGCCAGGCAGAAGATGATTCAGATTGTCACGGATCGCATTGGCGCCATCCTGGCTGATATCCGCCGCCGACGCCCCCGTAGCCAAAGCCAGAACAATGGCGCTCGTCGCCGTGATAAGCCTGTGACGCATCTCGATAAACTCCCGTTGCCGCATGAAGGCGCGCATGTGAGATTGCCGCAGGCAAGATGTCAAGCCAGCCTCATCTGCGGGTTGATATTTTCTGCTCAGGCGGCCGCTGCGGGCTTGATGTCATCCACAACAACAACCTCAGGCTGAGGTTCCGCGACCTTGGCGGGCGCTTCGGCACCGACGATGGTCTCGATGCCGGCGCGCGGCACCGGCTTGCCGAACAGGAAACCCTGCACCTGCAGGCACCCTTCCCGGCGCAGGAAGTCGATGTGATCCTCGTTCTCGACGCCTTCGGCGAGAACCGGAATGTCGAGACTTGCCGCCAGGATCAGCGTCGAGCGAACGATCGCCGCCGACTGCTTGTTGGTCACGACGCCATCGACGAAGGCCCGGTCGATCTTGATCTTGTCGAACGGGAAGCTCTGCAGCGTCGAAAGCGACGAATAGCCTGTGCCATAATCGTCCATTGCAACCTTGATGCCGAGCGCCTTCAGGCGGCGGATCGCGTGCAGCGCATGCTGGTGGTCGGCGATAATGCCGGACTCGGTGATCTCGATCTCCAGCCGCGATGCCGGCAGACCGGTCTGCAGCAGGATTTCATGGACGATCTGCGGCAGGCGGTGGTCGCTCAGCTGCTGCGGCGCGACGTTGACGGCGATCCGGAGCGGGTTCGTCCAGGTCGCAGCCTCGGCGCAGGCGCTGCGCAGCACCCATTCGCCGAGCTCCAGAATGAAGCCGTTGCGCTCGGCGATCGGAATGAATTCCATCGGCGGAATATAGCCGCGCACCGGATGCTTCCAGCGCAGCAGCACCTCGAAGCCGACGACTTCGCGCGTCATCGTGTCGTTCTGCTGCTGGTAGAAGAGCTCGAACTCGCCGCGCTTCAGGCCATCACGCATTTCCATCGCCAGCGCATTTCGCTCGCGCGAGATCTGGTCCATCGATGCATCGTAGAAGCAGATGCTGTTGCTCGAGGTCGATTTCGCCCGGTACATGGCGATATCTGCCTGCGACAGGAGATCATCGATCGTACCCGCCTGCCCCGGGAAAGTGGAGATGCCGATGCTGGTGCCGACGGAAAGCGTCTGCCCCTCCCAGGAAACCGGTTCGGCGATGACATCGATGATCCGCTGTGCCAGCGCGGTGGCATCGGCGCGGATGAAATACTTGCTCATGACCGCCACGAATTCGTCGCCGCCGACGCGGGCCACGAACAGCATGTCATTGCTCAGATGCATCAGCCGGTCCGCAACCGCGCGCAAGACGGCATCGCCAGCCGCATGGCCGTGAACGTCGTTGATTTCCTTGAAGCGGTCGAGATCGAAGGACAACACCGCAATATTCGCAGTCATGTCCTTCGGGCGCTTGGTCAGCGCCGTGACATGCTCGTTGAAGGCCGCACGGTTCGGCAGGTTGGTCAGCGGATCGTGCAGCGACAGGTGACGGTAGCGCTCGACGGCCGCCTGGCTGGTCTGCAGGTCGATGACATAGGTGGAGGCACCAAGCGCGAGGATGACCACCATGACGGCGAGAACCAGGCCGGTCATGATGCCGACCGAGATCAGCTCGCCGGTAACCGGGATGGCGCTGTCGGGAACGATCGTCAGCCCGGCCATGCCGGTGAAATGCGTCAGCACGATCGCCAGGATCAGCGCCAGCGCCGAACCATGCTTGCAGAAACGGGTGACCGGCCGGGCGACGCGGTTGGTGGCAATCGCACCGAAGATCGCCGCCGCAATCAGCGACGCCACGACATAAGGCTCGCTCCAGACCATGTGGCCGGCAACCTTGTAACCGGCGATCCCGACATAATGCATGCAGGCGATACCGAGACCGACGATCGCCCCGCCCGCTTCGATGAGCGCGCTCTTCGGCGTCAGCGCCGCGATCGAAAAGCCGATAACGCTAGCGGCAATACCGATAAACAGCGACAGCAGGGTCAGTTCCGGCTCATAGCCGTTGGTCGCCGGCGACTGATAGCCCAGCATGGCAACGAAATGCGTGGTCCAGATCGTCGAGCCGCCAACGAAGCCCGAGAGGAACAGCCAGTTATACTTCTGCAATCCCTCGGTCCGGCGTACCCGGCTGAAAAGCCGCATCGTCAGCACTGAGCCCAGCAGGCAGATCACCGTCGCAAAGACGAGATGCGGCAGGCTATGTTCGACTGTGATGCAGGAAATGATACGCAACATGGAAGTGACCGAGATTGAAACCGTGATCACCTATAGATATTCGCATGGTAGGATTCATTAATTGGCTTATGGAATGCGATTCCTTGGTTAAACAAACGTCAGATTTTACAACCACGCCAAAGAAAGCCACAACTACAAGGGCAAGAGGCTTCTGTGCCCTGCCCAGCTTGCGTTTCCGCCGCACATAGACTATAGCGCACGCGTCCGCACAGACACCCTTGGAGGCAATGCGGATGAGGCCGCCGAAAGGCACCTCCAGTTCCTGCCCGGCAGATGCCGGATTTGAACTCTCCATATAACCTCGAAAGGAAATGCCATGAGCCACGACACTTACGAGCTCAAGGCCGAGGCGCGCGAACGGGTTGGTAAGGGGTCCGCCCGTGAACTTCGCCGCAACGGTTTGATTCCCGCTGTCATCTACGGTGACAAGCAGGCCCCGATTTCTATTACGCTCAACACCAACGAGGTGACGAAGCGTATCCATGCCGGCGGTTTCATGACCACGGTTGCCACGATCGACGTCGGCGGCAAGAAGTACCAGGTTCTCCCGAAGGACTACCAGCTCGACCCGGTTCGTGACTTCACGATGCACGTGGACTTCCTCCGCGTTTCCGGCAACACCCAGGTTACCGTCGAGATCCCGGTTCACTTCATCAACGAAGAGAAGTCCCAGGGTCTCAAGATCGGTGGCGTTCTCAACATCGTTCGTCACGAAGTCGAAGTTCACTGCCCGGCAAACGCGATCCCGGAATTCTTCAATGTCGACCTGAGCGGCAAGAAGATCGGCGACAGCATCCATATCTCGGAAGTGACCCTGCCGAAGGGCGTTACCACGGTTATCGACCGTGACTTCACGATCGCCACCATCGTTGCTCCGGCAGCTGGCGTCGAAGAAGCCGCCGAAGAAGGCGACGCTGAAGCCTGATAAGCTTCCTATCAATTTGTAAAGCATAAGGCCCGCTTTCCACCCGGAAGGCGGGCCTTTTCATTTGCTGGCTACAACCGTTTCAGCAAGCTTTAACACATTCATGGAAGCATTCTCCCCAAAGTTATTGCCATACCGCCGTATATTAGAAGAGACGGCCGAAGAAGAAGCGGCCCGGGAGAAAACGGAACAATGAATAATTCCGTTGAAAATAGGTTTTTTGCGATCGTTTGCGGCGCGCTACTTGTATTTGTAGCCCCACTCTTCGTGCTTTTCCTTTTCCTCTCCTCCGAACGCGCCGACAAGGAAATCCGCGACCATATTTCCGTGTTGCTGGTCGCCAATTCGCAGGCGCTCGCCAAGCCGCTTTGGGATCTCGACGAAGACAGCGTCACGCAGATTTCCGCGACGATCGTTTCCCAGGGCGCCATCGTCAAGGTCGAGGTCCGCGACCAGTCCGGCCAGCTCGACGTCACCCAGAGCACCATCCCGAAGTCCTTCACCGGTGAGCTCGAGCAGGTCTCGCGCGCCATCATCTACAACAATGTCGATGGCCCGAAGAACCTCGGCAGCATCTCCGTCTACTATCCGAAGCTCGGCCTTTTCGCCGGTCTGAAGCATGAGGAAGTGGTCTTCATCTCGATCTTCCTTTTCGCCGTGCTCGCCGTCTTCGGCAGCGCACTGATCGGCAACCGCATCTTCGTCATCCAGCCTCTGATGCGCCTGATCGCCGCTATCGAGGCCACCAGCCAGCTCGGCTCGCGCCACCATGTCGACTGGCAGTCCGGCGACGAGATGGGCCGCCTCGCCAGCAGCTTCAACGACATGCAGACCAAGCTGGAGCGCGAGGAAAAGGAGCTGAAGCTCGCCCACCGCCGCGCCACCGATATCTACGACCTGACGCCTGCCATGCTCTTCTCGCTCGACGAGGAAGACCGCATCACCGCCGTCAGCGACTACTGGCTGGTCGCCACCGGTTACAGCCGCACCGACGCTGTCGGCCGCAAGTTCGCCGAGCTCGTGACAGCCGATACCCGCGAGATCTTCCTGTCGCGCCGCAACACCGCCGAGGAAGGCGCGCTCGACGTCACCGTCAAGTTCAGATGCGCCGATGGCCGCGTCATCGACGTGCTGGTGCTGGAATCCAACGCCGCCACCGGCGGCACCGACAAGCTGTCGCTCTCCGTCATGACCGACGTGACCGAGCTCAAGGCCTCCGAAGACCGCAATCACCGCCAGGCGATCACCGATCACCTGACAGGCCTCCTGAACCGCCAGGGTTTCGAAGCCGTGCTCGACCGCAAGATTGCCGAAGCCGATGCCGCAGGTCAGGAACTCGCCTGCCTCTTCGTCGACCTCGACCGTTTCAAGTGGATCAACGACAATATGGGCCATGCCGAGGGCGACCGCGCGCTGCGCGAACTGGTCGACCGCTTCAAGACCCATCTGGCACCGTCCGACGAGGCCGCCCGCCTCGGCGGTGACGAATTCGCCATCCTGCTGCCGGCCGCCGATGCCGAAAAGCGGGCGCGCGCCATGTGCGACCAGATCGCCACCATCTTCGACACGCCCTTCGGCCCTGACCTGCATCTCAGCGCCAGCGTCGGCGTCGCCATCTATCCGCGCCACGCCGCCAATGCCTCCGAGCTGCTGCAGAAGTCCGACATGGCCATGTATGCCAAGAAACGCGACGGCAAGAATGGCGCCCGCCTGTTCGATGCCAGCATGCTCGACAAGGCCCGCGGCCGCGCCGAGATCGAAAGCTGCATCGAGGCAGGCCTCGCCGAAGACTGGTTCGAAGCCTATCTGCAACCGATCGTCGGCCTGACGCATGGCAACATCGCCGGCTTCGAAGCGCTGATGCGCCTCAACCACCCGCAGAAGGGCCTGATGCCCCCTGCCGAGATCATCAACGTTGCCGAAGAGACCGCCAAGATCGTCCGCGTCGGCAATGTCATCATGGAAAAGGCAATCGCCAATCTCGCCCGCATCTCCCGCATCTCGGGCATGCAGGACACCTATCTGGCGATCAACTTCTCGCCGTTGCAGTTCGAGGCAGCCCTCCCCTCGCGGCTCGCCGGCCTGCTCGGCCGCCATGGCATCCGCCCGGAACGCATCGTCGTCGAAATCACCGAAGCCGTGCTGATGCACGACAATCCGCAGATCCGCATGATCGTGACGGAGCTGCGCCGCTTCGGCTGCCGCATCGCGCTCGACGATTTCGGCACAGGCTACTCGTCTTTGAGCTACCTCAATCGCTTCCCGGTTGATATCATCAAGATCGACCAGTCGTTCACCCGCGCGATCAACGACGCCAACGACAATGTCGGCCACAAGAGCCGCATGCTGATCGAGGCGATCACCACGCTGTCGCACAAGATGAACTGCACTGTGATTGCCGAAGGTATCGAGACCGAAGAGGAATGCCGCACGCTGCAGCAGATGGGGCTGGACTATGGACAGGGCTATCTCTTCCACAGGCCCCAGACAGCAGCGCAGCTGATCGAGAAACTGAGCGGTGTGATCCCCTTCGTGGCGCGTGCCTCATAAAACCAACGACGGAGCCATGCGAATGAAAAAGCTGCTGCTTCTCGCCTTTCTGATGTTGCCCACAGCAGCTGCCGCCGAGACGGTGTCCTTCTTCACGGAAGAGTATGCGCCGTTCAACTACCGCGACGGCAAGTTGATCAAGGGCGCGACCGTCGAGCAGGTCGAAAAGGTGATGGCTGATATCGGCGTCGATTATACGCTGGAGCTGGTTCCCTGGGCCCGTGCCTATGGCATGGCGCAGACGACGCCGATGACCTGCGTCTTCGCCACCGCCCATAACAGCACCCGCGATCCGCTGTTCAAATGGATCGAGCCCCTGCTCGTCGACCGCAACATCCTGATCACCAAGACCGGTTCCGGCGTCAAGGCTGATACGCTCGACGAAGCAAAGCAATATACGGTCGGCACCCAGCGCGAGGACTATACGGAGACGACGCTGAAGGAGAAGGGCTTCACCAAGCTCGACGTCGCCAGCGACTTCAACGCCACGCTGCGCAAGCTGCTGGGCGGCCGTATCGACATGATGCCGATCTCCGAGCTCTATTTCGACAAGCTGAAGCAGGAACAGCCGCTGGAGATGGTGACGGTGCTGTCGACCCAGCCGATGGGCATCGCCTGCCAGAAGGATTTCCCCGACGATCTCAGGCGCAGGATGCAGGTCGCCCTCGACAAGCTGATCGCCGACGGTACGCAGCGGCAGATCTTTCAGAAATACGGCCTCACCCTGCTGCACTGAGGCGCATTCGCCCCTTAGCGCTTGACTTCGTGCCCGTTTCGCGGTGGTGAAACGGGCATCATCGTTTCAAGGAATGGATTGGCTATGCTGATCATCGCGGGTCTCGGCAATCCCGGCAGCAAATATGCCGGCAACCGGCACAATATCGGCTTCATGGCGCTCGATGCCATCTACCGCCGCCACAGCTTTTCGCCCTGGTCGAAGAAGTTCAAGGCCGAGATCGCCGAAGGCGAGCTCGAGGGCGAGAAGGTGCTGCTGATCAAGCCGCAGACCTACATGAACCTCTCGGGCGAATCCGTCGGCGAAGCCATGCGCTTCTACAAGCTGCAGCCCTCCGACCTCGTCGCCATCTATGACGAGCTCGACCTGGCGCCCGGCAAGGCGCGGCTGAAGACCGGCGGCGGCCATGGCGGCCATAATGGCATCAAGTCGCTCGACGCCCATTGCGGCCGCGAATACCGCCGCCTGCGCCTCGGCATCGGTCATCCCGGTGTCAAGGAAATGGTGCAGCATCACGTTCTCGGCGATTTTGCCAAGGCCGACCAGAGCTGGCTGGAGCCGCTTCTCGACGCCCTGGCCGACAATGCCGGCATGCTGGTGCGCAATGAGGATTCACAGCTGATGAACAAGCTGGCGCTCGCCGTTGGCGGCAAGGCGGAAGATGAAAAGCCGAAGGCCGAGAAGAAGCCGGCGGCGAAATCCCATATCCATCAGGCCCGCAACCACAACCAGCCGAAGATCCTGCCGGCCACCGGCCCGATGGCCGAGATGCTGAAGAAACTGCTCGGCAACAAGGGCGATTGATCCCATGAGCGAAGCGCTGGCCATTCGCACCGCCGGGGCCGGCGACCTCGCCGCCCTGCTCGCACTCTACGCCGAACTCAACCCGTCCGATCCGCCACTGGAACCATCGGTCGCCGGGAAGCAGATGGATACCATCCTCGCCCAGCCCGGCATGCAGGTCTTCATCGGCTTTTCAGGTGAGGAAGCCGCATCGACCGTCACCCTGTCGGTCATCCCCAATCTGACGCGCGCAGGCGCCCCCTACGCGCTGATCGAAAACGTCGTGACGCTGTCGGCCCATCGCAAGAAGGGCTATGGCGCCGCGCTGATTGCCCATGCGATCGAAACCGCCTGGCGGGCCGGCTGCTACAAGGTGATGCTGCTGACCGGCTCGAAAACACCGGCGACCCTGCGCTTCTACGAGAACTGCGGCTTCACGCAGGACAAGACCGGCTATCAGGTCCGCCGCCCCGCCGGCCGCTGACGCCTATAGGCCGATGCTGTGCAGCCGGTAGAGGAAGAGGTTCCACAGCGCCGAAAACCCGCTGTCGATCATCCAGGCAATCGCGCCCGAGGCTCCCGGCGAAAACAGCATGACCAGCAGACCGCCGACCGTGCTCAGCATCACCGAGATCCGGAAATTCTTCAGGCTGTCGAGCCGGTAGTAGCCGTTGTCATCATATTCGGTGCCGAACAGCAGATCGGGAAGGTTGTAGCCGCTGGAAAGCGGCAGATCCATCAGCGGCCGGTCCGTGATGCGATCCGGCAGCACGTTGAACACCGCCCGGCACACATGGCCGATGGCGCCGAGCAGCGCAAAGATCGCCGCCGCCACGAAATAATGCCAGGTCGCCGCTTCAGCAGGCATGAGCGCCTCCTCGTTTCGCCCATCCTGCGGCAAAACAGCGGAGATCGAATGAAGAGGACTGGTTAAGAGATCGCCAACTATTCTTCCGGTTCGGCCGTCAGCATCAGCGGAAAACCCGCTTCCTTGGCATAGTCCATCGCCTCCTTGACCTTGGTCTCGGCGATATCCTTGGCACAGACCACCACGACGCTCGACCCCAGCTTGTGGGCGGTCAGCATGATCCTGTAGCCGACCTCTTCGCTCATCTTGAACACAGCCTTCAGCACCATGGTGACGAATTCACGCGGCGTATAATCGTCGTTGAACAGCATCACCTTGTAGAGCTTCGGCTTGTCCAGTTTTGGCTTGATCTTGGTTTTTGGCTTCAAGACAACGTCGTTGTCACTCATGGGAAGTCCACCGTCGATGATAGGGGGTGTGCGACTGCACAGTTGTTAATTTGGCCGAAGCGCTTTGCAATTCAAGCCTGATCTAGCCCGGGCAACCGCTATCTCTTGCCTGCCCAACCTTCTTCGATAGCCTCGTTAAGCTCATCGATTGTATAGCGCTTGCCTGTCGTGTTCTCCAACATACCAAAAATCGCCTCGATCGGCAGCTTCCTATTGTCAGCCTCGATTTGACGCTCCTTGGCGCCAGCGTCGACTATCGCAAATCCGCCCGGCTGGAGAGTAACTTCAATTTCGTCTCCCGGTCCAATGCCGAGATGCTCAAGGATTGCTTGATCGAGAGTGATCTGGTTCTCAGCGGTAACTTTCAGGCGCACCATCAGATCACTCCTACCCCCGCAAAAGTAAGGCAAATCCGCCTTACTCGCAAGGTTGATGGCCTGCCATCCATCGCAAGTCTTGACCGCGGGGCGCCATTCCCCCATAGGCAAGGCAACGATTTCAGCGAATACGGACATTCAGCCATGGGCTTCAAATGCGGTATCGTCGGTCTGCCGAATGTCGGCAAGTCGACCCTCTTCAACGCGCTCACCAAGACGGCAGCGGCGCAGGCGGCAAACTATCCCTTCTGCACGATCGAGCCGAACACCGGCGAAGTCGCCGTTCCCGATCCGCGCATGCAGAAGCTGGCGGCGATCGCCGGCTCCAAGGAAATCATCCCGACCCGCATCTCCTTCGTCGACATCGCTGGCCTCGTGCGCGGCGCCTCGAAGGGTGAAGGCCTCGGCAACAAGTTCCTCGCCAACATCCGCGAAGTCGATGCCGTGGTACACGTGCTGCGCTGCTTCGAAGACGACGACATCACCCATGTCGAGGGCCGCATCAATCCGGTCGGAGACGCCGACACGATCGAGACCGAGCTGATGCTCGCCGACCTCGAAAGCCTGGAGCGCCGCGTCGAGCAGACCCGCAAGCGCGCCGCCAGCAAGGACAAGGATTCCGTGGCGCAGCTGCCGATCATGGAAGCCGTGGTCAAGCTCCTCAACGAGGGCAAGCCCGCCCGTCTTCTCCTGAAGACGCTGGCGCCCGAGGAAATCGAGATCCTCAAGGGCCTCAACCTCCTGACCTCGCATCCGGTCCTCTACGTCTGCAATGTCGCCGAGGCCGATGCCTCCACCGGCAACGAGCACACCAAGGCCGTCGCCGAAATGGCCGAGAAGCAGGGCGCCGAATGCGTCATCATCTCGGCCGCGATCGAATCCGAAGTGGCGCAGCTGCCGGAAGAAGAATCCAAGGAATTCCTCTCCGCGCTCGGCCTCGAGGAAGCCGGTCTCGACCGCCTGATCCGCGCCGGTTACCACCTGCTCGACCTGATCACCTATTTCACCGTCGGCCCGAAGGAAACGCGCGCCTGGACGATCGTGCGCGGCACCAAGGCCCCGCAGGCCGCCGGCGTCATCCACACCGATTTCGAACGCGGCTTCATCCGCGCCTTCACCATCGGCTACGACGACTACATCAACTTCAAGGGTGAAGTCGGCGCCAAGGAAGCTGGCAAGGGGCGCGACGAAGGCAAGGAATATATCGTCGCCGACGGCGACGTGATCCACTTCCGCTTCAACACGTAAGCGTCCGCGCTTTAGCAGGCGTTCGCGCGATCGCTGGGAGGGCGAAGCGAAATGAAGCTAGCATTTGAAGACTTCGAACCGGGCCGCAGCTTTCCGCTCGGCCCGATTCCGGTGACGGCCGAAGAGATCATCGAATTCGCCACCGAATTCGACCCGCAGCCCATGCATACGTCCGAGGCCGCCGGCAAGGCCAGCATCCTCGGCGGTCTCGCCGCCTCCGGCTGGCATACGTCGGCGCTGTTCATGCGGATGATGGCCGAGGGCTACCTGCTGAATTCCTACTCGCAAGGCGCCCCGGGCATCGATCTGATGGAATGGAAGAAGCCGGTGCTGGCCGGTGATACGCTCTCCGGCCGCTCGATCGTCCTGGAATCCCGGCTGATGCGCTCGCGCCCGGGCATCGGCATTGCCCGCTTCAAGCACGAGATCGAGAACCAGCGCGGCGAACTCGTCTGCTACTCCGAAAACTGGATCATGTTCAGCACCCGTGAAGCGGGGGAGACGCGCGCATGAGGATGACCGAGCTCTACACCGTCGGCCAGAAGATCGAAATCGGCAGCTACACCTTCACCGAAGAGCGGATCGTCCATTTCGCCACCCGCTTCGATCCGCAGCGCTTCCATGTCGACCGTGAGGCCGCAAAGCACACGCTGTTCGGCGATCTCTGCGCCTCCGGCTGGCACAATTGCGCAGCCTGGATGCGGACCTTCCTGGATTACTGGATGGCGCAGAGCGTGCGCCTTGCCAAGGAGGGGCTCGCCGCCCCGAAGCTCGGCCCCTCGCCCGGCTTCGAGAAGCTGCAATGGCTGAAGCCCGTCTTCGTCGATGAGACGATCGCCTATTCGGTGACCTTCCTCTCCAGCCGCCCGCTCGCATCGCGCCCGGGCTGGCATCTGAACAAGATCCTCAACGAGGGCGTCAACCAGGACGGCGTCCCGGTCATCCGCTTCGAAAGCAGCGTCCTCGAATTCGAATAGGATAAGCCGGGTGATTAATGCCCTGCAAATTCCACCAGCGTATGAACATCGACGCCGAGCTCTTCGAGCTTCTTGCGGCCGCCGAGATCCGGCAGGTCGATGACGAAGCAGGCGCCGACCACTTCGGCGCCGATCTGGCGCAAGAGCTTGGTCGCGCCGACGGCGGTGCCGCCGGTGGCGATCAGGTCGTCGACGAGAATGACCTTCTCGCCCGGCTGCACCGCATCGCGATGCATCTCCATTTCATCGACGCCATATTCCAGGCTGTAGGCGATGCGCACGGTCTCGTGCGGCAGCTTGCCCTTCTTGCGGATCGGCACGAAGCCGGCCGACAGCTGGTGCGCCACGGCGCCGCCGAGGATGAAGCCACGCGCCTCCATGCCGGCGATCTTGTCGACCTTCAGGCCCGCATAGGGCTGCACCAGCTCGTCGACGGCGCGGCGGAAGGCGCGCGGATTGCCGAGCAGCGTGGTGATGTCGCGAAAGATGATGCCGGGCTTGGGATAGTCCGTAATGGAGCGGATGCTGGCGGCAAGCTCCGAGGCAATGGTGTTCATGGAAAGTCCGTCTGTCTGCGAGGGCACGAAGAGGCTGCACCCTATCAATTGCCCGAGGCGGAACCAACAAAAAAGGCGGCCCGGAGGCCGCCTTTTGCAATCGGTATCGAACCCGCTCAGTGGTCCTTGCTGGCGTAGACAGAACGCTTCGTCAGGAAGATGAGACCCGAGAAGATCAGCAGGAACACCATGACCATGAAGCCGGTGCGCTTGCGCTCTTCGAGATGCGGCTCTGCAGCCCACATCAGGAAGGCCGAAACGTCGCGCGAATACTGGTCGACGGTCTGCGGCGAACCATCGTCATAGGTGACCTGGTCGTCGGAGAGCGGCTTCGGCATCGCGAAGGCTGCAGCGGCATGGAAGTACGGGTTGTAGTGTGCACCAGCCGGAACCTGGAAGCCAGCCGGCGGATCCTGGTAGCCGGTCAGCAGCGAATGGATGTAGTCCGGGCCGCTTTCCTGGTACTGGGTGAAGATGTCGAAGACGAACTGCGGGAAGCCGCGCTCGACTTCACGAGCCTTGGCGAGCAGCGACATGTCCGGCGGAGCCGCACCGTTGTTGGAGGCTGCAGCAGCTTCCGCATTCGGATAGGGCGACGGGAAGTGGTCGGACGGAACAGCCTTGCGGGTGAACATTTCACCGTTGGCATCAGGACCGTCCTGGACTTCGTAATTTGCCGCGAATGCCTTCACCTGCGCGTCCGAGTAGCCGAGGTTGCTCAGCATGCGGAACGGCACGAGGTTCATCGAGTGGCAGGCAGAACAGACTTCGGTGTAGACCTTCAGACCGCGCTGCAGCTGGCCCTTGTCATAGTGACCGAAGGGACCTGCGAAGCTCCACTTTTCCTCGGTCGGCTCCTTCAGAGGATAGTGCGGGGTCGCGCTTTCCTCGTGATGGGCCGGAGCTGCACCGGCGGCCGGTGCTGCATCCTCGGCGAAAGCAGCGCCGGCAAAAGCGGCGACGGCTGCGAGCGACAGAATGCTTGTAACAAGCTTTTTCATGTTTCTATTTCCTTCCGCCGCTCGATTATGCCTTGGCCGCAGACTTGGCACGCTTCTCAAGCACCGCTTCAGTGATCGAGTTCGGAATGCGGCGCGGCGTCTCGACGAGACCAAGCACCGGCATGGCGACCAGGAAGAAAGCGAAGTAGAGCAGAGTGCAGATCTGCGAGATGGTGGTGAACAGGCCTTCGGCAGGCTGGGAACCGAGCCAGCCCAGGATGATCGCGTTGATCACGAACAGCCAGTAGAACAGCTTGTACCACGGACGGTAAACGGCCGAACGGACCTTCGAGGTGTCGAGCCACGGCAGGAAGAACAGCACGATAATCGCGCCGAACATCACGAGGACGCCGCCGAGCTTGGAGTCGATCGGACCGACATTGAAGGTGATCGAGCGCAGCATCGCGTAGAACGGCAGGAAGTACCATTCCGGAACGATGTGAGCCGGGGTCTTCAACGGGTCAGCCGGGATGTAGTTGTCGGCGTGACCGAGGAAGTTCGGCAGGTAGAAGACGAAGTAGGCGTAGACGAGCAGGAAGATCGAAACGCCGAGCGCATCCTTGAGCGTTGCGTAAGGCGTGAAACGGACGGTGTCCGTCTTCGTCTTGACTTCGACGCCGGTCGGGTTCGTCTGGCCGGTGACGTGCAGCGCCCAGATGTGCAGGATAACAACGCCTGCGATCATGAAGGGCAGCAGGTAGTGCAGCGAGAAGAAGCGGTTCAGCGTCGGCTGGTCAACGGCAAAGCCGCCGAGCAGGAACTGCTGGATCCACTCACCGACCAGCGGGAAGGCCGAGAAGAAGCCGGTGATAACGGTCGCGCCCCAGAAGGACATCTGACCCCAGGGCAGAACGTAGCCCATGAAGCCCGTCGCCATCATCAGGAGGTAGATGACAACGCCGAGGATCCAGAGGATTTCGCGCGGTGCCTTGTACGAGCCGTAGTAGAGGCCGCGGGCAATGTGCAGGTAGACGGCAACGAAGAAGAACGATGCGCCGTTGGCGTGCATGTAGCGCAGCAGCCAGCCGTGGTTGACGTCACGCATGATCTTTTCAACCGAGTTGAAAGCGATCGACGTGTCGGCGGCGTAGTGCATCGCAAGCACGATACCGGTCAGGATCTGAACGACCAGCATGACCGAAAGCATGGCACCGAAGGTGTAGGCATAGTTCAGGTTACGCGGAACCGGGTATGCAACGAAGCTGTCATAGATCATACGCGGCAGCGGAAGGCGCGCGTCGATCCATTTTTCCAAGCCGGTTGATGGCTCGTAGCTGGAATGGCCACTCATGTATCAGTCTCCCCTCAACCGATCTTGATCTTAGTGTCGGACACGAACGAAAAGGTCGGAATCGCCAGGTTCTGCGGCGCCGGACCCTTACGGATGCGGCCGGCCGTGTCGTAGACCGAACCATGGCAGGGACAGAACCAACCGTTATATTCGCCGGCCTGACCAAGCGGCACGCAGCCGAGATGGGTGCAGGTACCGATCATGACGATCCAGTTTTCCTTGCCCTTGCCGCCCGAGCGGTCGATGCCGGTCGCCTGAGCGTCTGCAGGAAGGTTTGCGTTGCGTGCAACCGGATCCTTGAGGTCTGCCATCGGCGTATCGTCGGCAGCCTTGATTTCTTCCGGCGTACGGTTGCGGATGAAGATCGGCTTGCCGCGCCACTTGACCGTCAGCGACATGCCGGGCGTCAAGCTTGTAACGTCGACTTCGATCGACGCCAGTGCCAGCGTCGATGCATCCGGGCGCATCTGATCGATGAACGGCCATGCGACCGAAACAGCGCCGACTGCACCCGCCATACCTGTGGTGAGATAAAGGAAATCACGGCGAGTGGGCTCTGCTGAAGCCCCGCTTGTCGTATCGTGTTCGCTCACGGCTAAACCATCCTCTGCGAATTTTTGCGGAATTCCGCCCTGCCCCTCTCGACGGCGAATCAGTCAAAGACACAATTCGGCCATAGATTCCCCGCCAATCCGGCGCGTTCTATGCTTGATCGCAAATTATGTCCAGCCTTGACAAGGGGCTGACGGCACAATGTCGCGGGAATTTTCAGATGAAATTTTCAAGTCAATCCGCAGGCTTCGCGGGTTTGCAGGGCGTTTGCGCCTAAGGTCTAGACCACGCTCGCCTCACGCCCGCTTTGCGCCCCGGCGTCCCCATCATCCGACGCGAGGAACCCGCCCGACTGGCGCGCCCATAGCTCGGCATAGAGCCCGCCCCTGGCAATCAGCGCCTCATGCGTGCCTTCCTCGATGATTTTGCCCTGATCGACGACGATCAGTCGGTCGAGGGCGGCAATGGTCGAGAGCCGGTGAGCGATGGCAAGCACCGTCTTGCCGTCCATGATCCGGTTGAGGTTCGACTGGATCGCCTCTTCCACTTCCGAATCCAGCGCCGACGTCGCTTCGTCGAGCACCAGGATCGGCGCGTCCTTCAGCATCACGCGGGCAATGGCGATACGCTGGCGCTGGCCGCCTGAGAGTTTGACGCCGCGCTCGCCGACATGGGCGTCAAAGCCCTTGCGGCCATTCTGATCCTGCAGCCGGTCGATGAAGCCCATCGCCTCGGCCCGGGTCGCGGCCTCGATCAGCTTGCCCTCGCCCGCATCCGGACGGCCGAAGAGGATGTTGTCGCGCACCGAGCGGTGCAGCAGCGAGGTATCCTGGCTGACGACGCCGATCTGCATGCGCAGCGTCTCCTGGCGCACCGCAGAAACATCCTGGCCGTCGACAAGAATCCGCCCGCCCTCGACGTCGTACATTCTGAGCAGCAGGCTGACGAGCGTCGACTTGCCGGCGCCCGAGCGGCCGACGATGCCGACCTTTTCGCCCGGCGCGATCGTCAGCGAGAAATTGTCGATAACGCCTTTGCCCTTGCCATAGTGGAACGAGACATTCTCGAAGCGGATGCTGGGCTCGCGGATGACCAGCTCCTTCGCATCCGGCTTGTCGACCAGACCCAGCGGCTGCGAGATCAGTTCGGCGGCGTTCTGGATCGTGCCGAGATTGCGCATGATGCCGTTGAACTGCGTCATCAGGCGGCCGAGCAGGAAGTTGAGGCGCAGCACCAGCGCCAGCGAGAAGGCAACGGCACCGGAGCTTACGAGACCGCGCAGCCAGAGATCGACGCTGAGCCCCGCCATCGTCACGATCATCAGGCCCGACAGCAGTGCCATGGAGGCACGCACGCCGGTGATGAAGCGTGTGAAGCGCAGCACCGTTTCCTGATACATGTCGAAGCCCTGCCGCATGTAGCGATCGCTTTCCTCATCACGGGCGAAGAGCTTCAGCGTCTGGATATTGCTGTAGGAATCGACCATGCGGCCGTTCAGCATCGAGGCGGCCTCGGCCGTCTCGCGGGAGTGATAGCGGATGCGCGGCACGAAATAGCGCGCCAGCACGCCGAAGGCGATGAGCCAGAAAAGCACGACCGCCGCGAGCGAGAAATCCAGCCGCGCGACGAGAAACAGCGTCGTCGCCGCATAGATGCCGACGAACCAGACGCTCTCCATCAGCGACGTCACGAGGTCGCCGACCGCCTGCCCTGCCGACCACACCTTGGTGACGATGCGGCCTGAAAAATCGCTCTGGAAGAAATGCAGCGATTGGCGCGAGACATGCAGATAGGACTGCCAGCGCGCCAGATTGTAGAAGCCCGGCGTGATCACCTGCTGATCGACCAGCGCCGTCAGGAAGGCGACGACGAAGCGCACGATGCCGATCAGCGCCAGCATGCCGAAGATCTCGCCGCCATGATCGGCGAGCAATCCGCTCCAGCCGACACCCGGTTTGATCGTGCTCAGGATATCGACCAGCCGGCCGACGAACCAGAACAGCGCCGCCTCGATCGCCGCCGAAATGCCGCCGAGGATAAGCATGGCGACGAAGGGCCAGCGCGCCTGGCCGATATAGAACCAGATGAAACCCAGCGTCGAACGCGGCGGCTGGATTTTGTCGCGCGGACGGAAGGGATCGACCCAGTTTTCGAACAGGCTGAGGATGGGGCTCAAGAACATATCGCCGATATAGGCTGAAACCCAAAAGCGGCAAAGAGCATCGCCTCTCGCCACAACCTTATATTTTGGTAATATTCGATAATATCGGCGTGAGGGCCGTTGAATGCCGCTGACCTCAACACAATCTCGGAGTACAATCGCCGCTCAACGGAGATACCCCGGCATGGAAACGAAAATGCTGAAAGCGCATATTCCGCTTCCTCTTGCGGAAAGACTTCACGACGTCGCAAATCATCTCGGCATCGAACCATCGGCCATCGTCGGCGAAGCGATCGCCGCATGGCTGGAACGCGAGGAAGAACGCCGCCTCCTCGACCTGCGCTCGCTCGCCAGCGCCAACGCCATGTTCGTGGTCGAAACCCACCGCGTCACGGATTGGGCGGATAGTTTGTAGGCAGGCTCAGAGCGCGTGGAGAATGGATGGCAGGTCCCGTTTGCCATGCAGGACGCGCAGCACGATAATCTGACCATTGCCCGTCAGATAATAGGCGCGGATATCCTCGAAACCGTCGATTGGCCAGGCCCGTAGGCCCGCGAGCGCGGGATTGGCGAAATGTCTAGGCGCGCCGGAGTTCGGCTGCTCGGCAAGACGGCCGAACGAGCGCTCCACCGAAGAGATGAAACGATCGGCGATGATTTCGCCGGCATGCTCCAGAAGATATGAAAACTGCGCGAGAATATCGCGCCGGGCAGCCGGTTTGACGACAAGCTTCAAGGCGCCTTCTTTCCCCGCTGTGCTGCCAACAGATGCGCCGCCTCTTTCTTCAGGTCGCTCCAGAACTCGGCATTTGCCTCGGCGCCATCGCCGGAAGCCAGCCCTTCGAGAAGCAGAGCCTCAAGCCGCGCATCATTCTCGCGTGCCTGTGCGTCGCGGATCAGCGTGCGAAAATACTCGCTGACATTGCCGTAGCCCTTACTCGCCATCTGGCTCTCGACAAAAGCCTTGAGATTGTCGGGAAGAGAAATCGTCACCGTAGCCATTCCGGTCTCCTTGCAATGCTGAAGAGAGGATAGCTGCCTTCTTAACTGTTCTCAATAGTTAAGAAGCCCTCCCCGCTTTCGGCGGGAGGGCTTCTTCTTGTCACTCCGCCGCTTCTTCCGGCTCCGCCTCATGATCGGCGAGGAAGCCGCCGGACTGGCGGGTCCAGAGGTCGGCATAGATGCCGCCATGGCCGACGAGTTCACCGTGCGAGCCTGACTCGATGATCTTGCCCTTGTCGAGCACGATCAGCCGGTCCATCTCCGTCAGCGTCGACAGGCGGTGGGCAATGGCGATCACCGTCTTGCCCTGCATCAGCGCGAAGAGGTTTTCCTGGATCGCCGCTTCCACTTCGGAATCGAGCGCCGAGGTTGCCTCGTCGAGCACCAGGATCGGCGCGTCCTTCAGGAAGACGCGGGCGATGGCGATACGCTGACGCTGGCCGCCGGAGAGCTTGACGCCGCGTTCGCCGACCTGCGCATCGAGCCCCTTGCGGCCATGCATGTCGGAGAGCCCTTCGATGAACTCCCAGGCATTCGCCCGCTTCGCCGCCTCGATCACCTCCGCGTCCGTCGCTTCAGGACGTCCATAGGCGATGTTGTCGCGGATCGAGCGGTGCAGCAGCGAGGTATCCTGCGTCACGACCCCGATCAGCGCGCGCAGGCTTTCCTGCGAGACCGCCGAGATATCCTGTCCGTCGATGGTGATCCGCCCGGCTTCCAGATCATAGAAGCGTAGGAGCAGGTTCATCAGCGTCGTCTTGCCGGCGCCCGAGCGGCCGACCAGACCGACCTTCTCGCCGGCCTTGATGTCGAGCGACAGGTTCTCGATGATGCCCTTGCCCTTGCCGTAGTGGAAACCGATCCGCTCGTAATGGATCGCGCCGCGCTTAGCCTGCATCAGCGGCGCGCCCGGCTTGTCGGTGATGTCGTGGCTCTTCGTCATCATCTCCATGCCGTCATAGACGGTGCCGATGTTCTCGAAGAGCGCCGAAACTTCCCACATGATCCATTGCGACATGCCGTTGACGCGCATTGCGAGACCAATGGCAATGGCGATCGCGCCGACCGAGATCTGGCCGTTCAGCCAGAACCAGATCGACAGGCCGGAGATCACGAACAGCGCCACGCAGTTGTTGATGTAGACGGACATGTGGAACAGCGTCACCCGCCGCATCTGGCGGTAGACCGTCTGCAGGAACTCGTCCATGCCTTCCTTGGCGTAGCTCTCCTCCCGTCCGGCATGCGAAAACAGCTTCACCGTCGCGATATTCGTATAGCTGTCGACCACCCGCCCGGTCATCATCGAGCGCGCATCGGCCTGCTGTGCCGCGATCTTGCGCAGCCGCGGCACGAAATAGGAGACGATGCCGACATAGATGCCGAGCCAGGCGAGGATCGGGATCATCAGCCGCCAGTCCGCCGCCGCGATCACCACGATCATCGAGATGAAATAGGTGACGACATAGACGAAGACGTCGAGGATCTTCATCACCGTTTCGCGCACCGCCAGCGACGTCTGCATCACCTTGGTCGCAACGCGTCCGGCGAACTCGTTGGCAAAGAAGGTCATGCTGTGACGAAGCAGGAAGCGGTGCATCTGCCAGCGGGCGATCATCGGGTAATTGCCGAGCAGCACCTGGTGCATGATCAGCGAATCCAGACCCGCCGCAAGCGGCAGGCCGATCAGAATCAGGGCGCCCATCATCGCCAGCCGCGGCCACTCGGTTTCGAGGAAGGTCGCCTTGTCGGCATTTGTCAGCCAGTCGACGATATCGCCGAGAAACTGGAAAAGCGCGACTTCGCCGATGGCAATCAGCGCGGTCAGCACTGCCATGGCGGTCAGCCAGGGCGCTGCCGGCTTCGTATAGTGCCAGCAGAAGGCAAAGAGCCCCCGCGGAGGCGCAACGGGCTCCTCGACGGGAAAGGGTTTCAACCGCTGTTCGAACCAGCCAAACATGAAAATGCTCCGGAACTTATCGTCCCGCCTCCCGGCTCGCGCAAATCCGCGCATGAGCTCATATGGGAGCGGGACGCTTTGGGAACGAGGCCATAACAGCCGCGCAATGGATCAAAATGGGGGATTTTGAGAAAACGATGCGCCTTAAGCGCGCCGTGTCACCAGTGGTCGTTCGACGACTGGAAGGCGCATAAGCAGCACAATATTCATGTCGGCCCTCCCTGCTGGCGATTGAAGATGTGCACCGATAACGCGAAAATCGCGTAATTTCCAGCCGAAAATCGGCGGAAATTGAACATTTCGGGGTCAAAATGCGCCTTGTTGCACCCGAAACACACATGCTCTAGGACCGATCGACATTCTTCTGGAGACTGCGATGACCGACCTCAGACTGGCGCTGTACCAGCCCGACATTCCCGGCAACACGGGAACGATCCTGCGATTGGCCGCCTGCCTCGGTTTCGGCGTCGACCTGATCGAGCCCGCCGGCTTCGACATTTCCGATCGCAATCTGAAGCGCTCGGGCATGGATTATCTCGCGATGGCGGCGCTCACCCGCCACGTCAATTTCGATCGTTTCGAGGAATGGCGCGCAACCACAGGGCGCCGCCTGATCCTGGCCTCGACCAAGGCCTCCAGCCCCTATACCAGCTTCGCCTTCCGCCCGGATGACATCCTGCTCTTCGGCCGCGAAAGCGCCGGCGTGCCCGACCACGTCCACGACAAGGCTGACAGCCGCATCCTGATCCCGATGGTCGAAGGCCAACGCTCGATCAACGTCGCGGTGTCCGCCGCGATGATCACCGGCGAAGCCATGCGCCAGACGGTCTGGGGCTGACCCTTCTACGAGGCCTGCTGTACTAAGGCCGCGATGCGCGAAGCGACCGGCTCGATAAACGCCGGATCGAGGGCGTGCCCCATATCCGCAACGACAGAGAGCTCAGCCCGCGGCAGCATGGCCGCTGCCCATTCGGCATGGGCAGGCGGGAAGATCGGGTCCATGCTGCCGTGAATAACAAGGCAGGGCAGATCGAGGCCCGCGAGATCCGCAGCAGTCAAGGCCGCCGTCGCGATCTGCGCCTTGCTGTGATTGCTGTGGTTCGCCATCTTCGCCAGCCCGGCATGGCGGCGCGCGACGACCGCCCGCCCTATCGCCAGCCAGAAGCCCTCGTCGAATGGCGACTTCGGCCCAGCCGCCAAGCGGAAATTCTCTACAAAGCGCCGGGCTGCATCCTCATCCGATTGCGCCGGGACGCTGTTCAGCGCAATCACCGCCCGGACGTAATCAGGCGCCGGTCTCGGTAGCTGGCCAGGCTCCTCTGGCTTGCCGGTGAAGGCATCGTTCTTGGGTCCGAGATCGGGAGACGACATCAGTGTCGTGATGCTGGCAACGCGCTCCGGATGTTTCAGACCGGCCATAAGGGCGGTCACCCCGCCCTGCGACAGACCGGCAATATGGCAGCGTCCAATGCCGAGACAATCGAGCAGCCCGAAGGCGTCGCCGACGAGATCGTCGAGCGTATAGGGCCGTTCCTCGAAATCGACATAGGTCGAAAGCCCGGTATCGCGCTGGTCGTAGCGGATGACCCGAAGCTCCGCATCCGCAAGGACCTCGCAGAAGCGATCCGGCCAGACGATCCCGGGCGCACTGTTTCCCATCATCAGCAGGATAACAGGATCGCCATCGCGGCCGAATTGGTCGAAAGCCAGCTCGATACCACCAACATTCACAACACCGCTTTCCATGCTCGCTCGCTCAAATTTATCATCGATAAATTCACTTATCGATGATAAATTCCGCCGTCAAGTTGGAGCCGCCATGAAGATCACCCAGACAGATATCGTCCGCGAAGCCCTCATCCTCCTGAACGAGGTGGGCCTCGACAAACTTTCGACCCGGATGGTCGCCGCCCGCCTGGGCGTGCAGCAACCGGCGATCTACTGGCATTTCAAGGGCAAGCGCGAACTGATGGACGCGATGAACGCAGCAATCATGCGCTCGTCCCACCCGGCCCGCCTTCCCGATGACGGCGACGATGCCAGATCCTTCCTCGTTAAAAGCCATCATAGCTTCCGGCGCGCGCTTCTGACCTATCGCGACGGCGCCCGCGTCCATGCAGGCTCTCGGTCCGAAGCGTCAGACAACGACGCGGCCGAACGGCAGCTCGCCTTCCTGGTGGCTCGGGGCCTCAACGCCAATCTCGCGCTCCGCATCCTGATCACGCTGTCGCGTTTCACCGTCGGCTTCATCATGGAAGAGCAATCGGAAGCCGAGCACCCGCCGCAGCTGTCGCCCGACGCAAGCGGTACGCACCCGCTGCTGACGGCCGCCTTCGCGGACTACGCCAGCCTGTCGCAGGATCAGCTCTTCCTCGATGGCCTCAATGCCATTCTCGACGGCTTCCTGGCGCAGCACCGCAATATCGGCATCGGCCCCGCGAGTAACGCGACGGCCTGAAACTGAGATTTCAGCAGCTCCATCCAAGATTCCATCTTGAGACATAGAGAAAATCTGATTTACTGCGCCCAACTGCTTGGCTTGGGGGAAATGGCCGATGGAGTTTAAGCGCAGGGATATTATCCGCGGGGGCGTTGCGTTACTTGGTGCCGGTGCATTTCAGCATCCGGCATTTGCCGCGCCGGCCTCCTACTTTGCCGGACCCGCCGTCGATAATGGCGTGACCTACCAAAGCACGAATTTCGCCAAGATCGACAAGCGCTGGCGCCGCCAGGTCGTCAAGTATTTCAGCACCGAGCCGATCGGCACCGTTGTCGTCGATACGCGCCACCACTTTCTCTATGTGATCATGGAGAACAAGACGGCGATCCGCTATGGCGTCGGCGTCGGCCGCGAGGGTTTCCAGTGGTTCGGCCGCGCCACTGTTGACGCCAAGTCGCTCTGGCCGCGCTGGACACCGCCGCCGGAAATGCGCAAGCGCCATCCGGAACTGCCGGAATTCGTCGCCGGCGGTTCGCCGAAGAACCCGCTCGGGCCGCGCGCCATGTATCTGCACCGCGACGGCGTCGATACCGGCTACCGTTTCCACGGCACGCTAGAGCCCTGGAGCATCGGCAAGGACGCCTCCAGCGGCTGCATCCGCATGTTCAATGAGGACGCGATCGACCTCTACCAGCGCTGCCCGATCGGCACCGCCGTACAGGTCCTGCCGCATATCGCCGATCAGGCCGAAACGGCGGCGCAGGTTGCCCAGCCTGCAACCGCTGCCCAGCCGCCGGTTCAATGAGGAAAGCGCCCCGATGATCGCAACGAACGGATCTCTCAGCCGCTTTGCCTGCATGGCGGCCATCCTGCTCTCGCTCTCTGCCTGCACCACCAGCAATCTCACCGCCTCCGTGGAAGAGCCGCCCGCCACGCCGATGACCGGCGAGACCAACGACCCCGCCCCCGGCTTCGAGAATGTCAGCGCCGGAAGCGAGGAAGACTTCATCCTCAATGTCGGCCGCCGCACCTATTTCACGCAGGATTCCGCCGCTCTCGATTCGGTCGCCAAGGCGACGCTCGACAATCAGGCGGCCTGGCTCGCACGCAATCCGACCTGGCTGATCAAGCTGCAGGGCTTTGCCGACGATTCCGGTTCGCCAGCGGCGATGCAGTCGCTGTCGCAGAAGCGCGCCGATGCCGCCATGGCCTATCTCGTGTCGAAGGGTGTGGACCCGAAGCGCATGTGGGCCAAGGGCTATGGCAACGACCGCGAAGTGCGCGATTGCACCGACCGCTCCTGCAAGGTGCAGAACCGCCGCGTCGTCACCAACCTGCGCACCACGCCCGACGCCGTCTAGCCGTAGGCCCGCGTGAAAGCGATGCCGGCCAGAAGCCCCTCCGCCGGCATCGAAACGATATGAAAAACTGAGACATGTCCGCATTGCGAGGGACATCGCGTGCATTGGTCCAAACCTCTGAGACTGCATCTCGGCGTCCTCGTCGTGGGATCGCTGCTCTGCACCTCCACGCCGATCATCTGGCTGGCATTCAGCCACGGCAAGCAAGCCGCCGTCAGCGCCGGGGCGCAGCAGATGCGCGAGATGAGCCTGCGGCTGATCGAGGGCTACCGCAACACGCTGCAGGGCGGCACCGAGACCGTGGCGCTGGCCTCGACGCTACCGCAGCTCGCCTCCCCGCCGCTGCAGGATCTGCAGGCCAAGCAGGATTTCTTCCTGGAGGTCCTGCGCAACATCCCGAACGCCACCAGCATCTATACCGGCTACTCTGACGGCTCCTACCTGCAGGTGATCAGCACCACGCGGCGCGACGTCCGCCAGACGCTGGCCGCCCCTGACGGCGCCGCCTTCGCGATCCGCACGATCGCCGGGCGGCAGACCGGCAGCGTCACCTCGACGCTCCGCTTTCTCGACAGCCGGGCCGCTCCGCTCGGTGAACGGGCCATCGACTACACCTCCTTCGATCCGCGCGAACGGCCGTGGTACCGCTCCGCCACGGAAGCCCGCGCGGCGATCTCGGTCGGCCCCTATGTCGCGGGGACGTTGGGCGTCCCGACGCTGACCATTGCGGCACCAATGCGTGACAATCAAAACGTCGTAGTCGGCATCAATATCCATCTGCAGACGGTTGGCCGCATGCTCGATGCGGAAGGCATCTCGCCGAATGCACGCGCCTACATCATCGACGATGCCGATGATCTCGTCGCTCATTCCGATCCCGGCGTCATGGAAAGGCTGCTGCAGATCTGGGCGAAAAGCTCCGCTCCGGTCGATACGACCATCGACAGTTTCGACACCAGCCTGCAGACCGTCGCGCGGCTGCGCCACGATCCGGCCTTTGCCAATGGCGGCCTGGCGCGGCTGCAGATCGACGGCGCCCCGCACCTGATCCAGATCGCTCCGGTCGAAGTCTCCGGCCTGTTCAAGGGCGATGTCGCGGCCATCATCGTTCCACTCGACGATCTCGTCTCGCAGGCCGATCGGCTGCTCGTCCATAACCTTTTGATCGCCGCTGCCTTCCTGATCGCCGGCGTCGTGGCGTCGATTGCGCTATCGGGCATGGTCAGCCGCTCGCTGAACCGGCTGGCGGATGAAGCGCGCCTGATCGGCGATCTCGACATGCGCGAGAAGCCCGTCTCGCATTCCTGGATCACCGAGATCAACACGCTGGCAATGGCACTGGCCGCCAGCCGCCACGCCATCCGCCAGTTCGCGCTCTACGTTCCCCGCGAGGTCGTCCGGCGCATCGTCAATTCCGATGGGCGAGCGCTCGCCGAAGCCAAGCGGCAGCAGGTGACGGCGCTCTTCACCGATATCCAGGACTTCACGACCATCGCCGAGCGGCACTCCCCCGAAGATGTCGTCGATACGCTCTCGGCCTATTTCGAGCTGCTGAACGCGATCGCCGAACGCCACGGCGGCACCGTCGTGCAATATCTTGGCGATTCCATCTTCGTCATGTGGAATGCGCCGGTGCCGGACGAAGATCATGCCGAACATGGCTGCCGCTGCGCGCTTGCCATGAAGCAGGCGATCGGCGTCCTGAACGAAAAGAACCGGAGGAGCGGCCGCCCGGAACTCTTCACCCGCTTCGGCCTCCACACCGGCCCCGCCGTCGTCGGCAGCTTCGGCGCCGTCTCGCGGCAGCAATACACGGCAATGGGCGACACGATCAACGTCGCCTCCCGCCTCGAAGGGCTGAACAAGCAGTTCGGCACCTCGATCCTGGTCAGCGCCGCAACCCGCGACGCCGTCATCAACAGCTTCGAATTCCGCCCTCTCGGCCTCGTCGAGGTGAAAGGCCGCGCCGAGAAGGTCGATATCTGGGAGCTCGCCGGCGTCGCGGCTAGCGATGGAAGGTCAGGTGAATGACGCCACTCGGCGCCGTTTCCGACTTGACTGTATAGCCGGCCTCCAGACCGCGCAGATCGTCCCACAGGCATATACCGCGCCCGAGCAGGATCGGCGTGATCGCCACATGCAGGCGATCGACGAGCCCAGCCTTGAGAAACTCGCGAACGACGGTCGGGCCGCCGCCGACCCGCACATCCCGGCCGTTGGCCACCGCTGTGGCCTGCTTCAGCGCATCCTGCGGCGTCGCGCTGATGAAATGGAACGTGGTGCCACCCGCCATTTCCAGCGACGGGCGGGCCCTGTGGGTGAGCACGAAAACCGGAACCTGGAACGGCGGCTCGTCGCCCCACCAGCCCTGCCAGTCGGGATCGTCAGGGTGATTATGAAGGCCGAACATGCCGGCACCCATGATCTCGGCGCCGATACTCTCGAAATATTCCCGGGCATAGTCGTCGTCGATATCAGTCGTCCCCGCCCCGCTCGTATCCTTGAAGACGCGCTCGCGAAACGTCCGCGTCGCCATATAGGCGCCGACGAGACGCGGCCAGTCTTCACCGAAGGGAACCTCGGGCGTCTGATCCGTCGTCGTTGCGAAACCATCGAGCGAGATCATGAGGTCGACACGTACTGCCACTGGAACTCTCCTTGCGAAGTTGCACCTAGCCGCCCCAATCATTGGAGCACGAATACTAAGGTAAATGCCTTTATATAGATCCGAAACACTAAGGCAAGTACCTTATGGTTGTTGACTGCCGGGCGAACTCGTTTTACTGATTCACATGCCTTACCATTCGACCCCGCTGGACCTCGCCTTTCACGCCCTCAGCGACCCGACGCGGCGCGCCGTCATCTCGCGGCTGATCGAGGGCGAAGTCCCGGTTACCGTGCTCGCCGAGCCTTTCGACATGACGCTCCCCTCCTTCGCCCAGCATCTGAAGGTGCTCGAGGACTGCGGCCTGATCGCCAGCGAAAAGCGCGGCCGCAGCCGCTGGTGCCGCCTGGTGCAGGCCCGTTTCGACGAGGCCGCCGACTGGATGATATCGGAACGCAAGCGCTGGACCGGCCGGCTCGACCGGCTGGAAGCCTATCTCGACAGCCAAGAGGATGATGAAGGACATGGCAAATCCGTTTGACACCTGGTCGCTCGACCGGGAAATCGTGCTGGTCAAGGTGCTGAACCACCCTCGCCACAAGGTTTTCGCCGCCTGGATGGATCCGGCGGCGCTGGCGCAGTGGTACGGCCCCAAGGATCTCTCGATCGAGAACCATGAAGCAGACATCCGCGAGGGCGGCATCTGGCGCTTCGACATGGTCGGCTTGTTCGAAGGCAAGCAGCAGCGCTTTGCCAATTTGATCCGCTTCCTCGAGATCGTGCCGGACGAGCGCATCGTGATGGAGCACGGAGCGGAGGATTCGGATGATCCCAATCGTTTCCGCGTCACCGTCACCTTCGACGAGCAGTCCGACGGCAAGACGGTGCTGACCATGCGCCAGCTCCACCCCACCCCCGAACGCCGCCGCTTCGTCATCGGCTTCGGCGCTGTCGAATACGGCCTGCAGACGCTGGATGGCCTCGCGGCCTGGCTGGACAGGTGAACGCACGAGCCTGCAACTGCTGATCGGTACTTGACTTTCGCCCGGCTCGCGCAATCCTCCACGTCAAAGTCAGGACGCAGCCGGGGAGCATCGGTCATACTGAATTTTCCGCCGCTATATTCGACGGCGCGCTGTGACGCGATCGCCAGGCTTGTCGAGAACAACTATCCGATCGAAGCACCCGTCTCCTGCCAGATGCTGGAGCGCGGGCTGAACGATGTCTACCGCGTTACCGGCCAGAACGCGGAGCGCTACATATTCCGCATGTCGCAGCACCGGGCACGCGGCCCCGCCGATGTCAGAAGCGAGACCGCATTCCTGACGCATCTTGCCCAATCTGGCGTCCCCGTCGCCGCCCCGATCGAGGCCCGGGACGGCCGCTTCTTCGTCGAAACCGATGCGCCCGAGGGTCCCCGCCCCGGCGTTCTCTTCCAGGCGCTGGATGGCCGCGAGCCTGATACGGCTGGCCTCGACGACGCACGCGCCCACGGCAAGACGCTGGCAATGCTGCACAATGCGGCCGAAAGCTTCTCCGCCGAAGAGGCGCGCTACCGGCTCGACCTAGACTACCTGCTGTGGCAGCCACTGGCCCGGATAGGCCAGAGCGGCCTCGTCGAAGACCCCGATGTCTTCAAGGAGTTCGAGCGCCTGGCGGAGGAGACCAGCAACGCAATCAAAGCCTTCGGCGAGCTGACATGGACCTATTGCCATGGAGACTGCCATGGCTTCAACGCCCGCATCGATGACGCCGGCGAAGCCGTTCTCTTCGATTTCGACGACAGCGGCCCCGGCTACCTTGCCTACGACCTCTCCGTCTTCCTGTGGGCAAACGTCTCCTTCGGCCGGAGCTCGACGCGCAGATGGACGGCCTTCATCGAGGCCTATCGCGCCGTCCGTCCGATCAAGGCTGACGATCTCGAGGCCGCGCTGCATTTCGTCATCGTCCGCCATTTCTGGCTGATGGGAGAATACGCATCCCGCGCCGATGAATGGGGGCGCAACACCATCCGCTGGGTCGCGCGGGAAGCGGAGTTCCTCAAGGCATGGAAGGCTTCACAGCTCAGCGGCCGCCTGCTCTAGCGCCGCTCGCCGCCGAATATGGGCCAATGTCGGAACCTGGATTGCTCGCACGTCTTCAAGACAGACAATCCACAGGAGGCAGCCATGACGATCACCATCACCGCCTTTGAATGCTCCCCCGATCGCGGCCGGGGCCTGGCGCGGGACATGCGGGTGCGATGGGCGCTCGAAGAGACCGGCCGGGCCTATGACGTCCGCCTCGTCACCTTCGAGACGATGAAGCAGCCCGCCCACCTGGCGCTCCAGCCCTTCGGCCAGATCCCGACCTATGAGGACGGCGCGTTGGCAATCTTCGAATCCGGCGCCATCGTGCTCCATATCGCCGAACAGTTTCCGGGCCTGCTGCCCGCCGACCAGAACGGCCGTGCCCGCGCCATCGCCTGGCTCTTTGCGGCCGTCAGCACCGTCGAGCCCGTCATCGTCGAGCGCGAAGCGGCCGGCTATGCGGAGCGCAACGAGAGCTGGTACGAGCAGCGCCTCCCCTTGTTGACCGATCGTATCCGCGTAAGGCTGACCGAGCTCTCCAACAGTCTCGGCACTGCCGACTGGCTGGATGGCGATTTCAGCGTCGGCGACCTGCAGATGGTCTCGGTGCTGCTGCGGCTGAAAAGCTCCGGCCTGCTCGAAGAATTTCCAAACCTCGCGGCCTATGTCGCCCGTGGCGAAGCCCGCCCAGCCTATCAGCGCGCCTTCGAGGCTCAGCGCGCTGTTTTTCTCGCCTCGCAGGCGCGTTGATCTTCACGTTTCGGCCGCAAATCATCTGCAGCCGATGAGCGTAACAGACTACCAATACCATTGATTTCCAGCGGCTCCGCCGTAGATGACGGAGCATCCCCGCAATATGTCGCAAACGGCGTTGTGTTGCGGTCAAATCGGCCTATTATTATTAGCCGGGCAAACAAAAATCCGTCACTGCGCAGCAATTTCAACGAATTGGCAATGACGTGATTCTAGGATGCACAGCATTGCAAACACCAGTGAAGAAGAAGACTGCTGCTAATGGAATCCACGATCGTCATGATAAATCTGTTCGGTGCCGTAGCCTTGCTGCTGTTCGGCCTCGCGCAGGTGAAGGACGGCGTGTCGCGGGCCTTCGGCGCCAAGCTCAGAACCGGGCTGGCGACAGGTACCCGCAGCGGTCTTCGCTCCTTCCTCTCCGGCTTCGTCGCCACCATCGCGCTGCAGAGCTCGACGGCAACGGCGCTGATGGTCGCCTCCTTCGTCGAGCGTGAGCTCGTCAAGCCGCGCATGGCGCAGATCGTGCTCCTCGGCGCCAATGTCGGCACCGCCGTCACCGCCTGGATCGTTGCGACCGGCATCGAGTGGCTGTCGCCGCTCGTCATCCTTGCCGGCATCGTGCTCTATCGCAGCGGCTCGACCTCCCGCCAGGGCGGCGGCACGGCGCTGATCGGCATCGGCCTGATGCTGCTGTCGCTGCATCTTCTCAGCAGCGCCACCGAGCCGATGCGCCAGTCGCCGGCGCTTGCCGCCTTCATCGGCCTGCTCGACAATGCCTGGCCGGTGGCCCTCGCCTTCTCCGCCGGCATCGCCTTCATTTCCTCCTCCAGCCTTGCCGCCGTCGTGCTGATCCTGTCGCTCGCCTCGACCGGCATCCTCTCGGCAGGCCTGATCATCGTGCTGGTGCTCGGCGCCAATCTCGGCGGCGCCATTCCGCCGGTCGTCGCCTCGCTCTCGGGCCCGCCCTCGGCGAAGCGCGTCACGCTCGGCAATCTGATCGTGCGCGCCATCGGCTGCGCCGTCGCGCTGCCGCTCGCCGGCTACGGCGCCGATATCCTGGAAATGCTGCCGCTCTCGCCCGCCAAGCTCCCGGTCGACGCCCATCTCGGCTTCAACCTGATCCTCGCCGCACTCGCCTGGCCCTTCTCACGCCTGCTGTCGAAGCTGATGCTGCGGCTGGTCCCGGAAGAAGCGCAGCCCGACAATGCGCCGAAATATCTCGATCAGGGCGAGCTCTCGACGCCGGTCGTAGCCCTTGCCAGCGCCACCCGCGAGACGCTCGGCGTCGGCGATCTCATCGAACGCATGCTGATGCGCGCCGCCGACGCCTTCGAGAAGGATGATCTCGCCAAGCTCAAGGAAATCCCCTCGCTGGAAAAGCGCGTCGACAGCCTGCAGCAGGAGGTGAAGATCTATCTCTCCAAGCTCGGCCGCGAGGGCCTCAGCGAGGAAAACGGCCGCCGCTCGATCGTCATCATCGATTACGCCATCAACCTCGAGCATATCGGCGACATCATCGAGAAGGGCCTGCTGCCGCAGGTCACCAAGAAGGCCTCGCTCGGGCTGAAATTCTCTGAGGACGGCTATGAGGAGCTGAAGAAGCTCTTCCACCTGACGATCGACAACCTGCGCATCGCCCAGACCATCTTCGTCACCCGCGACTTCAAGCTCGCCAAGCAGATGATGGAAGTGAAGGTCGAGGTCCGCCGCATGGAGAAGCAATCCTCCGAGCGCCATTTGGAACGCCTGCGCGACGGCCGCGCCGACAGCCTGCAGACCAGCTCGCTGCATCTCGACATGTTGCGCGACCTGAAGCGCATCAACGCCCATATCGTCTCAGTCGCCCACCCGATCATGGACGAGCACGGCCTCCTCATCGAAAGCCGTCTCAAGGATGCTGCTGAGTAAAGACGATCAATCCGCCGATGGCAGCCGCCGCATGGTGAACTCGATCTGGTCATTGTCGAGCTGACGCCAGCTTTCGACCTCGGTCCAGTAAGCCGCCTTCGGATATTCGGCAAACCACTCGCGGGCCTTCGCTCGCGCGTCGAGCAGCGCCAGCCTGTATGTTTCGCGCACGAAGCGGTCCGCTCCCGTCCGGGGTGTCCCCTCGGCGCGGTGCCGCTCTATCCTGCGCTTCAAGCCGTCGAATGACGGAGGTCCCGGAATTTTATTCATGAAACCTACCTCTGCCGGAAAAAGGTAGTATCGAACCCGCTAATTTGCGAGTCGAATCTTGGCTGCGGCCTTCCGCCCGCTGGCGACTGGCGCTCCTAGCTGATAGGAGGCGTCGCAATCAGGAATGACGGGTTGCGGCTTTGGCTGCGGCCTATGGGGGTAAGTATGGAAAGACCAGTATTGCCGGCAGGCCTTCCCGCCGACATCGAGGACAAGAAGCTCGCGGCGCAGACCTGGTTCCGGCAGCTGCGCGATACGATCTGTTCCACCTTCGAGACGCTGGAAGATGAACTCGCCGGACCGATGTCCGATCGCGAGCCGGGCCGCTTCGTCGGCAAGGACTGGTCGCGCGACAATGGCGCGGGCGGCGGCGGGCGCATGTCGATGATGCACGGCCGCGTCTTCGAGAAGGTCGGCGTCCACACCTCCACCGTCTATGGCGAATTCGCCCCCGATTTCCGCGCCCAGATCCCCGGCGCCAATGAGGACCCGCGCTTCTGGGCTTCCGGCATCTCGCTGATCGCCCATCCCGTCAATCCGAACGTTCCCGCCGTGCACATGAACACCCGCATGGTCGTCACCTCCACCCGCTGGTTCGGCGGCGGTGCCGACCTGACGCCGGTTCTCGACCGGCGCCGCACGCAGGAGGACGCGGATACGCAGCTCTTCCACAAGGCGCTCGAGCTCGCCTGTCGCCAGCATCAGGGCATCGCCGATTACGATGCCTACAAGAAATGGTGCGACGAATACTTCTTCCTGAAGCACCGCAACGAGCCCCGCGGCACCGGCGGCATCTTCTATGACTGGCTGCATTCCAGCCCGGAAGCCGGCGGCTGGGATGCCGATTTCGCCTTCACGCAGGATGTCGGCAGGGCCTTTGCCGCAGTTTATCCACAGATTGTTCGCGCCAATTTCAACAAACAGTGGACGGAACAGGATCGTGAGGAACAATTGATTCGTCGCGGTCGATATGTGGAGTTTAATCTCCTCTATGATCGCGGTACCATCTTCGGGCTGAAGACGGGTGGCAACATCGAGTCGATTCTGTCGTCCATGCCGCCGACAGTAAAATGGCCGTAACCGGAACACTGTACGATAACGTACGGGTAAAAACCCGGTGACTGGCCTTCAAGAAGTGTGAACGCGTTCTAAATCAATTTGTATGTGCATAACAATCGGAGGAGGATTGTCGATGACGATACAAAGCGGTTCATCCGCGGATGCAGAGCAATCATCCCGCATAATCGAAGCCCCGGAATTTCTGAACCGTCTTGCCGAAGACATGCGCGCAAAGAGCGGTTCGGACCTGCCTCTCTCCTGCTATATCGAGCAGGTGAAGCTGCAGCTTGCAGGCGGCAAATCGCCGGAAGAGCTGCAGGGCCAGACCCGTGAAAGCGCCAATTCCAACACGCCCTACCAGTCTTCGGACTGCTACCGTTTCTGGGCGATGCCGGAATAACGCCAAGTCCATGCCGGCCGGTCCTGTCAGATCGGCCGGAACCTTCTCCCCTCTTTGCACATTCAAGCTACGCGTGAGTTTGCGCGATCCTGTCATGTTCCGGATCAAGGAGGATAAAATGCGACTTTTCGAATGTGGTACGCTCGTTCCAGGCTGTGACTGGCACACCCGCGCCAATGACGACGCCGAAGTCGTCCGCCGCGCAGTCGAGCATATGAAAACCGCTCACGGCGAAACCACCATCCGCGAAAACATGGTCGACAACATCAAGGCCCGCATCCGCAACGAAGCGAACGCGGCCTGATCATTTGACGATGCCATCCAGCCGGGCGAGCAGCGCCGCCCGGTCGGCAGCGAAATTCTCGTCCACCCACTGGTTCTCCAGCGTCTGCAGGATTTCGCCGACGCGCGGCCCCGCCGTGACGCCGGCCGCCATCACGTCGCCGCCGCTGAGCGGAAACTTCGGCTTCGTCCAGGCTTCCGCCTGTTCGAGCAGCTTCGAGAGCCGTCCCGAACGGCTCATCTCCTTCATGTCGCCTTCCGCCTTGCCGCGTGCAACCGCGAGCGCCAGCTTCAGCCGCGCGATCACGCCTTCGGGCGCGCTGCGATAAAGCACGCGGTCGAAGGCCGCCGTCGTCAGCTCGTCATTGACCGGAACGGTCAGCGCCCAGGTCTTCAGCCAGGCGGCTTCCGCATTGGCAAGCTTCAGACGCCCCGCCATCTCCGAGAGCCGCGGCACGTCGGGCGGCACGATCGAGGCGAGCCTGAGCAGCGGATCGGGCTTCCAGCCCAGCGCCTGCTCGGTCGCGACCAGCGCCGGGATCGCGTCGATGCCCCATTTCTCCGTCTCCGGCAGGATCTCATTCAGAACCGAGACCGTCCGCATCCAGAGCAGCGCCCGGCCCGGATCGTCGGCAGAGAGCAGCTTGCGCATTTCCGACCAGACACGCTCGGCAGACAACGTCGAGAGCTTGGAGCGCGCCGCAGAAGAGGCCTTCAGCCCCTCGGCATCGGGACGCCCGGTGCCGTAATAGGCGAAGAAGCGGAAGAAGCGCAGGATGCGCAGGTAATCCTCGGCGATCCGCGTTGCCGCCGTGCCGATGAAGCGGATGTTGCGCTTCTCGATATCGGCGAGCCCGTCGACGAGATCGATCACCTCGCCTGCCGCATTGGCATAGAGTGCATTGATCGTCAGGTCGCGGCGCTCGGCATCGGCCTGCCAGTCGGTGCTGAAGGCGACCTTGGCATGGCGCCCGTCGGTCTCGACATCGGTTCTGAGCGTCGTCACCTCGAAGGGCTTGCCCTCGAGCACCAGCGTCACCGTGCCGTGCGCGATCCCGGTCGGCACCGCCTTGATGCCGGCGGCCTTCGCCCGCTCGATCACGGCGTCAGGCGTCAGCGTCGTCGCCATGTCGATATCGCTGACCGGAATGCCCATCAGGCTGTTGCGCACCGCGCCGCCGACGACGCGGCCCTCGCCGCCATCGGCATTCAGCAGCGAAAAGACGCGGGAAAGGCGCGGATCCTGAAACCAGGCTTCGTGAGCCACAGTGGTCATGCATACATTCTTTCGTAAATCGTGCGGATGATGCCGGCGGTAATGCCCCAGATCATCCATTGCTCATAGGGCATGCGGTAAAACTGGCGCTGCACCCCGTTCCAGGGGCGGCTGTCGAGCGTGTGATTGCCGGGATCCATCAGGAACGACAGCGGCACCTCGAAAACGCTCTCCACCTCATCCGGGCTCGGCGTCAGCGTGAAACCGGGGCGGACGACGGCAAGGATCGGCGTGATCCGGAAACCGGTCGCCGCCAGATAATCCGGCAGGCGGCTGACGGGCTCGATGAACATGTCGGCAAGGCCGATCTCCTCGCCCGCCTCGCGGATCGCCGCCATTTCCAGGGAGTCGTCGGTCGGATCCTTGGAGCCGCCGGGAAAGGCGATCTGGCCCGAATGCTTGCGCAGCGTCTCCGTCCGTTTCGTCAGGATCACCCGCGCGTCGTCTCCGTCATCGATGACGGGCACGAGAACCGCCGCGTCGCGCAGCTTGATGTTCTCGACATAGGGCAGCAGGTCCTGATTGATCAGGTGATCGCCGTGATCGCGCCAGGCGAGATCGATCGGCCCGCCCTTCTGGTTGAGCGCGCGGCGGCGGAATTCATCGGCCGAATAGAGCGGATAGCGGGAGGCAATGGGATCGGTCATCGGGAAAGCGCATCCAGTTCGTCTGCCGGCATCACCGGGAATATGCGGCCGCCGGAGCGGAGGCAGAACATCTCCCGCCCCTCGACCTCGATCACCTCGCCGAGCTCCACCAGCTCGTACATCACGGGACGCGCCACCAGCGCCTCCAGCCGTCCGCGCACATGCAGATAGGGCTTGAGCTCGCTGTTGTCGCCATGGATCACGAAACGCAGCGCATGCTCCTCGCCCGCCTCAACGACATCGCCGGTATTGGTGCGGAAGGTCAGCAGCGGATTTCCGTCGCGCTCCGTCACGCTCATCTCGACCGCCAGGAACGGCGCATCGACGACCCGGATGCCGACTTTTTCCACAGGAGTCACGAGGTAGGTCTTGCCGTCCTCGTCCTTGCGCAAAACCGTCGAGAACAGCCGCACCAGCGGCGCGCGGCCGATCGGCGTGCCCATGTAGAACCATGTGCCGTCGGCGCGGATTTCCATGTCGATATCGCCGCAGAAAGGCGGATTCCACTTGTCCACGGGCGGAAGACCGCGGCTCTTGCCACCGGTTTCGCCAGCCGCGCGCGAAATCAGTGCGGCCAGCCCCGCGGCATCTTCACTCGCCCTGATCTCTTCGCCTGCCATTCTTCTGTCCCGGTTTGCTCTTAACGAGAAGGAAGTCACGAGATAGTCATTCGAAACGAACTTGTCAGCCCGCAACATCTTCATAACTCTATCGGGTATGAGGCAGAGGTGTAAGTCCGCCGATTCGCGACGAATGATTTAGCCGTTGGAGATGCCTGATGGGTATGATGAAGACCGAAGACAGCCTCGATGAAAAGGCGATCATCGCCGCCGCCGAAAAGGCGCTTGCCGATATCGCCCTTGTCCGTGAAGAAGTCTCGAAGGTGATCTTTGGTCAGGAAAGCGTGGTCGAGAACACGCTTCTCGCCGTGCTCTCGGGCGGCCATGCGCTGCTCGTCGGCGTTCCCGGCCTCGCCAAGACCAAGCTCGTCACCACGCTCGGCGAAGTTCTCGGCCTCGGTGCCAACCGCATCCAGTTCACGCCAGACCTGATGCCCTCCGATATTCTCGGTTCCGAAGTGATGGACCAGGACGAGAGCGGCCGCCGCTCCTTCCGCTTCGTCAAGGGACCGGTCTTCGCACAGCTGCTGATGGCCGACGAAATCAACCGCGCCTCGCCGCGCACGCAGTCGGCGCTGCTGCAGTCGATGCAGGAATATCACATCACCGTCGCCGGCCAGCGCTACGACCTGCCGACGCCGTTCCACGTTCTCGCAACGCAGAACCCCCTGGAGCAGGAAGGCACCTATCCCCTTCCCGAAGCCCAGCTCGACCGCTTCCTGATGCAGGTCGACGTCAATTATCCGGAACTCGCCGCCGAGCGGCAGATCCTGCTCGAGACGACGGGCCTTTCCGAAACCAGGCCGCAGGCGGTGCTGAATGCCGAGCGGCTAATGCAGATCCAGAGCCTCATCCGCCAGATGCCGGTCAGCGACAAGGTCGTTGATGCCATCCTCGGCCTCGTGCGCTCGGCCCGTCCCGGCCAGGGCCATGCCTCGACCGACAAGCACGTCGCCTGGGGCCCCGGCCCGCGCGCCGGCCAGGCGATGATGCTCTGCGCCCGCGCCCGCGCCCTCTACGAAGGCCGCCTCGCGCCGTCGCTCGACGACGTCTATGCTCTGGCCGAGCCCGTGCTGGAACACCGCATGGCGCTGACATTCGCCGCCCGTGCCGAAGGCATGTCGGTGCGTGATGTCATTGCCGGTCTGGTCAAGCAGGCCCGTGGATAAGAGACAGGGATAAGCAACGCGTGGCCTCTATCGGACAGATCGTCAATCCGACACCCGGCAGCGATGCGCTTGCACGAGCAAGGCAGCGCGCCTCGCTGGTGCCGGATTGCCTGGTCGAGGCCAAGCGGATCGCCAACACCGTGATCGCCGGCTGGCACGGCCGCCGCAAGCGCGGCATCGGCGAGAATTTCTGGCAGTTCCGTCCCTATACCGAAGGCGAAAGCCTGTCGCGCATCGACTGGCGCCGCTCCGCCCGCGACGACCACACCTATATCCGCGAACGCGAATGGGAAGCCGCCCACACGATCTGGCTCTGGGCCGACATGTCGCCGTCGATGATGTACAAGTCGACCCTCGGTAACGTCTCCAAGGAAAGCCGGGCGCTCGTCATCATGCTGGCGCTCGCCGAAATCCTCGCGCGCTCCGGCGAACGCATCGGATGCCCCGGCGTCATGGAACCCGTTTCGGCCCGCAATGCCGCCGAGCGGCTGGCAACGGCGCTGATGCACTCGCAGCTGACCGGCGGCCTGCCGGAAGTGGCGATGATCCGCGGCTGGAGCGATCTGGTGCTGATCGGCGATTTCCTCGATGAGGCCGACGCCGTGATGGCGCGCCTGACGCCGCTTGCCCGCCGTGGCCTGCGCGGCCATGTCGTCGAGGTGGCCGATCCCGCCGAAGAGGTCTTCCCCTATAGCGGCCGAACCGAATTCAGCGATCCCGAGACCGGCTCGAAGCTCGTTTCCGGCCGCGCCGAGAATATCCGCGAGGCCTATACCCGCGCCTATCTCGCCCGCCGCGACAATCTCGGCCAGTCGCTGCGCCATCTCGGCTGGACCTTCGTGACGCACAGGACCGACCATCTGGCCTCGGAAGCGCTGGTCGCGGTTCACATGTATCTCTCCGGCATGCCGGCCAAGGCAACGCATGGGGGGCAGCTGTGAACGCCCTTCCCTTCGCTTTCGCCTATCCCGCAATCCTCGGCGCCCTCGTCGCCCTTCCCGTCATCTGGTGGCTGCTGCGGCTGACGCCGCCGCGCCCGAAGACCGAGGTCTTCCCGCCGCTGAAGATCCTCGCCAGTGTGCTGAAGCGCGAGGAAACTCCGGCACAGAGCCCCTGGTGGCTGACGCTGCTGCGCATGCTGCTTGCCGCCGCCGTCATCCTGGCGATCGCCGACCCGGTCTTCAATCCGCGCACCAATTCGCTGGTCGCTGGTGGCCCGCTCGTCCTCTTCGTCGACAATGGCTGGGCGACCGCGCCCGACTGGGAACGCCGCGTCCAGACCGCCGAAGCGCTGATCGACGATGCCGATGCCGCCGGCAGCCCCGTCGCCATCGCCTTCACCGCCGATCCGACCAACGACGCCGTGCCCGGAAGTGCGGCCGCCGCCCGCGACAAGCTGCAGGCCGCCGAGCCGAAGCCCCTTGTTCCCGATCGCCAGCGCGCCTTCGAGGCTCTCCGCGCAGCGCTGAACGGCACCAAGCCCGGCACGCTCGCCTTCCTCGCCGATGGCGCTGCTGCGAAGGACAATGAAACGACCGTTCGCGATCTCGCCAATCTGCAGCCCGCCGAACTGCGGCTGATCGAGGGCGATGCCGAACAGACGATCGCCATCACCGGCGCCAGCAACGCCGCCGATGCGATGACCGTCACCGCCACGCGCCTCGACACGTCAAGTGCGGCGCAACTGCCGCTGACGGCGCAGGATGCGCAGGGCCGCGCCATTGCCGCCGGTTCCGTCTCCTTCCAGCCGGGACAGTCGACATCGATCGGCTCGATCGCCGCACCCTTCGAGATGCGCAACGATTTCGCCCGCGTCAGCATCGATGCTCATGCGACCGCCGGCTCCGTCCATCTGCTCGACGACGGCTTCAAGCGCCGCCGCGTCGTGCTGCTCTCGGGCGAGGCGCGCGACGAGTTCCAGCCGCTCCTGTCGCCGCTCTATTACATCCAGCGCGCCCTGCAGCCCTATGCCGACCTGATCGAGCCGAACTCGCCCGATCTCGCCACCTCGATCCCCGATCTCCTGTCGCAGAACCCTTCGGTGATCATCATGGCCGATATCGGCCGCCTGCCGCAGGAGACATACGAGCCGATGCAGCGCTGGATCGCCAATGGCGGGACGCTGATCCGCTTCGCCGGTCCGCGCCTCGCTGCTGCCCCGGCCGACGATCCGCTGGTTCCGGTGATCCTTCGGCAGGGCGAACGCGCCCTCGGCGGCGCCCTCTCCTGGGCCGAACCGCAGCCGCTCGCCGATTTCCCGAATTTCGGCCCCTTCGCCGGCATGGCGAAGCCGACCGATGTGACGATCAAACGCCAGGTTCTCGCCGAGCCGACGCCTGACCTTGCCGAACGCACCTGGGCAAGCCTTGCAGACGGCACGCCGCTCGTCACCACCAAGCCGATCAATGCCGGCCGCATCGTGCTCTTCCATGTCAGCGCCGAAGCCACATGGTCGAACCTGCCGATCTCCGGCAATTTCGTCGAGATGCTGCGCCGTATCGTCCAGCTCTCGCGCTCCGGCGGCGTCACCTCTGAAGCCGGTGCGGCATCGACCGCCGAAGCCCTGCCGCCCTTCCGGCTGCTGACGGCCAAGGGCGTGCTGACGACCGAAACCGGTACCGCCCGCCCGCTGATCCCGAATGCCAAGGCCGCCCCGGTCTCGAATTTCGACAATCCGCCCGGACTCTATGGTTCAGAAGATGGCTTTACCGCGTTGAATGTATTGCCTGATAATGCCGAGCTGAAGCCGCTCGACACCGCCGGCGTCACCGTCGTGCGCGCCGGTCTGATCGGCGGCGAGACATGGTCCGCCAAGCCGTCGCTCTTCCTGATCGCCTTCCTGCTGCTGCTCGCCGACAGTCTGATCGTCATGTTCATGAGCGGCGCCTTCTCGCGCCTTCGCCCGGCAGCGCGCAGCGCCGCCCTGATCGCGATTGCTATCGCCGCCGGCCTGTTCATCGCCCCGCACGACCTGCGCGCCGACGATTCCAAGCCCGGCGACGATCAGATCCTCCAGCGGCTCGACAACACCCACCTCGCCTATGTCGTCACCGGCGAACAGGATGTCGACAATATCTCCGAGCGCGGCCTCGAGGGCCTCACCGAGTTCCTGACCTACCGCACGACGCTGGAGCCGGCCCCGCCCGTCGGCCTCGACATCACCAAGGACGAGCTCGCTTTCTACCCGATCATCTACTGGCCGATCTCGGCATCGGCGCCGATGCCATCGACCGCTGCGATCAACCGCATCGACGCCTATATGCGCGCCGGCGGCACCGTGCTTTTCGATACCCGCGACCAGTTCTCGGCACTCGACAATTCCGGTGGCGCCCAGAGCGCCAATGGCGAACGTCTGCAACAGATCCTCGCCAATCTCGACATTCCGCCGCTGGAACCCGTCCCCTCGGATCACGTCCTGACGAAGTCCTTCTATCTCTTGTCGAGCTTCCCTGGCCGCTATGCCGGCAGCCCGCTCTGGATCGAGGCACGCCAGGACAATCGCGCCAGCGACCCGAAATCCGCAGCTTCTGCCGACGGCGTCTCGCCGATCCTGATCACCGGCAACGACTTTGCCGGCGCCTGGGCGGTCGACGAGAACGGCACGCCGATGCTGCCGACCGTGCCGCCGGATGAGGCGCAGCGCGAATATGCCTACCGCGCCGGGGTCAACATCATGATGTATATGCTGACCGGCAACTACAAGACCGACCAGGTCCACGTCCCCGCCCTCCTCGAACGTCTGGGGCAGTGACATGACGCTGGATTTCGCACCCTTCATTCCCTGGCCGATCCTTGCTGTGCTCGCCGTCGTCGTCGCCATCGTCGCCGTCTTCGCCATATGGCGCGGCGTGCGCGGCGCCTGGATCCGCACGGTCGCTGCCATCGCCCTGCTCGCGGCGCTTGCCAATCCGCTATTGATGCAGGAAGACCGCGAGCCGCTGTCGACTGTCGTCCCCGTCATCGTCGACCGCAGCCAGAGCCAGCAGACGCCCGAACGCATCAAGATGACCGACGATGCGCTGGCTCAGCTGAAGGACCGGCTGTCGCGCTTCCCGAATATCGAGCCGCGCTATGTCGAGGCGACCGAGCCGGAGGATTCCGACGCCCCCTCGACCCGCCTCTTCAACGCGCTGTCCGCCGCCGTCGCCGACGTGCCGCCCGCCCGTATCGGCGGCGCGATCATGCTGACCGATGGCGAGGTTCACGACGTCCCCGGCGTCAATCAGGCGCTCGGCTTCGACGCGCCGATCCATGGCCTGATCACCGGCAAGCCGAACGAATTCGACCGCCGCATCGAGGTCATCAAGGCGCCACGCTTCGGCATCGTCAATGAAGAGCAGCAGCTCGTGTTGCGCGTCTTCGACGACGGCCCGAGCCCGGGCGGTACGGCAACCGTCACCGTCAAGCTGAATGGCGACGAGATTGCCACGCTGCAGGCGACACCCGGCCAGGATACGCCCTTCTCCTTCCGCGTCCCGCGCGGCGGCAGCAATGTGCTGGAATTCGCCGTTGCGGCCCTGCCCGGCGAAGTGACGGAAGCCAACAACCGCGCCGTCCACGTCATCGACGGCATCCGCGAGAACCTGCGCGTCCTTCTCGTCTCCGGCGAGCCGCATGCGGGCGAGCGCGCCTGGCGCAATCTGTTGAAATCGGACGCCTCGGTCGATCTGGTGCATTTCACCATTCTGCGCCCGCCGGAAAAGCAGGACGGCACGCCGATCAACGAGCTGTCGCTGATCGCCTTCCCGACCCGCGAGCTCTTCGTCGACAAGATCAAGGACTTCGACCTCATCATCTTCGATCGCTATCAGCACCGCGGCGTGCTGCCGATCCTCTATTACGACTACATCGCCCAATATGTTGAAAACGGTGGTGCGCTCTTGATCGCTGCCGGTCCCGAACATGCCGGTCAGGATTCGATCGCGCTGACGCCGCTGCAGTCGGTCCTGCCGGCAGCACCCACCGGCCAGATGATCGAGAAGGCCTTCTATCCGCGCCTCTCCGACGAGGGCCGCAAGCATCCGGTCACCCGTGGCCTCGATGGCTCGGCCGACGAGCCTCCGCATTGGGGCCGCTGGTTCCGCTCCGTCGGTGTCGAGCAACCGCAGGGCCAGACGGTCATGGTCGGCGCCGATAATAATCCGCTGCTGGTGCTGAACCGCGCCGGCCAGGGCCGCGTCGCCATGCTCTTGTCCGATCAGGGCTGGCTCTGGGCCCGCGGCTTCGAAGGCGGCGGACCGCATGTGTCGCTCTATCGCCGCATCGCCCACTGGCTGATGAAGGAACCGGCACTGGAAGAAGAGGCGCTAACTGCCCGCGCCCAGGGCCGCACGCTTGAGATCACCCGCCAGACGATCGGCGGCGATCCCGGCCCGGCCACCGTGCGCTACCCCTCCGGCAAGACCGAAGACCTGCCGCTCGCCCAGTCCGAGCCCGGCCTCTACAAGGCCGAGAAGAAGATGGACGAGATCGGCCTCTTCGAAATCCGCAACGGCGACCTCACCACCCTCGTCCATGTCGGCGCCGTCGATGCGCCGGAATTCAAGGCGATGGTCTCGACCAGCGATGTCCTGAAGCCGATCACCGACAAGACCCGCGGCCTTGACGCCCGTGTTTCGGATGCCAATGGCGCGATCGAAGTGCCACCGGTTCTCCCCGTCCGCGGCCAGATCCGCGTCGCCGACAACGAGCGCATGCAGATCAAGCTCACCAACGAGACGGTGCTGAAGGGTATCAACACGCTGCCGCTCTTTGCCGGTTTCGCCGGTGTCGGCGTGCTCCTGCTCGCCTTCGGCGCCATGTGGTGGCGCGAAGGACGCTGAGCCATTTTGTCGAACGGACGACTCTGATATCGGCAGGCGATAGAGATCGCCGCCAAAAGGTTCAGCCATGGCCCAGCAGAAGCTGAAGGTCACCAAGGTTCTCTCCAAGAAGGACCGCAAGAAGATCGCCGACCCGCTGATCGCCTATAACGTCGCCCGCTTCGGCGAGAGCGGCCGCGAGAAGCTGGCGATCCGGCTGCGCGGCGACGACGGCGAGATCAATGGCGGCCTCGTCGGTTATACCGCCCGCGACTGGCTCTATATCGAGATGCTCTTCATTCCCGAGGAGATGCGCGGCAAGGGCATGGCCGGAACGCTGCTGCAGATGGCGGAAGACGAAGCCAAACGCCGCGGCTGCATCGGCGCCTTCATCGATACGATGAGCCCTGATGCCCTCGGCGTCTACCGGCGCTATGGCTATGAGACGATCGGCTCACTCGGCGAATTCGCCGGCGGCCACACATTCACCTGGCTGAAGAAGCGCTTTCAGCCAAGCGAGGCCTGACGCGTCTCCGTATCGATGGCCAGCGCCGCAACGGCGGCAATGACCAGCAACCCGGCAAAGAGCCCGATCGCCACGCCGAGCCCCAGCGACACCACGAAGGTCATCACCGACGGCGCCACCAGTCCGCCGAGGCGCGCCATCGCGCCCGCCGCCCCCATGCCGGTCGCGCGCGACCCGGTTGGATAGAGCTCCGGCGTATAGGCATAGAGCGCACCCCAGGTGCCGAGCAGCGCAAAGCTCATGAGCAGCAGCGAAGCGCCGATCAACACGTCATCGGGCGACAGCACGAACAGCAGGCAACCCGCCGCCGACAACAGGCAGAAGGCGATCAGCGTCGGCCGCCTGCCCCAACTCTCGACGCCGTAAGCCGCAAGCGCATAGCCAGGGATCTGCGCCAGTGCCACGAAGACCAGGAAACCATAGCCGCGCACGAAGCCGAAGCCATCGCCCGCCAACCGCGCCGGCATCCAGGTGAAGACGCCGTAATAGGAAACGGAGACGAGGAACCAGATCGCCAGGATCATCACGCTGCGGCGGCGAAGCGGCGGTGAGAACAACCCCTCGGAAGCCGCATGCGGCGCGGCAACGATCTCCTCGCCGGCGGCCAGCGGCGGCTTGCCGTGGGCTTCCAGCATCCGGTTGACGATTGCCTTGGCATCGGCCGCCCGGCCGGAACGCAACAGGTAAAGCGGCGATTCCGGCACGAAGAAGCGCAACGCGACGCCCAGGATCGCCGGCACCGCCGTCACCGCAAAGATATAGCGCCAGGCATCGGCCACGCCCGCAACACTCGCCGCCCAGGCCGCGAGCGCCACGATCAGCGTGCCCACCGCCCAGAAGCCTTCGAGCATGACCAGCCAGCGCCCGCGGTTCTTCGATGGCAGGAATTCGGCCATCATCGCGTAGTCGACCGGCAGCGTGCCGCCGACCGCCATGCCGGTCAGGAAGCGTAGGATCAGCAAGCTGGTAAAATCGGGCGCAAAGATCGACAGCAGACCGAACAGCGCGTCGCAGGCAACGGTCAGGATCAGCACATAGCGCCGCCCCCAGCGATCGGCCAGCCGGCCGAACACCATGGCGCCGATCAGCATGCCCAGAAAGAAGAGCGTTCCCGTCTGCAGCGCCTGCGCCACGGTCAGCTGGAATGTCGCGGCAATCGATGCGGCGGTAAAGCCGACGGCAAGCACCTGCATGGCATCGGCAGCCCAGACGAGGCCGAATATGCCCATCAACCGCTTCTGGAACGCTCCCGTTCCGGCGCGATCGAGCGCCTCGTCCATGGAAATGCCGCTCATTCGCCGTCCCCCATCGCGCAGCCCCTGGCGAGTCCCAAGGAAATCAGGGGTTTGATAGACGATAAGCTCTATTTACGCCAGCTAATTGAGCCCTTGAGACGCTGATGAGCGTCGTCGCTGACCGGCACGACGAGAACACGCGCCGGATCGACCGGACCCGGGAAGTTGAGCGCGTTGTGGGCGACCCGTTCGAACCCGAGTTGGCAGTAATAGGGCGGGTCGCCAACCAGAATGATCGCCTCCGACCCCCTGCGCTTGGCGGCCTCGACAGCGATCCGCACCAGTTCGCGCCCGATCCCCCGGCTCTTGTGCGACGGCCGCACGGCAAGCGGCCCGAGCAGATGCGCCTTGACGCTGCCCGCCTGCACCGGCGTCATCCGCACCGAGGCGATCGTCTCGCCGTCATCGGCGCAGATGAAGGAGAGCGAGCGGTCATGCGGCCCCTGCTCGCGAATACGAGCGGCAGCGCGGGTATGACGGCCCGGACCAAATGCTTCTTCGTTGATGAGTTCGATAGCGGCGTCGTGAGACGCATCCTCAGTGAGGTAGACCAGATCGTGCTTGTGCATGATGAGACAGAAACCGGATAGACAGACAGCATGGGTTCTCGAACACGCCCTTCAGGCGTTCGGGAGCTTCAGCGTCGTCGCAGGCTTCTGATTGCGTACATCAAATCGGGTTCCGCAGAAAAATGTGAAATGGCCGATAGCAGGAAAAATTTCCGCCGTCCAACGCAAAATGCGGCGGGGCAAAAATCGCTGTGACGCACTGTTCAATCTTTGCCCACTGCAAAGCGCGCGCGGCTGCGATATCTTTGCGTCAACGAGACCAATTCGAAGGAAACGCACAATGGGCATGCTGGTGGAAGGCGTCTGGCATGACGTCTGGTACGATACCAAGGAAAGCAAGGGGCATTTCAAGCGCGCCGCCTCGCAGTTCCGCAACTGGGTGACGAAGGATGGCGAGGCCGGTCCCTCCGGCACCGGTGGCTTCAAGGCCGAGGCCGGGCGCTATCATCTCTATGTGTCGCTCGCCTGTCCGTGGGCGCACCGCACGCTGATCTTCCGCAAGCTGAAGAAGCTGGAAGACCTGATCTCCGTCTCCGTCGTCGATCCGCTGATGGTCGAGAACGGCTGGGAGTTCAAGATCAGCGACGGCGCCACCGGCGACCATCTGTTCGGCGCCAAGGCGCTCTGGGAAATCTACGTGAAGGCCGATCCGACCTATTCTGGCCGCGTCACCGTTCCCGTCCTCTGGGACAAGCAGACCGGCACGATCGTCAACAACGAATCGTCCGAGATCATCCGCATGTTCAACAGCGCCTTCGACCACCTAACTGGCTCGACCCAGGATTTCTACCCTGAAAACCTCGCTCCCGGGATCGATGAAATCAACGCGCTGGTCTACGACACCGTCAACAACGGCGTCTATAAGGCGGGCTTTGCGACGACGCAGGAAGCCTACGAGCAGAATGTCGTCAAGCTGTTCGGCACGCTGGACGCCCTGGAAGAGCGCCTCGGCAAGGGCCGCTATCTCCTTGGCGACCGGGTGACCGAAGCCGACTGGCGGCTGTTCACGACGCTAGTGCGCTTCGACCCCGTCTATGTCGGCCACTTCAAGTGCAACATCCGCCGCATCGACGACTACCCGAACCTGTCGGCCTACCTGCGCGATCTCTACCAGACGCCAGGCGTCAAGGAGACGGTGAATATGCGCCACATCAAGGAGCATTATTACCGCAGCCACAAGACGATCAACCCGACCGGCGTCGTCCCCGTCGGCCCCGATCTGGATCTCGACCGGCCGCATGGCCGCGCCAAGCTGGCGGCTGCCGCCTGAGGATCACCAGTAATGGGCGGCGGGTTCCTCGCCGCTCAGCTCCCGGAGGCGGCGTTTCGTCGCCTCGGTGGTGCCTTCGGGCAGCGCGTCGAGCGCAAAGAAGCCGCTCTCGACGATCTCCGCATCCGGCTTGCGCGGCGCCGTCTGCTCGACATCGGCGCGGTAGAAGACCACATGGTCGCGGCGGCTCGCCGATGTATTCAGATAGACCTGAAAGAGCTGCGGCTCGCCGATGATCCGCAGGTTCCCCTCTTCCCGCAGTTCCTTGACCAGCGCATCATGCGAGGTCTCCCGCCGCTCGATGCCGCCGCCCGGCATATGCCAGCCCGGCACATAGCTGTGGCGCACGAGGAAGACGCGGCCCGACGGATCGAAGCACGCAGCCCTCACGCCCATCGTCATTCCCCGCGTCGCGGCGAAATAGACGTGGACGACCCGCATCAGAATTTTCGATTGCCAGGACCTGATCTCGTTGCTCGCCATCGTTCCGTTTTCACTATTTCGTTCAAGCGGATGTGTTTGAATTGTAAATATCCTGGTCTATGTGTCGTAGCATGTTCAAGCTCGCGCATATCTCCGATATTCACCTCGGCCCACTTCCCCGTCTTTCGATCCGCGAGCTCTTCTCGAAGCGCATCACCGGCTTTGTGAACTGGCACCGCAACCGGCGCAAGCATCTTTTCGGCGGAACGCTCGACCTGCTTCTGGATGACATCCGCGCCCGCGAGGCCGATCATCTCGCCGTCACCGGCGACCTCGTCAATCTCGCAAGCGGCCTCGAGATCCGCTCGGCCGCCGCCTGGCTTCGCGAGCTCGGCGAACCCGAGGAAACCTCGATCGTCCCCGGCAATCACGATGCCTATGTGCCCGGTGCCTACGAGAAATCGATGCGCGCCTGGTACGATTACGTCCGCGGCGATCTGGCGCCGCCACAATGGGAGGAAGACCGCCACATCTTCCCCTATCTGCGCATCCGCGGCAAAGTCGCGATCGTCGGCTGCTCGACGGCTGTCGCCACCCCGCCTTTTGCCGCCAGTGGCTTCTTCGGCCAGCGCCAGGCCCGCGAGGCGGTCAACATGCTGCGCGCTGCCGGTGAGGCCGGCCTCTTCCGCGTGGTGATGATCCACCATCCGCCGATCCGCGGCGCCACGTCTTTCCACAAGCGAATGATCGGCATCCGCCGCTTCGCCGCCGTCGTCACCAGCGGCGGCGCCGAGCTCGTGCTGCACGGTCACACCCATCTGAACACGCTCTACTGGCTGAAGGGCCAGACCGGCCCAGTGCCCGTCGTCGGCATCGCGTCCGCCTCACAGGGACCCGGCGGCATGAAGCCGCGGGCCGCCTACAATCTCTTCTCGATCGACGGTTCGCCCGGCGCCTGGGAGCTGAGGGGCGAGCGCTTCAGCCTCAACGATCGCGGCGATGGCGTATCGCCCGAAAGCGTCGATATTTTCAAGCTTTAGCAGCAAGAGCGGAATCAGTTTCGCCGCTTGTTGAATCGCTTTCTGAGGATTTTGCCGATCCGGCGATCCTGCCCTTGGTATTTCCAAATCGAGGCGTACAATCCCGCCATCGACGCCGACCAGGGAGCCCGCCATGCGCATCGCCGCCAACCGTATCTGCCGCCTCACCCTCGCCTTCGGCCTTGCCGCCGCGCTTGCCGCACCGGCCTTCGCGGTCGGCGACGAGAGCGACGAAACCAAGCCGCCGCCGAAGACCGAGACGACGACCAAATGCGCCGACGGCAAGGTCTGGGACAAGCAGAAGAAGGAATGTGTCGACGCCAAGAAGCAGAGCTTCAACGACGACGAACTCTACCAATTCGCCCGCGAATTCGCCTATGCCGGCCAGTATGAGAATGCCATCAACATCCTCAACCTCGCCAGGAACCAGAACGATCCGCGCATCCTCAACTATCTCGGCTATTCCAACCGCAAGGCCGGCCGCTTCGAACTCGGCATGTCCTATTATCGCAAGGCGCTGCAGGCCGACGAGAATTATATTCTCGCCCGGTCATACATGGGCCAGGCTTTGGTGGAACAAGGAGACGTGCAGGGCGCCAAGGTTCAGCTCGTCGAGATTCGCGATCGCGGCGGCGAAAACACCTGGGCCTACCGCGCTCTGCTGCAAAGCCTGAACGGTTACCGGACCTATTGAAAACAACTGAACGTGATGAGCGGCAGAAAACCTTTGGGAAACTGCCGCTTAGCCGCTCTTCCTGTTGCGGAGCGCGTCAAACTTGTTTCATAAAGGTCACATACGCGATATAAAAATACGACCCGCACCGGATGCTTCGCTCCGGACATGTTCATGAAATGAGATTATGCGTCAGCCCGTAACGACCATCGACATCAGACGCGACCTTGTAGGCCTGCTGCCTCGGTTGCGCCGCTTTGCGATTGCGCTGACGGGCGATACGGCGAGCGCCGACGAACTGGTCCAGACCGTCTGCCAGCGCGCCGTCGCCAAGAGCCATCAGTGGAACGGCGAAGGCAGGCTGGAAAGCTGGGTCTACACCCTCGCCCGCCAGCTGTGGAACGAGGACGGCCGCAAGCGGCGCGCCCGCACGGCAGCCCCCAAGGGCAACGTCACCGATATCCGTGAAGCCGCCCGCGAGCGTGCCACGGTCACCGATACCGATCTCATCCACCGTATGCTGGCAGAGATGCCGGAAGGCCTGGCGAGCATCTTCCTGCTGACCGTGGTCGAAGGCCACAGCTACGAGCAGACCGCCGATATCATGGGTATTCCGGCAACCGGCGTCTCCGCGCAGCTTGCCGCCGCCAGGCTGCATTTCGCCAGCCTCGCCGACGATTTTCACCACAGGTACTGACCTTGCCGGATTTCAAGAAACTGCCGCTCGATGCCCAGCTGACTGCCCTCCTCGACGGCGAGACGACGCCGGAGGAGAAGCATGAGCTGGAAGAGCGCATCGCCAGTGACGAAGGCGCCCGTAGGCTTTATGACAAGCTGCGTCACGGCGCCGATTTCGGCCGCCGCCGCCTCGACGACGTGCTGAAGGAACCCGTGCCGCTGGCGCTGGTGCGCTCGATCAAGAGCGTGCAGCCACCGAAGGCGCCCCTCGCCCCGCGCGCCACCCGTCCGGCCTTCAAGTTCGCGCCGTCGGGGCGCAAGTCTCTGGCCGCCGCCATTCTCCTGTTCGTTGCCGGTTGCGGCATCGGCTATCTGGTCGGCATCGGCCCCGGCGATCCGACACCCTCGGACGACCAGCACATTGCCGACGACAGCGGCCGCAGCAAGGACTGGCTGGCCGACATCGCCGGCTACCAGCGCATGATCATCCGCCAGCCCCGCCATCTGGTCGAAGTGCCGGCGTCGCAGGCCGAAGAGATTTCCAGCTGGCTCACCTCGACCGTCGGCGTCGCCTTCCGCGTTCCCGATCTCAGCAATGACGGCTGGACCTTCCAGGGCGCCCGCGTCGTGCTCGGCGACGGCAAGCCAACCGGGCAGCTCGTCTATTCCAGCGCCGATGGCGACCTGATCACCATCTACTTCCGCAAGGACACGCAGCAGCCGGAAACCGAAGATTTCAAGGAAACGATCAAGGACGAGATCGGCCTGGTAACCTGGCACAATGCCGGCACCGCCTACGTCCTGGTCGGCCCATCGGCCGAAGCATCGCTCAGCCAGATCGCCATGGAAATCGCCGCCACGATCTAGATTCGCGTCGCCTGGCCCAAACGATCAGTAAGACCCTTCCGTAAAACATCGACGGGGCGCGCCTATGAACTCAAGCCTTGGCCTGCTGCCGACCGAGCGCATCTCCCGAGTGTTTGGCTGGAGCGAATTTCCGCACGCGCTGTTTTATCAGGCACAATTCGCATTGCGTTTTGAACTGGCCGAAGGCATTCGGGAAGAACCGCTCTGTTTCCTGCAGGCGATCGATCGCGCCCGCGAGCTGGCCAGTGCCGCATTTGCGGACTCGGAGAAGCTCACCGCTGTCGTCAGCTACTACGAGGGCGAGCGGCGGACATCGAAATCGACGGCCTCATTTCGAACGCTCAGAGAAATGGGCTTCAAGGCTGATTTTGGCCCCGCCGAAAAAGGCAGCCCCGACGATGAACAGAGCGACCGATACCGATACTGGCATGTCGCAGACTTTCGAAACGAGCCGGGCCAGATCGACATTCTTCTTTGGGCAAGCATCGCGAGAGAGTTGCCCGTATCGCCCAAACCTCGATCATTGACCGAGATCTATATCGTCGACCTAGAACGCGGCATTGCAATGCTGGCCTACGATGATCGGGGGGCGGATATTATCGCCATCGACCGCGCGCCCTTGCAGGCTCTCTACGAGCGATACGGCCATTGGCTGCTGGAGTACGACCGCTTAAAAATCGACGCGACTTTCTCGCAGGCTTTAAGCTGACGGTCTTAGACATCAAGGGCGCAGCGGATCTCTCCGCCGCGCCCTTTGCTTTGTTCAGTGCTTTCCGGCCTTCACTTCGAGCACGCGGTTTGCCGCCGAGACGATCGCTTCGAGCGATGCGCCGACGATGTTGGTGCTGATGCCGGCGCCGAACAGCTTGCCGCCCGGATAGGCCGTCTCGACATAGGAGATCGCGGCGGCGTTCGAGCCGTTCTGCAGCGAGTGCTCGGAATAGTCCTGCACCGACATTTCGATACCGAGATAGGCCGAGAGCGCGTTGATGAAGCCGTCGATCGGGCCGTTGCCGTGGCCTTCGATATGCTTGGTCACGCCGTTATCGGTGATCTCGGCCGCCACGACGCGCACGCCCTTGCGGTCGATATGCGCGAAAGTGTGGTGATCGACGAACTTGATGCGGCCGGTCGGCTGCGTCACGTAGCGCTCGATGAAGCGCTCGTAGATGCGCTTCGAGGGGAGTTCCTTGCCTTCTTCATCGGTGATCCGCTGGATGTCTTCGCGGAACTCGACCTGCAGGTTGCGCGGCAGGTTGATGCCGTAGTCCTGCTGCAGGATATAGGCGATGCCGCCCTTCCCCGACTGCGAGTTGATGCGGATGATCGCCTCGTAGGAACGGCCGACATCCTGCGGGTCGATCGGCAGGTACGGCACTTCCCAGACCGGGTGATTGGCGACCTTGATCGCCTTCATGCCCTTGTTGATCGCATCCTGGTGCGAGCCGGAGAAGGCCGTGTAGACCAGCTCACCGACGTAAGGATGACGCTCGCCGATCGGCATCTGGTTCGAATATTCGAAGACGTCCTTCATGCGCACAATATCCGAGCAGTCGAGCTCGGGATCGATGCCCTGCGTAAACATGTTCAGTGCCATCGTCACGACGTCGACATTTCCGGTGCGCTCGCCATTGCCGAACAGCGTGCCTTCGACGCGGTCGGCACCGGCCAGCAACGCCAGCTCGGCAGCGGCGATACCGGTGCCGCGGTCGTTATGCGGATGCAGCGAGATGATCAGGTTCTCGCGGTTGTCGAGGTTGCGGCACATCCACTCGATCTGGTCGGCATAGATGTTCGGCGTCGCCATCTCGACGGTCGACGGCAGGTTGATGATCAGCTTGTTGTCAGGCGTCGGCTTCATCTCGGCGATGACGGCGTTGCAGATTTCCAGCGCCACGTCGAGCTCCGTGCCGGTGAAGCTCTCCGGCGAATATTCGAAGCGGTAGCCGCCACCGGCCTTGGCCGCCATGTCGGAAATCATCTTGGCGGCATCGACGGCGATCTGCTTGATGCCGTGGACATCCTTGGCAAACACCACGCGGCGCTGCAGCTCGCTGGTGGAATTGTAGAAATGCACGATCGGCTTGTTGGCGCCCTGCAGCGCTTCGAACGTGCGGGTGATCAATTCGGGGCGGCATTGGACGAGAACCTGCAGCGACACGTCGTCAGGCACATTGCCCTCTTCGACGCACCAGCGGGCAAAGTCGAAATCGGTCTGCGAGGCTGAGGGGAAACCGATCTCGATTTCCTTGAAGCCCATGTCCAGCAACAGCTGGAACATGCGGGCCTTGCGGTCGTGGCCCATCGGATCGACCAGCGCCTGGTTGCCGTCGCGCAAGTCGACGGAGCACCAGATCGGCGCCTTGGTCAGCGTCTTCGTCGGCCAGGTACGATCGGGAATATTCACCTGCGGATAGGGGCGATACTTCACGCCGGCCGACTGCATGCCTTTTGCGGGAGTTTGAGTCTTAGAGTCCATCGTCTTCTCTCCTCAGCCCGGCAATTTGCGTCTTAGACCATCACGAATGGATTGGCGACAGCAACCGCGGACCTCATTTCGGTCAATCTTAGTTCTTTGGGATTAGTCGCGAGGAGCGTTGGCCTGCGGGGCTTTTCGGCCGCCGGGCGCTCCTCAACGGACCCGGCAACCGCGCGTAAGGCCGAGGAGAAGAAGCGAGGTGAGCGCGCGCGTATTGTCGCGCAGGGCGATACGCCCGCGTGCAATCGTGCCAGAAATCATTGCGCCTGTCGTCTTCATGCTCGGGCTTATATCCGCGGGACCAAAAACTGGCAACCCCCTCTCCAATCCTTTCCGGCTTCTATCGCTTCGACGCCTTCACCAGTTGCTGCAGCGCCATCATCAATCCACCGGCAAGCAGCCCCCAGAAGGCGCCGGAAATGCCACCGAAGGAAACGCCCGACGCCGTGACCAGGAAGGTGATCGCCGCCGCTTCCCGCGTCTCGGGCGCCTGGAAGGCAGACATGGCCGAGCTCGAGAAGGCGCCTACCAGTGCCAGACCGGCCACCGCCTGGATCAGGATCGGCGGCGCCAGCGCCACCGCGGTCGTCACCGCACCCGCGAGCGGCCCGAGGATAAGGTAGCAGATGCCGCAGACCAGCACCGCCCAGTAGCGGCGCGCCGGATCGGGATGCGCATCCGGCCCGGCACACATCGCCGCCGTAATCGCCGCCAGATTGACCGCATGGCCGCCGAACGGCGCCGCGAACAGCGAAAAGACGCCTGATACTGCAAACAGCGGCCCGGGCTTCGGCTCATAGCCGTTGACCTTCATGACCGCGATGCCGGGAATGTTCTGCGACGCCATGGTGACGATGAAGAGCGGCAGCGCGATCGAAATGAAGGCCGGGAGATTGAAGACGGGCGTGACGAACTCGACGGTCGGCAACAACGCCCGGCCGACGGCCGCCCCTGCCCCGTCGGGAATATCGACACCGAAGGCCACGACCAGCCCGAAGGCCACAAGTGCCGCCGGCACCGCCAGGAGCCGCTTGAAGGCGCCGACCACCATCCAGGTCAGCACGATCGGCAGCCCCAGCCACGGATTGAAACCCACAGCCTTCACCGGCGCAAAGCAGAGCCCGATCAGCACGCCCGAAAGCATCGCATTGGCAAGCGGCGCCGGAATGGCGGCGACTGCCCGGCCGAGCGGCTTGAACAGGCCGGCAACGACGATCAGCAGCGCGCAGACGATAAAGGCGCCGACAGCCGCGTTGAAGCCGCCCTCGACGATCCCTGTGCTGGCGAGCAATGCCGCCCCCGGCGTCGACCAGGCCATGCTGACCGGCAGCCGCGTCGTGAAGCTGAGCACAATGGCGCAGATCCCAAGCCCGAGCGAAAGCGCCATCAATCCCGAAGCCGCCTGCGCCTCCGTGGCGCCCACCGCCTGCAACCCGTGCAACACGACGGCAAAAGAACTGGCAAAGCCCGCGAAAGCCGCGAGCACGCCCATGAACAGGCTTTGAACGGAGAAATCTTTGAGCATCGCGGGACTCGGGGGCGTGAAACGAATACCGCATGGAGCATGGAGAACGGGCCGCAGGCAAGTGCATGCGGCCCGGCAGCCGTTCGCCCGCTGCTATCTGGTCGCGAATGACGGAAGCGGCTTGTCCTTGTTCGCGTTGAACCGCGCGATGAGCGCCGCCTGGGCTTCAAGATCGACGGGCTGCTCGATCTGCTGCGACGAGCCATCGGCGAAGCTGATGGTGGCGGTTTTGTACAAGCCCTGGATCGTCACGCTGTCATCCGGATGACCGTCGAAGGATATAACGGTTTTGCCATCCTTGTGCTCGACGCGCATCTTGTCGGCACTCAGTCCTTCCCCGAACTCGATGCTGGCGCTGCCGACCGCCCAAACAGTGTCTTGGCCATCACCGGCGGCAAACCGCACTGTTGCATCACCTCCAACGGCAATCGTATCATTTCCTTTGCCGCCGACAGCGACACTGCCGGAATGAACTACAATCGTGTCGTCCCCCAAGCCACCATCGACGTAGCTGTCCGACCACGCGTCGATTACATCGTCGCCCTCCCCGCCATCGACGCGTCCGTCGGAGAAAACACTGATGACGTCATTGCCATTTCCGCCGCTGACGGTTCCGGACACCGCCCGGATATCATCATTGCCATCGCCACCATCGACATAGCCCCCACCACCTCCTGCTTCGATCATGTCGTCACCCGCGCCACCGAACACGCGGCTGTCGCTCCATGCCTTGATCGTGTCGTTGCCAGCGCCACCGTCGATCTCGCTGCCGCTCCAGGCATCGATCTCGTCATCGCCCTCTCCGCCATAGATGACGCTGTCGGACCATGCGCCGATCGTGTCGTCACCGGCGCCGCCATCGACGAAGCTCTTCTCTCCGACAGTCACCGCGTCGTCGCCTGCCCCAGCATCGACGACGCTATTGGCTGCGGCCGAAATCGAGTCATCGGTCGCCCCGCCGATCAGGATGCGGATCGCGGTCGCCTGCCAGCGATCCGCCGCATTGCGAAGGTCTGCCGATGTCACCTTGGTTTCGTCTGCGGATTTGGTACTCGACGATCCAGTCGCTGCTGAGTGCATCTTGTCGAAGTCCGGCGGCTGTGGAACCCTGTCCGGCATGCGCCACAGAAGCGCGAAACCTGTCGTAACACTGCTCGTATTCGTCATGGAATCTTCCCCCGAAAATTCGTCTGCCGGTGACCGGCCCAAAACCTCACGCTGAAATGCATACACGGGCAATACGGCAATCATGCCGCGCCAAGCATGCGCAAAACTTGCGCTCAGGTTGCGCAATCAGGGATGGAATGTGGTGTGGGATTGGTTTTGCCGCAGCCGGATGCGCGGCCATCCCCCGCAGAGGCGATTTGGCGTTTGCCGACAACGAACACGCCCGGTCGAGCAAGGATGTGGCAAATGCTTGCTATGCGAGCAAAAAAGCCTAATTTAGTTGCGGTGGGAAGAACACAAAAATCCAGGTGAATGAATGTCGGACGATCCCGATGATATCAGCAGAGCAGCAGTGGGCCTTTCTTCGGCCGCCATTCTCGCATCGCTGATCAAGACTTTGAACGAAAAGAAACTCATTTCGGACGACGAGGAGAACGCCGTCTACGACGCAGCGATCGCGCTACTCGGCGACAATGCCGGAGATGACGAGGAAGGCATCTTCGAGCTGGCGCAGGAAATCATCGAAGAGCGCTGGAAGCCGGCGAACTGACCGCCCAACGGAAAGGAAAACGGGGCGCGAGCGCCCCGTTGAAAATCAGATCTCGCTCTGCGAGGTGATGATGCGCGATACCAGGCCGTAATCCTTGGCCTCTTCGGCCGAGAGCCAGTAGTCGCGATCCGTATCCTTGGCGATCTTGTCGACCGGCTGGCCGGTGGCGACGGAGAAGATCTTGTTCAGGCGCTCGTTCATCTTGATGATTTCGCGAGCCTGGATCTCGATATCGGACGCCATGCCGCGCGTGCCGCCGGAGGGCTGGTGCAGCAGGAAGCGGGTGTTCGGCAGGCAAAGGCGCTGTTCCTTCGGAGCCGCGACATAGATGAGCGCGCCGGCCGAAGCGACCCAGCCCGTACCGATCATCCAGACCTTCGGCTTGATGAACTTGATCATGTCGTGGATCGAATCGCCCGACTCGACGTGGCCGCCAGGCGAGCTCACGTAGATGCGGATGTCTTCGTCGCTGGCTGCGGCAAGCGCCACGAGCTGCGAGCAGACCTTCTGACCGAGCTCCATGGTGATCGGGCCGTAGATGAAGATCGAACGCGATTTGAAGAGGTTAGCCTCTGCGTCCTTCCCCAAAGACAGTTCCTTGGTCTTGTCTTCTTGTTCTTCGTCGTTCATTCGAACCTCTCTCGGCTTCATTCGGGTTTCCCGGACATAGTGTGACTCAATGCGTAAAACAATGCGGGAAAAAGACAAGCCACGGAACGGGTGAAGATATTCTTATGACAAACGCCGGATCTGTCAGCATTATGCTGCTATCCCCAGGCGGGAGGAAAAGATGACATCGCTTTTGCTTCATCGGGCGATCAAAAACAACGCGCTCTGGTGCGACGCCGTCTGCGCCGCGCAGGGTCAGAGCGGCGAGTTCACCCGCACCCTCTGGCTCCACCGCCAGGGCACCCCGCCCTTCTATCCCGACGCGATCACGCTGACCGGTGCCGAGAGTGCGGCCGAACAGGAAGAGGCGATCGCCGTGCTCACCCGCTCGCGGTCCGGCGGCTGGGGCATCAAGGACAGCTATTGCACCCTCGATCTGGCGCCGCAGGGTTTCAGCGTGCTGTTCGAGGCCGAGTGGATCGGTATCGACGCCGATGACGATTTCGATGAGGAAGACGGCGGCCTGACGTGGAAGCGGATCGAAACCGCCGAGGAGCTCGCCGACTGGGAGAAAGCCTGGGCAGGCGGCGAACCGCAGGCCGCGCCCGTCTTCGGCGAGCCGCTGCTCCACACCCCGCAGATTGCCTTCCTCGCTGCCTATTCTGGCAAGGCGCTGCAGGGCGGCGCCATCCTCAATCATCAGGCCGATGTCACCGGTCATTCCAATGTCTTTGCCGTCAAGGGAAAGCACGGACCGGTCCTGGCGGGGCTGGTGCGCGAGGCGCGGCGGCTTTTCCCCGGCGAGCCGATCGTCGGCTATGAGAGCGGCGACGATCTCGAGAACGCGCTGGCATCGGGCTTTACGGCGCTCGGCTCCCTGCGCATCTGGGCACGCGACTAGCTTACCGAAATGTAAGTTGCCAAGGCTTTGAAAAGCCTGAATCGCTTCCTACCTCATCCTCACGCAGGCACGAATGCCACAGGAGCAAGGGAGACAGTCATGTCACCGGAAGAACGCCAACTGCTGACCACCCTTTTTGACCGGGTACGCACCGCATCCGCCACCCCGCGCGACCGCGATGCCGAAGCCCTCATCGAACAGGGCGTGCGCGAACAGCCCTACACGACCTACTACCTCGCCCAGGCCGTCATCGTGCAGGAAAAGGGCCTGGAGGCGGCCTCGAAGCATATCCAGGAACTCGAAGAGCGCGTCCGCCAGCTCGAAGCCGGCGAGAGCGAGCACCGCCAGGCCGAACAGGGCGGTGGCTTCCTGAGCTCGATCTTCGGCAGCGGCCAGACCCAGCAGGCCGCCCAGCCCTCCGACCCCTGGGGCAACGCGCCGCGCCAGAGCTATCAGGACCGCGACTATGACGACAACGTCCGCCCGATGCGCCCGCAACAGCAGCAGCCGTCCGGCCCGTGGAACCCGCAGCCGTCGGGCCCATCGGCAGGCGGCAGCTTCCTGCGCGGTGCGCTTGGCACGGCCGCAGGTGTCGCAGGCGGCGTGCTGCTTGCCAACTCGCTGAGCGGCATTTTCGGAAATCACATGTCCTCGCTCGGCTGGGGCTCGCCCTTTGGCGCCAGCCCGTTCGGCAATACGCCGGCACCGACGGAAGAGACGGTCATCAACAATTACTACGGCGACCAGAACCCGCAGAACGATACGGTGGCCGACCGCGATGACGACAGCAACAACAATGTCCAGCAGGCCGACTACAGCAATGACGACGACAATAACGATTATGACGACGGAAACGACCAGTCCGGCGACGGCAGCTTCGACGTCTAGCCGCTAACAAAAAAGCGAGGGCGTCACCGCCCTCGCCTCAACGTCCCATCAGCCGCGGCCGCGATAGGTCGCCACACCCTGATCCGGCAGCCAGACATTCTCCGGCGGCTTGCCGGTCTGCCAGAAGACGTCGATCGGGATGCCGCCGCGCGGATACCAGTAGGCGCCGATGCGCAGCCACTTGGGGTCGAGCAGTTCGACGATCCGCTTGGCGATATAGATCGAGCAGTCCTCGTGGAAGGCCCCGTGATTGCGGAAGGAATGCAGGAAGAGCTTCAGCGACTTCGATTCCACCAGCCACTCATTGGGGATGTAGTCGATGACGATGTGGGCGAAATCCGGCTGGCCGGTCATCGGGCAGAGCGAGGTGAATTCCGGCGCGGTGAAACGCACGACAAAATCGGTGCCCGCCTGGTTGGACGGCACCTTTTCGAGAACGGCTTCCTCGGGAGACTTCGCTGTCTCCGTCTGGTGACCCAGCATGGACAGGCTGGAGACATCGGTTTCAGGCATCATGCTTCCTTTATGACTTTGACGCGCAGCCCATGGGCCTTTTCGCCCTCCGGCTCCACGTGAATGGCAATGCTGGCGCCCGGATGCACCGCGCGGATGGCATCTTCAAGGCGGTCGCAGATATCGTGGGCTTCGCGCACCGACATATCAGCCGGAACGACCATGTGAAAGTCCACAAAGGTCACAGCGCCGGCCCGGCGCGTCTTCAGGTCGTGCACGCCGAGAGAGCCCTGCGCATGCGTGGCGATCGCCTGCTTGATCGCTTCTTCCTCCTCGGGCTCCGCCGCATGGTCCATCAGGCCGCCGATCGAATGCGAGATCACCTTGTAGCCCTGATAGAGAATGTTGATGGCGACGAGGATGGCGAGCACCGGGTCGAAGATCGGATAACCGGTCGCCAGTGCCAGAAGCAGGCCGGCGAGTACGCCGACCGAGGTGACGACATCCGACATGATATGCTGGCCATCGGCGGTCAGCGCCGCCGAGCGATACTGCCGGCCGACGCGGATCAACAGCCGCGCCCAGACGAAATTGATGACGCCCGCCGCGAAGTTGATGGCCAAACCCAGCGCCGGCGCTTCCAGCATCTTCGGCTCGGCGAGATAGCCGACGGATTCCTTGACGATCAACAGGGCGGCGACGACGATCAGCACGCCCTCCGTGACCGCCGAGAGATATTCGGCCTTGTGGTGGCCGAACGGGTGGTCGTGGTCGGCGGGTTTCTGCGCATAGCGGATCACGAAGAAGGCGATGAAGGCCGCCACGACGTTGACGAAGGATTCCAGTCCATCGGAGAGCAGCGCCACGGAGCCCGTCACCCACCAGGCGACCAGCTTCAATCCCATGACCCCGAGCGACATCGGAATGCCCCAGAATGCCAGCCGGCGGACGGTCAGGTTACCTTGTTCGTTCATCGCTTATCCCTCTGCGGATGCGAATGAATTGCAGCACATAGCCCATTCAAACGCAAAACCGCCCGCGCGAAAATCGCGCAGGCGGCCAATGCGGTCCATATGGTTCAAGCCGGCCGGTTTGTCAAAGGTCAAAAGCCGCAAATCCCGTTTGACGAAATTTACATAACACGTTATATAACTTTGCATACAAATGGAGCCGACAGTGATCGAAGACATCGTGCGGACCTCGGGATTCCTGACGCTCGGCAGCAGGCTGCGCCGTATCGGCGAGCGGCTGCAGGCCGATACCCAGCAGTTCATCGACGAGGCGGGCCTCGGCATCCAGGCCGGGCAATATCCATTCCTCGCCGCGATCGATCGCGGCGGACCGCTGACGATCGGCGAGCTCGCCCAGTCGGTCGGCATCACCCAGCCGGGCGCCACGCGCACCGTCGGCCAGCTTTTGGAACTCGAGCTTGTCGCCATCGAACCTTCGGCCAGCGACCAGCGCCGCAAGCTCGTCTCGCTGACACCACGCGGCCAAGAACTCATCGATCTCTCGCGCGCCGAAATCTGGCCGCGCATCGCCGCCGCAGTCACCGATCTTTGCGGCAGCCTCGACGGCCCGATCCTCGATCAACTCTCTGCCATTGAAGACGGCCTCGCCGCGGCCCCCCTCATCCGCCGCGCTCCGGCCAAGGAGACGAAATAATGCCCCATATCCTTGATCGCCCGATCTGGAACGCGCTGCAGACGGAACATGCCGCACTGGCCGAAGGCGGCGCGCTCGCGCGGCGCTACCCGCCATCGATCGTGCCTTTCGCCGCCGCCAGCGATAATAGCAGCGACAGCCTGGAAGCCTTGGCGAAACTCGCCGCCGCCGGCGAGGTGATGGCGCTGGTCGAGCCCGAGACGATCATCATCCCCGATGGTTTCGACATCGTCGGCGAAGCCACACTCGTGCAGATGATCGGCGACACACCGCATGCGGAAATCTCCGATCCCCGCATCGTGAGATTGACCGAAGCCGATGCCGCCGAGATGCTGGCGCTTGCCCAGCTGACCAAGCCCGGCCCCTTCACGCTCGGCGCACAGAAGCTCGGCGCCTTCTGGGGCATCAAGGAAGACGGCCGGCTGATCGCCATGGGCGGCCAGCGGCTGCGCCAGACCGGCTTCACCGAACTCAGCGGCCTCTGCACTCATCCGGACTTCCAGGGCAAGGGCCTGGGCAAGCTGATGTTCCGCTATGTCGCCGGCCAGATCGCCGCGAGCGGCGCGACGACCTATCTCCACGTCAACGCCATTAACAGCGGCGCGATCGCGCTTTACAAGGCGCTCGGCTTCGAACAGCGCTGGGAGCTGAACCTTAGGATTATCAAGCGCCGGCTATGACCGGCGCCTGAAGGCTCGCGGTCAGCCTGCCGGGCAGGCCGCGCCGGTATCGACCCAGGCCTTGATCAGCTCGCCGAACTCGGCCTGCGTTCCCGGTGCCGGCTCGCGCCCGTCGCCCGGATTCCAGCCCCAGCCAACGAGGCTGTCATGCGACATGTGCTCGACGATCTTCGAAAGGTCGCGGCCGCCATTGCGCTTCGGGTCCTTCAGCTGCTGACAGATCTCGCCGAGCGACTTGCCGACCCAGGCCATCTCGATCGGCGCCAGATGCCAGGCGGGATTGCCGGGAATGCTCTTCAGCGTCGGCGACTGGCCGACGATCGCTGCATTCTCCGGCCCGTGGCAGGTGTTGCACATCATGCCCGGAACGCCCATGCCGCCATCGCCGCGCGTCACCGGCGGCTGGTGCGGATGCATCGCCATCGTCTGCAGCGGCCGATCGCCCGCCGGATGACAGTTCAGACATCGCGGATGCTCGATCACCTTACCCGCCTCTTCGAACAGCGCCACCGACCGCGCCTTTTGATCGGCGATCGATGCGAAGGAGGCGACCGGCTTCAGGGTCGTCTTGTCGGTTTCAGGCGCCGTCTGCGCCAGCGCCATGAACGATACGGGCAAGGCCGCAAGAAGGGAGAGACCGCCTGCCATGCAGGCGAGTGCCAGTCTGCTTGTCATACCGGCCTCCCTCAGCTCGTCGCCACGGCAACGATCGGCAGGCTGCGCACCGGCGCACCGGTGAGCCGCCGCCAGGCATTGGCCGTCGCCGGCCCGACCGGTGGCACGCCCGGCTCTCCCACCCCTGTCGGTGGTTCGCCGGATTTGATGACGGCGACCTCCACATCCGGCATCTCGTTGATGCGGATCGAGCGGTAATCGTGGAAGTTCGACTGCATGATCGCGCCGCCCTCACCCAATGTCACCGCATCGAAGAGCACCGCACCGAGCCCATAGCCGATGCCGCCTTCCATCTGCGCCTTGATGACATTCGGATTGATCGCCACCCCGCAATCGACCGCGCACCAGACCTTGTGCACCCGCGGCGCCCCATCGGCACCGGCTGAAACCTCCACCACCTGGCCGACATAGGTATTGAAGCTCTTGACCACGGCAACGCCGCGCTGCCGTCCCTCGGGGACCTTCCCGCCCCAATCGGCAAGCTCCGCCGCCTTCTTCAGCACACCGGCATAGCGCGGGTCCTCCGTCAGCTGCTCGAGCCGCCCTTCCACGGGATCCTTGCCGACCATCTGGAAGAGCTCGTCGAGAAAGGTCTCGACGGCAAAACCGGTATGCGTATGACCGACCGACCGCCACCAGAGCGGCGGGACCTCGAGCTTCACATTATGCGAGACCACCCTGAGGTTCGGCACGTCATAAGGCAGGTCCGAAGCGCCCTCGACCGAGGTGCTATCGAGATCGGCCTTGCCCATGATCGACTGCCCGACGATCGCCTGGTCCCAGGCAACGATCCGGCCATCGGCATTGATGGCACCGCGCATCTTGTGGAGATACATCGGCCGGTAATAGCCGCCGCGAATATCGTCCTCGCGCGTCCACATATGCTTGACCGGCCGCGACTGGTCGGTCGCGGCAAACACCGACGCCGCCTCCTGCATATAGGGCGAGCCGAACTGCGCCTTGCGCCCGAAGCTGCCGCCGGTGATCTGCGTGTTCAGCCGCACCTTTGCCGGATCGATGCCGGTGATCTTGGCCGCCGTCGCCTTGTCCATGCCGGGGAACTGCGCCCCGTTATAGACATCGAGGCTGCCGTCCGACGCTTTGATGAAGACGGCATCGAGCGGCTCCATCGGCGCATGCGCCAGGAACGGGAAGATGATCTGCGCCTCCAGCGTCTTCAGCCCGGTATCGGTGAAGGCTTTTTCGACGTCGCCTTTCTCCGATGCGGTGATCCCCTTCTCGCCGAGCGCCTTGGCATAATCGGCCGAAAGCTGGTCGCTGGAACGCGTCTCTGCCTTCGACAGATCCCAATCGACCTTCAGCACCGACCGGCCCTTCAGCGCCGCAAAGGTGTTGTCGGCATAGACGGCGACACCCTGCGGCAACTGCTTGACGTCGACGACGCCCTTGACCTTGCGGGTCTCGCTATCGTCGAAGGATTTCACCGCCGCGCCGAAATGGTTCGGATGGGCGACGACGGCAACGAGCAGATTGTCCGGCACGATATCCAGCGTATAGCGCGCCTGCCCGTTGGTCTTCGACACCGTATCGAGCTTCGGCAGCTCCTGGCCGATCAGCGAGAACTTCGAGGGATCCTTGAGCTTGACGTCGGCCGGCGGCTTGATGCCCGCGGCCTTCGTCGCCAGCGCGCCAAAGCCGCTGTCCTTGCCGGAGGCCGCATGCTTGACCCGGCCTTTCTCGACCGTGATTTCTCCGGCCGGCACCTTCCATTCGTCGGCCGCCGCGGCAACCAGCATGGCGCGGGCGGTGGCGCCCGCCTGCCGGAACTGTTCGTAGGAATTGGCGATCGACGACGACCCGCCGGTTCCCTGAAGGCCGAAGGCGAGGTTCGCATAGACCTTGTCGTCGGCCGGCGAATGCACCGCGCGCATCTGCCCCCAATCGGCATCGAGTTCTTCGGCAACCAGCGTCGCGAGACCCGTGAAAGGCCCCTGCCCGAATTCGATATGTTTGGAGAGGATCGTCACCGTGTCGTCGGTACCGATCCTGACGAAGGTGTTCAGCGTCACCAGCGCGTCGGCGCCGCCCGCCTGCACACCCTTCTCGGCGGCAAAGGCCGAGGTCTTCGGCATCAGCGCAAAGCCGATCACTAGGCCGCCGGTACCGGCAAGAAAGCCGCGGCGTGTCGTTGCAATCTCCTGAATGGTCATGGCTCAACCCTCCATCGACTGGGCGGCATTGTGAATGGCCGCGCGGATCCGGTGGTAGGTGGCGCATCGACAGATATTCCCGGCCATCGCGCCGTCGATATCCTCGTCGGTCGGTTTGGGGATGTTCTGCAGCAGCGAGACGGCCGACATGATCTGGCCGGATTGACAGTATCCGCATTGCGGCACGTCGATCTTGACCCAGGCAGCCTTCACCGCATCGGCCTCCTTGCCCTCGACACCCTCGATCGTGAAGATCTCCGATCCGTCGACGGTCGAGATCGGGGTGATGCAGGAACGGCGGGTGAAGCCATCCATATGCACGGTGCAGGCGCCGCATTGGGCAACCCCGCAGCCATATTTCGTGCCTGTCAGCTTTTCGAAATCGCGGATGACCCACAGGAGCGGCGTATCCGGATCACCGTCGAAAGTCTTCGTCTGTCCATTGAGCGTGAAAGTAACCATGGTCGAGCCTCGGGGAATTTGGCTGGACCCATTGCGGCCCCAGCGAGCATCGCAGCTTTGTTCACGACGGATAAGCTAGGGCGACGCAAATCCTCGGCCATGGCAAGAAATGATAAAAGCGGCGCCCCGGGCGCCTGAGGTCACGCGCCTTCCGAGGGCGCCTCAGCGCTATCGGCAGCAAAGACCACAGTCTGCGGCCAGCGTAGCAGCGCCTCGGCACCCGCTGGCGTCAGCGCATAGACGCCCTTGTCCAGCCGCTCGAACCAGCCATAGACATTGCCGAGCAGAATCTTCCCGGCATCCGGCGCCTGCACCTTCATGTCCCGCGGCCGCGCCAGTCCCTGCTGGAGTGCTGCGGCGCAGATCAGCGCCTGCTGGCGATAGGCGGTCATCTGCGGCACGCGCGTGCTGCCGCCGAGCACGGGATCGCCGCGGCGGCGCTGATGCTCGCGCACCAGCCGCGACCGCCGCTTCGGATTGGTCCGCGGCATCGGTGATATCGATGACACGATGACGCTGACTTCGCCGGTATCGGAAACGCCGAGCATGCCGATCCCCAGCCTGCGGCAGAGATCGCGGTATCGCTTGTCCGCCTCGCGCCCCCGCCCCTTGGCGGAGACCCGCGCGGCAATCCACACCTCGTCGCTCATCGCCGCCCGGTCCACCGCCTGCAGCACGAGCTCCAGATTGAAGCTGAGCTTCAGCTCGCAGACGACCACCACCGTCGGATCGCCCTCGCTCAGCCCGACGAGATCACAGCCGCCGATCTCGCCCTTGACGGCATAGCCTGCCGCCTCGAGGAAGGCTTTGACCGGAAGATAGAGCGAGGTTTCCATCGGTTACGCGGGATTGAGATCGGCGATCTCGCCATGGCGCGCCAGCAGCCGCGGCGACGACATGTCACCGGATTCCTCATCGACGATCACCGCATAGGCGGCCACGCCAACAAAACGCGACGCCATCGAGCTCGCGATCTTCTCCGCGCTCACCGCATTCGACGCCTGCCGCATCTCGCCCGGCACCAGATTTCCCCGGTTCTTGCGATACGGGAGCACGATAAACTTTTCAGCATTGGCCACGGCGACATTCCTCATTTATTGTTCGTGAAATGTTCCGATTTGCGGGGAGATGTCAATGGTGGAGTGCGGTGGTCGGCGTCGAGGGTGTGACACCCCCCTCTGCCCTGCCGGGCATCTCCCCCACAAGGGGGGAGATCAGCCAGTGGCGACGTTTCGCCAAACATTGAGGATGGAGCGAGCGGCCAAGCCCAGCCAATCTCCCCACCTGTGGGGGAGATGGCCGGCAGGCCAGAGGGGGGCTTGCGAGGCATAACGCCTCAAAAATCAAGCAGCCTTCGTCTTCGCCTTCCGCGCCAGATGCGCCACCACATTCTCGATCATCCGCATGCCGGCATCGCCGCCTAGCGTCATGATCGATTCCGGGTGGAACTGCACAGCGGCGATCGGTTCCTTCGTATGCTCGATGCCCATGATCGTGCCGTCCTCGCTTTCCGCGGTGATCATGAAATCACGCGGCAGGGTCGAGGGATCGGCGAAGATCGAGTGGTAGCGGCCGACGGTGACCTCTTTGGAGAGGCCCGAGAAGACGATGCCAGGCTCCAGCACGCGGATGCGCGACGGCTTGCCGTGCATCGGCAGCGCCAGATGCCGCAGCTCGCCGCCATAGGCTTCGGCAAGCGCCTGCAGACCGAGGCAGACGCCGAAAATCGGCAGGTTGCGGGCGCGCGCCTTCTTGATCGTCGCCTTGCAGTCGAAATCCTTCGGATTGCCGGGTCCCGGCGACAGCACGACGAGATCCGGGTTCAGCCGGTCGAAGATTTCCTCCGGCACCGGCGTGCGCACGGTCGAGACCGTGGCACCCGTCTGGCGGAAGTAATTCGCCAGCGTGTGCACGAAGCTGTCCTCGTGGTCGATGAGCAGGATGTTGACGCCCTTGCCGACGGCAGCGACGTCGCGGCTCACCTTGCCGGAATTGCCGGCCTTGGCATCGCGAATGGCGGAAAGCATGGCGGAGGCCTTCAGTTCGGTTTCGGCTTCTTCTTCCTCGGGGATGGAATCGTTGAGCAGCGTTGCCCCTGCCCGTACCTCGGCGATCCCGTCCTTGATGCGCACCGTGCGCAGCGTCAGACCTGTGTTCATGTCGCCATTGAAGCCGACCATGCCGATCGCCCCGCCATACCAGGCGCGCGGGCTCTTCTCATGGCTTTCGATGAAGCGCATCGCCCACAGCTTCGGCGCACCGGTAACGGTCACGGCCCAGGCGTGGCTGAGGAAGCCGTCGAAGGCATCCATGTCATCGCGCAGGCGACCCTCGATGTGATCGACCGTGTGGATCAGGCGCGAATACATCTCGATCTGACGGCGGCCGATGACCTTGACCGAACCCGGCTCGCAAACGCGGCTCTTGTCGTTGCGGTCGACGTCGGAGCACATCGTCAGCTCGGACTCGTCCTTCTTGGAATTCAAAAGCTTCAAGATCTGTTCGCTATCGGCGATCGGATCGTCGCCGCGCTTGATCGTGCCCGAGATCGGGCAGGTCTCGATGCGGCGCCCGGAAACGCGCACGAACATCTCAGGCGAAGCGCCGACCAGATATTCCTGGTTTCCGAGATTGATGAAAAAGGAATAGGGCGACGGATTGATCGCCTTCAGCCGCTTGGAAATGTCGGACGGCTTGCTGTCGCAGCGCTCCATGAACTTCTGGCCGGGCACGACCTCGAACAGATCGCCGCGGCGGAAGCTTTCCTTCGCCTTGACGACGAGCTCCGAATATTCGCCGGGGCGGTGATCGCTCTTCGGCGGAATGGCATCGGTGCGGACGAAGGGTTCGGAGGCGATATCGCCCTGCTTGCCCTCGGTCGAGACACCGTCCTTGGCAAAGTCGTAGCGATCGACCCAGGCCTTGGCGGAGTAATTGTCGACGACGAGAATTTCGTCCGGCAGGTAGAGCACCATGTCGCGCTGGTCGTCGGGGCGCTTCAGCTTCAGGTCGATCGCATCGAACTGAAAGGCAAGGTCGTAGCCGAAGGCGCCGTAGAGGCCGAGGCTGGCATCGGCCTGCGAATAGAAGAGATCGGTGACGGCGCGCAGCACGGTGAACACCGTCGGCATCTTCGAGCGCTCTTCCTCGGTGAACACCCGGTCGGGCAGCCTGACCTTGAGATCGAGGCGCCGTGCGGTGGAGGCGCCGAGCTCCAGCTCGCGCACCGTCTTCAGACGCTCGGTGACGAAGCCGAGCAGCACTTCGCCGCGCTCGTTATAGGCTTCGATCCAGACATCGCGGCCGAAGGAGGAAATACCAAGCGGCGGATCGACGACGGCGGTATCCCAACGCGTGTACCGGCCCGGATATTCGTAGTTGGACGAGAAGACGGCACCGCGGCGCTCATCGAGCTTCTCGACATAGGAGACGACGGCATCGGCATAGGGGATCGGCCGCCGCTGCCGGGTGACGGAGATGCCACCCTTGGTCTCGTAGATTTCCGCACCATCATCCCGAAGGATCGTAACCATAGTTCCACTCCGTTATCGGGCCCGGACGAAAGGCGGCCATAAAACAAAAAAGCCGCCTCGAAGTTTCGGGCGGCTCACTCGTCGTCTGAAGACACGATTGGTCGAGGCCGCCTCAGCGAGCCCACCACCAAACTGCAATGTTCTTAGACGTGTTCATGGGCGAAATTGTTAGCGTGAGATGAGGGAGAGCGCAAGAGGCGAATGTGGAATGAAAAAGGGCGGCCTGTCGGCCGCCCTTTCCGCGAAGCATCGATCAGAATTTGGCCTTGGCCGTCAGCATGAAGGTACGTCCGCGGCCGGTCTCGACGGCACTGCCTGCAATCGTGCTAGATGCCGGCGTATAGGCCTTGTCGAAGACGTTCGTAACGCTGGCGGTCACTTCGAAGCCCTTCTCGAACTTATAGTTCGCGAAGAGATCGACGAGGCCGTAGCCAGGCTTGTAAGGGCTCGCACCCGCCGCCACGTTGACGTCGCCGATATTCGCGCGGCTGGCCGCGTAGAGGCGCGTGCCGACAGTCAGGCGCTGATCTTCCAGGAAGCGTGCGCCAAGCGTTGCGGTGAAGATGTCGTCAGGCAGATAGGACTGGACGCCGAAGCCGTTGACCTGGGACGGCAGGTCCGTATCGGTGTGCGTATAGGACAAATCGCCGAAGACAAAGCCGGCGTCATAACCAGCCTGGATTTCGATACCCTGCACGGTGGATGTACCGGGATTATTGACGAAGTAGACACCCCCCATCGGCGTGAATGCAGCCGTGATGTAGTTGTCGACCCGGTCGTAGAAATAGTTCGCCTTGAAGCGGAAGCTATCGCCGGAATCAAACAGTCCATCGACTTTGATGTTCGCGCCAATTTCCCAGCCCTTCGAGACTTCCGGCTCCAGGAACGGGTTCGGGAAAAACGCCATGAAGCCACCGGGGTGATCGCCACCCACAAAGGTTTCGTTGATCGTCGGTGCACGCATGGTTTCGGCATATGTCACGTAGGGCTGCAGCCAGTCGGTGGCATTGACGGCGAGCGTAACGCTCGGATCCAGCCTGCCGTCCGAGCGATCGACACTGTAGGGGCCAGCCGGCATGCCGAGCGGGTTGAGCGCCGTAACCGCACCCGATCCGCTGAGATCAAAGTGATCGTAGCGAAGGCCAAGCGTCAAATCTGCAATTCCGTAGGTAAAGGTCGTGCTGTTGAAGACACCGAGCGTGCCGTTCTTGCCGCTGCCGTTGACGCCGCCGGCCGGCTGCGCCGTGCTATTCTTCACGTCATAATCGTCGTGAAAATATTCGACGCCGTAGTTCGAGGATACGGAGATATCGCCAAGATCGAATTTCGAGGTATTCGAGACGTCGAAGCCGATGCCGGTATCGGTAATCTCGCGTCCCGCTGCAGATCCGCCGCCGGTCGCGTTCGTATCGTAAGTCATCTTCAGACGGTTATAGTAAAAGCCCGTCTTGAAATCGATGAGGTCGTTGTCGCCGGGCTTGTACTCGTAGGTCGCGCTGAACGTCTTGTTCTTCAGGTTCTGGTAATACGAGTTCGCAAAGAAGTCGTTGTCATAGGTAAGGCCGCCAAGGCGAATGGTATTTTCGGCGTTTGGCGTGATTTCGGCCTTGAGCAATCCTGAAATCAGATCCTCTTCGGTGAACGGCACCTCGACACCGTCACCATTATCGAAGTTCTTCGGGTCGCTCTTACTGATGCCGCCGACCACGGCGAAGACATCGTTGAACCTGTAGGCACCCACTGCCGACTCCGACCAACCCATGCCGTTGTCGCCAGTGGTTGCGGAAACGATGCCGCCGTAACTCTTGTCGCCCTCGATAAGGTCGTCGACATTGTAGGTTTGGAAATTGACGGAGCCGACCAGGCCGCCGCCGCCGACACCGTTGACCGCGCCGCGCGTGATATCGATGCCTGCGAGGAATGCGGGATCGACATAGGTCAGGCCCTGCGCTTCATGTCCGGTGAAGCGGAAGTTCTGGCGAACACCGTCGATCATCATGTTGACACGGCCGGAGCCTTCGAAGCCGCGGATATTGACTGCAACGCCCGGGTTCTGAGGATTGTTTGCCGTCGAGGTGCCGGGAACGCCGCGCAACAGATCGTCGGTTTCCTGCCCAGACTGAAGATCGATCTGGTCAGCTGTAACGGTGCTGGAAGGACCCGCGGTATCATAGGGATCAGATGCCGCCTTGCGGCTGCCCTTGACGATGATCGGAGACAGGAACGTCTCCCCTTCCTTCGCCTGCTGATCATCGGACTGCTGCTCCGCAGGCGTGGCACTCTGCGCGAAGCTGACCGAAGAATGAGAAAGAAGAGCCATCGCCGTGCAAGCAAGCAGCAGCGAACGCGAATTGCGGACAACCATAAAACCAACCCTCTAATGTGATGAAGTACCGGGCTGGCTGGTCGGTTCGCGGGGCGATCGAGGGGCTGGCTAGGCGTTTTTCAGATTGAGACGGACCCCAAAAATCCGCCTTCTTTTTGCCGCAATAAAAAACATGACTATTTGTGTCAATATATCGCGGCAAATTATCTTGAATAAAATGATCATGTTTTAACGATCGCTGCCGCCGTTGCGAAATTGCAACGAAATCAGCGCGTTTGCGTTGTCCCTCTCGCCGCTAACAGCAACGTGGGATGGGCATGTGAAAATCGCTTCCGCAATCGCCGCCATGAGCCTTGCCGTTTTTATGCTCTCGGGCGCCACGCTCCCCCGTACCGGGCCGGTGCCGGAAGACAAGCCGCAAGCCGCAGAACCGGCAGCGCCGCAGACCGAGACGCCGCAAGCCCCCGCTCCCATTCCGCAGCCGAAACCCGAAGAGCCGAAGGAAGCGGAGCCCAAGCCCGAATCCAAGCCTGAGCCCACAAAGCCCGAAACAGCCAAGCCGGACGAAACCGCCCCCGCCGGGACAAAGCCGTCGGACGAAAAGCCCGAAGCGCCGAAGGCGGAGACGCTGGAGGAGCAGCATCTGACGATCGAGCCCGAAAGCGATGCCGATCATGCCGATTGCATCAAGGAATTGCAGAGCCTCGGCGTGGTCTTCAAGGAAATCCCGCGCATCGACGACGGCAATGGCTGCGGCATCGACAAGCCGATCGTGCTGTCGGAAGCGCTCCCCGGCATCAAGGTGAAGCCCGAGGCGACGCTGCGCTGCCCGACGGCCCGGGCGCTCGCCCACTGGATGAAGGAAAGCGTGATCCCGGCCGCCGCCGTTGCCGCCAGGGACCAGGGCCGCATTACCACGATCAACCAGGCCTCGGCCTATATCTGCCGCCTGCGCAACAGCGCCGAGACCGGCAAGATCTCCGAACACGCCCGCGGCAACGCCATCGACGTCGCAAGCTTCAGCTTCGAAAAGGGCGAGGACATCGCCGTCAAACCGCGCCGCGAGGATTCGACGCTGACAGGCGCCTTCCAGCGCACCGTCAGTGCCTCAGGCTGCCTCTATTTCTCGACCGTGCTCGACCCCGAAAGCGACGCCGCCCACGAAACCCATTTCCATCTCGATGTGCTGGAGAGGAAGGGCGGATACCGCTATTGTCACTGAAAAAGCAGCTCGCTCAGAGCCTTAGCGTGGGAGAGTGAATCGGAAACTGAACCACCTGATTCAGTTTCCGAAGCTGCCCCTTAGAACAACCCCTCGATATACCCCTGCTCGTTCAGGAAGATCCGCTCAGCCGAAGGTGATTTCGGAAGACCCGGCATGGTCATGATCTCGCCGGTGATGACGACGACGAAGCCGGCGCCGGCCGACAGGCGCACTTCGCGCACCGGCACGATATGCCCTTCCGGCGCGCCGCGCAGGTTGGGGTCGGTCGAGAAGGAATATTGCGTCTTCGCCATGCAGACAGGGAGATTGCGGTAGCCCTGCTCTTCCCAGGCGGCGAGCTGGTCGCGCACCGCCTTATCGGCGGTCACTTCGCCGGCGTGGTAGATCTTCGAGGCAACGATCTCGATCTTTTCGAGCAGCGGCAGGTCGTCGCCATAAAGCGGCTGGAATTTCGCCTGGCCGGAATCGGCAAGCTCGACAACCTTGTGGGCGAGCTCCTCGATCCCCGCTGAACCCTCCGCCCAGTGGCGGCAGAGAATGGCTTCGGCGCCGAGGCGGGCGACATATTCCTTGACGGCGGCGATCTCGGCCTCGGTATCCGAGACGAAGTGATTGATGGCGACGACAACGGGAACGCCGAACTTGCGGACATTCGAGACATGCCGGCCGAGATTGGCGCAGCCCTTCACCAGTGCCGCGACATTCTCGGCGCCAAGGTCTTCCTTCTTCACCCCGCCATTCATCTTCAGCGCCCGGACGGTCGCGACGATCACGGCGGCCGCCGGCTTCAGCCCGGCCTTGCGGCACTTGATGTCGAAGAATTTCTCGGCACCCAGATCTGCGCCGAAGCCCGCCTCGGTCACCACGTAATCGCCGAGCTTCAGTGCCGTCTTGGTGGCGACGACGGAGTTGCAGCCATGGGCGATGTTGGCGAACGGGCCGCCATGCACGAAGGCCGGATTGTTCTCCAGCGTCTGCACCAGGTTCGGCTGCATCGCGTCCTTCAGCAGCACCGCCATGGCGCCATCCGCCTTCAGGTCGCGGGCATAGACAGGCGTCTTGTCGCGACGATAGGCGACGATGATGTTGCCAAGGCGCGTTTCCAGATCCTTGAGATCAGAGGCAAGGCAGAGGATCGCCATGACTTCGGAGGCGACGGTAATGTCGAAGCCGCCCTCGCGCGGAAAGCCGTTGGCGACGCCGCCGAGCGAGCTGACCATGGAGCGCAGCGCCCGGTCGTTCATATCCATCACCCGCCGCCAAGTGATGCGGCGGATGTCGATATCGAGTTCGTTGCCCCAATAGATATGGTTGTCGATCATCGCCGCCAGCAGATTGTGCGCCGAGGTGATCGCGTGGAAATCGCCGGTGAAATGCAGGTTGATGTCTTCCATCGGCACGACCTGGGCATAGCCGCCGCCGGCCGCCCCGCCCTTGACGCCGAAGCAGGGGCCGAGCGAGGCCTCGCGGATGCAGACGATCGCCTTCTTGCCGATGCGGTTCAGCCCGTCGCCGAGGCCGACGGTGGTCGTCGTCTTCCCCTCGCCCGCCGGTGTCGGGTTGATGGCGGTCACCAGGATCAGCTTACCATCCGGCTTGTCGGCCTGGGCGGCGATGAAGCCGGCGCTGATCTTCGCCTTGTCGTGGCCGTAAGGCACCAGATCCTGGTCGGGAATGCCGAGCTTGGCGCCGATTTCGAAGATCGGTTTCTTCTCTGCCGCGCGGGCGATTTCGATGTCGGATTTGATGGCCACGGGGATGTTCCTCGGAATGGTGTTATTGTCCGACCATGCCGCCAAGCCCGCGTCGGAAACAAGACCCCGCATGCCGCTTTTCACGCCGTTCCACGACAATCGGCGCTGCGCCTGCCGCCGGAAACGGCCTTTCATCCTTGATGCGGCACATGGGGATAGGCTATGTCGGCCTCATCTTTTCTGCGTGCGGGGGCACCTCAAAATGAAATCACTCGAACTTCTCGTCGAGCGCATCATCCTTTCCAGCCGCTGGCTGCTGGTCGTCTTCTATCTCGGCCTCGTGGCCTCGCTCGCCGTCTATGCGGTGTCCTTCTGCTACAAGTTCATCAAGGTCGCAGGTGGCGTCTTCACGCTCGGCGAGGACGAGATGATCCTCGCCATGCTCGGCCTCATCGATGCGGCGCTGGTCGCGAGCCTCATCGTCATGGTGATGATCTCTGGCTACGAGAATTTCGTAAGCCGCTTCGACGAGGCGGAAAACGATGCCGAAAACGAGGTCTCGTTCCTCGGCAAGCTCGATTCCGGCAGCCTGAAGATCAAGGTCGCCTCCTCGATCGTCGCCATATCCTCGATCCACCTGCTGCAGGTCTTCCTGAATGTCGATCAGTACGAAGACGGCAAGATCATGTGGCTGACGCTGATCCATATCGCCTTCGTCGTCTCCGCCGTCATGCTCGGCTTCCTCGAGAAGTTGATGAGCTCGACGAAGAAGAACGACCTGAAGGACAAGGACTAGCCGCCTGAGGCAACGGGTGCGGCCGCAACCGGCTGCGCCGGTGGCGTGGCAGGCTCGGCAACCGGCGCATCCGCATGCCGGTGGCAGCGCGCACTTGCCGGATCATCCGCCCGGCAGAGCGGGATCCCCGGGCTTTCGTTCGATGCCAGCATGTCGGTCAGCAGCCCGAGCTTCATCGCCTCGACGGAGGGCAGAAGCCTGAGCGTCTCCGGCGAGGCGCTCAGGATCCGCTCGATCAGATCGTGGCTGACACCCATTTCGGTGAGATAGGCGGACAGCACCGCCTCGGCCTGCTTGCCAAGCTTGGTGGACTTGCTCTGCCCGGCATTCTTGCGGCCGATCTCCTGGCGGGAAACTTCCTGCTTGCGGCCGTTCACCATCCGGTACTCGATGCGGTAGGACACCGTCACCTTGCTGTAGATCGTCGTGAACTGGTGGACGCCGATATAGGCCCATTGCGAGGCGACGCGCGAGGTGCCGCCCGCCAGCGCCAGCGGACAGGCGGAGACGCAATAAGCGCCGCCGGAATAGCTGCGGCCGGTCGATGGCCCCTTCTTGGCGATCGACGCCTTACAGCGCATGTCGGTCAGCGGGCATCCCTCGAGCCGCGTGCCGCCGACAGCCGTCTCGAACCCGCCCTTGCGGATCATCCGGCCCATCGCATAGGCGGCATTCACCTCCCCGCCTTCGGAGTGAAAGACGATCGGCACCTTCTTGTCGCCGAGCGTTTTCAGAAATTTCTTCAGCCGCCCCGGCGTCGCCTGGGTGATCAGCCCTTCGGCCGAAATCCATTCGGGACAGTCATCCGTGCAGTCGGCGCTGCGCACCAGGATGAAGCTCATCGCCGGCTGCGCAGGCTTCTTCGCCTGCGTCTCCGGCCTTGTCTGCTTCGGCTTTGCCGCCCACGCCTCGCTGCCGGCCGAAAGCACCGGCTGGAAGGCGAAGACGAGCGAGAAAATCAACAGCTGTTTGACGACGAAAAGGATGGCGTTGCGCACGGGTCGGCCGTCTCCGGTTTGGATTTGCAAACGCTAGCAAGGCGGATTTCGTGCAGCAAGCGGCATCGCGATGAACAGCCGGAATATCCCGCCAAGGCCCGCAAGGCAGGAATAAAACTTCACTTGAAACAGGTTTCACCAGTGATTCTTACCCTCACAACACGGAGGGGAAACTTGATTGCTTCAGTAATAAGACAAGTAAACCTTCCGCATTCGCTACCTTAATAATACATTATACAACCATTAAGGGTGTTGGTGTGATTAATTTTTAACACTGTAAATTAATCAGCATGGCATCTGCGAATTGTGGCTAGCATCCCGCTCAGTTTTACGTATGTGTTAGCGGTAACATTCGGGTGATCGAGGCGCATTATGTCTTACATGACTACCTCAGAACGGCAATCGCTGCTGACAGGTGAACTGGCGGCCGCCCGAACGCGCGTCTTGTTTGTCCACGCGCTGCACAGGATCGCGGGCGCCTTCGGCCTCTCGCAAACCACCTTGTTTCATACCCCTTCGGCCGAAGACCTGCTCCTCAAGTCCCTGATCATCGAAAGCTCCCTGCCCGCCTCCTTCATCCGCGAATTCGACCGCTCGCACATGCTGCGCAGCTGCCCGTTCGTGCCGAAGCTGCGCGAATCGGCCGTGCCCCAGCACTGGAACATGGCTGAAACGATGCAGGGCCTCAGCTTTCCGTCGGAGCTGCGCAGCCTCGTCCTCGCCTACAACATGCCAACCGGCATCGCTTTCCCCATCAATGCTGTGGATGGCCATCGCCTGGTCTTCTGGTTCGGCGGCGAGCGGGCGCCCTTCGCGCAGAACGAGATCAACGAGCTGTCGATGATCATGCTGCATGCGCTCGATGCCTATAACGCCGTGCGCCGCAACGAGGACAATGCCTATAACGCGCTGTCGGCCCGCGAGCTCGAAGTCGTGCGCTGGACGGCGCAGGGCAAGACCTCCGTCGAGATCGGCCAGATCCTCGCTCTCTCCGACCACACCGTGAACGCCTACATGACCAACGCGATCAAAAAACTCGATTGCGTCAATCGGACCCAGTTGGTAGCTAAAGCCATTCGCCTGAAGCTGATCAGCTGAGAAATCAGAAGAGAATCAGCGCGCAAACCTCAATGGGAGGGAACGTGCCTCTTCGATTTGAACAGCCGGCAGACGGCAAGGAAAAGCAGACCCGCGATCATATCGGCATTACCGATCTAGAGATCGTGCAGATGGTCGCGGCCTACCGAAATTTCGGCTTCTGGCGCATCGAGGTGGAAACCGGGCATTTCTTTGCCAGCGAAGACATCTTTGCGATCTTCCGCATGCCTTTCACGGCGGGCCCCGCCAATCTCGTCGAAATCCTGTCGCGCATTCACCCCGAAGACCGCGTCCTGATCGCCGAAACATTCGAGCAGGCGAGCCTGCACAAGGCAGGCTTCCATTACGCCTACCGCGTCGAAAACGGTCTCGGCGGCTATAAGATGGTGCGCTCGGTCGGCAAGTTCCGCGACGAGGAGATCGTCGGCATCACCTACGAATTCGTCGAGCAACTGCGCGTCGTCGGCTTCGAGGACAACGGCGCCTGAGGCGCCGTCAGCGCCCCAGCACCGCGCGCATCTCGACCAGGTTCGAGCGCACCCTCAACATATAGAAGCCCATCGTCGCCAGATGGCTCGGCATGATCCAGCCATCTTCGCGGCCGTTCGAAATGATCGCCGGCTGGATGCGCAGCGCCGCCTGGAATTGCTTGGTCGTGCCGCCGAACAGGGCGCCGAGGTTGCGCTCGGCCACCACCTGAGAGAAGTCCGCGCGCGCCGCCGTCAGGATCGCGTAATAGCCGTAGAGCTGGCCATAGGCGAACCAGAAGCGGTCGTCGGCGCGCGTGTCGAACCAGCCGAAATTGTGGTTCTCGGAGCGCTCGGCCAGGATATCCGACGTGCCGCCGAGGTCGTTGGCGATGCGGTCGACGAACTGCAGCAGGTTGTCGGCGCGGCCGTCGAAGACGGCGTTGCAGCCTGCGAGATCGGTGTTGAACTTGCGCAGCTTCTCGATCGCGGTGCGATAGTAGCTCGGCGTCGGCGTCTTCGGGCCGAACGGGTCGAGGCCGAAATACCAGCTGTACTCGTCATATTGCAGATAGCCGCGGGCATCCTGAAGATCGCTGTTGATCCCCGATGTGCCACGCACGCGCCCCAGCGTATCGACGAGCTCCGCCGAGGTGCGGCGCACCGCCTGATTGACGCCGCGCTGGAACGAAGCCTTGTTGTCGAGGAAGGGCGTGTGATCCCAGTCCATGCCGAAAAGCCCCATGCGATAGAGCAGCATGGAGGAGATCCAGGCATTCTGGTTGACGTTGGAATCGATCAGATCGGCGGTCACATCGACGATCGCCGAACGCTGGCAGGTCTTCGGCGCCGCAGCCGTCGTCGTCGCTGCGGCAGCGGACGCATCGGCCGGGATTTCCTGACCGGCGGCAACCTTGCGCTCCGAGAAGCGGTACTGGTCGACGAAATTCGGGTTGAAGCCGCTCCAGACCTGCGTCTGCCAGACGAAATAGCCGTAGAGCACCGCAAACAGCGCGATGACAGCGATCACCGGCAGGCGGACAAGCCAGGTGCGCCGCTGGTACCAGCCATGCGCCGCCATGAACGGCCAGAGGATGCCGGCGGCAAGAACGCTGAAGCCGCGGCCGATGGCGCTTCCGATGGACCTGAAGAAACCGGTAATCCGGTCGAGCATTGCCGTCTCCCCTTGCGCAGATTTTCCCCATCCACATAAGTGCTTGCCGGAACGAGCACAACAAGAGCAAGAGAAATTTGCTTCGCCCGCCGCAATGCCCGGTGGCGAGGGCAGCACCCAAACGGCCAAGTTTTCGACTGGCCCGCTCCCGTGATATAATCCGCCTCCCTACTGGCGTCGTCCGCCGTGGTCTTTCGTGCAGAGGCTTGCCTGATGAGCGAAGTGGACGTGCTTTTTGCCAATCTTGGACATGCGGCGGACCCGCAGACGGCGGAGTGCATCGAAAAAACCGTCCGCGACGGCTCCGACCGCGATCTCAACCGCATCAATGCGCTGGCTTTCGCAGACGCCCATGGTCTCGATCCGGAAAAGACCATCGCCGCCTTCCTGCATGCCGCCCGCATCGGCGCCTTCGAGATGACCTGGAACGTGCTCTGCCCGGGATGCGGCGGCGTTCTCGATACCGGCGCGACGCTGAAGGCGGTCGATCGCGACAGCTATCATTGCGCTCTCTGCGCCGCCGGCTACGAGCCGACGCTCGACGAGATGGTCGAGGTCACCTTCACCGTCAATCCGCGGGTGCGCCGCATCGCCGCCCATGACCCGGACCGGCTGCCGCCGCTCGAATATTACCGGCAGGTCTTCTTCAGTTCCGGCGTCGATCTGCCCGACGATCTCGAAGAGCGCTTCGGCCGCATCCTGCTTGAGATCATCGAGCTCGATCCCGGTGAAAAGGCCTTCGTCTCGGTGCAGCTGCCGCAGCAATTCGTCATCATCTTCGACGCAGTGACGCATTCGGCGCAGTTCATCGATGTCCAGGGGGAGCCGACCGGCGAACGGCAGAACCTGTCGATGGTCATCAGCCAGGCGCACGCCACCAACGAGACGCTGACACTGCGCCCCGGCCTGCTGCGGCTGACGCTCGAAAACCATAGCGACCGCCGCGTCCTGCCGAATGTCTGCATCGCCAATGACGACCTGCACGACATATTGGGCAACCGCCGTCCGTTCCTGACCGCCAAGCGGCTGCTCACCAACCAGAGTTTTCGCGATATCTACCGGACCGATACGCTGGATGTCGATCAGCGCCTGCAGATCACCAGCCTGACCTTCCTGTTCACCGATCTGCGCGGCTCGACGGCGCTCTACGAACGCGTCGGCGATCTCGCCGCCTTCGATCTGGTGCGGGCGCATTTCAGGGTGCTGCAGGAGATCGTCGCAATGGAAGCCGGCGCCGTCGTCAAGACCATCGGCGACGCGGTCATGGCCACCTTCCCGAGCCCCGACCGCGCGGTTGCGGCAGCGCTCAGGATGCGCGAGGCGATGCTGCGCCTGAATGCCGAACGCGGCAGCGAGGACCTGCTGTTGAAGATCGGCATCCACGAAGGCCCCTGCCTCGCCGTCAGCCTCAACGACCGCCAGGATTATTTCGGCCAGACCGTCAATATCGCCTCCCGCGTCCAGGGTCTCGCCGACCCGCACGTCATCCTGACGACCGAGGCGATCGTCGGCAACGAAGAAGTCTCCGAAATCCTGCGCCAGCGCGGCATCACCTCGGTATCGCGCATGGAGGAAATCCACGGCATCGGCCGCGAGGTCCGCATCTTCGCACTGCCGTGAGGCCTTACTCGATGATCGGGATATGCGGTGCCACGTTGCGCGGCAGGACGCCGGTGACGCGTGGGTCGTCGGCGACCTCGACCATGAAGGCGTAGGGCGTGAAGCCGGAGCGGCGGTAGAAGGTCAGCGCGTTCGGGTGGTCGAAATGGCAGGTATGGAGCCACAGCCGTTCGATCGGATGCGCCCAGGCGATCGACAGGACCTGGTTCATCAGATGCCGGCCGGCGCCTGTGCCGATCATGTCGTTGGTCACGCCGAAGAAGACGAGTTCGCACTCCCCCGCCTGCCGGAAATCGAGTTCCAGCATGCCGGAGGGCTTGCCGCCAGAGAAGAGAACGTGGACCTCGATCTTGGGATCGCCGAGGGTTGCGGTGAGCTCCTCGTCGCTCATGACCAGCCGCGACACCCACATCCACTCTTCGCCGATCGCCCGGAAGAGCTGGCGATAGGTGGCAATGTCAGGAACGCTCATCCGCTCGAGCGACAGGTCCGGCCGTTCGCCTGAAGGCGCGCCAGCCGGCCTTTCCCGCATCTCCAGGCAGGTGACGGCATTGGCGAGCTTGCCCTTGGGAACCAGCGAATAGCCGATCGGCAAAACCGGGTTTGAAGCACTCACCGTCTCGTTCGTTTCCATCGTCACCCTAACCTGGCAGCCCGCAGAATTCCCTATCGAGGCAATAGCGGCTTGGCCGATTTTTGCAACGCCCCATGGTATTGAGGGAGACGCTCGCTCTGTTTCAGGCTATGAAATGCGGCCATCATTTCCGAGAAAACCGAGGTCCCCAACATGGCTTTGAACGTGCTTTTCATCGGCGGTACCGGCCAGATTTCCTATCCCTGCGTCGAGCGCGCGGTCGCGCAGGGCCACAAGGTCAGCGTCTTCAACCGCGGCCTCCGGGGCGACCCGCTGCCATCCGGCGTGGCCTCGATAACAGGTGAACTCGGCTCGGCCGCCTATGCCGATCTCGCCAAGGCCAAATACGACGTCGTCTGCCAGTTCATCGCCTTCACGCCGGATCAGATCGCCAGGGATATCGAGATCTTCTCCGGCAATTGCGGCCAGTACATCTTCATCTCGTCAGCGTCGGTCTACGAAAAGCCGGCCCGGCACTACGTGATCACCGAGGAGACGCCGGCGATCAATCCCTACTGGCCCTATAGCCAGGCGAAGATCGCCTGCGAGGAGCTGCTGAAGAAATCGACCAATCTCGCCTGGACGATCGTCCGCCCCAGTCACACGGTTCGTACCGGCCTGCCGATCATGATGGGCGACAGCGATGTCATGGCGCGGCGCATGCTGGACGGCGAGCCGACCATCGTAGCCGGAGACGGCCACACACCCTGGACGCTGACCCGCTCGGTGGATTTCGCCGTGCCCTTCGTCGGCCTGTTCGGCAAGCAGGCGGCGCTCAACGACATCTTCCATATCACCTCCGATCGCGCCCATATCTGGAACGATATCCAGAAGGCCATCGCCCGCCTCCTCGGCGTCGAGGCCAAAATCGTCCATGTGCCGACCGACACGCTGGTCAAGTACAATCCCGACTGGATCGGCCCGCTGACCGGCGACAAGGCCTGGACGGCAATCTTCGACAATTCGAAGGTCAAGCGCGTCGCGGGCGATTTCACCTGCGCCGAAAGCCTGGATGCGATCCTGGCCGAACCGATCATGCACCTGAAGCAGCGTCTGGCGAAGAACCGTCCGCCGAAGGGCGAGCTCGATGCGCTGATCGACCGGATCTGCGCCGCACAAAGCGCGCTCGGCTGACCGCAGCTAGACGCCTGTGCCGCTGACGGCGAGCAGCACGGAAATCGTCACGACCGAGAGAACCGTGGAGGCGAGAACCACCCTGCCCGTCAGGCTCGCCTCGCGGTTATAGAATTCGGCGAGCATGAACGGCCCGGTGCCGGTCGGCAGCGCAGCGAGCAGCACCGCCGTATGCGTGGCAATCGCTGGAAGCTGCAGCACCGGCCCGGCGATCACCCAGGTCACGACAGGCTGGGCGATGAGCTTCAGCCCGACGAGGATGCCCGCCGTCGACAGCCGGCCGCTCGCGTTGCCCGCCTGCGTTCCCGCCAGGAACAGCCCGAGCGCAATCAGCGCGCAGGGAGACGCGGCGCCCCCGAGCAGCTTCAGGAAGGCATGAACCGGCGCCGGCAGCGGCAAGCCCGAAATCATCACCAGCGCGCCGAGCACCGGCGCCACCAATAGCGGGTTCTTCGACAGCGACAGGAAGGTCTTGAAGGCGATGTCGCGGCGGCGGGTTTCCGATTGCAGCCCGCCTTCGATCAGCACGATCGCCAGCGCGAAGAGCACGCAGACCGTCAGGATGGTCGCGATCAGAGTCGGCCCCATGCCGGTATCGCCCATCAGCGACAGAATGAGCGGAAAGCCGACGAAGCCGGTATTGGCGTAACTGGCATTCAGAGCATCGATCGCCGCATCGGCAAGGTGCCGCCCCTTCGCCATCCGCCACCACAGCGTCCCGCCGAAGATCGCGGCGCAGCCGAGCGTGAATGCGGCGATGAAACCGGGCTGCCAGATTTCCGCAGGCTTCGCATTCGCCATGATGTCAAAGAGCAGCGCCGGAAGCGCCAGATAGACGACGAGACGGTTGACCTCGCGGGTAGCGTTCGGCCCGAGAGCCCCCGCCTTGCGGGCCACCCAGCCGGCAAAAATCAGGGCGAAAATCGGCAATACGATAAGCAGGTTCGTCAGCATCTCGGCACTCGATAGATCCGAGATTGTCGATACGCCCGCCGATCGATATATTCCAATGCCGATTGGATCGCTCATTAATACTCTGGAGGTATCGAATGGATACGCGCCACATGCGCTATTTCGTGGCGCTGGCCGAGACCCTGCATTTCGGCCAAGCGGCGGCGCGGATGAACATGACCCAGCCGCCCTTCAGCCGCCAGATCTCGGCGATCGAGACGGCGCTCGGCGCCAAACTGTTCGATCGCAATTCCCGCAATGTGACGCTGACCTCGGCCGGGAAACACTTCCTGAAGGACTGCCGCACCGTGCTCGCGAGCTTCGATGCCGCCTGCCGCGACGTGCAGCTGGTGGCGAGCGGTATCAAGGGCGAGCTGAAGCTCGGCTTCATGATGCATGCCGCCCACAGCATCGTTCCGGCGCTGGTGCGGCTCCATTCCGAGGCGCGGCCCGATGTCCGGCTGATCCTCGAAGAGCGCATCCCGACCGACATCGACGAGATGCTGGTCGAAGGCAGGCTCGATGCCGCCGTGACCTTTGGCACGCCCTACGCGCCGCATCTGCGCACGCAGCTTCTCGCCCGCGACAGGCTGCGGCTCATCGCCCGCGCCGATCATCCGCTGGCGGAGGCTGATGTCATCAGGCCGGAAAGGCTGGAGGGCGAGCGGCTGATCGCAGCCCCCGCCTCGGTCGCACCGACGCTGCGCTCGGCAATCGGGATCTTCTGCGCCACCGGCGGCACCGTCCCGCATTTCGCCTTCGAACCGCGGCTGCAGCACACGATCATCCGCCTCGTCGGCGAAGGTCTGGGTGTCGGGCTGATCCCGCAATCCCTCTGCAGCGATCTCGGCGAGGCGATCGTCTCGCGGCCGCTGCAAAACCCGCCGGAGTTCGATGTGGTGCTCTGCGCCCCGATCGCCACGAAGAATCCAGCCGTGTCAGAGCTCTTCGAGATCGCCGGATCGCATTTCCGCGTTTAGGAACGCCCAAACCGCAATCGCAGCCGCGGCAGCTTCTTCGTCAGATCGATCAGCGGCGTATCGTGCTCGATGCTGACGGCGGGTGCAAAGGCGGAGAACTTCTTCTCGAAGGCGAGATCGGCGGCATTCTTGCGCTGCTCGATATCCTGCGGCACCAGCATCCCCCGCTCGAAGAGCGAGATCGGTGCGGCGATATGCGGAAAGATCGTCTGGCTGATCTTAGCCTTGGCGCCTGGCCGGTCGGTATCGACCTGGGCACGATAGAGCACCAGCCGCTCCTCGGTATCGACCATCAGCTTGCGCGTCAGCACGTTGCAGAGCGCGATCTGGCCGTTCAGCGCATCGACGAAGATCTGGAACATGGTGATGAAGCGTTCGCGGCGATGGCTCTCGTCGCGCATCACCTGCTCCTCGCTGGAAATCCGCTCCGCCTCGGCCTTCAGCGCTCGGCGCTCCTCTTCCAGCCGCTCCCAATCCGCCTTGCCGCCATAGACGCCGATGCGCCCCTGCGTCGTCAGCGCCTTGGCATTCAGCTCCTTCATCCGCATCCGGGCGATATCGATCGCATCCACCAGGCGGCGCCGGTGTTCGATGATGTCGACCACGCCGCTCTCGGCCGCCTTGTGGCATTCGGCGGCGAAGCCCCGATGGGCCGAAACCAGACCGGAAAGCGCATCGCTCTTGGCGAAGAGATCGAGCAGCCGCTCGACGACGGGCGCCTCGCTGACCCGCTGGCTGTGCTGGCGCCACATGCGCTGACGCGAAAACCAGCCGGTCAGCCGCTCGCGCTGCGTCAGCCCGCGAAAACTGTCGAGATCCTCGGAAACCTCATCGGAAAGGCGGTCGAGCTCGGCCGCGAGCTCACCGAGCAGACCGTCGAGCGCCTGCCGCTTCGCACCGGCGCTCTGGAAGCGCTGGTTTTCCGTCAGAAACTCCTCATCGCCCGATTGCGCCTCGTTGCGGGCGAAATCGGCGATGAAGGCGGCGCAGCCGGCGGCCTCGTCGCGCAGCTCGCCGGCCAGCGCCGCGGCACTCTCCAATAGGCTGTCGAATGGTGGAGCCTTGCGCACCAGTTTCTCCCGGGAATCGTTGGCCTCAAGCTAGCCGGTCGGAAGCCCGATGAAAATCCGCCCTTTTAGATGGCCTCGGCGACGAAGCGCCCGTTCATCTCGTCGTCCCAGTGCCTACGGCAGAGGGAGACATATTTTTCGTTGCCGCCGACATCGATCTGCGCGCCCTCGTGCAGCACCTTGCCCTCGGCATCGAGCCGCACCACCATCGTCGCCTTGCGGCCGCAATGGCAGATGGTGCGCACTTCGCGCATCTCGTCGGAGATCGCCAGCAGCTCTTCCGATGCCGGAAACAGCTTGCCCTGAAAATCGGTCCTCAGACCATAGACCATCACAGGAATGCCGAGACGATCGACGATGCGGGCCAGCTGCCAGACGTGATCGCGCGTCATGAAATGCGCCTCGTCGACGAAGATGCAGGCGATCGGCTCGCCCTCTCCGGAGAGACCCTTGACGAGACGCAGGAGGTCCGTCTCCGCCTCGAACGGGATGGCCTCGGCTTCCAGCCCGATGCGCGAGCCGATGATGCCCTTGCCGGTACGCTCGTCAAAGGCGGCGATCAGCAGAACCGTCCGCATGCCGCGCTCCTGGTAATTGTAGGAGGCCTGCAGCAGCATCGTCGTCTTGCCGGCGTTCATCGTCGAGTAATTGAAGTAGAGTTTGGCCATGGTTTTCTCCGTCCTCCGCTTTTGAAAGCTCGAATCGCGAAAGAAAAGACCGCAGCGCTGATAATCACAGGAAATCGCGCGGCTGAAACGGCCGGAATCCTTGATTTCCCGGCCCTCACGGAAAATTGCGCCACGTCGCAATCGAGTATGCCAAACCGCCGCAAATGCACTGAGGTTGCTTGTAAATGTCAGCTATTGATGGTTGGCTTGGGGACGTAAGACTGGGAGTCTATATAAATGAGAACGACAAGCGCATCCAAACTGATTACAGCCACCGCCGTCGCCGCTCTTTCCGTAGCGACAGCCGCATTTGCCGCAGACCCTGACAGCTGCTCCACCGTCCGTTTTTCGGACGTAGGCTGGACGGATATTACCGCAACCACCGCAACCGCCTCCGTCGTATTGAAGGGCCTCGGCTATGAGCCGAAGACCACCGTCCTTTCGGTACCGGTCACCTACCAGTCGCTGAAGAACAAGGACATCGACGTGTTCCTTGGCAACTGGATGCCGACCCAGGAAAAGGACGTCCGTCCCTTCCTCGACGACAAGTCGGTCGAATCCTACGGTCCGAACCTGGTCGGCGCCAAGTACACGCTGGCGACCAATGCCAAGGGTGCCGAACTCGGCATCAAGGATTTCAAGGACATCGCAGCCCACAAGGATGACCTGGACGGCAAGATCTACGGCATCGAACCGGGCAATGACGGCAACCGCCTCGTCATCGACATGATCGACAAGGACACCTTCGGCATGAAGGGCATGGAAGTCGTCGAGTCTTCCGAACAGGGCATGCTGGCGCAGGTCGCCCGCGCCGAGAAGGCCGGCAAGCCGGTCGTCTTCCTCGGCTGGGAACCGCACCCGATGAACACCAACTTCAAGCTGACCTACCTGACCGGCGGCGACGACGTCTTCGGTCCGGATTTCGGCGGCGCCAAGGTGTTCACCAACGTCCGTGCAGGCTATTTCGGCGAATGCCCGAACACCGGCACCCTGATCAAGAACATGGTCTTCTCGCTCGAGATGGAAAACCAGATCATGGGCAAGATCATGAACGACGGCGAAGAACCGGAAAAGGCAGCAACGGAATGGCTGAAGGCCAACCCGTCGGCGCTCGATCCGTGGCTCGCAGGCGTCAAGACGCGTGATGGCAGCGCCGATGGCCTGCCCGCCGTCAAGAAGAGCCTCGGTCTCTGATTGGCAGATGCAGGGCGGTTCGCCGCCCTGCCCCTTCGTATCTGATTTCCGCACCTTTTTTGGATAGGCGAGCCCTTGAACTGGATCACTGACTTTAAAATTCCGATTGGCGCCTGGGCCAAATCCTTCGTGGATTGGCTCACGACCAATGCCGACTGGTTCTTCAACCAACTCGCCTTCATCCTCTCGCATGTCATCGATGGCATGCTCTTCGTGCTGCAGGCGCCGCATCCGCTGATCGTGATCCTCGCGATCGCAGGCATTGCCTACTGGATCCGCCGGTCGGTCATCGTCGCGGTCTTCACCTGTCTTGGGCTGCTGCTGATCGCCAACCAGGGCTACTGGAAGGAAACGACGGAAACGCTGGCACTCGTACTCGCCTCCACCTTCGTCTCCATGCTGGTCGGCATTCCGCTCGGCATCGCCGCTGCCCGCCGTGCCTGGGTCTATTCCGTACTGCGGCCGATCCTCGACCTGATGCAGACGATCCCGACCTTCGTCTACCTGATCCCGGCGCTCATCCTCTTCGGCCTCGGCATGGTTCCGGGCCTGATCGCCACCGTGATCTTCGCGATCCCGGCGCCGATCCGCCTCACCCGCCTCGGCATCATCTCCACCCCGCCCTCGCTGGTCGAAGCCGCCGAATCCTTCGGCGCCACGCCGATGCAGGTGCTGCGCAAGGTGGAACTGCCCTTCGCCACGCCGCAGATCATGGCCGGTCTGACGCAAACCATCATGCTGTCGCTGTCGATGGTGGTCATCGCCGCGCTTGTCGGTGCCGATGGTCTCGGCGTGCCGGTCGTGCGCGCGCTGAACACCGTCAACGTCGCCAAGGGCTTCGAAGCCGGTCTCTGCATCGTCATCCTGGCGATCATCCTCGACCGCATGTTCCGCGTAACGGGTGAAGGAGACGGCGCATGACCGCTGTTCGTTTCGATAATGTCAGCATCATTTTCGGCGACAAGCCGGAAACCGCCCTGCAGATGGTCGATCAGGGCAAGACCCGCGACGAGATCGGCGCCGCCACCGGCCTCGTCCTCGGCGTCGCCGACGCCTCGCTCGAGATCCAGGAAGGCGAGATTCTCGTCCTGATGGGTCTTTCCGGTTCCGGCAAATCGACGCTGCTGCGCGCCGTCAACGGTCTGGCGCCGGTGGTGCGCGGTTCCGTCAGCGTCTCCACGGCGACCGGCACCGTCGATCCCTACAAGTGCAATGCCAAGGGTCTGCGCGACCTGCGCATGCACACCGTCTCGATGGTCTTCCAGCAGTTCGCCCTCCTGCCCTGGCGCACCGTCGCCGACAATGTCGGCTTCGGCCTCGAACTGGCGGGCATGCCGGATGCCGAGCGCAAGAAGCGCGTCGACGAGCAGCTCGAACTCGTCAACCTGACGAAATGGGCAAACCGCAAGGTCAACGAGCTCTCGGGCGGCATGCAGCAGCGCGTCGGCCTTGCCCGCGCCTTTGCGACCGGCGCACCGATCCTGTTGATGGACGAGCCGTTCTCGGCCCTCGACCCGTTGATCCGCACCCGCCTGCAGGACGAGCTCCTCGAATTCCAGCGCCGGCTGAAGAAGACCATCCTCTTCGTCAGCCACGACCTCGACGAAGCCTTCCGCATCGGTAACCGCATTGCCATCATGGAAGGCGGCCGCATCATCCAGTGCGGCACGCCGCAGGAGATCGTCAAGAACCCGGCCGACCAGTATGTCGCGGATTTCGTGCAGAACATGAACCCGATCAACATGCTGACGGCGCAGGACGTCATGCAGCCCGGTCTCGGCCAGTCCGCCGCCGGCAGCACCGTCAGCGCAACGGCAAAGCCGGCAACGCCGCTCGTCGATATTCTCGACGCGCTCGCCCGCCAGCCCGGCAGTATCGGCGTCGTCGATAACGGCGCGATCGTCGGCACGATTTCGGCGCAGGATATCGTCAGCGGCCTCACCCGCCACCGGCGCAAAGAACAGGCTTGATCCTTCCGTCCGCTTCCGCCAGAAAAGTGGACATGAAAGATCAAGCTTCCGTATTGCGAGAAACCGACGGGCAGGCTCGCACGCTTGCCCGTACGCTTCTGCGCTCCGCCCGCTATGCCGGCCTCGCCGTTCTCGATCCAGCGACCGGCTTTCCGTTCGCCAGCCGCGTGCTTCTCGGCACCGATATCGATGGCGTCCCTGTTATCCTCGTCTCGGCGCTCTCCACCCACACCAAGGCGCTGGAGAACGATCCCCGCGCCTCGCTGCTGACGGGTGAACCCGGCAAGGGCGATCCGCTGGCTTACGCACGGCTGACGACCCAGTGCCTTGCCGAAAGCGTCGAGCGCGGCACCCCGCTGCACGAGCGCATCAGGACACGTTTCCTCAACCGCCATGCCAAGGCCAAGCTCTATATCGACTTCCCCGACTTCCGGTTTTTCCGGCTGCTTCCACAGTCCGCCAGCCTCAACGGCGGCTTCGGACGGGCCTATATTCTGGAGGGTTCGGACCTGACGATTCTCTCCCCGGCAAACGATGCGGTGGCGGCCAGGGCCGACGACATAGTGCGAGATTTAGTAGACAACCATCCGGACCTGCTTAGGGCGCTTGAAACCCGTTTCAAGGGCAAAATTGACGGGACTTTGAGGGTTTGTGGTGTGGATAGTGCTGGTTTTGACGTGATTTCGGGCGATTACTTGTCACGTTGTGAATTTGAAGAGCCCGTCACAAATCCCGGGGAAATTATTCCACACATATCTAAAATAGCATACTCGATACCCGAAATTTAGGTATATACAATCTTCATGCCCAATTGCTACTTTTCGGGCGTCCGCCAAAACCCCGTCTAACGCCCTGCGCCTATACGGAAAAATTCGCATTAGGAAGATTGGAATAATGGAAACTACTGACTTGTCAGATCATGCTAATGTGGCGGCCGCGCTTCTGTCAGCAATGGCAAACCCCAAGCGACTGCTCATCCTCGTGAGCCTCGTGAAGGGTGAAGTTCCAGTCGGCGTTCTCGCAACGCAGGTTGGCCTCAGCCAGTCCGCCCTGTCTCAGCATCTCTCCAAGCTTCGTGCCCAGAAGCTGGTCAAGACCCGCCGCGACGCGCAGACCATCTATTACTCGAGCAATTCCGAGCCGGTCATGAAGATCCTCGCAACGCTCGAAGACATCTACGCTGTCCAGAACCGGAGCCGTTCCGCGGCTTGACGATCACGCCGACATAACGTTGGCCAAAAACCGGTCCGCCGATGGAATAAATCCGGAATGGACCGGGCGCAGTATTTCAGCACGTCAACCCTACTCCTTTGACCGGCAGATTTCCCAATCTGCCGGTTTTTTCGTTCCTGATGATACCGTCCTGGCGGTATTTCCCTCCGCCGCCGAAGCGCGTAGCAATGAGCGGTAAACTCTGGTCGCAGACGCGCGCGGTGGCTTGACGCCCCGATGCGCGCTGATAGTTTGACCGAACGGTAAAAATACGGGCTCAAGCCCGGGGAACGGGCCTCGCGGCCAGGAGAACAGCATGTCCAATCGCCTCAATACCCCGAACGACCTTCGCGCCTTCTGGATGCCGTTTACGGCAAACCGCCAGTTCAAGAAGGAGCCGCGCATGTTCGTCGGCGCCAAGGACATGTATTACACCACCCATGACGGCCGCCAGGTGCTCGACGGCACCGCCGGCCTCTGGTGCGTCAATGCCGGCCACTGCCGCCCGAAGATCACCGAAGCGATCCGCGAACAGGCGGGCGAGCTCGACTACGCCCCGGCCTTCCAGCTCGGCCACCCCAAGGCCTTCGAACTGGCCAACCGCCTGGTCGATATCGCGCCTGAGGGCATGAACCACGTTCTCTACACCAATTCGGGTTCTGAATCGGTCGAGACCGCCCTCAAGGTGGCGCTTGCCTATCACCGCGTGAAGGGCAACGGCTCGCGCTTCCGCCTGATCGGCCGCGAGCGCGGCTATCACGGCGTCAATTTCGGCGGCATCTCCGTCGGCGGCATCGTCTCTAACCGCAAGATGTTCGGCACGCTGCTGACCGGCGTCGACCACATGCCGCACACGCATCAGCCCGGCAAGAACAACTTCACACGTGGCGAACCCGAGCATGGCGGCGATATCGCCAGCGAACTGGAACGCATCGTCACCCTGCATGACGCCTCGACCATCGCTGCCGTCATCGTCGAGCCGGTCGCAGGCTCCACCGGCGTTCTCATCCCGCCGAAGGGTTACCTGCAGAAGCTGCGCGAGATCTGCACCAAGCACGGCATCCTGTTGATCTTCGACGAAGTCATCACCGGTTTCGGCCGCCTCGGCGCTCCGTTCGCCGCCCAGTATTACGACGTCAAGCCCGACATGATCACCACCGCCAAGGGCCTGACCAACGGCGTCATTCCGATGGGCGCCGTCTTCGTCACCTCGGAAATTCATGATGCCTTCATGAACGGCCCCGAGCACATGATCGAGTTCTTCCACGGCTACACCTATTCGGGCAACCCGATCGCGTCTGCCGCCGCACTCGCGACGCTCGATACCTACAAGGAAGAAGGCCTGCTGACGCGCGCCGCCGAGCTTTCCGACTACTGGGCGGATGCCCTTCATTCGCTGAAGGACTGCCCGAATGTCATCGACATCAGAAACACCGGCCTGATCGGCGCCATCGAGCTCGACCCAATCGCCGGCGAGCCCACCAAGCGCGCCTTCACCGCCTTCCTGAAGGCTTACGAGAAGGGCCTGCTGATCCGCACCACCGGCGACATCATCGCGCTGTCGCCGCCGCTGATCATCGAGAAGCACCATATCGACGAGCTGTTCGGCAAGCTGCGCGAAATCCTGCAGAACAACATCTGATCGTCACCAGACAAACGAAAAGGCCCGCCGGAGCTGATCTCCGGCGGGCCTTTTTCGTTTCTCGGTCTCAGGCTTTTGGCGCCGAGGACACCGACAGGCAGAGCGCGAAGCGCTTCAGCAGCTTGGTGTCGAAATGGCCCTCGCGGCCGAGCATCCATTTCAGCGCCTCGGCAGGCGACCAGGGCTGCTTGTACGGCCGGATCGAGGTGATCGCGTCATAGACGTCGCAGATCGCCGCCAGCCGCGCATAGATGCTGAGCTTCGATCCCGGCAGCATGTTCGGATATCCGCGGCCGTCGATCCGCTCATGGTGGTTGAGGCAGACGTCGAGGACGATCTCTGGCATCCCCGCCTGCCGCTGCAGGATGGCGTGGCCGAGCTCGGGATGGCTGCGGATCAGCTTCATCTCCTCGTCGTCGAGCTTGCCTTCCTTGGAAAGGATCTCCTGCGGAATCTCAAGCTTGCCGACATCGTGCAGCAGCCCGCCGATGCCGAGAACGCGCACCGTTTCCTCGTCGAAATCAAGATAGCGGGCAAAATGGATCATCAGGGCGCTGACGGACAGCGAGTGCAGGAAGGTCGTCTCGTCCTTCGACTTCAGCCGGGTGACGCTGAGGAAGATCGCCGGATTGTCGTCGAGCGACGTTGAAAGCCCGGAGATGACAGGCGCGATATCGTCGAGCGCGACGCCCGCCCCGCCCTGCACCCTGCTGAACACATCTTCCAGCTGCTCGGCGGATTTCTGGATGGTTTCGCGGGCGGCCTTGGTCTGCGCCTCGACGGCACGCGGGTCCTCGGATGCATAGGCGGGCACGTTGGAGCGCAAGCCGTTGGTATCTACACCCTTGGCTGTATTGATGACCACGCCGGCAGCGCCGCTGCCGCGCAACCGCTGGGCATCGGATTCGCGTCTGACGAGAAACCGGTGACGCCCGAGCAACGGGTCGTTCCAGCTCCCTTCGACAGCCTCGATAAACATCCCAGGCCTGACCTGGTTCGCTTCAATGCGCTTTAGCATTCAGACGCTTATTCCCAACGCACGGTTACACTTGCCGGCCGGAGTTTATTCTTGAGACACACTCGCGATCGGCCACCCCTCTACAACCTTCATAGCATGCAAATGTTAATCGGTTCTATTTTACGAATATTCTCAGACACAAAGATTCAGTAGTTATTCTTTGTATAGTCCAAGCATTATTTGCAACTCTCGGATTAAATCGTTGCGACTACATAGCCAAAGGTAGATACTGGCTAACGATCAGAAAAATTCGGTGATTTTTTAAGAAAATGGCGCCGAAGGCGGTCCCCACAGCGCAATCCAGAACAATTTTGCCTGTGGTTTTGTTATTTCCTTGCGAAATCAAGCGAGAATTCCTAGAAAATCGCCGTGCGCCTGCTGAAGTCAAAGATGACCGGACGGGCGCATTGACCGCACCGAAGCCGCCGTCTTGGCGCAACTCAAAAGGGTTGTTGTACGCACCGGTTTCGATGTCGCGGCAGTCACGCGGGCCGAAAGCCCAACCCAAGGAGAACGAAAAATGAGTCTGAAGACTTTGACTGGCGCGATGCTCGCATCGCTGGCTTTTGCACCGCTTGCCCATGCCGATATCACCATCGGCCTCATCGCCCCGCTGACCGGCCCGGTTGCCGCCTACGGCGATCAGGTGAAGAACGGCGCGCAGACCGCCGTTGACGAAATCAACAAGAACGGCGGCATCCTCGGCGAGAAGGTCATCCTGAAGACCGCTGACGACGCCGGCGAACCGAAGCAGGGCGTTTCCGCCGCCAACCAGTTGGTCGGCGAAGGCATCAAGTACGTCGTCGGCCCGGTTACCTCGGGCGTTGCCATCCCGGCTTCCGACGTGCTCGCAGAAAACGGCGTGCTGATGGTCACCCCGACGGCAACGTCGCCGGACCTCACCAAGCGCGGCCTCACCAACGTCTTGCGCACCTGCGGCCGTGACGACCAGCAGGCTGCCGTTGCTGCCGAATACGCCCTGAAGCATTTCAAGGACAAGCGTATCGCCATCATCAACGACAAGGGCGCCTACGGTAAGGGCCTCGCCGACAACTTCAAGGCAACGCTGAATGCCGGCGGTGTCAAGGAAGTCATCGACGACGCCGTCACCCCCGGCGACAAGGACTTCTCGGCGCTCACCACCCGCCTGAAGGCCGAAAAGGTCGAGGTCGTCTATTTCGGCGGCTACCACCCGGAAGGCGGCCTGCTCGCCCGCCAGCTCGCCGACCTCTCGGTCAAGGCGACGATCATCGGCGGTGACGGCCTGTCGAACAGCGAATTCTGGAACATCGGTACGGAAGCCGCTGCCGGCACGATCTTCACCAACGCCTCCGACGCGACGAAGAGCCCGGATTCCAAGGCAGCAGCCGCAGCGCTGGCCGCCAAGAACATCCCGGCCGAAGCCTTCACGCTGAACGCCTACGCCGCTGTCGAAGTCATCAAGGCCGGCATCGAAAAGGCCAAGAGCGCCGAAGACGCGGAAGCCGTCGCAACCGCCCTCAAGGGCGGCGAAGCGATCCCGACCGCCATCGGCAAGCTGACTTACGGCGAAACCGGCGACCTCTCCTCGAAGAGCTTCGAGCTCTACAAGTGGGAAGCCGGCAAGGCCGTTCCGGTCGAATAAGCTTTTCACAAGCGAGAGACCGAAGGATTGGGCGCCGCAAGGCGCCCTTTCTGTTTGCAGCCAAGAGCAATCGGCATTCGGTTCAGGCTGAGCCGGCCCTAGTCGATATGCACGGCAAGCGTCCGCTTCAGCGTCTTCAGGACGACGCTCGTCGTGAACTTGCGGATGTTGCGGTTGAGCTCCATCATCCGGTCGGCCAGCACATCGAAATGCTCCACCGACTGCGCCAGGATCACCAGCGTATAATCGCCCCGCCCGGATGTGCACCAGGCTTCCTGCACTTCCGGCGTCTCGGCGATCCAGCGCATGAATGGCTGCAGCAGTTCCGGCCGGTCGCGCTCCAGCTCCACCTCGACCAGCATCGACACCGCCGAGCCGATCGCCTTGGGATCAACGACGGAGACGTCGCGGAGGATCACCTTGTCGTCCCGGAGTTTCTGCAGCCGCCGCTGCGTCGAGGATTGCGAAAGTCCGACGCGCTCGGACAGCGCCGCCAGCGTGATCGTCGCATCCTGCTGCATCAGCTTGAGGATCTCGCGATCCGCCTTGGTCAGCGCCATGATATAAATTCCCGTAAAATCTCGAAAATCAGTAAATATTCCTGCTCAATGAAGACAATACGGGATTATCCGCAAGTTTTCACTGGCATCCTTATCGCATGACGAACAGCCAGCAACACCCCTCCGCCGATGGTATTCTCGCCGCATCCAAGGCGATCGATCCCGTTTTCCTCAACAGTCCGCTGATCGAGCAGCAAAGCGCCAACGCCGCCCTCGGCCTCCGGCTCTTCGCCAAGGTCGAGACGCTCAATCCGATCCGATCCTTCAAGGGCCGCGGCGCCAGCTGGTGGCTGCACAACGAGCCGCCGGGCGACACGCCGATCGTCTCCGCCTCGGCCGGAAATTTCGGTCAGGGCCTCGCCTATGCCGGGCGGACACAAGGCCGCCGCGTCGTCATCTTCTCCGCCACGACCGCCAATCCCGGCAAGGTCGACGCGATGCGAAAGCTCGGCGCCGAAGTGCGGCTGGAGGGAGCGGATTTCGACGCCGCCAAGGCCGCCGCCCGCCGTTGCGCTGAGGAGCATGACTGCCCCTTCGTCGAGGACGGCGCGTTGCGGACGATCGCCGAGGGCGCCGGCACCATCGCGCTGGAGGTCACCGAACAGCTCGCCCGAAGCGCCGTCCGCCTCGATGCCATCGTCGTGCCGCTCGGCAACGGCGCGCTTCTGACGGGCGTCGGCACCTGGATCAGGGCGTATGCACCGGAATGCAAGGTCATCGGCATCGTCGCCTCGAATGCTCCGGCGATGAAACGCTCCTGGGAAACCGGCCGTCCCGTCTCGACCGAAACGGCAGCAACCGCCGCCGACGGCATCGCCGTGCGCGAATGCGTGCCCTATGCGCTCGACTGCATGAAGGCGACCGTCGACGACGTCTGGGAGGTCAGCGAAGCCGATATCACCGCGGCACGCGACTTCTGCCGCCTGCACTACGGCCTCGTCGTCGAGGAGGCCGGCGCCGCCGGTCTCGCCGGCCTCATCCGGCATGGCAAGGCGCTCGAAGGCGTCACCGTCGCCACCATTCTCTGCGGCGCCAATGTCAGGGCCGACATCGCGTGAACGCCTCTCCCCGTCGCGCCGGAGAACGTTTAGGCTAGGCAACCGATTCAGTACGAGGAAGCCGCCATGACCAAACGTCTCGAAACGATGATCGACCAGGGCACCGGCCGCATCCCGGCGGACATCGTCCTGAAGGGCGGCCGCTTCTTCGATCTCGTCACCGGCGAACTCGTCGCCTCCGACATCGCCATCTCCGGCGACCGGATCGTCGGCACCTGCGCCGATTATCAGGGCGTCGAGGAGATCGACATCTCCGGCAAGATCGTCGTCCCCGGTTTCATCGACACGCACCTGCACATCGAATCCTCGCTCGTCACCCCGCATGAATTCGACCGCTGCGTCCTGCCCTACGGCGTCACGACGGTGATCTGCGATCCGCACGAGATCGCCAATGTCATCGGCGAGGATGGCATCCGCTTCTTCCTGGATTCCGCGCTCAAGACGATCATGGACATCCGCGTCCAGCTCTCCTCCTGCGTGCCCGCGACCCATCTGGAAACCGCGGGCGCCGATCTGCCGATCGAAAAGCTCCTGCCCTTCCGCGGCCACCCGAAGGTCATCGGCCTCGCCGAATTCATGAATTTCCCGGGCGTCATCCACAAGGACCCGGTCTGCCTCGCCAAGCTCGAAGCGTTCCAGGGCGGCCATATCGATGGCCACGCACCGCTGCTGAGCGGCACCAATCTCAACGGCTATCTCTCAGCCGGCATCCGCACCGAGCATGAATGCACCACCGCCGGGGAAGCGCTGGAAAAGATTCGCAAGGGCATGCATATCCTGGTGCGCGAAGGCTCGGTTTCGAAGGATCTCCACGCCCTGCTGCCAATCATTACCGAGCGTCTCTCGCCCTATCTTGCGCTCTGCACCGACGACCGCAATCCGCTCGATATCGCCGAACAGGGCCATCTCGACTACATGATCCGCACGGCGATCGCCAACGGCGTCGAGCCCCTCGCCGTCTACCGCGCCGCCTCGATCTCCGCCGCCCGCGCCTTCGGTCTCCGCGACCGCGGCCTCGTGGCGCCCGGCTGGCGCGCCGATCTCGTGGTCATCGACAGCCTCGAAAGCTGCAAGGCCGAGATGGTCTTCGCCGCCGGCCGGCGCGTCACCGACGCGCTGTTCGCCACCCGCAAGCCGGTCGCCCCTGTCGGCCTCGACAGCGTCAAGGCGCGCCCCGTCCAGGCCATGCATTTCGGTGTCCCGGTCGCCGAAGGCGAAACGCCGGTCATCGGCGTCATGCCCGGCAAGATCATCACCGAACACCGCCGCTACCGCTTGCCGGTCAAGGGCAACCAGACCGACCTCGATCTCGCAAACGACATCATCAAGGTCGCCGTCATCGAGCGCCACGGCAAGAACGGCAACCACGCCAACGGCTTCGTCCAGGGCTTCGGGCTTAAGAAGGGCGCAATCGCCTCCACCGTCGGTCATGACAGCCACAATATCTGCGTCGTCGGAGTCAACGAGGACGACATGGCGCTTGCGGCAAACCGCCTCGGCGAAATCAAGGGCGGCTTCGTCGTCGTCGAGGACGGCAAGGTGACCGGCGAAATCCCGCTCCCCGTCGCCGGCCTGATGAGCCTCGAGCCCTATGAGAGCGTCCGCGATACGCTGCATCACTTGAGAAAAGCGGCCTATGCCCTTGGAACGACTCTCGAAGAGCCCTTCCTCCAGGTCGCTTTCCTGCCGCTCCCAGTGATCCCGCACCTGAAGATTTCGGATAAGGGGATGGTGGATGTCGATCGGTTCATGCTGATTGGGTGAGTTAACTTGGCGATGCGCAGCAGAACAGCCTTGCTGAAAGCAGATAAAGGTGAACCGTGAGAAGCCTCGAACAGATCAAAAAGGCCGTGCTGGCGCTAGATCAGGGAAAGTTCGACGCATTCTCGAAATGGCTTGAAGCGCTAAAGGCTGAGCGCTGGGATGATCAGATCGAAGCAGATGCGAGATGCGGCAGACTTGATCGCTTTGCTCAAGAGGCACTTGCAGAGCTACAATCACGGAAGACCAATCGGCCATAGAAGGCTCACAGCATGAGCATTTCAGCGACTACCGTCCATTTTGACGAGCACACCATGTGGGTCGCGCTCGACGACGGCCGCACGCTCGGCGTGCCGCTCGCCTGGTTTCCGCGCCTGCTATCGGCAACTGCCGCACAGCGCGCCGCTGTCGAGATCAGCCCGATGGGCCTCCATTGGGATGAACTCGACGAGGACATTTCGATCGAAGGGCTGATCACCGGCCGCGGAGACCAGACGATCAAACGCCCGTCCGCCGCCTGATCAGGCAAGAGCCCCGCAATAGCCGCTGAGCGGCGCAAGCTTGATCGCCCCACCCGACACCTCACCCTTCAACCCCGGCACGGCGACCGCACCGGCGACCTTCACACCCGCAGGCAGTTTGAACTCCGCCGCCTCGCGCGTCAGGTTGAAGACGAAAAGCAGTTTCTCCTCGCCCTTCTGGCGGGTGAAGGCCAGGAGGTCTTGGTTGGTGCCGATGAAGTCCATATCGCCGTCGATGAGGACGGGATGCTCTTTGCGGAATTCGAGCGTCTGGCGGTAATGCGTCAGAACCGAACTGCTGTCCGCCTGTTGCGCATCGACCGACAGCGCTGCCTGCTCATAAGGCACCGGCAGCCAGCTTTTCTCACCCGAGGTGAAGCCGGCATGCGCCTTGGCGGCTTCCCAGGGCATCGGCGTGCGGCATCCGTCGCGGCCCTTGAAGGCCGGCCAGAAGCGGATGCCGTAGGGGTCGCGCAGGTCCTCGAAGGCGAGTTCCGCCTCGGGAAGGCCGAGTTCCTCGCCCTGGTAGAGGCAGATCGAACCGCGCAGCGCCGCCAGAACGGAAATCGCCAGCTTGGCGATGACGGGACGCTCGGCCTCCGTCTTGGCGAAGCGGCTGACATGGCGGTTGACGTCGTGGTTGGAGAAGGCCCAGCAGACCCAGCCGTCCTTCACCATCCGCTGGAAGGTGTCGACGCAATTGCGGATATGCGTGGCGGTGAAATCCGGCCCGAGCAGGTCGAACGTGTAGCACATGTGCAGCTTGTCGCCGCCGCTGACATAGGCGGCCACCGTCTTCAGCGAACGGGCGCCATCGCCCACTTCGCCCACCGTCGTGCGGTCCTCATATTGGTCGAGCAGCGCCCGGAAGCGCTTCAGGAAGTCGATATTCTCCGGCTGCGTCTTGTCGTAGAGGTGATTCTGCATGCCGTAGGGGTTGCTGTCGGGCGCATCGAGCCCGGCGTCGCTCTCGTCCGGCTCGTGCGCAGGGTTGTCGCGCAACAGCTTGTCGCAGAAGTAATAGTTGACCGTATCGAGGCGAAAACCGTCGACGCCACGGTCGAGCCAGAATTTCACCGTCTTCAGCACCGCGTCCTGAACCTCCTTGTTGTGGAAATTGAGGTCGGGCTGCGAGGTCAGGAAGTTGTGCTGATAGTACTGGCGGCGCACGCCGTCCCATTCCCAGCCCGGGCCGCCGAAGATCGACAGCCAGTTGTTCGGCGCCGTGCCGTCGCGCTTCGGATCGGCCCAGACATACCAGTCGGATTTCGGATTGTTGCGGCTTGCCCGGCTCTCGATGAACCACGGATGCTGGTCGGATGTGTGCGAGATCACCTGGTCGATGATGATCTTCAGGCCCAACGCATGCGCCGCCTTCATCATCTCGTCGAAATCCTCGAGCGTCCCGAAGATCGGATCGACATCGCAATAATCCGAGACGTCGTAGCCCATATCGGCCATCGGCGACTTGAAGAAGGGCGACAGCCAGATCGCGTCGACGCCGAGGCTGGCAATATGCGGCAGGCGGCGGGTTATCCCCTTGAGGTCACCGAGACCATCGCCATTCGTATCCTGAAAAGAGCGTGGATAGACCTGATAGATTGCCGCGCCCCGCCACCAGTCCGCCGTCCTGCCTGCCATGAATGCCTTCTCCGAATAGTCTGATTGCAGACAGACTAAAGCCGTGAAAACAAAAAACAACTGCGTTAACAGCCTATTCTGGGGTGGACGCGGAAAGGCAAATTCGCGCCGCATATAGGCTTGTCCACACCCTTAGCGACCCCTCTGCAAGGGGGGTTGCAACGCCAAACCTTTGCGATAAGGTGCGCGTTGACCTGCACGTAACAGGTCAAAACCGGGAACAAATGACTAAAAACAGGCGACAAAGCCTGGAAAGGTGGCCCAACCATGAAGCATATAACGAAAAAAATTCTAGCCTCCGCAATGTTTGGCACATTGCTGGCTTTCTCGGCCCACGCGGCCACGATCAACATCCATAACGGCGGCGACCCGACGTCGCTCGACCCGCAGAAACTCTCCGGCGACTGGGAAAACCGTATCGCCGGCGACATTTTCGAAGGTCTCGTGACCGAAGACGCCAAGGACAATCCGATTCCCGGCCAGGCCGAAAGCTGGAAAGTCTCCGACGACGGCAAGGTCTACACCTTCAAGCTTCGTGACGGCATCAAGTGGTCCGATGGCCAGCCGGTAACGGCCGGAGACTTCGTCTTCGCCTTCCAGCGCCTCGTCGACCCGAAGAACGCCGCCGACTACGCCTACCTGCAGTTCACCATCAAGAACGCCGAAAAGATCAACAAGGGCGAGATCACCGATCTCAACCAGCTCGGCGTCAAGGCAATCGACGACAAGACCCTCGAGATCACCCTCGAAAACCCGACCCCCTACTTCATCAACGCGCTGATGCACTACACGGCCTATCCGCTGCCGAAGCATGTGGTGGAAGCCAAGGGCGCCGACTGGGTGAAGATCGGCAACATCGTCACCAACGGCCCCTACAAGCCGACCGAATGGGTTCCGGGTTCGCACGTCACCACCGTCAAGAACGACCAGTATTACGGTGCCAAGGACCTGAAGATCGATGGCGCCAAGTTCTTCGTTCTCGAAGACCAGGAAGCCGCGCTGAAGCGCTACCGCGCCGGCGAATTCGACATCCTCACGGACTTCCCGACCGACCAGTATGAGTGGATGAAGAAGAACCTGCCGGGCCAGGCGCATGTCGCCCCGTTCTCCGGCCTCTACTATTACGTCATCAATTCGCAGAAGCCGCCCTTCAGCGACAAGCGCGTCCGCCAGGCTCTGTCCATGGCGATCAACCGCGAGGTCATCGGCCCGCAGATCCTCGGCACCGGCGAACTGCCGGCCTATTCCTGGGTCCCGCCGGGCACGGCGAATTACGGCGATCCGGCCTACGTGTCCTGGAAGGATATGCCCTATAAGGACAAGGTCGAAGAAGCCAAGAAGCTGCTCAAGGAAGCAGGCTTCGGCCCGGATCATCCGCTGACCGCCGAGCTCAAGTACAACACCAACGACAACCACAAGCGCATCGCCGTCGCGATCGCCTCCATGTGGAAGCCGCTGGGCGTCAATGTCGAGCTCGTCAATGCCGAAACCAAGGTCCATTACGACCAGCTGCAGCGCGGCGAAGTGCAGATCGGCCGTGCCGGCTGGCTCGCCGACTATAACGATCCGGACAACTTCCTGAACCTGCTCGTCACGGGCGTCCAGATGAACTACGGCCGCTGGTCGAACCCGGAATACGACAAGCTGATCAAGGACGGCAACGCCCAGACCGATCTCACCAAGCGTGCCGAAATGTTCAAGAAGGCCGAGCAGATCGCGCTGGATGATTCCGCCGCGCTGCCGATCTACTATTACGTTTCCAAGAACGTCGTTTCGCCCAAGATCGAGGGCTTCGTCGATAACGTCCAGGACATCCACCGCACCCGCTGGCTGTCGATGAAAGAATAAGGGAAAACGGCCCCTTCCGCGCTTTGCGGAAGGGGCCGGTTCACGATCATGATCAAATATGCACTCCGTCGATTGCTGTCGACGATCCCCGTCCTGTGGATCGCCGTCACAGCCTGTTTTTTCGTTTTGCGCCTTGCCCCCGGCGGCCCCTTCGATGGCGAAAGGCCATTGCCGCCGGTGATCCTGAAGAACCTGGCCGTCCACTACAATCTGGATAAGCCGCTGGTTCAGCAATACCTCATCTATGTGGGCGACCTCCTGAGAGGCGACCTCGGCCCGTCATTTGCCAGCGAAGACTTCACCGTCGCGCAGCAGATCATGATCGGCCTGCCCTATACCTTCACCATCGGCACCGCTGCCTTCCTCGTCGCCATTATCGTCGGCGTCTTCGTCGGCTGTCTTGGGGCGCTCTATCAGAACAAGACGCCGGACTACATTCTGGGCGCCCTGATCCTGGTAGGCGTCGTTCTGCCGAACTTTCTGATCGCGCCGATCCTGCAGCTGGTCTTCGGCATCCATCTCGCCTGGCTGCCGGTCGGCGGCTGGGGTGACGGCTCGCTGAAATTCCTCGTCCTGCCCGTCGTCGTGCTGGCGCTGCCGCATGCTGGGCGCATCTCGCGCATCACCCGCGGTTCGATGATCGAGGTGATGGGCCAGAACTATATCCGCACCGCCAAGGCCAAGGGCATCGGCCCGCGCCTGACGATCATGCGCCATGCGCTGAAGCCCGCCATGATGCCCGTCGTCTCCTATCTCGGCCCGGCGGCCAGTTATCTTCTCACCGGCTCGCTGGTTGTCGAAAGCGTCTTCGGACTGCCCGGCATCGGCCGCTATTTCATCAACGCAGCGCTCAATCGCGACTACGGCATGGTTCTCGGCACGGTCATCTTCTACATGGTGCTGATCGTCTTTTTGAACCTTCTCGTCGACATCGCCTATGCGTGGCTCGATCCGAAAGTGAGAAACCGATGATCCTCAATCCTGCCAAACGCGAATTGCTGGCAGCCGAGCTGCTGGAGGCCGAAGGCCTTGCGCCCGAGGGGCGCTCGCTCACCAGGGATGCGTTGCGCCGCCTGTCGCGCAACAAGGCCGCGGTCGTCTCGATCGTCGTCCTCGTCCTCCTGATCCTCGTCGCCTTCGCCGGGCCCTGGTTCATTCCCTACAACTACGAGGATCCGGATTGGGCAGCTTTCCGCATCCCGCCGTCCTTCGAAACCGGCCACTATTTCGGCACCGACCCGAATGGCCGCGACTTGCTGGCACGCGTGCTCTACGGCACCCGCATCTCGCTTGCCGTCGCCTTCACCGCCACGCTGGTCTCCGTCGTCATCGGCGTGCTCTACGGCGCCATCTCCGGCTATATCGGCGGCAGGCTGGATTCGATCATGATGCGCTTCGTCGACATCATGTACGCCTTCCCCTACATCCTCTTCGTCATCCTGCTGATGGTCATCTTCGGCCGCAACGTCTACCTGCTCTTTGCAGCGATCGGCGCGCTCGAATGGCTGACCATGGCCCGTATCGTCCGCGGCCAGACGCTGTCGATCAAGCACCGCGAGTTCATCGAGGCCGCACGTGCCTCCGGCCAGCGGCCGCTCAAGATCATCATCAAGCACATCATCCCGAACCTGATCGGCCCTGTCGTGATCTTCGCGGCACTCACCGTCCCCGAAATCATCGCCACGGAGAGCTTCCTCTCCTATCTCGGCTTCGGCGTTCAGGAGCCGCTGACCTCGCTTGGCACGCTGATTGCGGAAGGCACAGATGCCATGGAAAGCATGCCATGGCTGTTGATCTTCCCGGCCTGCTTCCTCGTCGCCCTGCTGCTCAGCCTGCTGTTCATCGGCGATGGCCTGCGCGATGCGTTCGACCCGAAGGATCGCTGACATGTCCCAGCAACCACAAGAAACCCTTCTCGAACTGAAAGACTATTCGATCACCTTCGAGACCCCGGATGGCCAGGTGAAGGCCGTCTCCGGCATGAACCTGACGATCAAGCGTGGCGAACGCGTCGCGATCGTCGGCGAATCCGGTTCCGGCAAGAGCCAGACCTTCCTCGGCGTCATGGGCCTGCTCGCCAAGAACGGCCGCACCACCGGCCAGGCCCTGCTCGAGGGCAAGGACGTCCTGGCGCTGAAGCCGAAGGAGCTCGACCATGTCCGCGGCAAGGACATGGCGATGGTCTTCCAGGACCCGATGACCGCCTTGAATCCGTCTCTGAGGATTTCCCGGCAACTGACGGAACAGCTTGAAGTTCACCGCGGCTACACGGCGCGCGCGGCCTCAGCCGAAGCGCTCGATATGCTGAAGCGTGTCGGCATTCCTGATCCGACGAGGCGCTTCAACCTCTATCCGCACGAGCTCTCCGGCGGCATGCGCCAGCGCATCGTCATCGCCATGGCGCTGCTGACCAAGCCGAAGCTCCTGATTGCCGACGAGCCGACGACGGCGCTCGACGTCACCATCCAGGCGCAGATCCTCGATCTCTTCAACGATCTGACCTCGGAGATGAATACGGCGCTGGTGATGATCACCCACGACCTCGGCGTCGTTGCCGGCCTCGCCGATCGCGTCGCCGTCATGTATGCCGGCCGCATCGTCGAGGAAGCCCCGGTCGACGAACTCTTCGAAAACCCGGCGCATCCCTATACCGCAGCACTGCACGCCTCGATCCCGCGTCCGGATCAGGATGTCGACGATCTCGTCGTCATCCCCGGCCGGCCGCCGAACCTGCAGCACCTGCCGAAGGGCTGCAATTTCTCGCCGCGCTGTTCACAGGTCCAGGACGATTGCATCGACCGGCCGCCGTCGCTCGAAACGCTGGCGCCGCGCCATTGCGCCGCCTGCTTCCACCCCTTCCCGCGCCGCGAGGAGCTGATGATCCATGGCTGACCGTTCCCTGCTTCGGGTCGAAAACCTGACGACCCAGTTCGAACTGCCCGCCAAGGGCTTCTTCAAGCCGCCGGTCATGCTGACGGCAGTCAACAATGTGAGCTTCGACCTCAAGGAAGGCCGCACGCTCGGCATCGTCGGCGAATCCGGTTGTGGCAAGTCCACGCTCGGCCGCTCGATCCTGCGCCTGCTGACCTCCCAGAAGGGCCGCATCCTCTGGCAGGGCCGCAACCTGCTCGATCTCTCCGAAGAAGAAATGCGCGCCGCACGCCGCGACATGCAGATCATCTTCCAGGATCCGATCGCCTCGCTCGATCCGCGCATGACGGTGGGCGATATCATCGCCGAACCGCTGACCGTGTTCGAGCCGAAGCTCTCCAAGGCCCAGCGCCTGGAGCGCGTCCGCGAGATCATGAGTGCCGTCGGCCTCGTGCCGGAAATGATCAACCGCTACCCGCACGAGTTTTCGGGCGGCCAGGCGCAGCGTATCGGCATTGCCCGCGCCGTCGTCACCAAGCCGAAGCTGATCATCTGCGACGAGCCGGTCTCGGCCCTCGATGTCTCGATCCAGGGCCAGGTCATCACGCTCCTGCGCAAGCTGCGCAAGGAGTTCGGCCTGACGCTGATCTTCATCAGCCACGACCTCTCGGTCGTGCGCCTGATCTCGGATGACGTGCTGGTCCTCTATCTCGGCAAGGTGGTCGAAGCCGGCGATTGCGCCACGGTCTTCGAAAACCCGGCGCATCCCTATACGCAGGCGCTGTTCTCGGCGGCCCCGATCCCGGATCCGAAGCTCGCCCGCCAGCGCAAGCGCATCCTGCTGCAGGGCGATCCGCCCTCGCCGCTGAACCCGCCGAAGGGCTGCGTCTTCTCGCCCCGCTGCTGGAAGGCGACCGACATCTGTCGCACGGAAATGCCGCCGACAGAGCAGGTCCGGCCGAACCAGACGGCCGCCTGCTACCACATGGATCGCTGATATCGCGTCCGCCCTGGCGGCTGCTGCGCGCAACACGCGGCATGCTCCAGTGCATGCCCCGGAGCGGAACAATTTTCGCTCCGGGGCAGTTCCTCCTCCGTAAAACGACATGTTCCGGGTCTTGGTAGGGCTCCGAAATGGAGGAAAACATGCTGAAACTCATCTCCAATGCCGGCCTGGCGCTGGCTCTCACCCTCGGCAGCGTCGCGCTGCCCGTCAGCTTTGCGCAGGCGCAGGACGTCCAGTTCCGCATCGGCCCCGATGGTGTGCGCATCTACGACCGTGACAGGGATCGCGACCGCTATGGCGACCGCGATTTCCGCCGCGGCTGCAGCCCGCGCGAGGCCGTCTACGCCGCCCGCGACGCCGGCTTCCGCCGCGCCGAAGTGGTCCGCGTCACCGATCGCAGCGTCACCGTCCGCGGCTGGACGCGCGGCGGCCCGGACCGCATCACCTTCGCCAACCGCCGCGGTTGCCCGGAAATCGGCTAAGCCCCGAGAAGATGCGAGAGAATACGGACGGCCCGCTCAAAGCGGGCCGTTTGCGCGTTCTGTGCGCTTGCCACCCCAGGGATGGCTTGCCACCCCGGTCCGCTGCGCGTAAGCAGCAGACGCTTGAGATTTCCGGGAGGCTGATTTGAGCGGACGCTTTCTTTCGATCGGTGAATGCATGGTGGAGCTGTCGCAGGCTGGTGACGGCCTGCTGAGAAAAGGCTTTGCCGGCGATACGCTGAACACCGCCTGGTATGCCCGCGCCTGCATGCCCTCCTCCTGGACCGTCGATTATTTCACCGCACTCGGCGATGACGCCATGTCCGACGAGATGGCCGCCTTTTTCGACAGTCACGGCATCGGCACCTCCTATATCCGCCGCATCAAGGGCAAGGCGCCCGGCCTCTACATGATCAACCTCAGGAACGGCGAGCGCTCCTTCAGCTACTGGCGCGACAGCTCCGCCGCCAAGCAGCTCGCCGCCGATCCCGATTATCTGCGAGAGGCGGTCGAAGCCTCCGATGTCGTCTATTTCTCCGGCATCACGCTTGCCATCCTGCCGCGCGAGGACGTCGACACCCTGCTCGCCGAAACCCGCCGCGCCAAGGCCGCCGGAAAATTCGTGGTCTTCGACCCGAACATCCGCCCGCGCCTCTGGTCGAGCTATGACGTGATGCATACCGTCATCAGCGAGGGCGCCCGCTCCTCGACGCTGGTGATGCCGAGCTTCGACGACGAGGCCTCGCATTTCGGCGACGATTCGATCGAGGCGACGATCCAGCGCTACCGCGCCCTCGGCGCTCCCAACATCGTCGTCAAGAACGGCGCCGACGGCGCGACCCTCGATTTCGAAGGCAATCGCTCGCTCGTGCCCGCCGAAAAGGTCGAGACCGTCGTCGACACGACCAGCGCCGGCGACAGCTTCAACGGCTCCTTCCTGGCCAAGTACCTGGAAACCAGAGACGCCGAACAAAGCGCCCGGTTCGCCGCCAAAGTCGCCGCCCGCGTCGTCAGCGAGCACGGCGCACTGGTGCCGAAGGACAAGCTCGGGCTCTGAGAGAGCACGTCCACAGCCCTGTAATAAATCCATCACGGAGAAGCCTCAAAATAGGAGGCACGCGGGAATCGGCTTGCTGTCCCCGCCTGGGGTCGTGTCCGCCGAAGCCGGCGGCCTGGATGGAAACGGGATATGCTTCAACATCCTTCGAAGAGCCTGACCGGCGAGAGCTGGGCGAATGCCGCCCCGGGCGCGGTGCCTGAGCGGCTTGTCATCGTCACCGATGCCTGGCATCCGCAGGTCAATGGCGTCGTGCGCTCAATCGAGAACACCAATCGCGAGCTCGCCCGGATGGGCGTCGATGTCTCGATGGTGACGCCGGAGCGGTTCAACAGCATTCCCTGCCCGACCTATCCCGAGATCCGCCTGTCGATCACCAGCTACCGCCGCGTCGCCCGCGAGATCGAAAAACACAAGCCATCCTACGTCCACATCGCCACTGAAGGCCCGCTCGGGCTGACGGCGCGGCGCTGGTGCCTGAAGAACCGCATGCCCTTCTCCACCAGCTATCACACCCGCTTCCCGGAATATGTCTCGGCCCGCCTGCCGTTGCCGAAGAGCTGGCTCTATGCCTTCGTCAAATGGTTCCACAATTCCGGCGCCGGTTGCATGGTGGCGACGCCGAGCCTGGCGCGCGAACTCTCGGAAAAAGGCATCCGTAACCTGATGCCCTGGAGCCGCGGCATCGACGCCTCGCAGTTCCATCCGGCCGAACTCGAGGAAAAGCCCTTCGGTCTGCAGCGCCCCGTCTTCATGACCGTCGGCCGCGTCGCACTCGAAAAGAACCTCCCAGCCTTCCTCGATCTCGATCTCCCCGGCTCAAAGGTCGTCGTCGGTGATGGCCCGGCGCGCGCCGAGCTTTCCAAGCGCTATCCCGACGTGCTCTTCACCGGTTTGAAATTCGGCACTGAACTGGCCGATATCTACGCCCAGGCCGACGTCTTCGTCTTCCCGTCGCTGACCGATACCTTCGGCAACACGATCCTCGAGGCGCTGGCATCCGGCGTTCCGGTCGCGGCTTACCCGGTCACCGGTCCGCTCGACATCATCGGAGACGAAGGCGAAGTCGGCGCATTGGACGAGGACCTGCGCGCCGCGTGCCTTGCGGCCCTTTCCGCCTCGCGTGACAAGGCCCGCGAACTGGCGCTCACCTATTCCTGGGAAGCGGCGACACAGCAGTTCATCAACAACATCCGCGCCGCCAACGGCGTCATCGCCCCGAAATGGAAGCGCGCCTGGCAATATGCCAAGACGCTACCACGCAGAAAGGCCGGCGATGCCGCCGGCCCGATGAAATCTGGCGCCTGATGCCGCTTACTGGTGCAGCGCTGCCCGCAGCGTATCGCTGGCAAGCTTGATCGCACCGCGCACCGCGGGTGTTTCGCTGATGGCGTTCAGCAGTACGAAGTCATGGATGGTCCCGTTGAAGCGGACCGACGTGACCCTGACGCCTGCCTGGCTGAGCTTGCGGCCATAGGCCTCGCCCTCGTCGCGCAGCACGTCGTTCTCATCGGTGATGATCAGTGCCGGCGGCAGGCCGTTCAGCTGCTCGAGCGAAGCCTGTAGCGGCGAAGCGGTCGGCTCCTTGCGCTTGGCTTCATCAGGCAGGTAGGCGTTCCAGAACCACTTCATCGCATCCTTGGTGAGCCACGGACCATTGGCGAACTGGTTGTAGGAGCCGGTCTCGAAATTGGCGTCGGTCACCGGATAGAACATCACCTGCTGATCGATGGCGGGGCCACCGCGTTCCTTGGCCATCAGCGTCACCGCAGCCGTCATGTTGCCGCCGACGCTGTCACCTGCGACTGCCAGGCGGCTGGCATCAACCTTGAACTGCTTGGCATGCTCGGCGACATATTTGGTCGCCGCATAGGCCTGCTCGATGGCGATGGGATAGCGGGCCTCGGGCGACCGCTCGTAATCGACGAAGACAACAGCGGCATCGGCGCCATTGGCAATCTCGCGGACCAGCCGGTCATGCGTATCCGCGTCGCCGAGCACCCAGCCGCCGCCGTGGAAATACATCACGACAGGCAGCGTGCCCTTGGCATGGGCAGGACGCACGATACGCAGCTTGATCTCGCCGGTCGGACCAGCCTTGATCGTCAGGTTCTCTTCCTGTGCCGCGAGCTTCTTGACGTCACCTTTCTGAGCGCCGGCCAGCACGTTGCGGGCATCGGCCGGCGAGAGTGTGTAGATCGGCTTGGAACCAGCCAGCGCATCGATGAACTTCTGGGTCGCCGGTTCCAGAACCGGGTCGGCAGCGGCGCCGAGCGTCGTGGCTGCCAGGATGGTTGCTGCGGAAAGTGCGGTCTTGATGGTCGACATCGTCTTGTCCTCTTCGGTTGCGGTTCGTCGTGAACACGGTTTTTATATCGCGCACGATTATTTATCTCACAATCAAAATTGACGCATAGCCGGCATGCGAAATAAGCGCTTGCGATTAGTTATCGCGCGATATAAATTCATCCGGTTCTGGAGATGCCCACATGAGTGACGACCTGAAACTCGAAAATTTCATCTGCTTTGCCATGTACACGGCAAACCACGCGATGAACCGCGTCTATAAGCCCCTGCTCGACGAGCTCGGCCTCACCTACCCGCAATATCTCGTCATGGTGGCGCTATGGGAAGAAGACGGCCAGACCGTCGGCGGCATCGGCGACAAGCTGTTTCTGGAATCGAGCACGCTGACGCCGCTGTTGAAGCGCCTGGAAGCCGCCGGCCTCATCCGCCGCGAGCGCAGCAAGGAAGACGAACGCGTCGTCGTCATCAGGCTCAGCGATGAGGGCAAGGCCTTGAAAACCAAGGCGGCAACGGTGCCGAACTGCATCGTCGATGCGACCGGCAGCGAATTCGATCAGCTGAAACGGCTACGGGCCGAGATCATTGCGCTGAGGGATGCACTGAACAAGAGTGCGGCCTGACGGCGAGCGAAGCCGCAGCCCGGTGAAAGGCTGCGTGCTGCAATTCTGACGGCGGACCCTACGTCCGCCGCTTCTTCCCCTCGAAGGGGTTTTCCTTCTCGCGGTAGTGGATGCGGATCGGCACGCTCGGCATGTCGAAGTCGACGCGCAGGCTGTTGATCAGGTAGCGCGTGTAGGATTCCGGCAGGGCGTCGGAGCGCGTGCAGGAGATCATGAAGGCCGGCGGGCGGGCCTTGACCTGCGTCATGTACTTGAGCTTCAGGCGGCGGCCGGAGACGGCGGGCGGCGGATGCTGGACCTGCTGCTGCTCGAGCCAGCGGTTGAGCTTGGCGGTCGAGATGCGCTTGTTCCACACCTTGTCGGTGTCGATGATCGACTGCATCAGCTTGTCGAGGCCGCGGCCGGTCTGGCCGGAGATCGGCACGGCGCGGATGCCGCGGGCCTGCGGCAGCAGCCGGTCGGTCTTTTCGCGCAGATCGGCAAGCACGGCCTGCTGGTCCTCGATCATGTCCCACTTGTTGAAGGCGAGAACGGCAGCGCGTCCCTCGCGCAGCACCAGATCGACGATGTGCAGGTCCTGCTTCTCGAAGGGGATCGTCGCATCGAAGACGATGACGACAAGTTCGGCAAAGCGGATGGCCCGCAGCGTATCGGCAACCGAAAGCTTCTCGAGCTTCTCGATAACCTTCGCCTTGCGGCGCATGCCCGCCGTATCGAACATCTTGATGGTGCGGCCGCGCCAGTCCCACTCGACCGAGATGGAATCGCGGGTGATGCCCGCTTCCGGCCCGGTCAGGAGACGGTCTTCGCCGAGGAAGCGGTTGATCAGGGTCGACTTGCCGGCATTCGGACGGCCGACGATCGCCACCCGCAGCGGCTTCGTGTCGTCGTATTCCGGCTCGTAATCCTCGTCTTCTTCCAGCTCGTGGCGGATGTCGACATTGGTTTCGGCAACGTCTTCCTTCGGCGGATAGGCGCGGTCCTTGCCGATCGCCTCGACGATGGCGTCGCGCAGATCGAGCATGCCCTGCCCGTGTTCGGCCGAGATCGGCGTCGGTTCGCCGAGGCCGAGCGTGAAGGCATCATAGAAGCCACCATCGGAACCGCGCGCTTCGGACTTGTTGGCGACGAGTACGACCGGCTTGCCGCGACGGCGCAGCATCTCCGCCAGGTCCTTGTCGACGGGCGTCAGGCCGGTCTTGGCATCGACGACGAAGAGTGAAAGATCCGCCTCGTCGATCGCTGCTTCCGTCTGCGCGCGCATGCGGCCCTGCAGGCTCTCCTCGTCGGCCTCTTCGAGACCGGCGGTATCGATGATCGTGAAATTGAGACCCATCAGCCGCGCGTCGCCCGGACGGCGGTCGCGGGTAACGCCTGGCGTGTCATCGACAAGCGCCAGCTTCTTCCCAACCAGGCGGTTGAAAAGCGTCGACTTGCCGACATTCGGGCGACCGACGATGGCGACCGTAAAGCTCATCAGGTTTCCTTAAACTCAGCCCTGTGCGGCAGGCGCCTTGCCAGACGCAGTGATGTTATCAAGCATCATCTGCGCGCGGTTGGCAACATTGCGCGGGCTCGCGGCATCTTCGGTGATCTGGGTGAACCAGGTGCGGGCCTGCGCCATATTCCCGGCCTTGTAGGCGGCAATGCCGAGCGCTTCGCGGGCCGAATGGCGGAAGGCGTTGGCGGGGATCGCCATCTCTTCCAGCTCGGCAACGACCTGGTCATAGGTGCCGGTATCGATCAGCATCCAGCCGGCGCGCAGCTTGGCAGCGTTGCGGACGGCTTCCGGAACCGACTGGTCCTTGCCGATCGTCTGGAAAGCGGCACCGGCATTGTCGCCCTTGGCGGCGAGCACGGTGGCTGCGCGCATGCGGGCGAGAACCGGATAGGCGCCATGGCCTTCCTTCTCCAGCTTGTCGAGAGCGGCCAGCGCCTCGTCATTCTTGTTCTCGTCGGCGAGCTTCATCGCCGCCAGGAACTGGTCGCCGGTGCTGGAAGACGCATTGTCGTCCCAGTACTGGTAGACCTTGTAGCCGACGGTGCCGAGAACGATCAGGACGGCGAGCGCAATCAGGTAGCGGCCAAAGCGGCGCCATGCGCCCTTCATCTGGTCGGAACGCAGTTCCTCATTGACTTCACGAATGAAGCTGTCGTCGTTGAATGCCATTCTCGTCTCCGGCAGGGAAAGCCCAATTCATGCGTTTTCGCATATTGTTGGGCCTTCTACTCCATTTTGCGGCCGATGTAAGGGGGATATCTGAGATTCCTCAGGAAGCAAGCATCGGCAGCGGCGCGACGCCGATCAGCCATTCATGCACGCGCCAGATCATCAACGCCCAGACGATGACGCCGATGACGACGGCATAGAGGTCGTATTTCGCCGAAACGAAGACCGGCAGCGTGATCTCGCCGCGGCGCAGACGGCGATTCAGCGAGATGCGCAGGATGACGCCCCAGGCGAGGAAAGCGGCGAACAGCAGCACCGAATAGGCCTCGCCGTTCGAGAAGAGATGCGCCAGCGCCCAGATCTTCACCGAAAGCACCACCGGGTGCTTGGCCTTTGATCGGATATGGCCCGCCGGCAGGAAGCCGGCGACGAAACAGATGACGGCGATCAGCATCAGCGTCACCGTCAGATGCGCCATGCCGGCAGGCGGATTGTAGAGCATGCCGATCGGCTCGCTGCGCGCGGCGGCGAAGGCATAGGCAACGAAGACGAGCGTCAGGATGCTGGCGATCGAATGGAAGGCGATCCAGACCGGCTTGCCGAACTTGTCGATCATCGCCAGCCGGAAGCCTGGCACCACGACGCGGATAAGATGAAGGCCGAGAAAGAGAACAAGACTTAAGGCAAGCAAAGCCATGATGATATTCCTGATCGATAACTAACAATGTTCGATACCGGCTGGGCGGGAAAAATGCCAGCGAGACCGCAGCTTCGCCGCAATTCTGTAACAGGAAAGCCGCAAACAAATTGTCGCGGTGCCCATGTTTCGTTCCATTTCCTCTGCCTGTCTCGCCCTTTCCGTTGCCCTGCCCGCTGCCGCCTCGGCGGCCGACCAGCCGAAGCAGCTCGTCATCATTTCCTTCGACGGCGCCCATGACAACGCGCTCTGGCAGAAGAGCCGCGAGATGGCGGCCAAGAACGGCGCGCATTTCACCTATTTCCTCTCCTGCACCTTCCTGATGAATCAGGATGCGAAGAAAGCCTATCAAGCGCCTCATCAGAAACGCGGAAAATCCAATGTCGGCTTCGCCCAGAGCGACGACGAGATCCGCGAACGCCTCGGCAATATCTGGCACGCCCATCTCGAGGGGCACGATATCTCAAGCCATGCCTGCGGCCATTTCGACGGCCGCCAGTGGAGCAGCGCCGACTGGACGGAAGAATATACGACTTTCAAGGCAACGCTGAAGAATGCCTGGAAGGGCGTCGGCCTCGCCGAGCCCGATGGCTGGCAGGATCTCGTCGACCACGGCATCAAGGGTTTTCGCGCGCCCTACCTTTCGGCCAGCGAAGGCAGCGACATGATCGCCGCGGAGAAAAAGGCCGGCTTCACCTATGACGCCAGCCTCGTCACCAAGGGACCGGCCATGCCCGTCGTCGAAGACGGCGTCATCCGCTTCGGCCTGCCGCTGATCCCCGAGGGCCCCAAGGACCGGCCGATCATCGGCATGGACTACAATCTCTTCGTGCGCCACTCCAAGGGCCAGGAAGACGCCGCCGACAGCAAGACCTTCGAAGAGCGCTCCTACGCCGCTTTCAAGGAAGCCTTCGACAAGCAATATGCGGGCGACCGCATCCCCCTCCAGCTCGGCTTCCACTTCGTCGAAATGAACGGCGGCGCCTACTGGCGGGCGCTCGACCGGCTGGTCAGCGACGTCTGCCACCGGGCGGATGTGGCCTGCGTCAGCTATTCGGAGGCGATCCCGATGATCGAGGCCAGGGGCAAGCTGAAGGCGCAGGATAATTCGGCGCTCTAAGCTTCCAGATCACCTTTCACAAAAAAGCGCCGCTGCGGTTCCCACAGCGGCGCTTTTGATTCTGATGACCCGGCGTCAGCCGTCTTGGTGGACGACCCCCGCCTCACGGTCCAGATACCGCTGATCGATGCTCGGCAGCGGTTCGCCGTCGATGGCCGATTCAAACGTGCGAAGACGCTTGTAGATCGAAAGCAGCTCGACAATCGTCGTCCACGAATTGACGAGATACTGGAACGATTCCCGCACCTGGCCGAAGACGTTCTGGATCTGGCTCATGACGCCGAGCGTCAGCTTGCCCGCCACGATCGATGGCACGAGAACGAAGGTGCCGAACAGGTTGTCTGCCTGCAGATAGAAAATGCGGGCAACATTGAAATACATGTAGTGGAAATAGAGGCGGAAATAGTTGCGCCGGACGTTTGCGAAGAGCTGCGCCACGGTGATCGGATCGGCTCGTTCATCATGGTCCTCGCCATAGACGAGCTCCTTACGGTAGGCCGCTTCGACGCGCTGGTTGCGGAATTCGAGGCCCGGCAGTTTGATACCGACAGCAGCCAGAAACACCGTGCCGAACAGAGACCAGCATATCGCCGCCCAGACAAGCGCATGCGGCACCTCACCGATGATCGGCAGTTCAGTGACCGTGCTGGAGAACTTGAAGAGCACCGGCAGGAACGCGATCAGAGTCATGATCGAGCTGACGAGGTTGACGCCGAGGCTTTCGACCGTGGTCGAAAAGCGCATCGTATCTTCCTGAACACGCTGCGAAGCACCTTCGATATGCCGCAGCTTCGGCCAGTAGGACATGTAGAATTCGTTCATCGCCGTGCGCCAGCGGAAGATGTAGTGGCTGACGAAGAACAGGTTCAGCACGCCGACGGTGATGGCGACGAAGGCGATACCGGCAAAGCCCGTCATGCCCCAATAGAGGTCAGCCGCTGTAGGGATCGGCTCTTGCCGCGCCAGTGCCCGCTGGATCATGTCGTAGAACGGCCCATACCAGGCATTGATCGCCACGCTGACCTGCACGGAGAAATAGGTGTTGAAGATGATCAGCGCCGAACCGAGCACCGACCACATCTGCCAGCGATGCGGGCTGTAGGTGAACCAGAAACCCGCGAAAATGGCAACGAAGGCGACGTAATAGATGTAGAACCAAAGGAACGGCTTCGACCAGAAGACGGAAACGCCGATCACCGCCTCCTCCCCCGCTGGCAGCGGCGGAAGGCCTATTGCTGCGCCGAGGCTGGAGCCTCCGAAATACCAGAGAAGAACGCCGATCAGCGCCCAAACAATAGCGGATGTGAAGAAGAGTTTCGGCTTCGGGAAATAGGAGACGAACACGTTTGCGCGGCTTTCTTGAACAGAGTCGGCATTTGCTTTGACAGCACTGATTGTGCGGGAAATTAAGGCAGTTCGAAGAAGGCAGCAATGGCCGGGGGCCATTCTTACGTATTTGTAACGGCTTATCCCAGTTTCTTGATGACCGGCAGCACGAGGAGCGCGCAAATGCCGAGGGCGGCGGCGGCAATATAGGTGGGCAGCGTGAAGCTTCCTGTCCCCTCAGCCACCCAGCCCGCGATCAGCGGCCCGACGATCTGGCCGAGACCGAAGGCCGCCGTCATCAGCGCCATGACGCGCCGGGGGCTTTCCGGCGAAAGCTTGCGGCCGATCTGCAGGCCGTAGGCGGTGATCGCCAGGAAGGTGGCGCCGAACAGTGCTCCACCGATCAGCGGCGCCAGCGAATGCGGCAGCATGACGGTCGCGAGCACACCGGCAACCTCGATGACAACAGCCGCGACATAGACGCCGCCGAGCCCGAGAACGCGCACGAACGGCTTCCAGCCAAAGAGCGCCACCGCGGCGGTCACGCCCGCAATGAACCAGCAGAGGAACTCGACGAAAGCGCCCGCCGCATCCATGCGGGCGATCGCCACGAGGAAGGTGGCGGTGATGACGTAGCCGAAGCCGAAGATGCCGTAGGAGAGCGTCACGAGCAGCATCGGCGGCGTCCAGGCGATGGCCGGTTCCGGCCCCTTGCGCGCCGCCGCTGCGGGTCCCGCCGGCAGCAAAGCCCAGGCTGCGGCAAGACCGAGTGCCGAAAACAGCGCGCCGCCGATCCAGTCCGCCCGCCAGCCGCCCGCATCGGGAAAGGCGATGCCGATCAGCAGCACCATCAGCGACGACAGCGCGATACCTGCGCCCGGTCCACCGAAATGCGCCGACTGGACATGGTCGTTGCCGGCCGCCGCGCCATGGCTCAGCACGATCGACGAGGTGAAGACCATCGAAAAGGCGCTTGCGAGCCCGGCGAGGAAGCGGATCACCGCAAAGACGGGAACGGATGTGGTCGCCGCCATCGCCGCGAGAAGGAGCGCGTTGGCGGCGAGTGCCGCAAGCGCCACCGCCCTCTCCCGCCCGGCCGCCCAGCCATAGGCAGCCAGCACGGCGCCTGCGAGATAGCCGACGAAATTCGCCGAGGCGATGAACCCGGCATCGGAGGCCGAGAGCGGAACGCCGCTCATCATGCCCGGCAGGATCGGTGTGTAGGAGAAGCGCCCGAAGCCCATGGCAGCGGCCATGGCGATCATACCGGCAAGGGCCGTGCGGACCAGACTGACTGGCTCATTCTCATTGCGTGCCAACATGATGCGCTTATCGCCCGCCCCCTGCTGCACCGCAAACAAGAAATTCTGATGGATCGGTTCAATTCCGGAAATTCTTGGGCTCCTCTTGAAACGTAATATCTTACGATATATGTTTTACGACATAGCATTCGATATGATTAACGATGAAAGGAAGAAGCTATGAGAGGCTTTAGAGGCGGTGGCGGCGGCATGTTCGGCGACGCGATCCGCATGGGAATGGGCCGGAAGTTTTCGGCCGGCGATCTGCAGATCGTGCTTCTGGCATTGCTGAACGAACAGCCGCGCCACGGCTACGAACTGATCAAGGTTCTGGAAGAGCGCTCCGGCGGCTTCTACGTGCCGAGCCCGGGCGTCATCTATCCGGCGCTGACCTATCTGGAAGAAACCGGCCTGACCGAAGTCGAGGCCGAGGGCACCAAGAAACTCTACAAGATCACCGAAAGCGGCAAGCGCAAGGTCGAGGAGAACCGCGCCATGATCGACGGCATTTTCAGCAAGCTCGAACGCGTCGGCGAGAAGATGGCCTTCGTCAACCGCATGTTCGATCCCGAACAGCACGGCCGCCGCCGCGAAGAGGAAGACGAGGAATTCATGCGCGACGACCGCGACGTGCGCGCCGCCCGCCAGCTGCTGCGCTCGGCGCTGCGCATGCGCCATCCCTGGTCGGCTGAGGAAGCCGCCCGTATCTCCGGCATCCTGGAGCGCGCCGCGATGGAAATCCTGCAGGGCGGCAAGCCCCAGATCTGATACCGCGCAATCGTCAGAGCGAACGGCCGTCACGTGTCACGTGGCGGCTTTCCTTTTGCGGAGGCGCGGTATTTTCGGCGACCGGAACACCCACCTGCGCCACATTGCGCGGCAACCCGTGCTGCGCCTGCTCCGATACCCAATAGCCTGCCGCGCCTATGAAGGTCATGATCGCAAACAACGGCACGGCCACCGCCGATTTCCGGAAGCGCCCGAAGCGGATCGGCTTCTCGATGATCATATAGGTCAGCCCCGCCAGCACCACGCTCGCCGCCAGCAATCCGAAACGCACCTCCTTGGCCGGCGTGTCGTGGCCGATGATGTAGCCGAAGGAGAGAAGCGGCCAGTGCCAGAGATAGAGCGGATAGCTGATCAGCCCGATCGCAACGGCAATCCGGTTGCTGAAGATCAGGGTCTTGAGTGCCGCCGTCCGCCCCGCCGCGATGACGAGCACCGCACCGAGAACCGGCGCCGCCGCGATGATACCCGGAAAGGCCTGCTTTTCCCGGATCAGCGCAAAGCTCAGCACCAGCAGCACGATACCGGCGATTGCCGCAAGGTTTGCCGCCGGCCGCGACAGCCCGCCGTGGGAGCGCTCCAGCTCGGCGAGCGCAGCACCGGCCAGCAGCTCCCAGAAGCGCGTCACCGGCAGATAAAAGGCCGTCGTCCGGTCGATATAGACGATGACGAGATTGAAGATCATCGACACCAGCGCCACCGCCGCGATCGTCTTGATGACGCTCATGCCGCGCCGCCAGGCGATCCAGGCAGCGAGCGGCCAGACGATGTAGAACTGCTCCTCGACGCCGAGCGACCAGAGATGCAGAAGGGGATTGGAAATGCCGCCATCCTTGGTGCTGCCGACTTCGAACCAGAAGAGCAGATTGGCAACGAAGCCCGCCCCACCGGCAACATGCTCGCCGAGCTCCCTGTTATCGGCCGCCGAGAGCGCCACCGCGCCGACCGCCAGACAGAAGAGCAGCACCAGGATCAGCGCCGGAAAGATGCGCCTGATGCGGCGGCTGTAGAAATCGAAGATCGAAAACTTGTTGTCGTGCAGCTGTTGCAGGATATGGCCGCTGATCAGATAGCCGGAAATGACGAAGAAGATATCGACGCCGACGAGCCCGCCGGGCAGCCAGGTCGGAAAGGCATGGAAGATCACCACGGAGAGAACCGCAACCGCCCGCAATCCGTCGATATCCGGCCGGTAATTGTGCTGCATCGCCTTGGCACTGCTGCCATCCCTCTCGAGCATTCCGCCGACCTCCATGAAGACCGGCGGACAAGAGAATGGAGCCGGATACCAAGCGGTAACCCGGAATTGCTGCGCCCGCTAACTGGCCATAGGCGGTAGGCCGCCGGATATTCGGACGAAAGGACGGGTAGAGGCGGAGCTCGGCCGCCGAAAGGATGAAGCTCTTAAGCTGCCAGATCCGGCAGCGTCAGGATCAGCGGCCCATTGCGCGTCGCAACGACGGTGTGTTCGTACTGCACGGTCGGCGCCTGGGGATCGGCATAGAGCGTCCAGGCATCGTCGCCGCCTTCGGCCCAGGTGGCGCCGAGCGACAGGAAGGGTTCGACGGTGAAGACCAGGCCTTCGGTCATGATCCGCTTTTCGGAGGGGTCCGGCCAGGTCGAAAGCTCGCCAGGTTCCTCATGAAGCGAACGGCCGACGCCGTGGCTCGCCAGATTGGCAACCAGCGTATATCGGTTCTTCGCCGCAAAGGCGCCGACGGCATTGCCGATCTTGGCGAGCGGCTCGCCCGCCTTGATCTGGTTGAGACCGACGAACAGCGCCCGCTTCCCATCGCGGCAGAGCCGCTCGATCTTCGGCTTGATGGGCGGCACGGTGAAGGAGGCGCCGGTATCGGCAAAGAAGCCGTTCTTCTCGGCGGAGACATCGATATTGACGAGATCGCCGGGGCGGATCACCCGCGGACCGGGAATGCCGTGGGCGATTTCCTCGTTGACGCTGATGCAGGTCGCACCCGGAAACTGGTAGCAGAATTCCGGCGCCGAGCGGGCACCGGCATCCTCAAGCACCTTGCGGCCGATCTGATCGAGCTCGAGGGTGGTGATCCCCGGCTCCAGCGCTGCAGACATCACCTGGATCGCGTTGGCGCAGATCCGTCCGATTTCCTTCAGCTTTTCCAGTTCGTCGTCGTTCTCGATTACCATCGTTCATCCCGGCTGCCGCCAAGGCGGCTGGCCTTGCGGGTTCAGGCCGTGGCTTTCGCCCCTTCGCCCGCCCCAGTCAATGCCTTTCTGACAAGCGGCGCGACTTTCGTGCCGTAAAGCTCGATGCCGCGCATGATCTGGTCGTGCGGCATCAGGCCGATCGCCATCTGCAGCAGGAAGCGGTCGTTGTTGAAGACCTTGTGAGCCGCAACGATCTTCTCGGCTACCAGTTCCGGATCGCCGAGGAAGAGATTGCCGGTCGGCCCGCGCGCCATGTCGAAATGCGCCCGGTTCGTCGGTCCCCAGCCGCGCTCGCGGCCAATGCGGTTCATCACTTCGGCCTGCGGCCCGTAGAACTGGTCGGCGGCCGCTTCCGTCGTATCGGCAATGAAGCCGTGTACGTTGATGCTGGTCTTCAGCTTCGACGCATCCTGTCCTGCCCGGCGCGCTGCCTCGCGATAGAGCTCAAGGAGCGGCGCAAAACGCGGATATTCCCCGCCGATGATCGCCAGCGCCACCGGCAGGCCCATCGCACCGGCCCGCGCCACCGATTGCGGCGTGCCGCCGACGGCGATCCACAGCGGCAGCGGATCCTGCAGCGGGCGCGGGTAGACGCCGCGGCCATTGATCGGCGCCCGCAGCTCGCCCTTCCAGTTGACCACTTCGCCCTCGCGCAGCGCCATCAGGAGATCGAGCTTCTCTTCGAACAGCTGGTCGTAATCTTCGAGATTGTAGCCGAACAGCGGGAAGGACTCGATGAACGAGCCGCGCCCGGCCATGATTTCCGCACGGCCGTTCGAGATGAGATCGAGCGTTGCAAATTGCTGGAAGACGCGAACCGGATCATCGGACGACAGGACGGTGACGGCACTCGTCAGCCGGATGTTCTTCGTCTTCACCGCCGCTGCGGCAAGCGCCATGGCCGGAACCGAGGCTGCATAATCAGGGCGGTGATGTTCGCCAAGCCCGAAGACATCGAGGCCGACCTGATCGGCCAGCTCGATTTCCTCGATCAGATGCTTCAACCGCTCCGCCCCTTCCGCGCCCTTGCTGCGGCCCGGATTGGGATTGACGTCGGCGAAAGTATAAAGGCCCAGTTCCATCATCGGCATCCTATTGAACTTGCCTCTCAGATAAGGATCGGCAAGCCCCCGGGCAAACGGAAATTCTGGAACGGATCGTTCGATAAAGTTGATGGGTGGGTTAGGTGACGGGTTGCCGCCTCAGGACAAATCGACGGGCTTCATACCGAATTCTTGGATCGTTGGCGGATCGAATTCGATCTCGCCGGCTCCGGGCATCTGTAGGAGATCGGCAATACCGGGGCCTTTGCCGCCAAGCTTGCGGTACTCCTCGATCGTCAGCAGCACATGCGAAGGCTTGCCGCGATCGGTGATGAATACAGGCCCGCTCGCCGCGGCTTTTCGGGTGCGGCTGGCGTTCCGATTGAATTCCCGGCTGGTCATCATCGCCATAACAATCACCTCGATTTCGGTATGTTGCTATGCGCATCACCATCCATCAATCCGAATCCAAATTCAACGGCTTGCGGGCGCCGGCGGAATCGGAATCGAAGCCGCTTCAGCGCCCGCTTGAAGTGCGTCAGCCGCGCTTCAGGTACTCCTCAAGCTGTCCGGCGACCGTGCCCCAGCCTTCGTGAAAACCCATCTTCTCGTGCGCTTCCTTGTCCTCGGCACGCCAGTGCAGTGCCTTGGCGGTGTATCTGGTGCGGCCGTTGCCCAAATCTTCGAGCAGGATGATGCCGGTGAAGAACGGCTTTTCGGATGGCACCCAGGCACTGGTATAGGCATCGGTGAACACGATCTTCTCGTTTTCGACGAGCTCCAGATAGACGCCGGAATTCGGGTACTTGTTGCCGTCGGGGTCCTGCATGACGATGTAGCTGGAGCCGCCCGGGCGCACATCAAGCTTGGCTTCGGCGATCGTCCAGGGCCGCGGAACGAACCATTCCTTGATCGAATTCTCGTCGGTCCAGGCCTTGTAGATCTTCTCGCGCGGCACATCCATTTCGCGGACGAGAACCAGTTCGTGTTGCGTCGTGGCGGTCATTTCGGCATTCCTCCTGTTGAAGCGAAACCTGTTTATCCTCAGGCTGTTACAAGGACGCCGCAGCATCCTCCGTTCCGACATCGCCTGATGATTTTTCCGGACATTATCTGAGGGCGGGCATCGCCTGCTCGTTCTGCAGCTTGTCGAGCTGCAGGCGGATATGGGCCGCTTCCGCCGCCGAGTTGGCGAGCGCGATCGCCCGGTCGAAGGATTCGCGGGCGCGGCGCACCTCGCCCATCTGCTTCAGCAATCCGCCGCGCAGTCCATGGAAATAGAAATAGCCGTCGAGCTTTTCGGCGAGCGTATCGACCAGCGCCAAGGCCTCCTCCGGCCCCTTGAGCTTCGAGACGGCAACGGCGCGGTTGAGCGTGATGACCGGCGATGGCTGCACCCGCTCCAGCACCCGGTAGAGGATCTCGATCTCTTCCCAATCGGTATCCTCGGCGCGCTTGGCGCGGGAATGGATGGCGGCGATCGCCGCCTGCAGCTGATACGGTCCCGGCTGGCGGTGACGGATCGCCTTGTCGAGCAGGTTCAGCGCCTCGTTGATCAGCGCGTGGTTCCAGCGGGTCCGATCCTGATCCTCGAGAAGGACCAGCTCGCCATTGCCGTCGAAGCGCGCATCGCGGCGCGAGATCTGCAGCAGCATCAGCGCCAGCAGGCCCATGATCTCCGGTTCGGCCGGAAAGATCCGCAGCATCAGCCGCCCGAGACGGATCGCCTCGTCGGCGAAGGCGGCCGCATCGCGTTTCGGGTCGCCCTGCGAATAACCCTCGTTGAAGACCAGATAGATCATCGTCGAGACGATGGTCAGCCGCTCCGCCCTTTCCTCCGGCCCCGGCGTCTCGAAGGGCACGCCGGCCTTGGCGACACGCGCCTTGGCGCGAGTGATGCGCTGCTCCATGGCGCTTTCGCCGACGAGAAACGCCTTGGCGATCTGCTGCACGGTAAGGCCCGAGACGATGCGCAGGGCGAGCGCGATCTGTTGCGTCGCCGGCAGATCCGGATGGCAGCAGATGAACAGCAGGCGCAGGATGTCGTCGCGGTAGTTGGATTCATCCAGCCGGTCGGCGATATCGCTCTCGGCATCCTCTCTATCGGAAATCAGTTCCTCCTCCGGCAGCGCCTGTGTCTTCTTCTGCTTGCGCACCGCATCGATGCCGCTGTTGCGGCCGACGAAGATCAGCCATGCCGTCGGATCGCGTGGCGGGCCCTTGTCCGGCCAGGTGCGGATGGCGCGCAGGCAGGCCTCCTGAAAGGCCTCTTCCGCGATATCGAGATCGCGGAAATAGCGAAGCAGCGCGCCCAGCGCCTTCGGCCGGGCAGAAGCCAGCGTCACGTCGATCCAGGCAATGTCGGTCATGTGGCTTTATCTCCCGGATGGAACACGTAGAAGGGGCGGATCTCGTAAGAGGTCGAACCCGGATTGACGGCCGACAGCTCCTTGGCGAAGGCAATCGCCTCGTCCAGCGTGTCGAAATCGATGCAGTAGAAGCCGAGCAGCGCTTCCTTGGTCTCGGCAAACGGGCCGTCGAGCACCAGTGGCTCTTCCTTGCCCTTGCGCAGCGTCGTGGCCGAGGTCGTCGGCATCAGCCGCCCGGTCGGGCCGAGCTTGCCGGATCTGGCGAGCGGCTCCTGCACGGCGTAGAGCTTGGCCATGACGGCATCCTCCTCCTCCTTCGACCAGGAGAAGACGGTTTCTTCGTTGGCATAGCAAAGGATCGCATAAAGCATCTGTTACTCCTCTTCCTCAATGACGAAGGAGTAACCCGCCATCCGACAGGGCGCAGCAAAAAATTACGCTTCACAAATGAGCCGTGGGGCAAAATTAGCATTGGGGATTGTATCGGCCGCTCCGCTCTTCGCCATCGAGTTGCCACCTTCGGCTCCGATTTCTCGCGCGGCTGGATTTCCAACTTCATATTTCAGGACGAAACATGCATCTTTTCAAAAGCCTGTTCCTGGCTGCCGCATTTGCCGGCGCAGCCACTGCCGCCTCCGCAGCGCCCCAGAATTTCATCTATACCGGCGCCGGTGAGCTCGACGGCCTCAAGGACCTGCTGTCGCGCGCCGATATCGGCGGCGCCCAGGTGGTCTATAACTGGAAGATGCTGGAAAAGGGCAAAGGCGAGTACGACTTCTCGCCGATCGAGAAGGATTTGGCGATTGCCGAGAGCCTGAACAAGAAGCTGTTCATCCAGGTACAGGACCGCTTCTTCAGCCCCAAGGCCCGCAACATCCCCGACTACATGCTCGAAAGCGCCGAATATGGCGGCGGCCTCGCGCCCCAGTTCGACAATCCCGGTGAGAACAAGGGCATCGGCTCCGGCTGGGTGGCGCAGCAGTGGAACCCGGCGGTGCGGGAGCGCTACCAGGCGCTGATCTCGGCGCTTGCCGCCAAGTTCGATGGCCGCGTCTATGGCATCAACCTGCCGGAGACCTCGATCGATCTCGACCCGAAGAACGAGCCGAAGGATTTCTCCTGCGATGCCTATTTCGCCGGCGAGATGGAAAATCTCGGCTTTGCGCGCAAGGCGTTCTCAAAGTCGATGGTCGTCCAGTATGTCAACTTCTGGCCCTGCGAATGGGAAAACGACCACAAATACATGAGCCGTCTGTTCGACTTTGCGGCGAAGAACAATATCGGCCTCGGCGGCCCGGATATCGTGCCGAACCGCAAGGCGCAGATGAAGAACTCCTATCCGTTCTTCAACCAGTACAAGGGCAAGCTCGCCTATGTCGGCATGGCCGTGCAGGAGCCGACGCTGACCTACAGGAACCCGCAGACCAAGAAGCCCTTCACCAAGGAAGAATTCACCGCGTTTGCCGATGATTATCTCGGCGCAAGCGTCATCTTCTGGAGCACGAAGAGCCCCTGGCTCAAGAAATAGCCGAAAGCCTCGTCTTCATCCCGGCAATCGCCCGGCGGAAGACATCATGATCGTCGAGGGCGCGCGAAAGGACCAGCGCGCCCTGGATGCCGAGAACCGCAGCCTCCGCCTCCTGCTGTGCAGTACCCTGCTCTACCCCGCTGCGCACGAGAGCGCTGGCCAGCGCATCCACCCACCGCCGGAAATAGCCGTTGATCGCCTCGCTGAAACGCTCCCGCGTGCCATCGAGCGCAAAGGCGCCGACGAGGCAGATGCGCCCACCGGAGCGGAAGTAATCGTCGACGCCGCGCCACATCGCTTCGATCGCCACTGAAGGTTCATCGCTGCGCAGCGGCTCGTATATGAAATCCTCGAACCAGCGATCGACCTCGGAGAGTACGGCAGCCGCCATCTCTTCCTTCCCGCCCGGGAAGAAATGATAGAGGCTGCCCTTGCCGATCCCGGTGCGTTCGGTGATCCGGCTGAGCGTCGCGCCCTCATAGCCGAGTTCCCGGAAGATCTCGGCAAGCAGGGGCACGACATCGCGGCGTTCGTAGACGGTTTTCAGAGCCTTGCGTCCTTAGAGGCCGAGCTCTGACAGCCCCGGATGGTCATCCGGACGGCGGCCGAGCGGCCAGTGGAACTTGCGGTCCGATTCCTTGATCGGCATGTCGTTGATGCAGGCGAAACGGCGCTGCATCAAGCCATCGGCATCATATTCCCAGTTCTCGTTGCCATAAGAGCGGAACCAGTTGCCGCTGTCGTCGTGCCATTCATAGGCATAGCGAACGGCGATGCGGTTTTCGCGGAACGCCCAGAGCTCCTTGATCAGCCGGTAATCCAGCTCCTTGGCCCACTTGCGGCTCAGGAAGGCAACGATCTCCGGCCGGCCGTTGACGAACTCTGCGCGGTTTCTCCAGGCGCTGTCGGGCGTATATGCGAGCGACACCTTTTCCGGGTTGCGGCTGTTCCAGCCGTCCTCGGCAAGGCGGACCTTCTGGGTGGCGGTTTCAAGCGTGAATGGGGGGATAAGTGCAGTCATTGTCATATCTCCTGTACCAATAGGAATGCATTGTACCGATCAGTACAGAAGAAGCAAGGGACGCGCCTGCGGCATTCGCGCACGCATGGAAGAATGACGTCGCGCCCACGTTTCTGACGCAATTGGACGGTTTGTTCCTGCCGCAGCGCACAATCGGAAGGGGAAACCATGCACCAGCAGAAGACCCGCATCGAATGGCTGGATATCGCCAAGGGCCTCTCGATCATCCTCGTGGTCGTCTACCACACCCTGCTCTATCTGAACTTCCACGAGATGGCCCCGGCCCTCTACACCAAGATCAGCAACATCATGGCGCCGATCCGCATGCCGCTGTTCTTCTCGGTGTCGGGTTTCCTCGCCGCTTCGGCGATGCGGGCCACATGGCCGGATTTTCTGAGAAAGAAGATCTGGACATTCGTCTGGCTGTTCGGCGTTTGGAGCACGGCGCGCTGGCTTTATTTCCGCTATGTCCACGCCAACGGCCTCGTGCCCTCGGAAGGGTCGGATCCCTACCAGCTCATCGAAATGTGGTGGGCGCCGAATACCGGCATCTGGTTCATCTGGGCGTTAGCGATCTTCATGACCGTCACCAAGCTGCTCTCCTCGGCGCCGCGCATCCCGGTCATCGCCGTCGGCACCGTTCTCTCGATCCTCACCTTCGGCGGCTATCTGCCGATCGAGCTCTTCACCCACCGCAATGTGCTGCAATATTTCGTCTTCTTCGCCTTCGGCTGCTGGTACGGCAGGCTGATCGCCGAAACGCTGACCGAGCGCCCTCTCCCCTTTGCGGCCGGTGGCTTTTCCGCCTTCATCCTGCTGCTGGCGCTGCGCAGCCACCTGCAGCCGATCGAGCCCGGCCTCTGGGCCTTCGCCTCGTCGATCGCAGGTCTCTCCTGGCTGTGCGGCATGGCCGTGCTGATGTCGCGGCTGAAGGCGCTGCGCGACGTCTTTTCCTATTTCGGCCGCAACACGCTGCCGGTCTACGTCACCCATGTGATGATTGTCGCGGGCATAGCCGGCCTGATCGCCACCCTGGTCGAGCCCTCACCATCGATCGGCTATCTCGCGGCACCGCTGATCTGCGTCACCGCCATCACGCTGTCGCTGGCAATCAAGGCAACCGCCGACCGCTCGGGCGCCAGCTGGCTCTACAGCCCGCCCGTCAGGCGCGAGCGAGCGGTGGCAGCCGCCTGATCAGGCATCGCTCAGCGTCCGCTTCACCGCATTCTTCCATCCCTTGAGCTTGGCGGAACGGGTCTTCTCATCCATGTCGGGCTCGAAGCGCTTGTTGCGCTTCCACTTGGCCGAGAAACTCTTGCGATCCGGCCACACACCGGCCCGGCTGCCGGCAAGCCAGGCAGCCCCCAGCGCCGTCGTCTCCAGGATCACCGGCCGGTCGACGGGCGCGTCGAGCAGGTCGGAGAGACGCTGCATCGTCCAGTCGGAGGCGACCATGCCGCCATCGACGCGCAGTACCGTGTCGTCGCTGCCGTTCTTCCAGTCCTTCTGCATCGCATCGAGCAGATCGCGGGTCTGGTAGCAGACGGCTTCCAGCGCAGCGCGGGCGAATTCTGCCGGGCCGCTGTCGCGCGTCAGGCCGAAGATCGCCCCGCGCGCCTTCGGGTCCCAGTGCGGAGCACCGAGACCGGTGAAAGCCGGCACCAGATAGACCTCCTGCGAAGGATCGGCACTTTCGGCGAGCTTGCCAGTCTCGCCGGCCGTGTCGATGATGCCGAGACCGTCGCGCAGCCACTGGACGGCCGCTCCGGCGATGAAGATCGATCCTTCCAAGGCATAGGTCGTCTCGCCATCCAGCCGGTAGGCGATCGTCGTCAACAGCCGGTTCCTCGAGCGCACCATGTCCGAGCCGGTATTCAAGAGCGCGAAGCAACCGGTGCCATAGGTGGATTTCAGCATGCCGGGCTCGAAGCAGGCCTGGCCGATCGTCGCCGCCTGCTGGTCGCCGGCAACGCCCAGGATCGGGATCTCGGCGCCGAGGATCGATTTCTCGACGATGCCGAAATCCGCCGAGCAGTCCTTCACCTCCGGCAGCATCGCCGCGGGGACACGCAGGATTTCCAGCAGGTCCTTGTCCCATTCGTTCTCGGCGATGTTGTACATCAGCGTGCGCGAGGCATTGGTCGCGTCGGTGACGAAACTCTTGCCGCCGGTCAGCCGCCAGATCAGGAACGTGTCGATCGTACCGAAGCAGAGCTCGCCCTTGGCGGCTCGCGCCCGCGCACCCTTCACATTGGCGAGCATCCAGGAGAGCTTGGTGCCGGAAAAGTACGGATCGAGGATCAGGCCGGTCTTCCTGGTGAAGATCTTCTCGAGGTCCTGACGCTTCAGGTTCTCACAGTAGCTCGCGGTACGCCGGTCCTGCCAGACGATGGCATTCTGGATCGGCTTGCCGGTTTCCCGCTCCCAGACGACGACCGTCTCGCGCTGGTTGGTGATCCCCAGTGCGGCAATGTCGGTCGCCTTCACCTTGGCTTCGCGCAGCGCCATCTGGATCGTCGAGACGACGGAATCCCAGATTTCCTCCGGGTCATGTTCCACCCATCCCGAGCGCGGATAGATCTGCGTGAACTCCTTCTGGCCCACGCCCGCGATCTTCATCTCGCCATCGAACACGATCGCCCGCGTCGATGTCGTGCCCTGATCGATCGCCAGAACATACCCGCTCATCCCTGCCCCCTCCCATGAAGCTCTGATGCTTTCAGATAGATCATTTAAGAGGCAGAAACGAAAGGGAAAAGAAAGCCGAGCGCAATTTTGCCCGTCGTCAGATCACCGCTTTACAAGCCGCGCAGCGCATGTTTAAAAGGCGCCAACGACAGGGGTGCTCCGTATAGCCGGGGCTGAGATGCGGCTGGCATGGCCTCAAACTCTAAAGCTGATCTGGATAATACCAGCGGAGCGAGGCGAGCGATGTTTTCTGGCGCACAAATTTCCCTTTACCCGATGACCGACCGTTTCGTCGACGTCATCCTGTCTGCCCTTCCGGCACTTGATCCCTATCGCGAAAAGCTCAGGATCGAGACCGACGACATCTCGACGCTGATCGTTGGCACGCCCGATATCGTCTTCGCCGCCATGCGCGATCTCTATGTCGCAGGCTCGGCAGACGGCATCCACGCGGTGCTGCGCGCCACCATCTCCCGCGGCTGCCCCGGCGAGCCCGATGATCCCATGTGCCACACCGAAGCCCTGACGGGTCCGGTCCTGCCGCTTGCCGAGCGCAAGGCGTCGGCTCTCGAAGCGGTCGCTTCCGCGCCGGTCACCGGCCGTCATGCCGCCGCGCAGTTCTCGCTCTATGTCATGGGCACCGGCGATCACATGGAAGAGATCTACGGCTGCATCGACTTCCTGAAAAATTCGGGCGTCTTCGACCGCTCGAAGAATTTCTGCACCCGCGTCAAGGGCGATGCCGGTGCGGTCTTCGCGACGATCCACGAAGCCTTCGTCCGCTTCGGGCCGCCGAACGGCCATGTGACGATCGATCTGACCATATCGGCCAACAGCCCCTCCGCCGTCTGATCCCAGCGTCACGTCAGGATCCTGCCGATGCCGAGATCTTTCCGGTTGCCGGGCCTTGCCGCCCGTTTCCTTCCCGCCATCCTGTCCGTCGGCGCCGTGCTCGCCGCCTGGGAAAGCTATGTGCGCATCGCGGGCCTCCCGCCCGCGACGCTGCCCGCACCCTCGCGTGTCCTCGCCCAGGCCTTTGCCGAACGTGCCGCGCTGCTGGCAAACAGCTGGCCGACATTGCAGGCGACCCTGGCGGGTTTCGCCGCCTCCCTTCTCATCGCCTTCGTCTTCTCGGTGCTCATCGATTTCGTGCCGCGCCTGCGCTCGGCGCTGATGCCTGCTTTCGTCATCAGCCAGACGCTGCCGCTTGTCGCCATCGCGCCCTTGATCGTCCTCTGGTTCGGCTTCGGCCTGCTGCCGAAGATCCTGCTGGTCGCCCTCGTCACCTTCTTTCCGATGCTGGTGGCGCTCACACGCGGCTATGCGGCGACAGAGCCGGAGATCGAGGAACTGCTGACCACCATGGGCGCTTCGCGCTGGAAGCGCTTCCGCGCCGCCCGCTTGCCGTCATCATTGCCCTATTTCTTCGCCGGTCTCAGGATATCGATCACCTATGCCGTCGTCGGCGCCATCTTTGCCGAATATGCCGGTGCGGCCCGCGGGCTCGGTATCTATATCCTCAATGCCAAGAACAATTTCCGCGCCGATCTGGTGCTGGCCGCCGTTCTCGTCAGCGCGCTGCTCACGCTCTTGCTGTTCTCGCTCGCTGTCCTCGCCGAGCGCCTCGCCATGCCCTGGCACCGGGCAAACGGGGATGACCTGGAATGAGCAGCGCGCCCCTCCTCGATATCGAAAACCTCAGCTGCTCCCTCGGCAATATCGATGTGCTCGCCGGCATCTCGCTGCACCTGAAACAGGGCGAATTCATCTCCGTCCTCGGCCCTTCCGGCTCCGGCAAATCAACGCTCTTCCGCCTGTTGACCGGCAGCGCCGCAGCATCCGGCGGCAGCATTCGCATGAACGGCCAGCCGCTCTCTGCCGCCGAACGCCCCTTCGCATTCATGCCGCAACGCGACGCGCTGATGCCCTGGCGGCGGCTGATCGACAATGCCGCACTCGGCCTTGAAATCTCCGGCATGCCCCGCCGCGAGGCTAGGTGCCAGATCGAGCCGCTGCTCGCGGAATTCGGCCTCGCCGGTTTCGAAAACAGCTGGCCGCATGAACTCTCCGGCGGCATGCGCCAGCGCGCCGCCCTGCTGCGCACAGTGGTCCAGCAACGCCCGATCCTGCTGCTCGACGAACCCTTCGGCGCCCTCGATGCGCTGACGCGGCTGAAGATGCAGCGTTTCCTCGAAGCGCTCTCTGCCCGCCGCGGCCTCTCGGTGATCCTGATCACCCATGATGTGCGCGAGGCCGTGCTGCTCTCCGACCGCATCTACGTCTTCTCGCCCCGCCCTGCCCGCGTCACCCTCGAAATCGAGGTCGGCCTGCCCCGGCCGCGAACGGAACCCGGCAGGCATCAGGCCGAGATCATCGCAATCGAAAACCGCATTCTCGCAAAGCTCTTCGAAGGAGAAGCCGAACCATGACCATGCCGATCATCAGCCGCCGCACGGCGCTTGCAGGCATTCTCGCCCTGACCGCAGCGCCGCTCGCCGCCCGCGCCGCAAGCCCCAAGGTCTCGGTCGCCCTCGACTGGACGCCGAATACCAATCACATCGGCCTCTACGTCGTCCGCGAGAAGAATTTCTACCGCGAAGCCGGCATCGACGTCGACATTCTCCCCTATACCGACACCTCTGCCGCGACCCTCGTCGCCAGCCGCGTCGCCGATTTCGGCGTGCTCGGCTCGATCGGCCTGATGACGCAACGCGCCGCCGGCGCCGATCTCGTCGGCACTTTCGCGATCGTCCAGAAGGAAACCGGCCGCGTTGTCTTCAAAGGGGACCGCACCGACATCAAGACCCCGAAGGATCTCGACGGCAAGACCTATGGCGGCTTCGGCAGCGCCTGGGAAAATGCCCTGCTCGGCTCGATGATCAGGAACGCAGGCGGCAAGGGCGAGTTCGAGACCGTGACGCTCGGCACTTCCGCCTATCAGGCGCTCGACAATGGCGCTGTCGATTTCACGCTTGAGGTCTATACCTGGGAAGGCGTTCAGGCCGAGCTTGAGACGAAGGCCCAGCGCGCCTTCGTCTATGCCGATTACGGCGTGCCCGATGAGCATACGGCCATTCTCGGCACCAGCAGCGCCTATCTCTCTGAGAAACCCGATTTCGCCCGCGCCTTCATGCAGGCGACGCGACGCGGCTATGAATTCGCCGCCGATCATCCGGATGAAGCAGCCGATATCCTGATCAAGGGAACGGACGGCGCGCTCACCAATCCGGACCTCGTCAAGGCATCGCTGAAAACGCTAGCCTCCGACGGCTATCTGCGCACCGCCCCCGGCAAGGCCGGTGCCATCGACCCGGCGAAGATGAAAGCGATCGGCGATTACCTGTTCGACGCTGGCATTCTGAAGGATGCCGATGGCAAGGTGCTGACCACGCGCCCGGATTTTTCCGCCGCCTTCACCACGACGCTTCTCGCCGGAAGCTGAGAACGCCATTCGGCGATTGTCAGCCGCAAGGCTTTGCGCATAACCTTGGTCCAACCCGGACCAAGGAGAAGCGCTTATGAAAAGAACCATCGTCGTCACCGGCTCCACCAGCGGCATCGGCCTGGCGATCGCCACCGCCTTTGCCGGCAAGGGCGACAACGTCGTCATCAACGGCTTCGGAAAAGCCGAAGAAATCAAGGCGATCACCGAGCGGCTTGAATCACTTTCAGAGGGAAGCGCCCTCTATCATCCGGCCGACATGACGAAGCCTGCCGAGATCGCCGACCTGATCGAGACGGCGGCGAAAACCTTCGGAACGGTCGACGTCCTCGTCAACAATGCCGGCATCCAGCATGTCGAGAAGATCGAGGACTTCCCCATCGACAAGTGGGACCAGATCATCGCCATCAATCTCTCGAGCTCCTTCCATACGATGCGATCGGCCATTCCGCACATGAAGGCGAAGAAGCATGGCCGCATCATCAATATCGCCTCCGCCCACGGCCTCGTCGCCTCGCCGTTCAAATCCGCCTACGTGGCGGCGAAACATGGTATATTAGGACTGACGAAAACGGCCGCACTCGAGCTCGCTGAGTCGGGCGTGACCGTCAACGCCATCTGCCCCGGCTACGTGCTGACGCCGCTGGTCGAAAAGCAGATCCCGGATACGGCCAAGGCCCGCGGCATGACCGAGGAGCAGGTGAAGACCGAGGTGATCCTGAAGGCGCAGCCGACGCATGAATTCGTCAAGGCCGAGGAGATCGGCGCGCTGGCGCTCTACCTCGCAAGCGACGATGCCCGTCAGGTGACCGGCACGCATATCTCGATTGACGGGGGCTGGACTGCGGCATAACCATTTAGAAAAACAAGAATAAGGAACATCATGAACGACGCCATCCGCTTCATCCTCAATGGCGAGGACATCACGCTCAGAGATGTCCGGCCGACCGAAACGCTTCTCGATTTTCTGCGTTTGAGGCGCCGGCTGACCGGCACGAAGGAAGGATGCGCCGAAGGCGATTGCGGCGCCTGCACGGTGCTGATCGGCCGCCTCGTCGACGGCAAGCTCGCCTATGAATCCGTCAATGCCTGCATCCGCTTCGTGGGCTCGCTGAACGGCACCCATGTCGTGACCGTCGAGCATCTGGCCGCCAAGGATGGCACACTTCATCCGGTGCAGCAGGCGATGGTCGATTTCCACGGATCGCAATGCGGCTTCTGCACGCCGGGTTTCGTGATGTCCCTCTATGGCCTCTGGCTGTCCAGCGAAAAGCCCGGCCGCCCGCAGATCGAAAAGGCGCTGCAGGGCAATCTCTGTCGGTGTACGGGCTACGAGCCGATCGTCAAGGCGGCGGAAGCCATCGCCAGGGCCCGGCCGAGCACGCTCTTCGACCCGCTTGAAAAGACCCGCTCCGATATCGTCGCCCGCCTCTGGGCGCTGCAGCCACGCGAGACGATCGCCATTACCTCCGACGCCGGCAAGCTTGTTATCCCCGGCTCCGTCGAGGGACTGGCCCGCATTCTCGCCGAAGAACCCACGGCAACCATCGTCGCCGGTTCCACCGATGTCGGCCTCTGGGTGACAAAGCAGATGCGGTCACTCACCCCCGTCGTCTTCATCAATCACCTCAGCGAACTGCAGGCGATCAAGGTGACCGAGGGCGGCGTGACCTTCGGCGCCGGCGTCACCTACACCAAGGCCTTCGAAGTCCTCGCCAAGAAGGTGCCTGCCCTTGCCGGCCTGATCAACCGCATCGGCGGCGAGCAGGTACGCAACATGGGCACGATCGGCGGCAACATCGCCAACGGCTCGCCGATCGGCGACAGCCCGCCGCCGCTGATCGCGCTCGGCGCCACCGTGAAGCTGCGCTCGGCATCAGGCACCCGCATGCTGCGGCTCGAAGACTATTTCATCGCCTATGGCAGACAGGACCGCAAAGCCGGCGAATTCGTCGAGAGCGTCTTCGTTCCCTACCCGGCCGAGGGCACGCATTTTGCCGTCTACAAGATCACCAAGCGCCGCGACGAGGACATCACCGCCGTTCTCGGCGCCTTCTACCTGACGCTCGACGACAACGGCGACGTCCACGACATCCGCATCGCCTTCGGCGGCATGGCCGGCATCCCCAAGCGCGCCCGCACCGTCGAATCCGACCTGCTCGGCAAGCCCTGGACCGAAGCCACCATCGACGCCGCCCGCGACACCTTCGACGCGGATTTTCAGCCGCTCTCCGACTGGCGCGCCACGGCGGAGTACCGCCAGCTGACGGCGCGGAACCTGCTGACGCGGTTTTATCTGGAGACGGTGGGGACGCCGGTGGAGCTCAAGCGGTTCGAGGGGGTGGCGTGATGGTTGATCTCATGACGGTTTGCGCAAGCAGCCCCCTCATCCGCCCTTCGGGCACCTTCTCCCCGAGGGGAGAAGGGATGTGGGGCGCCGTCTCGTTCCCCCTTCTCCCCAGCGGGGAGAAGGTGCCCGAAGGGCGGATGAGGGGGCCACGCGCACCGACCTGTGCGGCGGAGTCTCATCATGGATAAATCCACCTTCGAAAATCCAAAAGCCATGATCTCCGGCCCGATGCATGGGTCGCTGAAACATGATTCAGCGCATAAGCATGTCACCGGAAGCGCCGATTATATCGACGATATTCCCGAACCCGCAGGCCTGCTGCACGGCGCTCTCGGCACTTCGGACCGGGCGCATGCCGATATCCTGAGCATGGATCTCTCCGAAGTCCGCCGCCACCCCGGCGTCGTCCTCGTCTTCACCGGCAAGGACGTGCCCGGCGTCAACGACGTCTCCTCGAACGGCAGCCATGACGAGCCGCTGCTTGCCGAAACCAAGGTCGAGTTCCACGGCCAGCCGATCTTCGCCGTCATCGCCGAAACCCGCGAGGCCGCCCGCCATGCCGCCCGCAAGGCGAAGATCGAATATCGTGATCTGCCGCACTGGAGCGATATCGACGGCGCGCTGGAGAATGGCAGTCCGCTGGTCATCACGCCTATGACGCTAAAGCGCGGCGAGGCGAAGGCCGAGATGGACAATGCGACGCACCGGCTGCGCGGCCAGATGCGCATCGGCGGCCAGGAGCACTTCTATCTCGAGGGCCATATCGCCATGGCGATCCCCGGAGAGGACGACGAGGTCACCGTCTGGTCCTCGACGCAGCACCCGAGCGAGATCCAGCATATCGTCGGCCATGTGCTCAACATCCCCTCCAACGCCGTCACCGTGAACGTGCGCCGCATGGGCGGCGGCTTCGGCGGCAAGGAAACCCAGGGCAACCAGTTTGCCGCACTCGCCGCCATCGCCGCCAAGAAGCTGAAGCGCGCCGTCAAATTCCGCCCGGACCGCGACGAGGACATGACGGCGACCGGCAAGCGCCACGACTTCCTCGTCGATTACGAACTCGGCTTCGACGACGAAGGCCGCATCCATGCCGTCGACGCCACCTATGCGGCGCGCTGCGGCTTCTCCTCCGATCTCTCCGGCCCGGTCACCGACCGCGCCCTCTTCCATGCCGATTCCAGCTATTTCTATCCGCATGTGCATCTGCAATCTAAGCCGCTGAAGACGCACACCGTCTCCAACACCGCCTTCCGCGGTTTCGGCGGCCCGCAGGGCATGCTCGGCGCTGAACGCTTCATCGAAGAGATCGCCTATGCCACCGGCAAGGATCCGCTCGAAATCCGCAAGCTGAATTTCTACGGCCAGCCAGGCTCCGGCCGCACGCTGACGCCCTATCACCAGGAGGTCGAAGACAGTATCCTGGAGCGCATCGTCGGCGAACTCGAGGAGAGTGCTGACTATCAGGCCCGCCGCAACGCCATCATCAGCTTCAATCGCGACAGCCGCTACATCCGCAAGGGCATCGCGCTGACGCCGGTGAAGTTCGGCATCTCCTTCACCATGACCGCCTTCAACCAGGCAGGCGCGCTCGTCCATATCTACCAAGACGGCTCGATCCACCTGAACCATGGCGGCACCGAGATGGGCCAGGGCCTCTATACCAAGGTGGCGCAGGTCTTGGCCGACAGCTTCCAGGTCGATATCGACCGCGTGAAGATCACCGCGACGACGACGGGCAAGGTGCCGAACACCTCGGCGACGGCCGCCTCCTCCGGCTCCGACCTAAACGGCATGGCCGCCTATGACGCCGCCCGGCAGCTAAAGGAGCGCCTCGTCGCCTTTGCTGCCGAGAAATGGAGCGTCGATCCCGCCGAGGTCATCTTCCTGCCGAACCGCGTGCGCGTCGGCGAGACCGAGATCCCCTTCCCGGATTTCGTCAAGCAGGCCTATTTCGCCCGCGTCCAGCTTTCGGCCGCTGGTTTCTACAAGACCCCGAAAATCCACTGGGACCGCGCCGCCGGCCGCGGCACGCCCTTCTACTACTTCGCCTATGGCGCCTCCTGCACTGAGGTGACGATCGATACGCTGACCGGCGAATATCTGATCGACCGCACCGACATCCTCCACGATGTCGGCCGTTCGCTGAACCCGGCGATCGATATCGGCCAGGTCGAGGGCGCCTTCGTGCAGGGCATGGGCTGGCTGACGACGGAAGAGCTCTGGTGGGACGACAAGGGGCGCCTGCGCACCCACGCCCCCTCCACCTACAAGATCCCGCTCGCCTCCGACCGCCCGAAGGTCTTCAACGTCAAGCTGGCCGAATGGTCGGAAAACAAGGAGGCGACGATAGGCCGCTCCAAGGCCGTCGGCGAACCGCCGTTCATGCTGGCGATCTCGGTGCTTGAGGCGCTGTCGATGGCGGTGGCGAGTGTGGCGGATTACAGGGTCTGCCCTCGCCTGGATGCGCCGGCGACCCCGGAGCGGGTGTTGATGGCTGTCGAGCGGATGAAGCTGGTTTGAGGATGAGTGGGGGCTCTGCGTTCGTGGCCTACCCCCCTCTGCCCTGCCGGGCATCTCCCCCACAAGGGGGGAGATCGGCTGGGCGCATCCGCTCGCGCCACAGCAATACTCTGACATCCATTGTTTGGGGAAACCCGTGCTTCTTGCCGTTCTCCCCCCTTGTGGGGGGCTCGAAGAGCGGGGCGAGACGAGTGGCTCGCCCCCGGCAGTCCGGCAGGACAGAGGGGGGTAACCCACCCACAAACCTATCGGTCAACCAATGACCGACTTCCACACCTTCCTCACCACCCACCCCACCACCATCCTCATCGAGATCACCGGCACCCAGGGCTCCACCCCGCGCGAGACCGGCACCTTCATGCTGGTCTCGCCCACCGCCATCTGGGGCACGATCGGCGGCGGCCAGTTCGAATATCTGGCGATCGAAAACGCCCGCAACCTGCTGGAAAATAGCGGCACCGAGACGATGGACATCCCGCTCGGCCCCGAAATCGGCCAATGCTGCGGCGGCCGCACGCAGCTGCGCTTTCGTCGGGTGACGGATGACGTTCTGAACGAACTTGAAGCAAGGCATATCGGCGAAGCCGAACACCGCCCCGCCGTCTATCTCTTCGGCGCCGGCCATGTCGGCCGCGCCCTCGCCGTGGCACTCGCCCCGCTGCCGCTTGCGGTCACCGTCATCGAGACCCGCCAGGAAGAACTGGCAAACCTGCCTGCCGAAACCGCGACGAAACTGACGGCGATGCCGGAAGCCCTTATCGCGGAAATCCCCGCGGGCTCCGCGATCGCCATCCTGACCCACGACCACGCCCTCGATTTCCTGATTGCCCGCGAAGCGCTGGCGCGAACGGACCTCGCCTATACCGGCATGATTGGCTCGGCGACCAAGCGCGCCACCTTCTCAAGCTGGCTTTCGCGCGAAGGCGGCGAGAAGGCGTCACTCGCCCGTCTCACCCTGCCGATCGGCGGCTCTGCCGTGCGCGACAAGCGCCCGGAGGTGATCGCCGCCATGACCGCCGCCGAGATTCTGGCGGCGCTGGCTGCTTATGGCCAGCGCTCGAAATAATCGCGCGGCTCCCGGCCATCCAGGAACCCCAGATCGCGCCTGACACGGTCGGGCATGGTGTCGACGTCGAGCCGCGAGGAGTAGACGAACGTGCGGTAGACCCATGCCCGGAAACGGGAGACAAGTGCGCGCGCTGGCAGCTCATTGTGCAGCTCACTGCGTTCGATCGTTGAGTCCTTCATGACAATCACCTTCATTCAGTTGATGGTATGACTTGCAGTCTGCGCCTGGAAATGCTGCAATTCCAATCGAACGATCATCTCCATGCATAAAGAGAGCTTATCCATGAAGCTGTCGAAACAGTTCCCGCTGAATGCGCTGCGCGTCTTCGAGGCCGTTGCCCGGCATGGCAGTTTCACCAAGGCCGGCGAGGAGCTCGGCATGACCCAGACGGCCGTCAGCTATCAGGTGAAGCTGCTGGAAGAGAATGTCGGCGAGCCGCTGTTCCTGCGCCGCCCGCGGCAGATCAGTCTGACGGAGACAGCCGAGAGACTGGCGCCGCAGGTCACCGAGGCCTTCGAGATGCTGCAGCTCGCGATGGCTGAAGCGCGCGGCGAAACCGAAGTGACGCTGCAGATCACCTGTCTCGCCACCTTCGCCTCGCAATGGCTGGCGCGCCGCGTCGGCCTCTTCCAGCTCGACCATCCGAATGTCGCGGTGCGCATCAACACCTCCGATACGCTGGTCGATCTCGGCCGCGAGGCCTTCGACATCGGCATCCGCTCGGGCACCGGCGAATGGCCGGGCCTGCGCGCCGAGAAGCTGATGGATGTCTATTTCACGCCGATGCTGAGCCCGGCCCTCGCCGAAACCATCGGCGGCGTCCACCAACCGGCCGATCTCCTGAAGCTCAGGATCTTCGACACCACCGACCCCTGGTGGCACCAGTGGCTGGAAGCGGCAGGCGTTCCGACATCGAACCTGAAGACACGGGCGACGAGCTTCTACGGCGCCCAGGCCTATGAAGCCTCAGCCGCCGTCGCCGGTCAGGGCGTCGCCATCCTGACGCCGGATTTCTACCCGGACGAGCTTGCCAGCGGCAAGCTGATCCGCCCCTTCGAGCTGCAATGCAGCGATGGCCGCGGCTATTGGCTGGCCTACCCGGAAAACCGCCGCAACGTCCCGAAGATCAAGGCCTTCCGGAACTGGATCATGACCGAGATGCACGGCAGCAAGCTGCCGGCTCAATAGCCCATTTCGGGCGCATAGAAGCAGCGCGGCGTATCCTCGTTCGGAAACAGGCAGAGGTGATAATCGCCGTCGCCGGAATGCATCGCCTTGGTCAGCGGCAGCAGGAAAACGTGGTAGCGTGTCACGAGCCGGTGGTCGCCCGGCACCAGCGTCACCCGGTAACCGTTCGGCGTCACCGTGACGCTCTTTGACGGGATCATCTGGCAATCGCCGGTCTGGCTGTCGCCATTGCAACAGAATGGATCATAGGACCATCCGGAAGGCGCATCATGCGCCAGAGCACCGGAGGCAAAGGCAATCATTACGCATGCCAATATGCTTCGCATGGGCACATCTCCATCGATGCATGCCCCGCCGCAACGCGCATCTCACCGCATCACGGCAGCCCTCGAATTAAGGTGTAACGAAGCCGTCACATTTCAAGACGGCGTGCGGCCACCATCAAAGCATCGAGCCTTTCCAGGCTGATGACATCGGCGGATCCCTGAAAGATCATCAGCGGCTTGCCGAAGATCTCCACGCCGTCGCTATGAACGATCAGCCCCTCACCGTCCCGGCAGGCGACGACCGGGTGGCTGATCGTGGCGCTGTAGCGCAGCAGCTTGGGAAGAAAGCTTTCGTCCTCGTTCAGATGCGGAAAATACTCGAAGGGCACGAGATCGAGCGCCTCGCCATCGGTGATGTCGGAAGGCTGCTGTCCCAGGAAGAAGGCATCGACGGCGATCGTCGGCGTCATCAGGATCGCCCCGGCGCTGGTGCCGATCAGGATGCCGTCGTCGAGCGCCCACGACCGCAGACGTTCGAAGACGTTGGCATTGTGCAGCCGCTGCAGGAAATGGCCGGTATGGCCGCCGGAGAGGTGGATGGCGTTGCAGGAGAATAGACGTTCGAGATCTTTAGGCACCACGGCGTCGAGATCGATGAAGGGATCGAGCGTCAGGCCGTGCTCCCTGTAATAGGCGGCTTTCTCTTTGAAGAAACTGCGGTCGGGATCGGGGCCCGACGAGATGTAGCCGATGTGCTCGCCGCGCTGACGCACGATCTCGGCCAGCCGCCGGTCCATCGGCGCATTCTCGGCAATCACCTGATCGCTGTAGAGCACAAGGATCATCGTTGTTCTCCCTCTCCTGGTGCCCGAACTATCGGCCATTCGCCGCCCGATGGGAAGCGAACTTCCCCCTTCCCTCATGCACCAACATTCTGCAATGTGACGAGTCGAGAAGACAGGGGAACCGAATGTACGAATATGCCATAGCGTGGGAATGGCTGGCCTTTGCGGCGCGCTGGTTCCACGTCGTCACCGCGATTGCCTGGATCGGCTCGTCCTTCTATTTCATCGCGCTCGATCTCGGCCTCGTGAAGCGGCCGCATCTGCCCGTCGGCGCCTATGGCGAGGAATGGCAGGTCCATGGCGGCGGCTTCTATCACATCCAGAAATATCTGGTGGCGCCCGCCCAGATGCCGGAGCACCTGACCTGGTTCAAATACGAGAGCTATTTCACCTGGCTCTCCGGCTTCCTGATGCTCTGCATCGTCTATTATGGCGGCGCCGATCTCTTCCTCATCGACCGCCATGTGCTGGATATCGGCCCCTCGACGGCGATCCTGATTTCACTTGCCTCGCTCGCCGGCGGCTGGCTGGTCTATGACCTGCTCTGCAAGTCGCCGCTCGGCAAGAACACCTGGGGCCTGATGGTGGTGCTCTATGCCGTGCTGGTCTTCATGGCCTGGGGCTATACGCAGGTCTTCACCGGCCGCGCCGCCTTCCTGCATCTCGGCGCCTTCACGGCGACGATCATGTCGGCCAACGTCTTCATGATCATCATCCCCAACCAGAAGATCGTTGTTGCCGACCTGATCGCCGGGCGCACGCCGGATCCGAAATACGGGCAGATCGCCAAGCAGCGCTCGCTGCACAACAACTACCTGACGCTGCCCGTCATCTTCTTCATGCTGTCGAACCATTATCCGCTGGCCTTCGGCACCGCCTTCAACTGGGTTATCGCCGCACTCGTCTTCCTGATGGGCGTCACCATCCGCCACTGGTTCAACACCACGCATGCCCGCAAGGGCCGCCCGACCTGGACCTGGATCGCCACCGTCATCCTGTTCATCCTGATCATGTGGCTGTCGACCGTACCGAAGGTGCTGACCGGCGAGAAGGATGCCGATGCGGCGGCCGTCGCCCCTGCCTTCCAGCAATTTGCCGGCGACGCGCATTTCCCCGCCGTCAAGCAGCTGGTCGGCACGCGCTGTTCGATGTGCCATGCGGCAGAGCCCGTCTATGAGGGCCTGGCGCGCCCGCCGAAGAATGTCATCCTCGAAAACGATGCGGAAATTGCCGCCCACGCCCGCGAAATCTATATACAGGCAGGACGGAGCCATGCGATGCCCCCGGGCAACGTGACCGACATCACGCCCGATGAGCGCAAGCTGCTCGTCGCCTGGTATGAAAGCGCAGTCGAAGGCAAACAGCAATGACAGTGAAACTTCTGCGCGGGCGCCTGCTCTCGTTCAAGCGCGCCCCGCAAAGCCTGACGGATACCGACAGCTATCTCTACGAGACCGACGGCGCCCTGCTGCTCGACGGCGGCAAGATCGCCGGCAGCGGCAACTATGCCGACGTGAAGGCAAGCGCGCCCGAAGGCACGGAAGAGATCGACCATCGCCCGCATCTCATCATGCCCGGTTTCATCGACACCCATCTGCATTTTCCGCAGATGCAGGTGATCGCCTCCTATGCCGCCAACCTGCTGGAATGGCTGAACACCTATACTTTCCCCGAGGAATGCCGCTTCGTCGAAACCGCGCATGCGAAGAAGATCGCCACGCATTTCTACGACGAGCTGATCCGCCACGGCACGACGACCGCCGTTGCCTATTGCTCGGTGCACAAGACCTCCGCCGACGCCTATTTCGCCGAAGCCATGCGTCGCAACATGTGCATGGTCGGCGGCAAGGTGATGATGGACCGCAACGCGCCGCAGGGCCTGCTCGATACGCCCGAGATGGGCTACGACGAGACCCGCGCCGTCATCGCCGAATGGCATGGCAAGGGCCGCAACCACGTCGCCATCACCCCGCGCTTCGCCATCACCTCGACGCCCGCCCAGATGGAGGCGGCGGCAACGCTCGCCCGCGAGTTCCCGGACCTGCATATCCAGACGCATCTCTCGGAAAACCACGACGAGATCCGCTATACTTGCGAGCTCTATCCTGAAGCCGTCGACTACACCGATATCTACGCCCGCTACGGGTTGCTCGGAAAGAAGACGCTCTTCGGTCACTGCATCCATCTCTCCGACCGCGAAGCCGATGCTATGAGCGAAGCCGGATCGATCGCCGTCCACTGCCCGACATCGAACCTCTTCCTGGGATCCGGCCTCTTCCCGCTGAAGGCGCTGTCGCGCCGCGAGAAGCCGGTCAGGATCGGCGTCGCCACCGATATCGGCGGCGGCTCCAGCTATTCGATGCTGCGCACGATGGACGAGGCCTACAAGATCCAGCAACTTCTCGGCGAGCGCTTGAATCCGCTGGACAGCTATTACCATATGACATTGGGCAATGCCGAAGCCCTGTCTCTCGCAGACAATATCGGCACGCTGGAAACCGGCACCGACGCCGACATCGTCGTCCTCAACGCCGCGGCAACGCCGGCCATGGCGCTGAAGATGGATGTGGTCAAAACCTTGGCGGAAGAGCTCTTCCTGCTGCAGACGATGGGCGACGACAGATCGATCGTGGAGACATATGTCGCGGGCAACGCGATGAAGGCGGCGCTCTGACATAGCGCCTGCGAAATCGGGGGAAGCATGAGCGAAACGCAGCGCAAGTTGACGACCATCTTCTCTGCCGATGTGCAGGATTATACGCGCCTGATGGGCCTCGACGAGGAAGGCACGCTGGCGACGCTGAAGCGCTACCGCGATGCCATGTCCGGCCTGATCACCGCCCATGGCGGCCGCGTCGTCAACACCTGGGGCGACGGCCTGATCGCCGAATTCCCGAGCGTCGTCGAGGCAGTGCGCGCCGCCGTGGACGTCCAGACCGAGCTCGCTGCCTTCAACGACGCCAAACCCGCCGCCGGGCAGATGCTCTTCCGCATCGGCATCAATCTCGGCGACGTCATCGCCGATGGCTCCGATATCTACGGCGACGGCGTCAACATCGCCGCCCGCCTGCAAGCCTCGGCACCCGCGGGCGGCATCGTCATCTCCAGCACCGTCTACGACCAGGTGCGCAACAAGGTGCCCGTCGGCTTCGATTTCCTGGGGCCACTCACCGTCAAGAACGTCTCCGAAGCGATCCCGAGCTACGCAATCCGCATCGGTGAAACTCATCCCCCGCATGTGCAGCCGATCGCGCAATCCGCCCCGCAAACGGCTGCTGCTCCGTCCCCCGGCCGCCCGGATCAGCGGCCGTTGGCTTCGCCATCACGAGCCCGAAAACTCCTCGGTATCTTCGCGATTGCCGCAGCTTTTTTTGCCCTCATCAACGCGCTCACCTGGGAAGGCAACCTTTGGGCCGTCTGGCCGATCCTCGTCCTCGCCTTCGTCTCCGCCATGACGATCGCCCGCCTGCAGAACCGCATCGACCCGCAGCTCGCCGGCCTCGCCGTCATCGGCCTAGGGCTCATCGCCATCAACCTGCTCTCCTGGCACGGCACCTTCTGGGCGATCTGGCCGCTGATGGCCTTCGCGGTGATCGGCGCAATCCGCTGGGTGATGCGAAGCTGAGCCGCAGCCGACGGATGCCAGGCCAGCCGCTCTGCCCCACGCGCTTCTGAAATGGTCGATGGTCAACCCGCCGTATAGAGCGGATCTCGCCCTTTAAGCACATGATTCTGCTGGCGATGGGCCGCGAGTGTGATACGTCTTCGATAGACTTCCGGAGGATGCCGATCTCATGTCCAAGCCGCTCACCATCGCCGACCTGAAGACGCTCGCCCGCCGCCGCGTCCCGAAGATGTTCTTCGATTATGCGGACTCCGGCGCCTGGACGGAAAGCACCTACCGGGCCAACGAAAGCGACTTCGCGAAGATCAAGCTCCGCCAGCGCGTCCTGGTCGACATGACCAACCGCTCGCTGGAAAGCGAGATGATCGGCCAGAAGGTATCGATGCCCGTGGCGCTGGCCCCGACGGGCATGACCGGCATGCAGCATGCCGATGGCGAGATGCTGGCGGCGCGCGCGGCGGAAGAATTCGGCGTCCCCTTCACGCTCTCCACCATGAGCATCTGCTCGATCGAGGATGTCGCCTCGGTGACGACGAAGCCCTTCTGGTTCCAGCTTTACGTGATGAAGGACAAGGATTTCGTCCTCGACCTGATCAACCGCGCCAAGGCGGCGAAATGCTCGGCGCTGGTGCTGACCGCCGACCTACAGATCCTCGGCCAGCGCCACAAGGACCTGCGCAACGGCCTCTCCGCCCCGCCGAAATTCACACCGAAACACATCTGGCAGATGGCAACGCGCCCGCTCTGGTGCCTCGACATGCTGCAGACGAAGCGCCGCACCTTCGGCAACATCATCGGCCACGCCAAAAACGTTACCGATCTCTCCTCGATCTCCATCTGGACGCACGAACAGTTCGATCCGCGGCTCTCCTGGTCCGATGTCGCCTGGATCAAGGAAAAGTGGGGCGGCCCGCTGATCATCAAGGGCATCAACGACGTCGAGGATGCAAAACTCGCCGCCGAGACCGGCGCCGACGCCATCATCGTCTCCAACCACGGCGGCCGCCAGCTCGACGGCGCCCCCTCCTCGATCAGCATGCTCCCCGCCATCGCTGACGCCGTCGGCCACAGGATCGAGATCCATCTCGACGGCGGCATCCGCTCCGGCCAGGACGTGCTGAAGGCCGTGGCCCTCGGCGCCAAAGGCACCTATATCGGCCGCCCCTTCCTCTACGGCCTCGGCGCCATGGGCAAGGAAGGCGTGACGGTGGCACTGGAAATCCTCCGCAAGGAGATGGACACGACCATGGCGCTCTGCGGCAAGCGGGACATCCGGGATGTGGATGCGTCGGTGATTGCCGCCTGACCTTACAGCCGCCCCTTCGCCAATCCGGCCGCCCATTCCGGGCGGCCGTTTGCTCTTGCGAGCTCCGACATCGCCATATGGTCATAGGCGACGGTGCGGAAATGGGCGGTCCAGCGATCGGCGCTCTTTTCAAGAATGGCGTAGCTTGCCATCGGATGGCCGTTCTCGACCTTGTGGAAATAGGGCTGATCGTCGTCATAGGCCGGGCAGCCGACGCTTCCAGGATTGACGAGCAGGCGGCCGCCGGAGAGCGCGATGATCCGCGGCAAATGCGTGTGGCCGCAGAGGATCAGCGGCTGTGTGATGCCTTCGGCGAGCGCTTCGATTTCGGCCTGCGCCTTCAGACAAACGCGGCCATCGGCGGCGATGGTTTCGGTCCAGTAGAGATTGTCGTTTCCGGGCGTTGCGTGGCAGAGATAGGCCTCGCCGCGATAGACGAGCTCGGCGGGCAGCGTCCGCAGCCAGTCGAGATGGCGTGGACTGAGATCGTGATAGGCCGCCTCGTCGGACGTCTGCATATGCTCGGGTGAAAACTCGGTCAGGTAGCGGTCGTGGTTGCCGCGCACCGTCGGTAGGTTCAGCGCGAGCAGCCGGTCCGCGGTCTTGCCCGCCTCCAGCGGCCCGCTGAAGCAGTCGCCGAGATTGACGATGTCGGTGATCCCCTGTGCGGCGATATCGGCAAGCACCGCCTCCAGCGCCAGCGCATTGCCGTGGATATCGGCGATCGCAGCAAACCGCATCTCAGCTGCCCCGGTACGTGGAATAGCCATAGGGCGAGATCAGCAGCGGCACGTGATAATGCGCCGTCGTATCGGCGATACCGAAGCGGATCGGCACGAGATCGAGAAAGGCCGGGTGCGGCAGCGCCGTGCCTGCGGCGCGCAGGTAATCTCCCGCATGGAAAAGCAGCTCGTAAGTGCCCACCTTGAAGGCATCGCCGATCAGGATCGGCCCGCCATCGACGCGGCCGTCCGAATTGGTCTCGACGGTCTTCAGATGTTTGCGAATGTCGCCCTCGACCGAATAGAGATCGATCCGCAGCCCCTTGGCAGGCGTGCCGAGCGCGGTGTCGAGGACATGGGTGGTCAGTCCGGTCATAGGGCTGGCTCTCTGATGATGAAGGGCTCGTCGAAGAAGAATTCTTCCAGATTGTTTTCGGTCCCGTCGCGGTCGACGACGAGGAAAGTGCACGGCTCGCCAAGCGACATCAGCGGATGATGCCAGACATTGCGCCGGTAATTGACGCCCTGGTCGCCCCGCGCCAGGAACACCTGCGGCCTGCCGGGTTTGCCGTCCTCATCCTCGGAAACGACGACCAGAAACGGCTTTCCGGAGATCGGCGAGAAACTCTGGCTGCCGAAAGGATGGCGCTCCATCATCCCGACCTCGTAGGGAAAGGCACGCGGCTGGCCGCGGAAGAGATTGATGATCACGCGGGCGCCCTCGCCCGCAGCTTCCGCGGAGGCGAGTGCGTGGAACCGCTCCGTCGTGCCGCCATTGATGTAGCGCATCGTTTCCGGATGGGTTTCGATCACATCGCCGAAGGGCGCGAAGGCGGCTTTGGTGAGGGGGTGGATATCGAGGAATTCAGGCATCTGTCATTCGCCTTGGATCCGCCAGTGGCGAATGTTTTCAAGTTGGGTCACGAGGTCGGGCAAGGCCGTTCTTGCGGTCTGCCAGATCACTGGCAGTTCCGCCTTGTAGTAGTCATGGACGATCAGGTTGCGCATGCCCTTGATCCGCGTCCACGGAATTTCAGGATGGCTTTGCGGAAATCCGGGCTCGATCGCCGATATCCGCGCCGCCGCCTCGCCGACAAGGACCAGCGACATCGTCACGGCAAGCTGTGTTCTGATGTCACCGAGAAACTGCGCCTCGCCCATCCCTTCAGTCAGATCGAACGCCGTCTGCGCTGCCGCCTGCATGCGATCGATATGCTCGAGAAGCCGCTCATTGCTCATATGGCAGACGCTTCCGAGAGAACGCGCGCCTTGATCTTGTCGGGCAGCCCGCCGGGGGTCACCAGATCCACCTTGACCCCGAGCATATCCTGCAGCTCCTCCAGCAGCCCGCCGAGATCGAACAGCGTCGTTCCCGGCAGCGCATCGACAAGAATATCGAGATCGCTGTCGGCTCGGTCTTCGCCGCGGGCCACCGAGCCGAAGACGCGCGGGTTGGCCGCGTTGAAACGCTTCGTCGCGTCGCGGATCGCCTGCCTGTTCTTCTCCAGCACTTCCGATGGCTTCATGGCAACATCTCCTGCGTGGCAGACTATAGGCGAGCCGGAAGAATGAGGAAAGAATTCCCCGCCATTCAGCGCTCCGGAAGCATGGACGACAGGCGCAGAAGCGCGATCTTCTCGACCTGCCCGGCCGCCGTTGAAAACTCGTCCTCGCGGCTGTTATCGATGCGCTTCTCGAAAGCTGCGAGAATATCGTCTTTGTTCAGGCCCTTGACCGCGATGATGAAGGGAAAGCCGAATTTCTCGGTGTAGCGGTCGTTAAGCTCGGTGAAGCGCTTGTGCTCTTCGGCGCTCAGCCGGTCGAGCCCGGCCCCCGCCTGCTCTTGTCTGCTGTCTTCGGTGAGCTCGCCTGATATCGCCAGACGTCCCGCCAGATCGGGGTGAGCGCGCAGCACGCCGAGGCGTTCGTCTTCGCTCGCCGCACGGAAGACCGCCACCATCGGCGTATGAACGCGATCGGCCGTCAGCTCGCCATGGATGAAACCGTCGTCATAGGCGCGTTCGGCGATGAACGGCGAATGCTCGAAGACGCCGCCGAAGCGGGTGACAAATTCCTCCCGCCCGCTCATCAGATCGTCTCCGGCTTGTGATGCTCATGCCAGTGCCTGGCGATCTCGATACGCTGCGGCACCCAGACCTTCTCGTGACCCAGCACATATTCCATGAAACGCTTCAGCGCCGCGGCACGGCCGGGACGGCCCACGAGGCGGCAATGAAGGCCGACGGACATCATCTTCGGGCTGCCCTCCTTGCCTTCCTCATAGAGCGTGTCGAAAGCGTCTTTGAGATAGGCAAAGAACTGGTCGCCGGAATTGAAGCCCTGCGGTGTGGCGAAACGCATGTCGTTGGTTTCGAGCGTATAGGGAATGATCAGGAAGGGTTTGCCGTCCACGCCCTTTGACCAATAGGGCAGATCATCGGCGTAGGAGTCCGACGAATAAAGGAAACCGCCCTCTTCCTGCACCAGCCGCAGCGTGTTGTCGGATGGCTTGCCCTGGTACATGCCGTAGGGCCGCTCGCCGGTCAGTTCGGTATGCAGGCGCACGGCTTCGAGAATGTGCTTCCGCTCCAGATCCTCGGGGAAATCCTTGTATTCCAGCCAGCGATAGCCGTGGCTGGCGATCTCCCAGCCGGCTTCCTTCATCGCTGCAACGGCTTCCGGATTGCGGGCCATGGCGAGCGTCACGCCATAGACGGTCGCCTGCATCTTGAGATCGGTAAACATCCGCCACAGCCGCCAGAAGCCGGCGCGCGAGCCATATTCGTAGATCGATTCCATGTTGAGATTGCGCTGGCCGGGCCAGGGCTGGGCACCGACGATCTCCGAAAGCAGGTTCTCCGAGGCCGGGTCGCCGTCGAGGATCGAGCTCTCGCCGCCCTCTTCGTAATTGATGACGAATTGCACGGCGACATGGGCGCCGCCGGGCCATTTCGGATCGGGTGTGCTGCGGCCGTAGCCGACGAGATCGCGCGGATATGTATCGAATGCCATCAAATCACCTTCTCGAAGACAGGCGAAACGGTAGCACCCGGAGAGCGAAAGTCGAGCCGGAAATGTGCAAGAGACTTTCACGGAAATCGCGAAAGTCTCTCACGAAATCGCTCAGCTGAGGCCGATCGCCCTGAGGATCGCCACGCAGACGACGCCCGATGCCACCGCCGCCAGCATCGGCAGCCGCAGTGCTGCGAGCGCGGTCACCGCGCAGGCGATGGTCTCGGCGATACCGGTCGCAAAGGCGGTCGGCGCCACCACCGCCATCAGAACCGCCGGCGGAATCGATTCGATCGCCTTGCGCCTGCTGCCTTCGAGCGAAACATGGCGAATGAGGATGAGACCGCTGATGCGCGTCAGGATGGTTGCCGCCGCCATCGCGAGGATCGCGAGCAGTGTGGAAAGATCGAGCGTCATGGCGTTACCTCGATGCGGCGCTTGCCGCTGAAGAGAGCGGTGACCAGACCGGCGAGAGCACCGGCGGCGATATACCAGACACCGGGAATGAAATGCTGGGTGAGCACGGCGGCCGCACCGCTGGCGAGCAGCACGGCGCCGGTCTCGGGACCCTTCCAGAAGCCCATGACCAGCACGATGAAGACGGCGGGAAAGGCAAAGTCGAGGCCGAGCGTGACGGGATCGCCAAGGAACGCACCAAGCGTGGCGCCCGCCAGTCCCGAGATTACCCAGGCGAGATAGAAGGGTGTCGCGAGCCCGGCAAACCAAGCGGGCGTCAGCCGCGCCACACCGGCGCGGAACTCCGCCATCGCCCAGATCTCGTCGGCAAGGAACAGCACGGAGAGATAGCGGGCGCGCGGCGGAAAGGCCTGCATCTTGGTGCCGATCGAAGCACCCATCAGCACATGGCGGATATTGACGAGCAATGCCGCAAAACCCAGCCCCGCCCAGGAGGCCGGATGCGTCCAGATATCCATCGCCACGAATTGCGAGCCGCCGGCAAACACCAGCGCGCTCATCAGCCCGGTCTCGACGGGCGAAAGCCCCTTGGTGGCGGCCACCGCGCCGAAGACCAGCCCGATCGGGATGACGGCGGCGATCAGCGGCGCGATTGCCCGCATGCCGCCGGAAAATTCCGCCCAGAATTCATTCTTGTTCACGTTCAAAAACTCCGCTTGCTGCGGAGGTCATAGAGCCGCGCCGAAGCGGCGTCTTGAACGAAAGTGATTATCGGGCGCGGTACTGGCCGGGCGTTATCCCGGTGCGCGCCTTGAAGTGGCGGGTGAAATGCGCCTGATCGGCAAAGCCGCATTCGAGCGCGATCTCGGCCGGCTGCTCGCCCGCCTGCAGCTTGCGCCGCGCGATCCGCACCCGGATGTCGGTGAGGAAGGCATGCGGCGTGATGTGGAATTCCTTGCGGAAGGCGCGGATCAGATGCGCGCGGCTGAGACCGGCAACGCCTGCGAGCTCCTCGAGCCCGATATCGGTCGCGTAGTTCTCCATCAGGTAATCGCGCGCCCGGCGCACCGCCGACCGTTCCTTGGTATCGACGGGCACGATGATCGAGCTGCCATGCTGGCGGAACATAGCGTCGAGAACCTGGAACATCGCCTGGCTGCTCTCCAGCGCCCCGCTGCCGATTTCGAGAATTTCATGCGCCTGCTGAAAAGCGGCAGCGAGCTTCGGATCGTGCAGGATCTGCTTGCCGAAGGCCGGCGTACCCTGAAAGCTCTTGCCGGTCACATCTTCGAGGACTTCCCGGAACAGCGCCATGTCAGGATAGATCATCCGGTAGCGGTATCCGCCCTCGGTCGGCGCCCCGTCATGCGTCTCGCCGGGATTGATCAGATAGAGGTCGCCGGGGCCGGATGCCTCGCGCGTGCCGCGGATCGTGGCGATCTGGCTGCCGCTCTCGATGGCGCCGATGCTGAACGTATCATGCGCATGCGGCGCGAATTCGTGGGTCAGGAAGGTCGCGCTCAGGCATTCCATGCCGCCGAAACGGCGGTCGCGCCAGAAGCGCGTCGTCTCCGCGCCGGCAAGCGGCATGGCATCGGTTGCCTGTTCCTGCGAGATATTCTGCATCGCGCGGATATAGCATCAATCCGCGCCGGCTTCTTGAACAAAAGTGATCAGGCGATCTTGCGGGCGCTGACCTTGCCCATCGGATGCAGCGAATGCACGCGGAAGGGACCGCCCATCCCCTCTTCCATCATCAGCGCGATGTTGGAAATCTGGATCGGATCGTTCAGCACCGGCTCGAAGATCGACCGCAGCGCCTGCTCGATGCGGGGCATGTCGACACAGTTGACCGGGCCGGTGACCGGCATGTGGAAACGGAACTCGTCCATCACGTAAGGGTTGCCCCAGCGGTGCAGATTGGCGAATTGCGCCGCCGACAGGCCATCGGGATCGCTGCGCTCGATATCGGCTTCCGACAGAGGCGCGCGAAAGCGATCGAAATGCTGGACGATGGAAGATGCCAGATAGCGCACATTCTCGCAGGGCAGCGTCGGCACTAGGCTGTAGTAATTGCCGAGCCGGGCCACCTCGATGCGCGGAACGCTGAAAGGCTGGATCGTGCCGGAGAACCGCATCAACTCCCGCAGGAGTTGCGCTTCCGAAACATCCGCGGAAAGGTGGAACGGCGCCTTGAGGACGCCATGAAATCCATAGCGGCGCGGCACTGCCGTGTGGAAGGCAATTTCGTGAATGCCGAGACCGCGAACGGCCGGCGGCTCCAGCATCTCGCCCGAAAAGACGTTACGGCCAAGCCAATTGGCCGCCACATGGCTGAGCGGATCGCTCGGCGAAGGCGTGAAGCAAATGGCATAACGCATGCGATTTCCTCCATCTGAGAGTGCAGTGCACGGCCGAATCCGGCACCGTCGATGCGCTAGCAGATAGGTGATTTGCATGACAGAATAACGAAATAAGCTTTGGACTAATTCACGTTTAGCGTGAAGCGGCCGTGATATGGCTGGAAAGCGCGAAACTATCCGGCAGGTCGAACCCCGCGGGCTGACCGGCAATTTCGCCAGTGACGCATTCCGCCAGCCGGTGGGCGAGCCCGAAACTCACCTTGAAACCACCCGTCAGCGCATGGAGCCGGGGATGATCGGGATGGCGCCCCACCATCGGATCGCGATCGATCGCCTTCGGCCGCAGCCCTGCCCAGCGCTCGACGACAGGCGCATCCGCCAACGCCGGCGCCATTTCGCGCGCAGCCGCAATCAACGGTTCCAGCTGGTCATCGGTGCCATGGGGATCGGCAAAGCTGTTCTCGCTGGTGCTGCCGATCGCGACATGCCCGCCTTCATGCGCCACGATATAGAGACCGTCGCGGAAGATGACGGGAAGAGCCGGATCAATATCGGCTTTCAGCAGTGCCGCCTGCCCCTTCACCGGCTGGCCCAGTGGTTGCAGCAAACCCGGATTGAAGCGCTGCAGGATCGGAAACGATGCATGCCCGGCCGCGATGATGCAGTGACCGAAACTCACTCGATCGCCATCGATCTCGGCAGTACCTGCCTCCACATCCAGCGAGCCAAGCGCCGCCATCTCTGCGATCCGCACGTGCCGCGCCCGATCGAGAAACGCCCTGAGCGCCGAGACCAGCGCTCGCGGCGCAACGCGGGCCGCCAGCGTGTCGTGCACGAAACCGCTGTCGCCCGCAGCCGGGTCGATCCAGCCGGTGACGGCGGGTTGATCGGAAACATGCCAGTGAAACGCCCGGCCCTGCTGGTTCCAGTTGACCTCGGCATCGGCCGAATGCCGGAGCGCGATCGTCTTCAGATGCGGCTTCGGCAGCGGAATGATCCGGCCGGAGCGGCGGTAGCCTGCGGAAAGGCCGGTGGCGGCTTCCAGTGCCGCGATCTCGGTTTCGAGGCTGAGCAGCGCATCGAACTGGAACTGCTTCTTGGCATTCCACTTGTCCGGCATATGCGGCATCAGCGCGCCCAGCAGGCCGCCGCTGGCGCCCCCGCCGATCCGCCCGGCATCGATCAGCAGCGTGTCGATGCCCAGCCGCTCGGCATATACCGCCGCCCACAGGCCCATGATGCCGCCGCCGGCGATCAAGAGATCGGCGGATTGACCGGAGAGAAGAGCCGGACTATCGGCTTGTGGCATGACAGATATCGATCCCGATCAGATTGGCAGCAACAGCCAGCCGCTCGAATGGCGAGACGGCGATATGCCCTATTCGCAGGCCTTTGGCGATCACTTTTATTGCCAGACCGACGGCCGGCTCGAATGCGGCCACGTCTTCCTTTCCGGCAACGGCCTGCCGGAACGCTGGGCGGAAAGGGACAGTTTCCAGATCGGCGAGCTCGGCTTCGGCACCGGCCTGAACTTCGCCGAGACCTGGCGACAGTGGAAGCTGCACCGCAGGAATGGCCAGCACCTGCATTTCATCTCCTTCGAGCTCTATCCGATGCAGCGCGACGAGATTGCCCGCGCTCTGTCGCACTGGCCGGAGATCGATACCGAGCGCGACGGCCTGACCGCCGCCTGGCCCGATAACCCGCAAGGCATCATCAGCCTCGATCTCGATCCGCAGACCCGTCTCAGCGTCGTCTGCGGCGCGGCACTCGATGGCGTCAGGGCCGCCGAGCCGCGCTTCGACGCCTGGTATCTCGATGGCTTCGCCCCGTCGCGCAACGGCGACATGTGGTCGGAAGAGCTGATGCGACTCGTCTGCGAGAAGACCGTTCCCGGCGGCAGCTTCGCCACCTATGCCGCGGCCGGCTTCGTCCGGCGCAATCTCGTTGCGGCAGGCTTTGCCGTCGAGCGGCGAAAGGGCTTTGCGGGAAAGCGCGAAATGCTCTGCGGCCCGAAGGTCCTATAGGCCGGAGCGGCCCGGCAGCGGCTCGCTCTTGCCGAGCCACAGCTGGATCTTCTCTTCCAGCAGCTCGGGGCTGATCGGCTTCGACATGTAGTCGTCCATGCCGGCATCGAGGCAGAGCTCGCGGTCGCTTTCCAGCGCATGCGCGGTGACGCCGATGATCGGCACGCGGTGCCCCTGCCCGCGCTCGCGCGAGCGGATCGCCCGTGTCGCGTCGTGACCGTTCATCACGGGCATCGATACATCCATCATGATGATCCGCGGCGAATGCGCTTCCCAGGCATTGACCGCCTCCTGGCCGTTGTTGACGACGAGGAAGCTCAGGCCCGTGCCCTGCAGGATCTGCGTGAAGACGATCTGGTTGACCTCGTTGTCCTCGGCCACCAGCACGTCGATGAAATCGGCCTTGCGGCGCGGCGTCTCGATTTCGGGCTCGGCCTCTTCCGGCTCCGGCGCCTTGGCGGCGAGCTCGGCCTGCAGCCGCGCAAGCTCGGCTTCGGACGCCTGCTTGACGCGCTTGGCCCTGACGACCTCGACGATCGTGCCGCGCAGCAGGTTGGCGCGCGCCGGCTTCATCAGATGCGCCTGGCCGTTCAGCGCCGCGAATTCCTTTTCCGAACCCGATATATCCATCGAGGTCAGGAAGATGATCGGCAGGTTTTCGAAACGCCGGTCGGCGCGCAACTTGCGCGCCACTTCGGCGCCGTTCATCTGCGGCATGTGATAGTCGAGCACCAAGGCATCGACCTCGACGCCCACCTGATGCGCCGCCTCCAGAATGGCGATCCCCGTCGCGCCGCTTTCCGCCGCCACGCCGTCGAAACCCCAGAGCGTCAGCTGTTCGCTGAGAATGCTGCGGTTCACCTCGTTGTCGTCGATGACGAGGATGCGCGCGCCGCGCACATTGACCGGCAGCGGCTTCGGATCGAGCTTGGCCGCCGCCACCGCGAACGGCAGGTTGACGGTGAAGACGGTCCCGCGCCCCGGTTCACTCTCGGCATGGATATAGCCGCCGAAGAGATCGACGAGACCGGCGGTGATCGCCAGCCCAAGGCCCGTTCCCTCGTGACGCCGCGTCGAGGAGGAATCGACCTGTGAGAACTTGTCGAACACCGATTGCAGCTTGTCGGTCGGGATGCCGATACCGGTATCCTCGATCCTGAGCTCGACCATGATCTCCCCGTCCGATCCCTGGCGGAACCCGATATCGACGAAGACATGGCCCTTCTCGGTGAACTTGACGGCATTGCCGACGAGGTTGGTGACGATCTGCCGGAAACGCCCGGCATCGCCGATCACGGCTGCAGGCAGGTTTGGATCGGCGCGAACGAGCAGCTCCAGGTCCTTCTCGGCCGCCGGCGACGACAAGAGCGTCGCCACATCCTCGACCGCCTCGACCATATCGAAGGCCGCCCTGCGCAGCTTCATCTGCCCCGCATCGATCTTCGAGAAATCGAGGATGTCGTTGATGATCGTCAGCAGCGCATTGCCGGACTTGACGATGATGTCGATGAAGGTCTTCTGCCGCGCATCGAGATCGGTCTTCGCCATCAGCTCGGCCATGCCGAGAACGCCGTTCATCGGCGTGCGGATCTCGTGGCTCATATTAGCGAGGAATTCGGACTTGGCGCGGTCGGCAGCCTCGGCGCGCGACAGCAGCCGCTCCAGCTCGCCCTCGCGCTGCTTCATCTCGGTGACGTCGGTGAAGAGAGCGATCCAGTGGCCGCGCTCGCTGATCGTCGCTTCCATATTGACCCAGCGCTCGCCGGAAATGTGGAAGACGGTAGTAATCGGCTGGCGCGTGGCGATGCTGCTGCGCCAGTAATGCAGCGTATCGGCCGCGGCGCCATTGAAGTCACCGCGCTCGGCGCAGAAATTGAAGAGGTCGATCCAGCCGCGCCCGGCGGCCAGATATTCCGGCGGGATCTGCAAGACGCCGGAGAGCGCATCATTGGAAAGCTGGATGATGCCGTCCTGAACGATCGCCAGCCCCTGCGGCATCGCCCGCGTCGCATCGCGCATCAATTCGCCAAGCGTCTCGATCGCCGCTTTGGCGTCATGAACTTCCTGCTCGCGCTGGCGGATGGCGCTGATATCGGAATAGGTCAGCAGGATACGGTCGTCGGAAATGCGGCGGCTGTCGAAGATGATCGACTTGCCGCCCGACCAGTTGAGCTCCACCGGCTCCGGATCGTCGGCGGTCGAGAAGTGATGGCGCCGCGATTCCAGGATTTCTTCCGGCGTCTGAGTGTAGCCGTAGCGCCCGAGCGCGTGATTGCGGCGGATCACGTCCATGAACGGCCGCCCGTCGAAACGGTCCTCGATCGGCAGATCGCTGATCAGGTAGAACTCGTCGTTGACGTAGAGGATATCGAGCTTGTTATCGAGGATCAGCACGCCGACCGGCAGCGAGCGCAGGATGCTCTCGATATCCCGGTGCAGCACTTCGGCATGCTGCTGCGATTGGATGAGCTCCGCCTCGCGCTCTTTCAGCGGCGAGATATCGGAGAAGGAACCGACGACATAGAGCTTGCCGTCGGGCGTCTGCACGCGGTTGACGCGCGACAGGATCGGATAGGACTTGCCGTCCGTGCTCGGCAGCTTGCCCTCGACCTCAGTCAGCGAGCCGTTCTTCAGCGCCAGGCAGTTTTCTTCGTAGATGGCGCCGCCGCCGTCTTCGCCGAACATTTCGTGCTCGGTCAGCCCCAGCACCTTGGCGCGGTCGTGACCGGTGAAGGTCTCATAATATTGGTTGGCATAGACGAGGCGATGCTGCTCGTCGCGCGCGAAGGCCGCGACCGGCAGATCTTCCATGATCGTGCGCAGCAGATCGAGCTCGGCAACGCTCTTGTGCCAGCCGGTCTCGGCGACATGCCTGGAGCCGCCGCGGTAGGCCGCATTGACGGCGAGCGGCCGCCCGTCATCGGCGAAGATGCCGACGGGGTGGTCGAGCTTTTCGATCGCCGAACGCACCCGCTCGAAATCGGCAAGCAGCGTCTGATCCGGACCGGAGGCGACAGGACGGCGCAGCTGCGCCCGCTTCTCGAAAACGCCGAGCACATAGGCCCGCTCTTCAGATGGCATGAAGCTTTCGATCTGCACCCGCTCGTGACTTGTGGCCGACCGGTCGAAGCAGATCGCGCTTTCCTCGGTGCCGAAGACCAGCGCCCGGCGCTCCTTGTCCTCACGCTCGTCCTCTTCCGGCCGGTCGAGAACCTCGCGGCTGCGGCGGCCGATGAAATCGGAAATATCGAGACCGAAAAAATGCGCATAGGCGGCATTCACAGCGACATAGCGAAGCTCGCTGTTCTTCACATAGGCTGGCGTATCCAGATCCGCGATCCGGCTGCATGCCAGTTCCAGAAGGTTGCCTGCCGATGTCAAAAAGCGTCCACTCCCGCTGTGAATGAAATATTCACGTCTGCAACCATAATGCCAAGTCGCTTAACAAGCTTTTAACCATAAAATCTTAGAGCGCGAGCGGCAGGCGCCGAAAGCGGCCTTAAAGTTGAATCAGAACGGCAGCGGCGGGCCTCATCCCCTTGCGTTCATTTGCGCTTTCGCCCTCGCAAGAATGCGGCAAAACCCCGGCAATCATGACGAAAATTTAATTCCGCAAGCGCTTGTGCGACCATCAACGCGCCGCGATCGGGGCGGATTCTGACCATGGCTTCAAGACAAGCCTTGTCCATGAAAGGAATTCGACATGTCCGTTCTTCATAAGACCATGGCGGCGGGCCTGATTGCGCTGACCTTTGCCGGCGCCACCTTCGCCACCACCGGAACAGCCAATGCCCGCGGCGGCGACGCCTTCTGGGGCGGTGTTGCCGGAGGCGTCGTTGGCGGCGTGGTCGGCGGCGCAATTGCCTCGCGCCCCTATTATCCCGGCCCCTATGCCTACTACCCGCCGCCGCGGGCCTACCCGGCCTATCCGGCTTATTACGCGCCCCGCTATTGCCACACGGAATGGCGCTATGACCGCTGGGGCCAGCCCTTCCGCGCCGAGGTCTGCAGACGCTGAGTGACTTGCGGCGCCGCTTCCTCCCGGCGGCGCCGTCTTTTCCCTAGAACCAGAGATCGCGCACGCAGCGCCCCGTCGACGGCAGATCGGTGAAGGTCACCAGCCCGTCGAAATGGTCGATCGCCAGATCTTCCACGGCCTCCGGCGGCGCAAGCCTGACATTGACCGCCATCCGCCGCCGTCCATCCGGTTCCAGCACCAGACCGCGCCAGGCGAGAACGCAGGCGCAGGCAGGGCAGAACAGGATCTCCAGCGGCGACTCGTCCCTTCCCGAGCGCGTATAGGACGCCGTCGGCCCGCTGACCGCCACCCGCTCGCCTTCATAATCATAGGCCCAGAGCGTGCCGTACCGGCGGCAGAGCGTGCAGTTGCAGGCGGTGATCGATCCCGGATCGCCTTCCAGCGTCCAGTGCGCCTTGCCGCAATGACATGAGCCGATCATCATCACGTGATCTCCTCCTTCGCAGTCGATGCGCCATCCTGCCGGAATGGACCGGCAACCGCAATCAGCCTTGATCCGGCTCAATGAGCCCGCGGCCCGCCTCGATCATAGTCGTCTCTTGCGGCCTTGCCGCATGGGAGGGCCATTCGATGACGTCGCCGATCCGCTCCATATTCGACGCGCTCGATCCCGGCGACGCGCTCGGCGAGGTGCTCTTCGGACTGATCATGGCACTGACCTGGACCGTCGGCTCCCGGCTCGTCATGCATGAGGAAGGCATCGAGGTGCGCGATCTCGTCGTCGCGACGCTCGGCTGCAACGCCGCCTGGGCGATCATCGATGCCGTCCTGTTCGTGCTCGGCACCAGTTTCTACAAGAGCCGGCGCCTGCGTCTCTTCCGGCATATCAAGGCCGCACGCAGCGAGGCGACGGCGCTTGCCGTGCTTGCCGAGGAATTTCCGATCGAGGACACCCCGTTCTCGGGAAAGACCGCCGATGCCGAAGCCCTCTACCGCTCGCTCCTGGCGCTGACCGCCCGCGCCGAGCCGCGAAAGGCATTGCTGACGAGAAACGATATCCTCGCCGCCACCGGGATCGGCATCCTGGTTTTCGCAACCGCCATCCCCGCCGTGATCCCCTTCTTCCTGATCGCCGACGCCGAACTGGCGCTGCGCGTCAGCAACCTCGTGCTGATCGCGCTGCTCTTCATCACCGGCTATGCTTGGGCAAGTTTTTCCGGTGGCAGACCGCTCTATGCCGGGCTGACGATGACCGGTCTAGGCCTCGTGCTCGTGCTGATCGCCGTCGCGCTCGGCGGCTAATACGCACCCCTTTGAATGTGGCACTCGCGCCTCGATGGTGTGTCGTCCCTGCATCATTCTCTGCAAAGTAGAAAAGATCCGGTTGGCAAGACCGGATTTGTCCGGTACAAAATCTCCATCGCTGCAGATCAAACAGAGGAGGCGTTGCATGACATCAGTATTCATCGAAACCCTCCCGTCCGGAATGATCCGACACTAGGTCATTCCAATTCGCGGCCCGCCCAGGGCACGCGGCAAGCGGTTTTAACGTCTTTCACAGCGCCACCGATCTGCCGGGGTTATTTCGTCTCCCGTTCCGGCTGTGTCTATTAACTCTCGATTTTGGGGCCGGCTGCCCTCGATATGGCGCCGGACTGGTTAAAATGACTCGCAAGAAGCTCGACTTCCGTGCCGATGCTTATCGCAACGTGCTCGGCTTTGTTTTTCGTCAATGGACGCATCGCCCTGCCCTCGTCGGCAGCATTATCCTGCTGGTCATCGCCAGCACGCTCGCCGAAGTCCTGGTGCCGGTCTTCTCCGGCCGGATCGTCGATGCGATCGCCGGCGGCAATGCGGCCGATGGCGCAATCCGCGCCTTCGTCGTCGTCGCAGCGCTCGGCTTCACCAGCGTCATGCTGCGCTGGTTCATCTTCAACGGCATCATCCGCCTGACGCTGCGCATAATGGCCGATGTCGCCAATAGCGGCTTCCACAAGGTGCAGCGTTTCTCCACCGACTGGCATGCCAACAGCTTTGCCGGCTCGACGGTGCGCAAGATCACCCGCGGCATGTGGGCGCTCGACGCGCTGAACGACCTGTTGCTGGTCGCACTCCTGCCGTCGGTCGTCATGCTTGCCGGCGCCAGCATCGTCCTCGGCAGCTACTGGCCGGTCATGGGCCTCATCGTGGCGGCGGGATCGCTGATCTATATCGGCGTCACCGTCGTGCTTTCGATGGGCTATGTCTCGCCTGCGGCCAAGCTCGCCAATGCCTGGGATACCAAGCTCGGCGGCGCGCTTGCCGATGCGATCAGCTGCAACTCGGTGGTCAAGGCCTTCGGCGCCGAAGACCGCGAGGAAGAGCGCCTGAGCCACGTTCTCGCCAAATGGGACAGCCGCACGCGGCGGACCTGGCGGCGCGGCACGCTGAACGGCACGATTCAGGGCTTCATGATGGTCTCGATGCAGGCAGGCATCCTCGGCACCGGCCTCATCATGTGGCAGAAGGGTCTGGCGACGCCGGGCGACATCACCTTCGTGCTGGCGATGTTCTTCGTGCTGCAGGGATATCTGCGCTCGGTCGGGCAGGATATCCGCAACCTGCAACGCGCCGTCAACGACATGGAAGAGCTGGTGCTGCTCGACAAGACGCCGCTCGGCATCGAGGACAGGCCGGGCGCCAGGGCGATCGCCATCGGCAAGGGCGAGATCATCTTCGATCGCGTCACCTTCCAGTACGGCGCCCATCCGACGCCACTCTATGACGACTTTTCCGTCGCTATCAAGCCCGGCGAACGCGTCGGCCTGGTCGGTCATTCGGGCTCGGGCAAGACGACCTTCGTCAAGCTCATCCAGCGCCTCTATGACGTCAACTCCGGCTCGATCCGGATCGACGGGCAGGATATCGCAAAGGTGACGCAGTCGAGCCTGCGCGGCCAGATCGCCATCGTCCAGCAGGAGCCGATCCTGTTCCACCGGACGCTGGCCGAAAACATCGCCTATGGCCGGCCGGAGGCATCGAGACGCGAGATCGAGGACGCAGCGAGACAGGCAAGCGCCCATCACTTCATCATGAGCCTTCCCAAAGGCTATGAGACGATGGTGGGCGAGCGCGGCGTCAAGCTGTCGGGCGGCGAGCGCCAGCGCGTCGCCATCGCCCGTGCCTTCCTTGCGGATGCGCCCGTGCTGATCCTCGACGAGGCGACGTCCAGCCTCGACAGCGAGAGCGAAGTGCAGATCCAGCAGGCGATGGAACGCCTGATGGAGGGACGCACGACGCTGGTGATCGCGCATCGCCTGTCGACCGTCAGGGCACTCGACCGCCTGCTCGTCTTCGACAAGGGCAGGATCGTCGAGGAAGGCGACCACCAATCGCTCGTCCGCCTGAACAACGGCATCTACCGCCGGCTGTTCGAGCGGCAGGCGCTGGAGCTCACCAAGGGCCTGGTGGCATGAACCCGAAGCACCGGAGCACAGCCTCCGGTGCTTCGACCCCTCAGGATTTCCGCGTCAAACCCAGGACATCCTGCATGTCGTATTCGCCCGGCGTCCGCCCCATGACCCAGCGGGCGGCAGCGAGTGCGCCGCGGGCGAACATGCCGCGGGCGAACATGCCGCGGTCGAGCGCCGAATGCGACAGCGTCAGCACTTCCTCTCCGGCTGCAAACATGACGCTATGCTCGCCGACGATGCCGCCGCCGCGGATCACCGAAAAGCCGATTTCACCGGCCGGGCGTTCGCCGGTCATGCCGTCGCGGCTGCGCCGCTCGACGGATGAGAGCGCCACACCGCGGCCATCGGCGGCGGCTTCGCCGAGCATCAGCGCCGTGCCGGATGGCGCATCGACCTTGCGGCGGTGATGGGCCTCGAGGATTTCGATGTCCCAGGTTTCAGCGGGCAATGTGCCCGCGACCTGCGCGACGAGGCCGACCAGCATGTTGACGCCGATCGAAAAATTGCCGGAGCAGACGATCGCGACCTTGCTGGCCGCCCTGTTGATCCGTTCAAGCTCATCCGACTCGAAGCCCGTCGCCCCGATCACCAGCGCCGGCCCATTTCTCTCCGCGCAGAGTTCGGCCAGTTCGGCCGCCGCCGATGCCGTGGAGAAATCGAGGATCACGTCCGCCGCCTCGATGGCCACCGAGCGATCGACAAGCCCGTCGCCGCCGGTCCGGCCGATGCTGCAGACGTGGGTGAAGGCAGGATCATCTGCAAGCGCGGAAAGAATGGCGCGGCCCATATGACCCCGGGCGCCGCTGACGGCAATTTTGACAGGCAAGGTCACGGGCATCTCCATCCGCATAGGGGCAAACCGAAGCGCCGGCGCGCTTCGAACCCTGCGATATGGCAAAACGGCAGCCTTGCCTACCGTCACGATGAAGACGGTTAGCCAAAGCGCCCGGCCCGCGGCGCGGACCGGGCGTTCTGATCGCTTACCACTTCACGCGGATACCGGCAGTGCCGCTCAGCGCATAGCTGCTGCCGACATTCTCGAGCGAGGAACGGGCGGTCGCTTCGCCGTAGACGGAGGTGCGCTCGTCGTTCCAGCTATAGGAGCCGCCGAGCGTCACACCGGCCGAGAGCCGGTCGTTTTCCGTCTTGAAGCGCAGGCCCGCGACATCGACCGCCGTTCCCTGCAGGAACTCGTAGTAAAGGTTTGCAGAGCCGTAGAGCTTGGCATGAACCGTCTTGCCGTCGGCTTTCTCCCAGCTCTCGTCGCGATCGAAGGCAATACCGGCGCGACCATTCAGGCTGTCGCCGCGATCGAGCGAAACCGGCGCGCCGAAGGCATCATGGAAATCGTCGAAATCGATCGACGAATAGATGAGCTGCGCCTGCGGCGTGATCGACCACGAACCGGCCGAGGCAAAGCGCCGCCCCGCCTCGATGCTGAGCGTCGATCCGAAGCCGCTATTGCCGCCCTTCAGGTCGGCATTGGTGAGATCGGATTTCAGCGTCGTGTCGTAGAGGGTGAACTGCCCCTGCGCATCGGCATAGAAGCCATCCGCGCCATACCAGGTAAGCGTCGCGCCGACGCCCTGGCCCATCGTCTCGATCTTGCCGTCACCGTAGATCGAGCTGACATCGCCGGTGATCGTGCCGAAATGCGCCGTCAGCCCGCCGATCAGCAGGCCCTTGTCGCTCTGATAGAGCTCGCCGTCGACGCCGCCTTCGGCCTTCCAGAGATCGTAATCATAGGTGGCGCCGCTGGTGCTGGAGGCCGGATCGACGCGGCCATACATGCCCTCGGTGCGCATCCACACGCCATCCGGCCCGTTTGCGGCGACCGGATCGCTGCCGGTCTCCCAGTAGCGGTCACCGACGCGCTGCTGCAGCGTGCCGATGGCGTTCAGCTGCTGCAGCATCTGCGGATAGACCTCGTAGATCGGCACGCCCGCCTGATAGAGCGGCGCCGTCGATGTCGCAATCAGCACGGAGCGCAGATACCAGTCGCCATCGGCAGGTGTGGCGATCCCGTTCTGATAGAGCCGGTAGGCATAGGCGCCGCCGACGACGGCCTGATCGCCGTTATAGACATAGTCGCCCTGCAGCGAGAAAGTACCGGCCGATGTGCCGCCGACATCGATGATCTTGATGCCCTCGACCGTCTGCGCCCCGGCACCTCCTGCATTCGTCACCCGCACGGTGGTCGTCCCTGCCGTATTGCCTGTGACGACGAGCTGGCTGGTCGCCGACGTATCGCCGCCGAGCACAGACTGGATATCGAGCACGCCGTTATTGCCGGTATAGTCGCCCGAGATCGTCAGCGCGCCCACGGCACCGCTGCCGGCCACGATGGTCCCCGAATTCGTCACATTGCCGAAGATCGTGCCGCTGCCGCCAAGCGTCGCAAGGTTGGTGATGTCGCCGGTGACGCTGTCGGTCGCGTCGTCGCCGATCAGCAGCGTGCCGTCGGAGACGGTCCAGTCCGTCGTGGCCGTGCCGACGCCGTCGAGCAGCCACGTGCTGGTGCCGGTTTTCTCGAACGTATCGAAATTCTGATACTGCGCGGCGGCGCCAATCTCGTCGATATGGAAGGTCTCGTTGCCCGTGCCGCCAAGGCGCAGCGCGTCTGCGGTTCCCGTCGCGTTTGCGACGACATCGCCCTCGATGTCGTAGCCCTTCTGGAGTTCCAGTGTGAGCGCGCCCGACGTCGGCGCGACCGTCCAGCCGATCGCATCCGTCTGCCCCGTACCAGCCTTGATGGCACCGCTGTTGACGACGTTGATATCGAGCGTGCCGTTCATCGCGGCAATGGCTATCCCGCCTGTGCCGCCCTCGATCAGGCCCTTGTTGGTAATCACGTTGCCTGTGGTACGGATGACAATAGCGGAGCTGTTGATGTCGTTGACCGTACCGGCACCACCACGGATGGTTCCGTTGTTTACGATGCTGTTGTTGCCGGCAGCAGGTCCGACCAGATAGATCCCGGCGCCGCCAGACGTGCCCGACCCGCCCTCGATGAGGTCATTATTCGTCAATACGGAGCCGCGTGACATCTCTATGCCGCTGCCACCGATGGCACCAGTTCCCTGCCCGCCGCGAACCGTGCCGTTATTGACAAACACCGTGTCCAATACGGCCGCGCCTCTGCCGCCGAAGCCGCCCCCGGTCCCGCCAGCGCCACCGGTAATTGTCCCGCTATTGACGATAGAGGAAAGCACGGCCTGTGATCTTGCATAAAGCCCGTTGCCTCCGGTCGCGCCGGCAGCGCCAGCGCCCCCAGTAACGCTTCCGACAACCGTCAAGGTGTTACCGGCGGTATTCGTAAACGATAGCGCCGCCTCCCCTGGCGAGCCGTTACCCGTCAGGGTAAAGCCCTGCGTATCGACGGTCATCGGCTTGGAAGGCGTCGGCAAGACGCCCGTCCCCACCGCGAAGCTCTGAGTGAGCTTGATCGTCGCGGTCGCATCGCCATCGGCATTTGCCGCCGTGATGGCGTTACGCAACTCTGTTTCGTTGCTGACCAGATACTCAGCCCCGAGAGCCGGGGATGCGAGACAGCTACCGAGAAGTAGTGCAGCAAAGCTCACGCCTGCGAGAAGAGTCTGCTTTTCGAAAAACCTGATGCCGGAGGTGGCGCTCACGAATATCTCCATAAAGTTGATTCTAATATGAACACTTACACGTCTTGAATACGCTCCCCCTGCCCGCGTTCGGCCGATCCGGCAAGCAACCATTAGGTTGCAAAGCGACAAACATTTTTCAAAAAACGACACGATGTTGCGGCGCAGCAACAGAACTTTCGACTATGAAACTTTTGTAAATCAATGCGTTAAGACATTGGTAATCTTCCGAACCATATTAGAAAAACCACATGTCGCATCCAAGCGCCGGAAGGCGCCGCCGCCGCCACACGCAGCAAGGACCGGACGGCATGAAGTGCACCGATTGGTTGAAGCCGGCGACGCTCCGCAGATCACAGTCGCGGGGCCCGAAAATCGGCTGACATCGCCGCCTGCTCCGTCGCTCCCGGCAAAGCGCAAGGCAGCCATGCGGCCCATCCCCTTGACTTTCGGCGCGAACTAGACCAAATGCAGCCCAGCTTTCACCTTCCGGCCGCCGCGTGAGCGTGCCCCTGCCAGCAAATAGGAGCAGGAAGAAGGGGCAAAGCGCATTTCGAAGAGACCGCACCCAAGACGCGGCAGAAGCGCTGGAAAGCTTTTTCCAACAAGACAAGTTCCCACTTCACGCGGGGTTCTTGACGCCAGAACGACACCGGACCGCATAGGGCGCTCCGGTGGTTTGCTTTTGGCGCGCCCTGAAAAGGTTATGACTTGACCACTTTTGAATCGCTTGGTGTCTCCAAGCCGGTTGTCGCCACTCTTTTCCAGCTCGGCATCGAAACGCCGACCCCCATCCAGGAAAAGGCAATCCCGCTGCTCATCCAGGGCCGCGACCTGATCGGCCTTGCGCAGACCGGCACCGGCAAGACGGCCGCTTTCGGCCTGCCGCTCATCGAGAAGCTCATCCATGAAGAACGCCGCCCGGATAACCGCACCACCCGCACGCTGATCCTGGCGCCGACCCGCGAACTGGTGAACCAGATCGCCGTCAACCTGAAGAACTTCCTGCGCAAGTCGCATCTGCGCATCAACGTCGTCGTCGGCGGCGTATCGATCAACAAGCAGCAGCTGCAGCTCGAAAAGGGTACCGACATTCTGGTCGCCACCCCCGGCCGCCTGCTCGACCTCGTCGCCCGCCGCGCCATCGGCCTCACCGCCGTGCGCTACCTGGTGCTCGATGAAGCCGACCAGATGCTCGACCTCGGCTTCGTCCACGATCTGCGCAAGATCGCCAAGATGGTGCCGAAGAAGCGCCAGACCATGCTGTTTTCGGCCACCATGCCGAAGGCGATCGCCGATCTCGCTGCCGACTTCCTGACCGATCCCGTCACCGTCGAAGTCACGCCTCCGGGCAAGGCTGCCGACAAGGTCGAGCAGTATGTCCACTTCGTCAACGGCAAGAACGACAAGACCGACCTCCTGAAGAAGTCGCTGACGCAGAACCCCGATGGCCGCGCCATCGTCTTCCTGCGCACCAAGCACGGCGCCGAGAAGCTGATGAAGCATCTCGATTCCGTCGGCTACTCGGTCGCCTCGATCCACGGCAACAAAAGCCAGGGCCAGCGCGAGCGCGCCCTCAAGGCCTTCAAGGACGGCGATATCAAGACGCTGATCGCCACCGACGTCGCCGCCCGCGGCATCGACATCCCGGCCGTCAGCCATGTCTACAACTACGACCTGCCGGAAGTTGCCGAAGCCTATGTCCACCGCATCGGCCGTACCGCACGTGCCGGCCGTGACGGCATCGCGATCGCCTTCTGCGCGCCGGATGAAGCCCGCCTGCTCCGCGACATCGAAAAGCTGATGAACATCAGCATCGCCGTTGCCAGCGGCGAAGCTCCGGCCGACATGCGCGCTGCCCCGCGCCGTGGAAACGGCAACGGCAATGGCAACAACCGCAATCGCGGCGGCGAGCGTCGTGGTGGTGGTGAGGGCCGTTCCGGCGAAGGCCGCAGCGAAAACCGTAACGGCGGCGAAGGCCGCGGCAACCGTCCGCAGCGTCCGCGCCGCGAAGGTGAAGGCGGCGAAGTCCGCGCCGGTGGCGAAGAGCGCCGCGAGCGCCGTCCCCGTCCCGAGCGCCAGAAGCAGCGCAACGAGGACTTCCGCGGCCAGCGCCGTGGCGAAGCGACCCCGGATGCCGGCCCCGACAACGATCTCGCATCGACCTCGGATTTCCGCACGGCCAAGAAGCCGCAGCGCCCGAACCATGCCGGTGGCGAAAACCACAATCGCCATCATCCCGGCGCTGCCCGCAACGGCAACGGCCGTCCCGGCCGCAAGCATGGCGAGGGCCAGCAGGCCCATGGCGAGCGCAAGGACGGCTCCGGCGGCATGCGCCGCAAGGGTCCCCGCAATGGTGGCGGCCAGCGCCGCGAACAGGCCTGAGACAGGTCTGAACACTGAATTCAGAAAGAGGCCGGTATCATCCGGCCTCTTTTTGTTTTAGAACCACGGTGACGGAATACTTCCGGACCGGCGGCCTTGAACAGCCGCGGCCCGGCAGCCATATGCGAACGAAATTGCAATCTGCATTGCGAGACGCCGGGGTCTATCGTCGATCAGAGCAGATTTGTTTGAAAGCCAGCGTCTGAGAGGCGGCTGGAGACGATTACGTGCATTCCATTTCAAGCTCCCATTGATCAAGAGAGACTGCCCGTGCCATTGCCTCAAAATTCCAGCGCCAAGCGCTTCCAGCTGATTCTGATCAAGCCGTCGCATTACGACGACGATGGCTACGTGATCCGCTGGTGGCGGGCGATGATCCCGTCCAATTCGCTGGCAGCACTCTATGGCATCGCCGCCGACTGCGCCGAACGCGAAGTGCTCGGCCCCGGTGTCGGCATCGATATCAAGGTGATCGACGAGACCAATACCCGCGTCAACATTCCCGAGCTTCTGGCGCAGCTTGCCCGGCACGGCAATTTCGGCATGGTCGGCCTGATCGGCGTGCAGTCGAACCAGTATCCCCGTGCGCTGGATATCGCCCGCCCCTTCCGCGCCGCAAACATTCCGGTGTCGATGGGCGGTTTCCATGTGTCGGGCTGCCTGTCGATGCTCGACGGTAAGGCCGTTGAGCTCGATGCCTGCCGCGAGATGGGCATCTCGATGTTCGCCGGCGAAGCCGAGGGACGCCTGGACAAGGTGCTGCAGGACGCCGCCTACGGCCAGCTGGAGCCCATCTACAATTTCATGAACGACCTGCCGGGCATCGGCGGCACGCCGGTGCCCTTCCTGCGCAAGGAAAACATCCAGCATACGCTCGGCCTCTCCAGCAGCTTCGATGCCGGCCGCGGTTGTCCCTATCAGTGCTCCTTCTGCACCATCATCAATGTCCAGGGCCGCAAGTCGCGCTTCCGTTCTGCCGATGACATCGAGAAGCTGGTGCGGATGAACTGGGCGCAGGGCATCCACAAGTTCTTCATCACCGACGACAACTTCGCCCGTAACCGCGACTGGGAAGCGATCTTCGACCGGCTGATCGAACTCAGGGAAAAGGACGGCATTCCGCTCGGCCTGATGATCCAGGTCGATACCCTCTGCCACAAGATTCCGAACTTCATCGAGAAATCGAAGCGCGCCGGCGTCACCCGCGTCTTCATCGGCCTCGAAAACGTCAATCCGGACAATCTGACGGCCGCCAAGAAGAACCAGAACAAGATCACCGAATACCGCAAGATGCTGCTCGCCTGGAAGGCGCAGGGCATCATGACGCTCGCCGGCTACATCCTCGGCTTCCCCGCCGATACGCCGGAGAGCATCCGCCGCGATATCCAGATCATCCAGCACGAGCTTCCCCTCGATGTCATCGAGTTCTTCGTGCTCACCCCGCTGCCGGGCTCCGAGGATCACCAGACCCTCTGGCGCAAGGGCGTCGAAATGGAGAAGGACCTCAACGTCTACGACGTCGAGCATGTCTGCACCGCGCATGAAAAGATGAGCCGCGAAGAGTGGGAAAGCGTCTATCGCGAGGCCTGGTCGCTCTATTATTCGCCCGAGCATGTGAAGACGCTGCTGCGCCGCGCTGTCGCGACCGGCGTTCCGCTCGCCAGCCTCGTCAAGGTTCTCGTCTCCTTCGCGACGACCGTGCCGCTCGAAAACGTCCATCCGCTGCAGAGCGGCCTGCTCCGCCTCAAGCACCCGTCGGAACTGCGCCCGGGGCTGAAGCCGGTTCATCCCCTGCTCTTCTGGCCGCGCTTTGCCTGGGAAACCTTCAGCAAGCACATGAAACTCGCAAGCGTCATCGTGAAGATGAGCTATGCCGCCTTCAAGATCGCCCGGGATCCGGCCTCGAAGACCTACATGGACCAGGCGCTGACCCCTGTTGGAGAAGACGACGAAGAAAAGCTCGATCTCTTCACCAAGACCGCAGGCGGCACCGCGGCCGTCAACCACGTCCGCAAGATCGCCAAGCTGACGCACACAGCGCCCGCAGCCGAGTGATCAGGCCTCGATCGCCTGAACACTCTTGCGATTCGTCAGATAGACGCCCGTCACGACGACAACCGTGCCGAGGATGAGCGGCAGCGTCAGCGGTTCGCCGAAGGCGATGAAGGCCTCGATCGCCACCGTCGGCGGCATCAGGTAGATCAGCGACGCCGCCCGCGATACCTGGCCGCGGCGGATCAAATAGAGCAGCAGCCCGATACCGCCCATCGACAGGCCGATCACCGACCAGGCGAGTGCGGCGAAAGCCTCGATGGTGCCGTCGAAATGCAGGTTCTCGAAGGCAAGCGCCAGCGGCACGGTGATGGCGAGCGCACCGAGATATTGCAGCGTCGCGATCGCCTTCAGGTCGCCGCTGTGCAGATGCTTCTTCTGATAGATCGTGCCGTAGGTCACCGATGCCATGCCGATCAGGTTGATCGTCAGCGGCACCGCCGCATGCATGAGATCGGCCGTCGCCGGCTCGAGAAGCTTCGGCGACACCGCAATGATGATCCCGAAGAAGCCGAGCGCCAGCCCGAGCTTCTGTGTCGGCTGCAGCCGCTCGCCGATCAGGAAAGGCGCGGCCATCGCCGTCAGCAGCGGCTGCATCGCGGCAATGACGCCCGAGATACCGGCCGGCACGCCATTGGCAATCGCCCACCAGATGGCGGCAAGATAGAAGCCGTGCAGGAAGAACCCGGAATAAACAGCCCGCCAGACCGTCGCCCGGTCTGGCCATTTCGCCTTCAGCGCCAGACAGAGCGCCAGGAAAGCCAGCGCCGAGAAGGTGTAGCGGATGGCGAGAAACGTGAACGGCTCTGAATGCATTGCCGCATATTTCGCCACGACCCAACCGGTCGACCAGAGAAGCACGAAGATGGCGGGAGCGAAGCGGTCGAGGGTCATGATGCGGCTCGGGGCAAGAGCGAAAATATCGTTGGCTGATAGCCTCCCCGCCCCGCCGCGTCAAAGGCGAAACGTTGAAGCTAAATTCAAGTTTCGCTGATCCCCGAAAACGAAATGGCCGGGCGATTGCCCGGCCATCTCATTGTGGCTTTCGGTCGGGAGAAGGCCGTCAGCCAATCTTGATGAGCTTGCCTTCCTTGACGGACTGCACGGCAGCGTCGGCGAGCGCCAGCGCCGCGAGGCCATCGGCGCCCGACGGGGTGATCTTGGCGCCCTTCTCGATCGCAGCGATGAAGCTGGCGATCTCGTTGGCATAGGCTTCCGTGTAGCGGGTCATGAAGAAGTCGTGCAGCGGCGGGCGGGTATAGCCGTCGCCGTTTGCGACTTCGATCGAAACCGGGCGCTGGTTCTCGGCCGAGACGAGACCCTTCGAGCCATGCACTTCGATGCGCTGGTCGTAGCCATAGGTGGCGCGGCGCGAGTTGGAGATCATCGCCTGCTTGCCGGACTTGGTCTGCAGCAGAACGGAAACGCTGTCATAGTCGCCGGCCTCGCCGATCGCCTTGTCGACGAGCACGGCAGCCGTCGCGAAGACCGAGACCGGCTCTTCGCCGAGCAGGAAGCGCGCCATGTCGAAGTCATGGATGGTCATGTCGCGGAAGATGCCGCCGGAACGCTTGATGTAATCGACAGGCGGAGCGCCCGGATCGCGCGAGGTGATCGTCACCATCTCGACATCGCCGATGCGGCCGTCGTCGATCGCCTTGCGCACGGCCATGAAATGCGGGTCGAAGCGGCGGTTGAAGCCGACCATCAGCTTGGCATTGGTTTCGTTGACGACCTTGATGCAGGCGCGGACGCGATCGACGTCGAGATCGACAGGCTTCTCGCAGAAGATCGCCTTGCCGGCGCGCGCAAAGCGCTCGATCAGGTCGGCATGGGTGTCGGTCGGCGTGCAGATGACGACGGCGTCGATATCCTTGGCGGCCTCGATCGCCTCGATCGTGCGCACTTCGCAGCCATAGGCGGAAGCGATCGCATCGGCCGCCTGCGGGAATGCATCGGCAACGGCAACGAGCTTGGCGTTGGCATCGCCGGTCACCGCCTTGGCGTGAACCTTGCCGATACGGCCGGCGCCGAGAAGACCAAATCTGACAGTCATGAGAACCTCCCTAGGATTCGGAACAAATGGACCGAATTGCAATATTTCTGGAATTTTCATTCCATTTTCTACGCGAGCCGTCAAGCCCGCCACTCTTTCACATTTGTGAAATCCATCCTAAAGACAAGTGATCGAATTATGACCGGGGGAACCATGCAGCTGATTGATCCGAGCCATCCCGCCTACCGCAATGCCTGGGTACGCGCACTTATCGTTGCCGTTTGCCTTGGCTGGGCAGTGCTCGAATTTTTCGGCGGCGATCCCTTCTGGGGCGTGCTGTCGGGTGCCGCAGGCGTCTACGCCTTCTATATGCTGTTCTGGACCTTCAAGCCGCAGCAACCTGCCGAAGAGAAGCCGCCCGTTGCCGAGCCTGCCGAAGAAGACAAGGATCCGGAGTGATCAGCGGCTGAGACGCCGTACCGCCTCGTCGATCAGCAGATTCGCCAAAGTCATGCGCCGCGTCGCGTTGTCGCGGAATTGCGGCGCTACGCGGTCGGGATGATTGAGCTTGGCAAAGGCGCGGCGCTTCTCGCCGAGCGACTGCACGGTATCCGCCGCCGAGATCGCCAGCTCCGCCGCAATGTCGGCCGGCGCGGTGCGCGACAGATGTTCGGGCATGACGGGTTCCGGCTCTGGCTCCGGTACAGGTTCTGGCTCCGGCTCGACGACGGCGGCTTCAGGCGCCGGTGGCGGCGCCTCGAATTCCAGATTGTCGAAATAGGCCTGGCCCGGCTTCTGCCCGGCGGCCGACACCCCTTCCATCACGTCGAAGGCAAGGCCGGTCGAGAAACCATGGACGCGATGAACCACGGGCTGATCGCCAGCCTCGTCGTCATCCCCGCCCTCTTCCGCCTTCAGCCGTTCCAGAACCGACTGGAACACCGATTGTCCGAACAGCATGCTGCCTTCCTGTTTCGAAGGCGCGCAGTCTCCAACGCCAAGATGGCGCCGGGCTTGCGGCTAGCTCGAAACTGCGAGCGCCTCCTCCAGGATCAGGTCGTAGAGCAGCCGCGCGCTCGGCGGCATCGCCCGCTCTCTGGCGGTGATCAGACTGTAGGGCTTGACGTTGATCTCGAATTCCGTCGGCAGCATGCGGACATCCGAAGCCTCCGAGCTCTGGCTCGACAGGAATTGCGCCACATCGACGGCAACAGGCGCGATCGCATCCGTCTTGCAGATGATCGCGCAGGTCAAAAGCAGCGACGAGGTGTTGACGATATTGCCGGGCACCGGAACACCGGCGCCGAGGAAGATATCCTCGACAGTACGGCGCAGCAGCGTACCCGGCGGCTGGAAGACCCAGTCGTAGTCGCGCAAATCGGAAAGGCTGCTCGGTCCGCCCTTGAGTAGCGGGTGGCCGCTACGCACGATGAGACAAGCCTTCTCGACGCCGATCTCCCGCACTTCGAAAAGCCGCGGATTGAGATCGTCGGGGATGCGGCTGATGATGAAGTCGTGCCGGGCGGCCAGCAGTTCGCGCGCCAGCACGTTGCTGGTCTCTACCTGGATGTTGACCTCGATGCCGGGGAAGCTCTTGCGCACCTTGTCGATCGCCGGAACGACGAGACTCATGGCCGGCGCCGTCACCGCGCCGATGAACACCGAGCCGCCCTTCCCGCTCTTCAATTCGGCGATCTCGCGGCCGGCTTCGCGCAGCTCCAGAAGGATCTTTCGCGCACGCTTTGCGAGTGCTTCTCCGAAGGTCGTCAGCACCACGCCGCGCGCCACCCGCTCGTATAGCGGCGTCTTCACGATTGATTCCATTTCGGACAGCATTCGCGATGCGGCGGGCTGCGAGATGGCGAGCGTCTCGGCGGCGGCCGAAATCTGGCCGCTATCTTCGATTGCGACAATCATGCGCAGGTGATTCAGCTTCAAACCCGCACGAAGAAAGGCGTCATCGGCAAAATTGTCGCTGTGGATATCGACGTAATCCATCGGAATAGGCTCGGAGATGATCGTCATGGTTGCGGCCTCCCCTCCGCCTTCCATCAAAAGTAATACTTTTTAACGATATACCAAATTTGTTATGCACTTTACCACTTATTCTATTTGACAGTTATAGGATTCCGTACGAGTTTGCCGCCGTGTGCTGGTTGGCACTCAACACGTGTGAGATCGTGGAGGAGACCTACTTCGTTTCTCACCATCTGAAGTAACTATCCAATCTACGGAACCTGCCACAGTTTCGTGGTGGGCGATTTTTCGTCCGCCGATCTATTAACAAGGGAGAGAGAAATGAAATCCATTATCTCATTGATGGCTGCGGCTGCCTTCGGCGTCGCTTCGTTCGTTGTACCGGCAATCGCCGCCGACAAGGGTCTCGTTGGCATCGCAATGCCGACCAAGTCCTCGGCTCGCTGGATCGACGACGGCAACAACATCGTCAAGCAGCTCACGGACGCCGGCTACCAGACCGACCTCCAGTACGCTGACGACGACATTCCGAACCAGCTTTCGCAGATCGAAAACATGGTCACCAAGGGTGCCAAGGTTCTCGTTATTGCTTCGATCGACGGCACGACCCTCTCGGACGTTCTCCAGAAGGCTCACGACGCCGGCATCAAGGTCATCGCTTATGACCGCCTGATCCGCGACTCCGGCAACGTTGACTACTACGCAACGTTCGACAACTTCCAGGTTGGCGTTCTCCAGGCTGGCACGATCGTCGACAAGCTCGGCCTCAAGGACGGCAAGGGCCCGTTCAACATCGAACTCTTCGGCGGTTCGCCGGACGACAACAACGCCTTCTTCTTCTATGACGGCGCGATGTCGGTTCTCCAGCCTTACATCGACTCTGGCAAGCTCGTCGTAAAGTCCGGCCAGACCGGCATGGACAAGGTCGGCACGCTGCGTTGGGACCCGGCAACGGCCCAGGCTCGCATGGACAACCTGCTCTCGGCTAACTACACCGACGCTAAGGTCGACGCTGTTCTGTCGCCTTACGACGGTCTCTCCATCGGCATCATTTCGTCGCTGAAGGGCGTTGGCTACGGCACCCCGGACCAGCCGCTCCCGGTCGTTTCCGGCCAGGACTCGGAAGTTCCGTCGATCAAGTCGATCATCGCTGGCGAGCAGTATTCCTCGATCTTCAAGGATACCCGCGAACTCGCTAAGGTCACCGTCGCCATGGTTGATGCCGTCATGTCTGGCAAGGAGCCGGAAGTGAACGACACCAAGACCTACGACAACGGCGTCAAGGTCGTTCCGTCCTACCTGCTGAAGCCGGTAGCTGTCACCAAGGACAACTACAAGACCGTCCTGATCGACAGCGGTTACTACAAAGAAGACCAGCTGAAGTAATTTCAGAAGTCGGCCGGAACCCGCTTTATTGCGGGTTCCGGTCTTCGATTCTATGATCGCCTGACGGTTTTCAGGTCACGGCGCTGGATTTTTGACTATGGACAATACAATCCTCGAAATGCGGAACATCACCAAGACGTTCCCGGGTGTCAAAGCGCTCGAGAATGTGAACCTTAAGGTTCGCCAGGGTGAGATCCACGCATTGGTGGGCGAAAACGGGGCCGGCAAGTCGACCCTCATGAAAGTTCTCTCCGGCGTTTACCCGGCCGGAAGCTACGACGGCGAGATCGTCTACGAAGGCGACGTCCGCAACTTCAAGGTCCTGAAGGACTCCGAAGAGATCGGCATCGTCATCATCCATCAGGAGCTGGCCCTCGTGCCGCTGCTCTCGATCGGCGAAAACATCTTCCTCGGCAACGAGAACGCCAAGAACGGCGTCATCAGCTGGCAGGAAACCTTCAATCGTACGCGCCAGCTGCTCGCCAAGGTGGGCCTGCGCGAATCCCCTGATACGCTGGTCACCGACATCGGCGTCGGCAAGCAGCAGCTCGTCGAAATCGCCAAGGCGCTGTCGAAGAGCGTCAAGCTGCTCATCCTCGACGAGCCGACCGCATCGCTGAACGAAAGCGACTCCGACGCGCTTCTCAATCTGCTGATCGAGTTCCGCAATCAGGGCATCACCTCGATCATCATTTCGCACAAGCTGAACGAGATCCGCAAAGTCGCCGACCAGATCACGGTCCTGCGCGACGGCATGACCGTCAAGACGCTCGACTGTCACGCGGACGAGATCAGCGAAGACATCATCATCCGCAACATGGTGGGCCGCGATCTCGAAGACCGCTATCCGCCGCGCTCGGTGCCGATCGGCGAAACCATTCTCGAAGTGAAGAACTGGAACGCATATCACCAGCATCACCGCGACCGCCAGGTGCTGCACGACATCAACGTCACCGTCCGCAAGGGCGAAGTCGTCGGCATCGCCGGCCTGATGGGTGCCGGCCGTACCGAGTTCGCCATGAGCGTCTTCGGCAAGGCCTACGGCCACAAGATCACCGGCGACGTGCTGATGCACGGCAAGTCTGTCGATGTCAGCACCGTCCGCAAGGCGATAGATGCCGGGCTCGCCTACGTCACCGAGGACCGCAAGCATCTGGGTCTGGTGCTGAACGACAGCATCCTGCACAACACCTCGCTTGCCAATCTCGCAGGCATCTCCAACAACACGATCATCGACGACATCAAGGAAAGCAGGGTCGCGACCGATTACCGGTCGAAGCTGCGCATCCGCTCGTCGGGCATCTTCCAGGAAACGGTCAATCTCTCGGGCGGCAACCAGCAGAAGGTTGTCCTCTCCAAGTGGCTGTTCTCCGATCCCGATGTTTTGATCCTGGACGAGCCGACCCGCGGTATCGATGTGGGTGCGAAATATGAAATCTATACTATCATCAACCAGCTTGCCGCCGACGGCAAAGGCGTTCTGATGATCTCATCGGAAATGCCCGAGCTTCTCGGTACGTGCGACCGCATCTACGTCATGAACGAAGGACGGATCGTCGCGGAACTGCCGAAGGGAGAAGCGAGCCAGGAAACCATCATGCGCGCTATCATGCGCTCAGGGGAGAAGAAACAATGACTCCGGTCAACCCAACAACCGAGGAAAGCAACGTCGTTTCCGTTGTTGACTACATCCGTAGCAACATCCGCGAATACGGCATGCTGATCGCGCTCGTCGCCATCATGCTGTTCTTTCAGATCTACACCGGCGGCATCCTGTTCCGCCCGGTCAATCTGACCAACCTCGTTCTCCAGAACTCGTTCATCGTCATCATGGCGCTCGGCATGCTGCTGGTCATCGTGGCGGGGCACATCGACCTGTCGGTCGGCTCGATCGTCGCCCTTGTCGGCGCGATAGCGGCGATCCTGACGGTGTCGCTCGGGGTGAACTTCTGGCTGGCCGGCGTGATCTGTATCCTCGTCGGCGCGCTGATCGGCGCGGCGCAGGGCTACTTCATCGCCTATCACCGCATCCCGTCCTTCATCGTGACGCTTGCGGGCATGCTCGTCTTCCGCGGCCTGACGCTGACGGTTCTCGGCGGCAAGAACATCGGCCCCTTCCCCAAGGAATTCCAGGTCATCAGCACCGGCTTCCTGCCGGGCGACATGATCGACATCGCCGGCATCCCGGTCCAGTCGACCTCGCTCGTCCTGACGCTGATCATCCCGGCCGTTCTCTTCTACCTCGCCTGGCGCCGCCGCAAGGTCAATGAAAGCCACGGCATCGATGTCGAGCCCTTCGGCTTCTTCATCGCCCAGAACGCCATCATCACGCTCGCGATCCTGGCACTCGGCTGGCAGCTGTCGACCTATCGCGGTCTGCCGAACGTTCTCGTCGTCATGCTGGTGCTGATCGCGATCTACACCTTCGTCACCCGCCGCACGACCATCGGCCGCCGCGTTTACGCCATGGGCGGCAACGAGAAGGCCACGAAGCTCTCCGGTATCAATACCGAACGCCTGAGCTTCTACACTTTCGTCAACATGGGCGCGCTTGCAGGTCTCGCCGGCATCATCGTCGCGCTGCGCCTCAACTCGGCAACCCCGAAGGCCGGTGTCGGCTTCGAACTGGACGTCATCGCCGCCTGCTTCATCGGCGGTGCATCGGCTTCCGGCGGCGTCGGCAAGATCACCGGCGCAGTCATCGGCGCCTTCATCATGGGCGTCATGAACAACGGCATGTCGATCATCGGCCTCGGCATCGACTACCAGCAGATGGTCAAGGGCGCAGTCCTTTTGGCCGCCGTCTTCTTCGACGTCTATAACAAGAACAAGGGCTGAGCGCTTCGGCGCCAGCTCCATGCATTCGCATTCGCAGTCATGAAAACGAATAATTCCGGCTCCCTCTGGAGCCGGAGAGGCGGAGCATTATCCGCAGCTACCCAAAGAGGATGAAGACCGTGCTTATTTCGCAGATCAAGGGTTCGAACGGAGAGATCATCGTCGCCGTGCGCGAGCCGGGCGGTGCAGCGAAGGCCGTGAAGAATGCAGGCAGCGTCTATGCGCTCGCCATGGAAGCAGCAAACAAGGGCAAGTCCCTCGTCTCGGTCATCGAGGCGCACGGCTACGGCGACGCCGTCGATCTCGAAAAGGCATATGCGGACGGCAGCTTCCTGCCGCCGATCACTCATCCCGATGCAGCCCACCTGCACCTGACCGGCACCGGCCTGACGCATCTCGGCTCTGCCGCCACCCGCGACAGCATGCACAAGAAGACCACCGAAGCCGCCGAGGAAACCCTCACGGACTCGATGAAGATGTTCAAGATGGGTCTTGAGAACGGCAAGCCGAAGGCCGGCGAAAAGGGCGTCCAGCCCGAGTGGTTCTACAAGGGCAACGGTTACGGTGCGGCAGCTCCCGGCGCCCCCCTCGTCTCCCCCTCCTTCGCGCTCGACGGCGGTGAAGAACCCGAGATGGCCGGCATCTATGTCATCGCCGAAGACGGTTCGCCGTTCCGCATCGGCTTTGCACTGTCGAACGAATTCTCCGATCACGTCACCGAGCGGATCAACTATCTCTACCTCGCCCATTCCAAGCTTCGCCCCGCAAGCTTCGGCCCGGAAATCCGCATCGGCGCAGCCCCCGAGGATATCCGCGGCACCTCGCGCATCAAGCGCGCCGGCAAGGTGATCTTCGAAAAGCCCTTCCTGTCCGGTGAAGCGAACATGTCGCACACCTTCGCCAACCTCGAATACCACCATTTCAAGTACGGCCTGTTCCGCGTGCCCGGCGACGTCCATGTCCACATGTTCGGCACCGCGACACTGTCCTTCGCCGATGGCATCAAGACCGAGGAAGGCGACGTCTTCGAAATCGAAGTCGCGGACTTCGGCCTGGCGCTGCGCAATCCGCTGAAGATCGACGCCGAAGAAGAAATCGTCGTCAAGCAGCTCTAATTTCACTTCATCCGGCCGCCAGACGGCCGGAGCAAAAAATTTGTAAAAGGTAGAGGAGGCTTCCAGGCCCATGACCATTTATCAGAACCTGATCGCCGGCGAATGGGTCGGCACCAATGCGACGAAGAACATCAATCCGTCGGATACCAACGAAGTCGTCGGCCTCTATGCCGATGGCTCCGCCGAAGACACCAAGAACGCCATCGCCGCCGCCAAGGCCGCCTTCCCGGCCTGGTCACGTTCCGGCATCTGGGAACGTCACGTCATCCTGAAGAAGGCCGGCGACGAGATCATGGCCCGCAAGGACGAGCTCGGCGCTCTGCTGGCCCGCGAAGAAGGCAAGACGCTTCCGGAAGCCATCGGCGAAACCATCCGCGCCTCGCAGATCTTCGAATTCTTCGCAGGCGAAGCGCTCCGTCTTGCCGGTGAAACGATGCCGTCGGTGCGCCCAAATATCGGCGTCGAGATCACCCGTGACCCGCTCGGTGTCATCGGCATCATCACCCCCTGGAACTTCCCGATCGCCATCCCGGCCTGGAAGATCGCGCCTGCGCTCTGCTACGGCAACACCATCGTCTTCAAGCCGGCCGAACTGGTTCCGGGCTGCTCCTGGGCGATCGTCGATATCCTGCACCGCGCCGGTCTGCCGAAGGGCGTTCTGAACCTCGTCATGGGCAAGGGCTCGGTCGTCGGCCAGGCCATGCTCGACAGCCCTGATATCGCCGGCATCACCTTCACCGGTTCCACCGGCACGGGCAAGCGCGTCGCCACCTCCTCCATCGAGCATAATCGCAAGTTCCAGCTGGAAATGGGCGGCAAGAACCCGATGGTCGTCCTCGATGACGCCGACCTCACCGTCGCCGTCGAAGCTGCCGCAAACTCCGGCTTCTTCTCCACCGGCCAGCGCTGCACGGCGTCGTCGCGCCTGATCGTCACCGAAGGCATCCACGACAAGTTCGTCGCGGCGCTGACCGAAAAGCTGAAGACCGTCGTCGTCGACAACGCGATGAAGGCCGGCACCCATATCGGCCCCGTCGTCGACGAGCGCCAGCTGAAGACCGACACCGACTATATCGAGATCGGTAAGAAGGAAGGCGCCAAGCTCGCCTTCGGCGGCGAGCTCTTGACCCGCGACACCCCCGGCTTCTACCTGCAGCCGACGCTCTTCACCGAAGCCACCAACCAGATGCGCATTTCGCGCGAAGAGATCTTCGGCCCGGTCGTCTCGGTCATCCGCGTCAAGGATTACGAAGAAGCGCTGGCAACCGCCAACGACACGCCCTTCGGCCTGTCCTCCGGCATCGCCACCACCAGCCTCAAGCATGCGACGCATTTCAAGCGCAATGCCGAAGCCGGCATGGTGATGGTCAACCTGCCGACCGCAGGCGTCGACTTCCACGTTCCCTTCGGCGGCCGCAAGGGCTCGTCCTACGGCCCGCGCGAGCAGGGCAAGTACGCCGCCGAATTCTACACAACGGTCAAGACCAGCTACACGCTGGCTTGACGACCAACTGGTGATCCGGGCCGTCGCGAGGGCGGCTCGGCATTCCTCAAAAGGCAAGAGACAATGTTCAAGAAAGCGGAATGGCCCCGCAAGCTGCGGTCGCAGGAATGGTACGGCGGCACCAGCCGTGACGTGATCTATCACCGCGGCTGGATGAAGAACCAGGGACATCCCCACGACCTGTTCGACGGACGCCCGGTCATCGGCATCCTCAACACCTGGTCCGACATGACGCCGTGCAACGGCCATCTGCGCGAACTCGCCGAAAAGGTGAAGGCCGGCGTCTGGGAAGCCGGCGGCTTCCCGATGGAAGTGCCGGTGTTCTCGGCCTCCGAAAACACCTTCCGCCCGACGGCGATGATGTACCGCAACCTCGCGGCACTCGCCGTCGAAGAAGCGATCCGCGGCCAGCCGATGGACGGCTGCGTGCTGCTCGTCGGCTGTGACAAGACCACGCCGTCGCTGATCATGGGCGCGGCTTCCGTCGACCTGCCCTCGATCGTCGTCACCGGCGGTCCGATGCTGAACGGCTATTTCCGCGGCGAGCGCGTCGGCTCCGGCACGCATCTCTGGAAGTTCTCCGAAATGGTGAAGGCCGGCGAGATGACGCAGGCCGAATTCCTTGAGGCCGAGGCCTCGATGAGCCGTTCGTCGGGCACCTGCAACACGATGGGCACCGCCTCGACCATGGCCTCCATGGCCGAAGCGCTCGGCATGGCTCTCTCCGGCAATGCCGCGATCCCGGGCGTCGATAGCCGCCGCAAGGTGATGGCGCAGCTGACCGGCCGCCGCATCGTGCAGATGGTCAAGGACGACCTGAAGCCCTCCGACATCATGACCAAGCAGGCCTTCGAAAACGCCATCCGCACCAACGCGGCGATCGGCGGCTCGACCAATGCCGTTATCCATCTTCTCGCTATGGCCGGCCGCGTCGGCATCGACCTGACGCTCGACGACTGGGACCGTTGCGGCCGCGACGTTCCGACGATCGTCAACCTGATGCCGTCTGGCAAGTATCTGATGGAAGAGTTCTTCTATGCCGGCGGCCTGCCCGTCGTGCTGAAGCGTCTCGGCGAAGCCGGCCTCCTGCACAAGGATGCGCTGACCGTATCCGGCGAGAGCGTCTGGGACGAGGTCAAGGACGTCGTCAACTGGAACGAGGATGTCATCCTCCCGGCTGAAAAGGCCCTGACGCAATCCGGCGGCATCGTCGTCGTTCGCGGCAACCTCGCTCCGAAGGGCGCCGTCCTGAAGCCGTCGGCCGCCTCCCCGCATCTGATGGTCCACCGCGGCCGCGCCGTCGTCTTCGAAGACATCGACGACTACAAGGCGAAGATCAACGACGACAATCTCGACATCGACGAGACCTGCGTCATGGTCATGAAGAACTGTGGTCCGAAGGGCTATCCTGGTATGGCCGAAGTCGGCAACATGGGTCTGCCGCCGAAGGTACTCAAGAAGGGCATCACCGACATGGTGCGCATCTCGGATGCCCGCATGTCCGGCACCGCCTATGGCACCGTCGTCCTCCACACCTCGCCGGAAGCCGCTGTCGGCGGTCCGCTGGCTGTGGTGAAGAACGGCGACTTCATCGAGCTCGACGTTCCGAACCGCCGCCTGCACCTCGACATCTCCGAAGAGGAACTGGCAAAGCGCCTTGCCGAATGGAAGCCGCACCACGACCTGCCGACCTCCGGCTACGCCTGGCTGCACCAGCAGCACGTCCAGGGCGCCGATACCGGCGCTGACCTCGACTTCCTCAAGGGATGTCGCGGTAGCGCAGTGGGCAAGGACAGCCACTGAGAAGTGCGAAACTCGAATGCGAAAGGCGGCCCTTGGGTCGCCTTTTTGCTTTCGTGGGTGTTGTGATCAGCAGCTCGGCCGCGGCGACACCGCCGGACGGAAGGCCGAAATCCGGTGAAAGGAATGGAGCGCCAGCCCGGAACCGGGGAAAGGCACATCACGGATATTGATCGAGGAATGACCGTGAATATCGGTCTGATTGCCGCCGATGACCCGGTAATTGCTACCGCTCCGGCCGAGATAGAGGGCAACATGGCCGCGGCAGCCTGTGTTGCCCCGCTTGAAGACGACGACGTCGCCGACCGAAGGGCTGCGCGTCAGCCCGCCCGCCTTGCGGAAACTGCCGGAGACCGTGCTGCGCGTGCCGCCGTCATAGCCGCAGCGCTCCAGGCACCAGTTCAGAAAGGCCGCACACCACGGCGTCCGGTCGCCGTTATGGTCGTCATCGGTGGCACGGTAGAACTCGACGATGACAGGGTTCCAGCGGCTCGCCCATCCCGCATTATAGGCCTCGCCGTCCCGGTTGACGTCGCGAAGATTGGCGAAGTAGCGCATGACCGCAAGCGGCGTCGAGCGCGGCGCGGCGTTGATGATCCGTCGTGCCGTCGCCTCCTCGGAGCCTGACGGCGGCAAGCGGCCGCGCAGGTAAAGGCTGGACGGCAGCGGCCCGGTGAAATCGGCGCCGTAGACTCTCGGACCTGCATTCGTAGGCGCCTCTGCCAGCATATCGGCAGCAAAGACGTTGCCGCCGATCGATACCGCGCAGGTCGCTGCGACAAGGAATTCCCGTCTGTTGATCATCACAAGCCCTCCCTCCGTGATCGAACGCGACAGTCAGGTCAGGCCGGGCTGCATGCCGGCCGGTCCTAGGATTTCAATGCAAACTCCACCACCTCGGCCTCCGGCAGTGCCGCCCCCTCCGCCTTGAGCTCCGTCAGCCGGATCGGAGCCATGGTTTCCAGGATGGCGCAGAGCCGCTCGTAGCCGACCCTCTCGGTGATCTCCCGGCTTGCTGTATCCAGCACATAGAAATGCTCGCTATAGCCGAGCAGCACCGCGGCGCGGTCGAGATCGCCCTCGATGCCGACGATCAGCGCCAGATGCTCGACCATGCGCGTGATCGCCGCCGGCCAGCCGAGCGAGCGCGCCTTCAGGAGCCCGTTGAATGCCGTGAGCCGCGCCTCCGGCAGCCGATCGGAAGCCAGCAGATAGGCCGTCAGATTGCCGAAACCGAGCGCCAGCTGGCGCCTGTTGCAATCCTCGTGATCGATCATCTGGCGCGCAGTGCTGATCGCCGCCGCGACATGACCCTCGGCGAACTCGAGCTCGGCAAGCGCGATCATCGCATTGACAATGCCCTGCGTGTCGCCCAGCAGGCGGGCCACCACGGAGGAACGGTCGATCAACGTACGCGCCTCGGCAAAATGACCTTCGAAATAGGCCGCCACCGCGCGCGACCGCAGACAGGCAGCAAGAGGCTTCGTCGGCGGCAGAGTCGCGAGCAGCTCCAGCGCTTCCTGGAGATAGCTCAGCGCTTCCTCACGCTGGCTGGGCGTCAGCAGCGCCGCCCCTGCCCGCGCCAGCGCCTCGCCCGAGCCCAGCTGATCACCAAGATTGCGGAAATGCGCGGCCGCCTTGATCGCAGCATCGAATGTCGACTTGTCGCCATGCGAACTGACGGATGTCCGCCCGAGCCACAGCCGTGCCGCGACATCCTCCGCGGTGTCGTCGGGCAGCGAACCGACGGAGAGCGAAAACCATCGCTCACGCTCCGGCAGCAGCGAAAGCTCGTCCCATATCCGCAGGCTGACGCTTGTCAGTTCCCGGCCGATATCGGCGTCGCCTTCCGGCCCGAAGGCCCATTCCAGCGAGGCGCGCAGATTGTCGATCTCCGACTGATAGGACGTCATCCATGGCTCGGTTGGCATGGACGGCCAGACGCGGCTCGCCTGCGCGTAGAATTGCGTCATGTACTCGGCAAGCCGGCGCCGGCGTCCCCTCTCGCCGAGTTCGAAGAGCTTTGCGAAAGCATATTGGCGAGTGGTTTCCAGCAGCGAATAGCGGGTGTTCTCCGTCGAGAAATCGGCAGCGACGAGGGACTTGTCGGCAAGCGAGGTGATGAGCTGCAGCACATCGTCGTCATCGATCGGATCGCCGGAAACGACCGCCGCCGCCGATTCCACCGTCCATCCGCCGACGAAAACAGAGAGACGCCGCAGCAGCGTCTGCTCCTGCTCGCTGAGCAGATTGTAGCTCCACTCGAACAGGGTCTGCAGTGTGCGGTGGCGCGGCGGCGCTCCGCGCGTTCCCTGCGCCAGCGAGTGAAACCGGTCGCGCAGGCCCGCCGCCAGCGCCTCCGGGCGCATGATCCGAAGCCTGGGTACCGCAAGCTCGATCGCCAGCGGAATGCCATCCACCTGATGACAGATGCTGATCACCGCCTCCAGATTGGCCTCCGTCAGCACGAAGTCTCCGGCAGCCGCCGCGGCGCGTTCGACGAACAGCCGCACGGAGGGAAACGCCATCGCCTCGTCGACCGTGCTCCCTTCCGGTGGCGGCACGGCGAGGCTTGGAACGCGAAACAGGTTTTCGCCCGAGACACCCAACGGCTCCCGCGATGTCGCGAGGACCGACATCGAGGGACAGCCGGAGAGGATGGCGTCGACAGCATCCGCCGAGGCATCGACGAGATGCTCGCAATTGTCGATGATCAGCAGCGCCTGCTTTTCGCGCATGAAGCCGACGGCGCTCGCAACGGCCGTGCGGTTATGCTGGACGGCGACGCCGATCGTCCCGCAGATCTGCTCGGCCACCAGCTGCGGATCCTCGAGCCGCCCAAGCTCCACGAACCAGACGCCATCGGGATAGGCTTCCACCAGCCGCGCGCCGAGATCGATCGCAAGCCGCGTCTTGCCCGCCCCGCCGGACCCGATCAGCGTCAGCAGCCTCGCCCGCTCCAGCCGGCCGATCAGCTCGGCGGCCTCCGCCTCACGCCCGATCAACGATGTCAGCGGCCGCGGCAGGCGATCAGCCCGGGCGCCGAGCGAGCGCAGCGGCGGAAAGGCCTCGCTGATGCCGTCGGCAACCAGCTGGAAGACCTGCTCCGGCTCCTGCAAGTCCCGGAAACGGTGACGGCCGAGATCGAAAAGGTTGGACCCTTCGGGCAATCTCCCCTGCAACAGGTCGGCAACGGTGCCCGACACCAGCACCTGCCCGCCATAGGCGACGAGCAGCAGCCGCGAGGCGCGATTGATGCCGGGACCGAAGCAATCCTCGCCGCGCACCTCGACCGGTCCGGCATGCACGGCCATGCGCACATTCATGCCTTCGATCGCCCCGAAATCCTGCGCATTCAGCGCCCGCTGCGCCTGGAGGGCGGCAGAGACGGCGGCGGCCGGCGCGGAAAAGACGGCATGGAATGAATCGCCGACCGTCTTGAACACGTGGCCGCCATGCGAAAGGATTGCCTCGCGCAGGATCGCGTCATGCCGCTCAAGCGCCTCCCCCATCGCATCAGGGAATTCCTCCCAGCGATAGGTCGATCCCTCGACATCCGTCAGCAAGAACACAAGCACGCCTGATGTCAGCGGGCTGCCCGCCGGTTGCTGTGGCGACATTTCAAACGCCATTGCCCATCCTTCCGTCTCTAGCGGAATGCCGCGGCCCGGCCGGCCGTCGCATTCAGCAGCCGGACCACATCGGCGCGGCGCGCATTGCCCCAGTCCGGCGGACGCGACCATTGCGGCTGCCGCACGCAGGTGACGCGCCGGCATGGATAGGCCATGACGCTCTGCTTGCGCTGCGGCTCGTTCCGGTAGCCATGACCATAGGCGAACGGGCAGCCGCTGCTGTCCTCGACATTGTGGCAGGCGCCGAGCAGGTGGCCGATCTCATGGGCAAACGAGAGGTTCTTGATCGAACAGTCGAAATAGTTCGATGCAAAGGCCGAGGCCGCATTGGCATAGACCTGCTGCGACCAGCCGCATTCGCCTCTGTCGGTGGTGATTAGGAGCACGAGATCAGCCTTGGTCCGGTCCCGTATCGCATGGATGCCGTCCATATAGCCGTCCCGCCGCGCCGTCAGGCGGGCCGTGTCCCGCTTCTGCGAGCCGGTCTCGGTATATTGCACGACCTGCGCATCGGCCAATTCGACCCTGACATTCACCGAGGACTTGGCAAAAGCGGTGTTCGTCTCGTTGACCGCCTGCTTGGCAAACAGCGCGATATTGCTGATCTGCGCCTTCGCCTTCGGCGTGAAGAAAACCAGCACGCGGATCGTCGCCACCGCCCTGTCGGCCCTGCGCAATTCGCGGCCCGGCATCTCGCGCTTCTCGCCGCGACGCTGCAGCCGCCGCTCCGTATGATCGGGCGGCAATCGATCGGTGGCGACCTTGATCATCACATGCGCGCCGCCGCCGATCGGCTCGATGCTGTAGAGCTCTTCATTGGTCCGGATCGTCGCCGAGACCTCGTTGCCGTCGACGGTGACGACGGCATTGGCAGGACTTTCCGCATTGCTGCGGTTCGCCGCGTTCTCTTCGCCCGACCAGACGAAATCGCGCGCCGTGGCCGCGACCTTGTCGTTGCCGCTCAGCGAAAGCGACCGGCCCTCGCCGAGATCGAAGGTAACGTCGCCGCCCTTTTTCAGCTGTTCCGGATCAACCTCAGCGAGCCTTGCCCATTCCGTCGTCGGCAGCGATTTGATCGCCTTCAGCTCGTTGTTTTCCTCGGCGCTGAGTGTGGTCGCCTCCGGCAGCAGCCGCACGAAGCTCTGCGCCTGCGCATATCCGGCAGTGCCGGCAACCAGCATGAATGCAATGATCTGTACGATTTTCCGCTCAAACATGGTGCGATCCCCCAGATGAAACAGGCGTGGCAACCGGCTGAAAAACCGGACACGCATTTCAGGAACGGCAAGATCAAGCCGTTGAATTATCGCATGTTGGCACTGTGATTAGCGCGGCCGGTCAGTCCCGCCGCTATCCGCGATGCCGTCGGGCCGACAACTTCGGTCAAAGACCCGGACAGGCATGGCACATGCGCGCAAAGCACCCGCACAGATCTTCTGCGGATTTTCAGAATATTGATCGGCAAAGGCCTGCATTGCTGACATGGATACTCTCCCCATGGTCAGTTGCCCACTGCATTCCTAGGTTGATTGTAGCACAGGTGCGCGATATTACATTAGACTATATTGCGATTAATATATTTTGATCGCTATCCGTGTGACATCAGCTCTGGCTTTGGCTCTGTGCCTGCCCCTGATCTTCGACCTTCACCACCACCGAAAGCTTCTCGCCCGGCGTGCCGATGCGCATTCCCGAGACGGGTGCGGCGTCGCGATAGCACAGACCGGAGGCGGTGCGGACGTAGCGAGCGTCGGGGCAAATCTTGTTGGCGGGATCGAAGCCGACCCAGCCGAGGCCGGGGATATGCGCCTCGCCCCAAGCATGTGTTGCCGCCTGGTCAACCTTCTCTTCCATCATCAGATAGCCCGAGACATAGCGCGCCGGGATCTGCATGGCGCGGGCAGCGGAGACGAAGATATGGGCGTGGTCCTGGCAGACCCCACTTTTCTTCTCCATCGCCTGCTCGGCGGTGGTCTCCGTGTCGCTGGTACCCGGCTTGTAATCGACGGTCTCGTGGATCGCCGCCATGAGCGCGTGCATGCGGGCGAGATCGTTGTCGCCGCTGACGGTCTTGATGAGCTCCTTGATCAGCTTGCCGGGCTTGGTGCGCGGCGTGTCGCGCAGGAAGAGCCAGAGCGGGCAGAAGCCGGTATGCGGACCGGTGACGCCGTTGCGGTCCTCGGTCTCGACCTCCCCTTCCGCGACGATGCGCGTCACCTGCTGCTCGCCTTCCAGCGAGACGAGATTGACGTGATTGCCGAACTGGTCGTCATACTCGACCTCGGGCGTCGCACCCTCGACATGCAGCGACCAGTTGGCAACCACCTGGCCGAAACCGCTCGGCGGCGTCAGGCGCAGGCGCTGCAGCGAAAACTGCGCCGGCTCGTCATAGCGGTATTCGGTGATGTGGCTGATCTTCAATCTCATCTCTTCATCCGCCGCTTATACGTAGAACCGGTAGCCGTTGGTGATTTCGACGCTGAGCGTGTTGTTGCGGTTGACGAATTCCTCCAGGAATTCGTGCAGCCCCAGATCGATCACGTCCTTGATCGCCCGCGCATGCAGCGAGGCGCGGATCGCATCCGCCGTGTCATGCGCCGAAAGCCGCTCGCCGCCATAGCTGCGCGAGATATAGCCGAGATTGCTGACGATCTTCTCGTAGCAATAGGCAAGCGAGCGCGGCATCTGGCCGTTGAGGATCAGGAAGTCGGCGATATTCGCCGCCCGGTACTCGTCGTCATAGGCCCAGCTGTAGGAACGGTGCGCCGATACCGAGCGCAGGATCGATTCCCACTGCACGTTATCGACCGACGATCCGACCTGCGAGACCGATGGCAGCAGCACGTAATATTTCACGTCGAGAATACGCGCCGTGTTGTCGGCGCGTTCGATGAAGGTGCCGATGCGGGCGAAGTTGTAGAGCTCGTTGCGCAGCATCGAGCCGTGGAAGGCGCCGCGGATCAGCCCCGCCCGCCGCTTGATGACGTCAATGACCTCAGGCAGCTCCGCCGCCTTCAGCCGCTTCGAAAGCAGCGCCTTCAGCTCGATCCAGCACTCGTTGGTCGCTTCCCAGGTCTCGCGCGTCAGCGCCGTGCGCACCATGCGGGCATTGTTACGGCCGTTGTCGATGCAGGACATGACGCTCGACGGGTTGGAGAGATCGCGCAGCAGGTAGTCGATCGCATCGGCGCTCGTCAGCTTCTGATGGCCCTCGTCATAGGCCTCGCGCACGCCGGCGCTCTGCAGCACGCCATCCCAGTTATCGTCCCCCGTCCCGCTGCGTGTCAGCGACATGCGCAGGCCGGCATCGACGAGACGCGCGATGTTTTCGGCGCGCTCGATATAACGGAACATCCAGTAGAGTCCGTTCGCAGTTCTTCCGAGCATCAGTCCTCCAATACCCAGGTGTCTTTGGTGCCGCCGCCCTGGCTGGAATTGACCACCAGCGAGCCCTGCTTCAGCGCCACGCGGGTCAGCCCGCCCGGAATGATCTGTACCTTGTCGGAAACCAGCACATAGGGGCGCAGGTCGACATGGCGCGGCGCAATCCCCTTGTTGACGAGGATCGGCACGGTCGAGAGCGACAGCGTCGGCTGGGCGATATAATTGTTCGGCCGCGCCTTCAGCTTCTCGGCGAAATCCGCCCTCTCCTTCTTGGAGGCCGTCGGCCCCACCAGCATGCCGTAGCCACCGGAGCCGTGCACCTCCTTGATGACGAGCTCCTCGATATGCTCGAGCACATATTTCAGGCTCGACGGTTCCGAACAGCGCCAGGTCGGCACGTTCTCGAGGATCGACTTGCGGCCGGTATAGAACTCGACGATCTCGGGCATGTAGGAATAGATCGCCTTGTCGTCGCAGATGCCGGTGCCCGGCGCGTTGGCGATGGTGATATTGCCCGAGCGATAGACGTCCATGATCCCCGGTATGCCGAGCGCCGAATCCGGACGGAAGGTCAGCGGATCGAGGAAATCGTCGTCGACGCGGCGGTAGAGAACGTCGATCGCCTCGTAGCCGCGGGTGGTGCGCATCTTCACCTTGCCGTCGATGACGCGCAGATCCGAACCCTCGACGAGCTCGACGCCCATCGTATCGGCCAGGAACGAATGCTCGTAATAGGCGGAGTTGTAGATACCCGGCGTCAGGACGGCGACACGCGGCTTGCCCTTGCAGCCGGGAGGCGCAAGCGAAGCCAGCGACTGACGCAGCAGATAGGGATAATCCTCGACGCGCTGCACCTTGTTCTCGTGGAACAGCTCCGGGAACATCTGCATCATCGTTTCCCGGTTCTCCAGCATGTAGGAGACGCCGGAAGGGGTGCGGGCATTGTCCTCGAGCACGTAGAACTGGTCTTCGCCGGTGCGCACGATGTCGGTGCCGACAATATGGGTATAGACGCCGCCCGGCGGCCGGAAGCCGATCATTTCCGAGAGGAAGGCGACGTTGTTCTCGATCAGCTCGCGCGGAATGCGCCCTGCCCGGATGATCTCCTGCTTGTGGTAGATATCGTCGAGGAAGGCGTTGAGCGCGATGACGCGCTGCTCGATGCCCTGGGCGAGCTTGCGCCACTCACGGCCGGAGATGATGCGCGGGATAATGTCGAAGGGGATGAGCTTTTCGGAGGAGTCGGCATGCCCGTAGACCGCGAAGGTGATGCCGGTTTTTCGGAAGATGTTTTCCGCGTCGCGGGATTTTCCAATCAGATGCGCCCTGTCCTGGGCATTGTACCACTCGAAATATTTCTCGTATGGCTGACGCGGACTTTCGCCCCCGGTGATCATTTCATCAAATGCCAAAGGTGTGGCTCCCCTTTTTTGTTCATTTGAATACAACGCAAATAGCAATGCAAGAACCATGCACAGTTCGCAGGGAAGATTTGTAAAATCGTCTGCAACGCCGAAAAGCGCCGAAAAACTGGGCATTTAAGCAAGGATGGCACGAAGCGCGAAAGTTTCAATCGCCAGGGCCAGCACAAAATATAAGCAATTGATGATTTTACGCCCTGGCGCCCGATTCAATTCGCGGCAGCAGCAAAGAATTTGCGTTTATGCTTGAATGGAGAGGAACGATCCGGAGCCGGACATGAACGAGATTGGCGCCTTATTGGGATCAGGCAAGGAAGCCGACGTCCATGCTTATGGCGCCCTCGCCCTGAAGCTCTACAAATCGCCGGGCGTAAAAGCGCCCGCCTTTCGCGAGGCCGCAAATCTCGCGGTCGTCGAACGCCTCGGCCTCCCCGCACCCCATGTCTATGCTGCCGGCAGACATGACGGGCGCTGGGGTATCGTGATGGACCGCGCACCGGGCGCATCCTTTGGCACCCGGATCAAGACGGAGGGCCTTCAGCCGGTCCTGGCGGAAATGGTGCAGCTGCAACTTCGCCTGCACGCCGTGCCGGGGACCGGGCTAGCATCGCTAAAAGACAGACTGACCGCGAACATCCGGAAGGCACCGGAGATTGGAAGCGCGCTGCGGGAAACACTGCTGCGGCAGCTTGCGGCTCGTTCAGAACAGGACCGCGTCTGCCATGGCGATTTCCATCCGTGGAATATCCACGGCGCCGGGGACCAGGCGATCATCCTCGACTGGCTCGATGCCTGCTGCGGAGATCCGCTCGCCGACGCCTGCCGCAGTTATCTGCTGATGCTGCATGCCGTGCCGGAGGCGGCCGACATCTATCTTGAAACCTATGCCAGTCAGAGCGGCCATCCTGCCGGTGAGATACTCGCATGGCTGCCGCTCATTGCCGCAGCACGTCTCACGGAAGGTGTCGACAGGGAAAGCGATCAGCTTCTGCTGCTTGCGGGCAGCGGCAGCGCTTAGGCCGAACGCTCCAGCCCCACCTGGCTGCCGCCACCGAGAATATCCTCGTCGAGCAGCGCCAGCGCCCGGTTCAGGTGTCCCTCGAAGACGAGGTTCTGCTCGTCGGCGACGACGCGCAGTTCCGGCATGCCCTCCAGGCGCACCAGATGCGATTGGCCGAGCCCCTCCTCGATCCCCTGCCGCAGCAGATCGTAATAGCGCGTGCCGGGACCGGTGATCGCCACCGGCATGCGTTCGGTCATGCTGAGCATGCGCGACAACCCGTTGCCGAGCGCCAGCCCCGCCTGGCGGAAGGCGAAGGCAGACATGCGGTGACCCTGGCGGGCGCGGGCCGCAATCTTGTCGAGTTCGCTGACGGGGACGAATTTGGCAGGGATGGTATCGAGCGGCACTTCGAAAGCGGTTCTGAGGATCGCATAGAAGCCCGCATAGGCCTCGATGCATCCCTTTGTCCCGCATCGACAAAGCCCGCCATTCGGCGTGTGCAGCATATGGCCGAAATTCGGCGCCGAGGTCTCGTGGCCGCCATTCGCGCCGCGCCGGACGATGCCGAGCCCGATGCTGTGGCCGAGCGACAGCGCCGCAAGCGAGCGGAAATCGGCGCCCTTCACATTCTCCTCATGGGCGCCGAGTGCGGCGGCGACCAGCAGCGTTTCATTGTCGAGAATGACGCGCGCCTGCCATTCCGGCCGCAGCAGCGATTCGAAATCGATCCGGTCCGTGCCGAAGATCGGCGACCAGAGCAGCACGGGTTCGGCGGCATTGACGAGCCCCTTGCTGCTGATCGAGATCAACAGCACCCGCTCCTGCGAAATGCGCGAGCGCTGCAGGATGCGCTCCAGCCCCTCCTTGACCGCAGCGGCGAAGGCGGGCGCCCCCGCCGGATCGTGCGAGCGCCCCTCGCTGAACCGGTCGATCAGCTTGCCGGCATAATCGACCAGCGAATATTGCACGGCGTCCGATGAGATGATGACGACGATCAGATAGCCGCAGTCGCGGCGCGGGCGAAACAGCACGCGCGGACGCCCGCGCCCGCTCGCCGCCTGCTGTTCGGAGCGCTCGATGATCTCGGATTTTTCAAGATCGGCGGTGATCGCCGAGACGGTGGCGGAGGAGAGCTGCGTATAATCGGAAATCTCGGTATGCGCGAGCGCGCCGTGGCGGCGAAGGGCCGCGAGAACAAGCCCGCTATTCCTTTGCCGCACAGACTCTGTGCTCGATTTGGCCAGCATGAATGCCGCCCTTCCCCCGCTTCCGCCCTCGTTTCACAAGCCATCTCCAACAACTTCTGAGTGTCGGACGATTCTGCCGGTAGTGGCCTGTTGACAGTTGAAAAAATCTCTGACACTAAATTTCTCGACTGTCGAGAAAATAATTAGTTTTCTGGACAGCGATCCGCGGCGGCCGGAGGAAACCACTGGCTGGGGCTGGCCGCTCATCACTTGGGAGGATAGTTATGAAATCTATTATGAAGCTGATGGCGGGCGCCGCCATCCTCGTTTCCATGCAGACGGCTGCAATGGCCGCCGACCTCGTCGTTGGCGTGTCCTGGTCGAACTTCCAGGAAGAGCGTTGGAAGACCGACGAAGCCGCAATCAAGAAGGCACTCGAAGCCGCTGGCGCGAAGTACATCTCCGCTGACGCGCAGTCTTCGGCCGCCAAGCAGCTGACCGACGTCGAATCGCTGATCTCGCAGGGCGCAAACGCCCTCATCGTTCTGGCTCAGGACTCCGACGCAATCGGCCCGGCCATCGAAAAGGCTGCGGCTGAAGGCATTCCGGTCGTCGGCTACGACCGCCTGATCGAAAATCCTGCTGCCTTCTACATCACCTTCGACAACAAGGAAGTCGGCCGCCTCCAGGCTGAAGGCGTCTTCAAGGTCAAGCCGGAAGGCAACTACGTCTTCATCAAGGGCTCGTCTTCCGACCCGAATGCTGACTTCCTCTTCTCGGGCCAGATGGAAGTTCTGAAGGCTGCAATCGACGCCGGCAAGATCAAGAATGTCGGCGAAGCCTATACCGACGGCTGGCTGCCGCAGAACGCGCAGCGCAACATGGAACAGTTCCTGACCGCCAACAACAACAAGGTCGACGCAGTCGTTGCTTCCAACGACGGTACGGCTGGCGGCGCAGTGGCTGCTCTCGACGCACAGGGCATGGCTGGCTCCGTTCCGGTTTCCGGCCAGGACGCCGACAAGGCCGCTCTGAACCGCATCGCGCTCGGCACCCAGACGGTTTCCGTCTGGAAGGACTCGCGTGAACTCGGCAAGCGCGCTGCTGAAATCGCCCTGCAGCTCGCAGGCGGCACTACCATGGACAAGGTCGACGGCGTCACCACCTTCGACGGCGGTCCGAAGAAGGTGAAGATGCAGTCGATCTTCCTGAAGCCGCTCGCCATCACCAAGGAAAACCTGAACGTCGTCATCGACGCCGGCTGGATCTCCAAGGCTGAAGCTTGCCAGGGCGTCAAGGCCGGCAGCGTCAAGGCCTGCGACTAATCCTCGACGGGCAACCGACATGCCGGCGCCGCAGCGGCCACGCTGCGGCGCCGGATGCGGATGAGCAAAAGAACACGGCTCTCCGCCTCGCCAGCACCGCGAACGCTTTTCATTCCCTGCCAAAATAGCGCCGTGCCTTGAACGCCTATTTCGGAAGCCTCGCGATGATCGATTTGAAGAACAGGGCAGCAAACCGGATTTTTCGGGCATCCGGCCTGCGCCCAAACAATGGGGGAAACGGCAAACCCATGGCAGACCTCACCCAATCGTCATCCAGCAACCCGCGCACGGCTGACGCTAACGCTTTCACGCGCTTCCTGCGCGCCACCGAGATCGACACCCGTCTGCTCGGCATGGTCGCGGCGCTGCTGGTCATCTGGATCGGCTTCCACCTCTATACCGGCGGGCTGTTCCTCACCCCCCGCAACCTCTGGAACCTCTCGGTCCAGACGACCGAGATCGCGGTTCTCGCGACGGGCATGGTGCTCGTCATCGTCACTCGCAACATCGACCTGTCGATCGGCTCGATGCTCGGCCTCGTCGCCATGATCATGGGCGTCGTCCAGGCAAAATTCCTGCCGCAATATCTCGGCTTCGACAATTCCTGGACCTGGGTGATCACCCTTGCCGCCGGCCTCATCGCCGGCACGCTGATCGGCCTCTTCCAGGGCGTCATCATCGCCTTCATGGGCGTGCCCTCCTTCATCGTCACGCTCGGCGGCTTCCTCGCCTGGCGCGGCCTTGCCTGGTACGTTACCTCGGGCCAGACGGTCGCGCCGCTCGACACCACCTTCCGCATCATGGGCGGTGGCGCTGAGGGCGCCGTCGGCGCCACGTGGAGCTGGATCATCGGGCTCGTCGCCTGCGTGCTGATCGTTCTCGGCATCATCGGCTCGCGCCACCAGCGCAAGCGCTTCAACTTCCCGCGCCGTCCGCTCTGGGCCGAATATTTCCTGGCCGTGCTCGGCTGCGCTCTCGTGCTCGGCGCCATCTGGGTCTCGACCATCTATTACTGGCCGGTCGCCATCGCCAAGAAATATGCCGAGGCCAACGCCATCGCCTGGCCCGAAACCGGTCTGTTCATCTCCTACGGCATCGCCGTACCGGTGCTGATCGCCGTTCTCGTCGGCATCGTCATGACCTTTATCGCCACCCGCCTGCGCTTCGGCCGCTATGTCTTCGCCATCGGTGGCAACCCGGAGGCGGCCGAACTTGCCGGCATCAAGACCCGCTGGGTCACCGTCAAGATCTTCGCGCTGATGGGCTTCCTCGCAGCCGTCGCCGCGGCGATCTCGACCGCCCGCCTCAACGCGGCCGCCAACTCGCAGGGCACGACCTACGAGCTCTACACGATCGCCGCAGCCGTCATCGGCGGCACGTCGCTCGCAGGCGGTACCGGCACGATCGCCGGCGCCATGCTCGGCGCGCTCGTCATGCAATCGCTGCAGTCGGGCATGGGCCTCGCCAATGTGGATACCCCCATCCAGAACGTTGTGGTCGGAGCCGTCCTCGTCGTTGCCGTCTGGCTCGACACGGTCTATCGCTCGCGTGCCAAGTAAGAGGAGTACGATCCATGACTGAACAACGCACTCCCCTTGTGGAACTCAAGAATATCTCGATCTCCTTCGGCGGTATTCACGCGGTCGACAATGCCTCCGTCGATCTCTACCCCGGCGAAGTTGTCGCCCTTCTCGGCCATAACGGCGCCGGCAAGTCGACGCTGATCAAGATTCTTTCCGGCGCCTATAAGCGCGACAGCGGCGAGATCCTGATCAATGGCGAACCTGTCGACATCCGCAATCCGCGCGATGCCAAGAAATACGGCATCGAGACGATCTACCAGACGCTCGCCGTCGCCGATAATGTCGACGCCGCCGCAAACCTCTATCTCGGCCGCGAAATCCGCACCAAGTGGGGCACGCTGGACGACGTCGCCATGGAGGCCTCGGCCCGCGAGGTGATGGGGCGCCTCAACCCCAACTTCCGCCGCTTCAAGGAGCCGGTGAAAGCGCTTTCGGGCGGTCAGCGCCAGTCGGTGGCGATCGCCCGCGCCATCCTGTTCAACGCCCGCATCCTGATCATGGACGAGCCGACGGCCGCCCTCGGCCCCCAGGAAACGGCGCAGGTCGGCGAGCTGATTAAGCAGCTGAAGAAGGAAGGCATCGGCATCTTCCTGATCAGCCACGACATCCACGACGTCTTCGACCTCGCCGATCGCGTCTCGGTGATGAAGAACGGCCAGGTGGTGGGCCACGCCCGCACCGAGGACGTTACCAAGGACGAAGTGCTCGGCATGATCATCCTCGGCAAGGTGCCGCCGAAAGCCATCCCAGGCCCCGGCGCCATGCAGGTCTGAGGCATCACGACAACGGAAAGCCCGCCGCTCCAGACAACGGCGGGCTTTTCATCCGAATTCCGGTGACACCACCAGCCATTGCCACCGATTTCGCTAATTCGCTATTTGGCGATTGAAGAGCGCCGAAAGCTAGGCTAAGAACCACCACATCGGACAGGCGATTCAAACCGCCACGGCATGCACCCGTAGCTCAGCTGGATAGAGTGTTGGATTCCGATTCCAAAGGTCACAGGTTCGAATCCTGTCGGGTGCGCCATATCTTCCAGAAACTTCCGACTCCCGCGGACACACGTCCGCCAAATCTGTTGTTAAGCTTCAGTTAATACTCAAAAGCCATAACTGGGATCGACCCCGCAACTATCGAGTGCTTCGCAATGCCCGTGAGCGCCCTCTCCGTTCTCTCGCCAGATGCGCTGGACGACTATATCGATCTGAGGTCGGTCCCCAAGCATCGGTATTTCGGCCAGAACGACACGATAGACAGGCTGCGCAAGGCCGTTCCCTTCGACTTCATTTTCATCTCCGGTCTCGATGTGGATCACTATCGCTTCGGACAGGGGTTCTCCATCGATACCGATTTGCCGCCGGCCTTCATCGAGGCATATATGGGCGACAAGATCCCGCAGATCGATCCCTTTGTGCTTGCGGCAAAGTCATCGACAAAGGTGGTCGTCGAGAGCGAGGTCTACGCGCATTGCGAGGTCCCGCAACGGCTTCTTTACCTGCAGCGGACGTTCGGCGTGCACAATCGCACGATCGTACCGATTTTCCGCGATGACACCGTATACGGAGCCGTCGGCTACACGCGCCAGACGCCCTTCGATGACGACGAGCTCGGTTTTCTCGAATTCGTCTCCGAAGCGGTCCATACGGCATTTACCAAGCCATTGATGGAGCGCTATGCCGCAGAGCAGATGCGTCTTTCCAAGGGAGAGATGGCATGCCTGTCTCAGGCGAGCCTTGGCTTGACGAGTGAAGGCATCGGCAGGGCGACCGGTTATCAGCTGGAGACCGTCAACAGCTATATAAAGTCTGCCGCCAAGAAGCTCGGTGCCGCCAACAGGACGCAGGCCATTGCCGAAGCGATCCGGCGCCGCCTTATTGCCTGAGGCATTTCCGCAATTCATAGGCTGCCAAACGGTCCGCACGGCCCGCGTGGAAGAGCGCTATCCGGCGCTCACACTTTTCGTTCACCTTAAGGCTGAGCCTATTCTTAACGATGTTTTTCCTTCGCACCCCAGAAATGGGGTCCTGTTTAGACTTTGCTTTATCAGATTTACGAAATGTGAGGGAATGACCCCTAGTTTTGGGGTGTCCGGGCATCACTGCCTAGGCCGACATGATGTCGGCTATGTCCTGCTACGCATCGCGCGGGTTGCAGCCATCGGACGCCGCCTTTCAGGCATGCCGTCGTGACATCCAGCGCCAAAAGCCGCTGATTTTTCAAGGTGTTTACATGCGTCAGCTTCTCACTTCGGTGGCATTCGCCGCCGTCGCCCTCCTTCCTATGCCTTCATTCGCGCTGGATGCTCCCAAGGGGGATGTCATCCTGACGATCACCGGAAAGCTCGATCATCCCAATGTCGATGGTACCGCGCAGTTCGACCTGCAGATGCTAGAGGCGCTGCAAGGCCGCTCGGGCAGCATGGAGACGCCCTGGACAACCGGCAAGGTCGAATTCTCGGGGCCGCTTTTCCGCGCAGTCCTCGACGCCGCAGGTGCGCATGGCTCCGATCTCAAGCTGGTGGCGCTGAACGACTACGCTGCGGACGTACCTTTTGACGATGCCACGAAGCTCGACACGATGCTGGCGACGCGCATGGACGGCCAGGTCATGTCAGTTCGTGACAAGGGGCCCGTCTTCCTGGTCTATCCCTTCGACAAGGACGGCTCGCTCTATAACGAGAAATACTTCTCGCGTTCAGTGTGGCAGATCAAGGCGATCGAGGTGAAGTGATGCCCGACGGCGCCCGCGCAAACGGTGACGTGATCAGGAAGGTCAGCAAGGCGACGGCACTGCTCCAGGCCTTCGCGACCGTTCTTTTGATCGGGCTCATCTATCTGATGTCGGGTATCTATCAACGATACGAAGCTCTTCAGGATGGCGTGCGCGAGAACGCGCTCTGGTCGGTCTATCAGCTCGACCGGGAAGCACGCCGCCTGAATGAGGAAGCGGACATCATGCTTGCAACCGGCGACTTTTCGTTGAAAGCCGCCAAGGCGCTTTCCACCCGATACGACATTCTATACTCGCGCATGAGCATCCTGAAGCGGGCGAATTTTGACCTGCGGCTTTCAGAGGACCCTCAACTTGAGGAGATCGTCAAGAAAATCGAGCCGCTGGTCATGTCCGAAGCGTCATGGTTCGACGCGCTGGCAAAAGGAGCCGACGTCGACAGGGACCGGCTCCAGCATTTTGCCGACGACATGGCGCCGCTTGTGAAGAACACGGAAGCGCTGCTCACCCAGGTCAACAACAAGGTGAGCACCGACCGTGCCGAGGCACGAGACGCGCTGCAAATGCTGCAGCTCAAGACAGGCGGGCTGACCGTGGTGCTTGCCGCCAGTGTCGGCTTTCTCGTGTTCAGCCTTCGGCGCCAGCTCAAGTCGGTTCGCTCGGCAGGCCTTGTTTTCGAGGGATTGGTGCGGGAGCTGCGTGAGGCCTATTCCAGCGCTGAAGCCGGCAATCGCGCCAAATCGCAGTTCATGGCGACCATGGGCCATGAAGTCCGCACGCCGCTGAATGCGATTCTCGGCACTGCCGAACTGCTGGAGCTTGGCGGCCTTCTGGAACGAACCAAAGCCGGCGTGCAGACGATCCGCCGGTCTGGCGAAGCCCTGCTTGAGATCCTGAACGAGATCCTTGATTTCGCCAAGATGGAAAGCGGCCGCATCGATGTCAGTCTGGCACCGGCAAACATTGTCGAGGTGATTACGAGCGCAGTTGAGATGATGCAGGATCGCGCTGCCGAAAACGGCGATACGCTTGTTGCCGACATCGACGATTTCGACGAAGCGGACTTGATCGTGACCGATGCCACGCGCATTCGTCAGGTCGTGCTCAATCTGCTCAGCAACGCGGTCAAGTTTACCTCCGGCGGCGCCGTCGTCCTCAAGATGACCAAGGGCATGGCGGATGGCGCACCGGTGATCCGGCTCGCTGTCAGCGATACAGGAATCGGCATCGATGCGGCAGGACAGGAAAAGCTCTTCAAGCCATTCTCCCAGGTCGATGCGACAATCGGCCGGAAATACGGGGGAACCGGCCTCGGCCTGACGATCTGCAAGGAGATCATCGACGCTTTGGGCGGCACCATAGGGGTCACGAGCGTCCGCAATGAAGGCAGCACCTTCTGGTTCGAAATCCCCGCAGAACCGGTCGCCCGGGGCCCGGAACGGGCGACCGCCAGCCGGTCATGCAGCATCGGCATCGATGATCTGCCACGCCTGCGGGTTCTGCTTGTCGAGGATAACGCCGTCAACCAGCAGGTCGCCGCCGGATTTCTTCGCCATCTGCACCAGGATTTCGTCGTTGCAAACGATGGCCTCGAAGCCGTGAAGGCAATGTCGGAACAGGCATTCGATCTCGTGCTGATGGATATGCAGATGCCGAACATGGACGGGATCGAAGCGACGCTGCAGATCAGGCAGATGAGCGCTCCGGCCTGCACCGTTCCGATTGTCGCCATGACGGCGAATGCGTCTGATGACGATCGCCGCCTCTGCGTGGAAGCCGGGATGTCGGACTTTCAATCAAAGCCGCTGACACTGGCACAGCTTGCCGCGGTGATCGCGCAACAGAAGACGGGCGACGTGGCGGCGCTGCGTCCCCCCGTGGACGATGCGAGCGACATCAACCTGCGGCAGAAAGAGCTGACGGATGTCCTCGGAGAAGACGGCTTTGCCGAACTTCTGGACAGCTTCTTTTCGGATGCGGCTTGCATTCTCGGCGAACTGTCGCTCGCACTGAAGGATGGCGATGCCAGGTCTCTGGACCGGATGCTTCACAGCCTGAAAGGCGCAGCCAGCAATGTCGGCCTTCAGGACATCGCCGACCGTGCCCAGCGGCTGCGGGAAGTCCCAGTTGATACGAATGAGCTGCTCGACATCAAGCGGGCGGTGGACACACGGCGGCAATCCTATGCCGCATAAGGAGCAATGATGCGGATCCTTCTTGTCGACGACAATCAAACCAATCTTATGCTGCTGACAAAACTGGTTGCGAAGCTTCCATCCTGCGAACCGGTACCGTTTCTGGACCCTTCCGATGTCCTCGCAGCAATGCCGAAGCTGGAATACGATATCGCGGTGATCGACTATCAGATGCCGGGCTACAACGGCGTTGAGCTGTTGCGCGAGATCGAGATGTTCGAGCGCTACAAGGGCAAGCCGGTGGTCATGATCACTGCCGATACCGACATGGCGACCCGCATGGCCTGTCTCGATGCCGGTTCGATCGATTTCCTGAACAAGCCGGTCAACCCGCTCGAATTCCAGGCGCGAATGAAAAACCTCATCGCCCTTGTCGATGCGCGCAACAAGCTGGCCGACAAGGCGGAATGGCTGCGCGAAGAGGTCGAGAAGGCAACCTGCGAAATCCGTGAGCGCGAGGAGGAGATCATTGATCGCCTTTCGATCGCGGCCAGCTTCAAGGATGCAGAGACAGGTCTTCACACGAAGCGCGTCGGCGAATATTCGCAGCTCATCGCCCGCGCGCTCGGCCTTCCTGCCGAAGAATGCTCCGACATCCGCCTTGCTGCCCCCATGCACGATATCGGCAAGGTCGGCATCCCGGATGCGGTTCTGTTGAAAAAGGGTAAGCTCACAGAACAAGAGTTCGCGGCCATGCAGAAGCACACGCTTCTCGGCTGCGACATCCTGCGCGAGTCAAAATCCAGCCTTCTCCAACTGGCCGCAACCATCGCCGCAAGCCATCACGAAAGGTGGGACGGTCAAGGCTATCCGCGCCGCCTCGCCGGCCGCGAAATTCCGATATCGGGACGGATCGTGGCTGTCGCCGACAATTTCGATGCGCTGACATCCGCACGGCCCTACAAGGAAGCATGGCCGGTGAGCCAGGCCGTCGACCATATCCGCGAGAAATCAGGCACGCAGTTCGATCCGCAATGCGTTCGCGCCTTTGAAGAGGCGCTGCCCGCCATTCTAGCCGCCCGTGAGGCGTTGCAGGATAGTTCGTCCGTCTTTCAGATGACGGCCTGACGCCTGCTCCGGCGAGCATTTGCTCCGCGCAAAATCAAAAACGGCGCCCTACTCCCGGCGCCGCTTCCATCTCATCCCTCACCAAACCTCAAACATCACACCGGAACACCGCCACATCCGTGTGGTTCCCGGCGAGCTCGATCGTCCTGAAACGGCCGGTCTTCCGCAGCGTCTCCGAGAGGCGCTCGTGGAAGAAGACGAGGTAGTTGCTGTCGACGTGGCCGTGGCGCACTTCGTAGCCGGAGATGATCAGGCGCTTGGCGGTGCGCGATGCGGCGAATTCGACGAGTGCGCGGTAGACCTCCGGGTCACCCTGGTGGATCAGCACTTCCATGCAGATCACCACGTCGTGCAGCGGGACGGTGTCGGCATGGCGCTTGAGGTCGAAGACCTGGAAGCCCCATTCCGGCTTAGACGCCTTGGCGATATCGATCGCCTCCTGCGAGCGGTCGAGGCCGAGATAGGTCTTGATATCGAGCGCCTTGACCACCTCAAGATCGCCCGAGCCGATATCGAGAACGCTGCCGAGCTGTTCGACGCCGTTGTCGATCAGCAGCTTGCGCTTGTAGATCAGGTTTTCGCCGCGCGAGCCGACGCCGGAGCCGCGCTGCGGATTGACCTTGTAGCGAAGGTTCCAGAACAGGTCGTTGCGGAATTCGGCGCGGATCAGCGTGTTCGCCTTGGTGAAGGCGTCATGCACCACCGGGTTCATGTCGCAGCGCGGCGAGAGCAGGCCCTGATCGTTCACGCAGTGCTCGTGATAATGCAGGATCCTGATCGGCTTGCCGGGCTCGGCATAGCCGTGGTGGCCGGGAACGTGGCCGTAGTAATTGTAGTTCGAGCTCAGGGGCTCGTAGGCAAGGTTGCCGGCGGTGATCGTCAGCCACATCGCCACCTGATCGACATTTTCCGACCGGCCGGCGCGCTGCAGCGGTTCCGGGTTGGCAAGCAGCCACAGCGCCCATTTGCGCCACTCGGTCCGGACGGTAGCAAGAAGCGGCTTCGGAATGACATAGACGCCGCCGTTGCAATTGCCCCGGAAGGTTTCGTCCGTGCCGTTATCGGCCGGCAGCTTCGGGCCGACCGACTGCAGCTGTGCGGCACGGGCCACTTCGAGCAGAACCGGGATCGGCGGATTGGGCGTATCGACGACCTTCGCCTTCAGCGCCGTTCCGGTCGCGAGCTCCGAGAGATCGCCGAGCGCCATCGTGTCGGCGTCGAGCAGCACGAGATAGTCGAAATCCTCCTGGCCGAACGGATCGAGCTGCGAGATCTTGTTGCAGTATTTCTTGTCGCCGAAGGCTTCGAGGCGATGCGTGCGATATCCCTTTTCCGAGAAGATCAGCACCAGATCGTCCGAAACGCTCGGCGTGAACTGCACATGGATATCGGCAGGCTTGGCACCGGCAAACTCGACGAGCGACTTGGCGCAGTAATAGGCCTGGAACACGAATTTCGGATGATTGTCGACCGCGATCGAATAGGCGACCTTGGCCGATTTGCCGGGCTGCGCAATCTGTACGCCGCCGAGGGGTACTGCCCGCTGCGCATCGACGAGCGCCAGCAACCTTGCGATTTCCCGGTCCTTCGCCTCGATGATGCTGCCGCCGTTTCGGAGGAGATCGTAGGCGTTTTGCCGCGGCGGGATGACCTTGCCGAGGAGTGCGGCGGCATCCAGCTTGACGCGGCGGCCTGTTATTTCCGCCTGGAAGGCTTCTTCCAGCGCGAGGTACCCGACGAAGCTGTCGTCCGACAGCGGCATGCCGGCGGCGCGCGTGGCGATCGCCAGGAACTGGCGGATATCCATCTTCAGCGCAGGCTGCGGCTTCTCGCAGAAGGTCAGCGCCGAGAGGGCATCATAGAGGCCGCGGAACAGCAGATAGCCGAGCTCGATCGTCTCGCCCGCAACCCATCCGAGATTGACGAAGCGGATCGCCTCGCCATCGAACATCATGTTGCGGGGCGTGGCATCCAGCAAGGCCCCGGAGACCGGCGCGCTCGCATTCAGCCGCGCATTGCGCGCCAGGCCCGCCTCTTCCTTCACCGCATCCCACCAGACCTGCGTCCAGCTTTCGAGGTCTGACAGCGGCCAGTTGTTGCGCCCGACGATATATTGCAGCTCGTCCTTCCACCGCCGTCCGGCAATCAGCGGCTCGCGCTTCAGCTGGACCGCGAACCTGGCATCGGCAGGCGCCCCGCCCTCGGCCAGCAGCCTCTTGCGATCGCCATAATAGCCCTCGCCGTCCTTGCCGAACTCGACGACCGTGCGGTATTGCGGCGCCCGCGGCAGGCCGTAGTGATAGCCGAAGACGCCATCTTCGGCGATTTCGCTGGCAGAGGAGACGACTAGAAACGAGTTCGCCAGTTCGCCGGCCAGACCGTTGCGGACCACCGCGCTCCAGGCAAAATCCGTCGTGAATGTCTTGACCGCCGGCGTCTGCGCGTCGGCCTTGCCTGCCGCGCTGATGAGGCCGGAGAAATCCGCCGGCATATCGGCAACGAAGGCATCGTCCCTGAGAACGGAAACCGGCAGCTTGTAATCCGGATAGGGATACCACCATTCCTGATGCTTGAAACCGGCGCGGCCGATGCGCTTGCCGAGCTCCGCCTTGCCGAAGGTGACGACGCCGCGCGACATGTAGCGATCTTCGATGCCGAGCATCGGCTCGCCGAGATGATCTTCCGGGAAACCGGCGAAATATTTCAGGCCGAGCTGGTTTTCGATGGCGACGATCAACACGCCATTGGGCTCGAGATAGCGGGCCGCATGTTCGAGCATGAGATCGACGGGATCGCGCCCCTGCTCCTTCGAGAAGAAGACGCGGGCATATTCCAGGACGCCGATCAGCGTCACGGTCTTGAATTTGCGGTCCGAGGCAAAATCCTGGAAGGGATCGACGACGACGCTGACATTGTCGAGACCGCGGCAGCGCTCGGCGGCAATCGAGGCCCGGCGGGGGCTGCCTTCGAGCGCGACCACCTCAAGACCGGATTCGCCCAAGAAGCGGGTGACGGCGCCGCAACCGGCTCCGATCTCCAGAACCGGGCCCTGAATGTGCTTCATTATCGGGCGCAGCAGATTGGCGCGCTCGGAGCTCAGATGATAGAGCGAGGCCCAGTCACTTACCGCATTCTGGATCTCGGACGAGAAGATCGACCGGTCGCGCGCATTGCGGATGGTATTGTAAAGACGCGCCTCTATTTCATCGCCATCGGAATAGGAAAAAGGCCGGCTATTGCCCGGGCGGCGCCACACATTCTCGTCCTGGCTGTATTCATAGGACGACATAAACTCCATCTTCATTCAACCAGCCCTGCTTTATCGAATTGAACCTGACGCACTCTACGAAGGCGCCGCCCGCACGATCGGATGCCAGCCTCTATCGACTCGGCACCCGTTTTCGGGAGATCCGCCACTTGGGGCATAGTTGGTACGGAGATTAGCTTGCGCCTGCCTGTTGCGCTTAGGTTGCGTGAGACAGACACCGGCGTTTCGAGAACTCATCGATCCGCGCTAAGATCGGCCGGCTTCAGCCTTTGGGGGACTGCCTGATGGAAGATCATGAGCCGTTTTTGCGCGAGGCGATCGCGCTGTCGAAATCCGCGGTGACAAATGGGGACGAGCCGTTCGGCTCGTTGCTGGTCAAGGATGGCAAGGTCATCCTCAGGGCCGAGAACAGCGTCTTCACCGGCCGCGACATGACCAATCATGCCGAGCTGAACCTGATCAAGCTGGCAGCGCAGCACTATAACGCCGAGGCGCTCGCCGATTGCACGCTTTATACAAGCACTGAACCCTGCGCCATGTGTTCGGGCGCGATCTACTGGTCGGGTATCGCCCGGATGGTCTTCGCCTGCTCTGAAGCGCGGCTCGGCGAGATTGCCGGGATCGGCCTCGATGTACCAAGCCGGGCGATCCTGGAAACCGGCGCGCGTGTTGTCACGGTGATCGGCCCGCATATCGAGGAAGAAGCGGCCGCCGTTCATCAGGCATTCTGGCCGAAGCATCTGGGCAAGATCTGATCCTCGACGCAGCGGGGAAATCCGGCCCGCCGGACCTCCCCGCGTTTAGTTCGCCGCGCTCAGCCCTGCGGCATCGGCACGCATTCCTTGATGCGCGGATTTCCGGGCGTCGAGCCGGTCACCTGCTTCACCTGTCCGGCCGGGCAGGTGCCGTCGTCGACAAGGACCTTCTTGCCGGTCGCCAGCGTGCCCTTTGCGGGCTCCTGCTTCAGGATTGTCTGGCAGCTGGCCAGCCCGACGGCCAGAAGAACCGTCAGCAGATATCTGAGTTTCATGTTGTCCCCTTTCCCGATGGTCGGCGGGAACCGCAGCCGGATCCGATGTCCGGCCGTCAACCCCGCCCGTCTCAGGATTTACAACCCCTTCCCCCGCCCGGCATGCTCCACCTGGAGTATAGAGAAACCGCCTCCTGCGGCTGTCGCGCCTGCTGCCCGGGCGGACATATGAGCATCGCCTTTAGGAGGACTGTTCAACAGCCTTGCGATCTGCGACAACCGAGGCGTGTTCTTTTCTTGATCCGGGATGGGAAATGCAGCAGTCCGCCGACGTATCCGTTCAGTTGATCGACATGATTTACGCAAGCCTGTTCGGCGAATGCGGCTGGCAGGATTTTCTCGATGCGGTGGCCAAGACTTCGCCGGATGGCAAGGCCGCGCTGCATTATCACGACCTCGCCTCCCCGGTTGCCCATGTGCCCTATATGTCGGGTTTCTCGGCGGGCGAGGTCGAGACGTTCAGCAGCCACTTCGCATCGGTAAATCCCTGGATTCCGCGCATGGGGCTTGTCCCGGTCGGCCGCGGCCTGTGCGGCGACGAAATCTTCACGCGCAACAATCTGGTGAGGACCGAATTCTACAACGACTGGCTCAAGCGGCAGGCCGGTTGCGAAACTAGCATCGGCGTCTCGATCATTCGCGAGAAGGCCCGCACCTTCATCCTCTCGACTGCGACGTCATCGGCCGATCCCGAGCGCAACAGGGAAGCGGCCGAGCGCTACACCGTGCTCGCACCGCATCTCAGACGTGCCTTCGATTTCATCCGCAAGCGCGATCTTTTCGCCCCCGACAATCAATCGCTGAAGACCCTGTTCGACAGTATCGGCGCCGGGCTGTTCTATGTCTCGGAAAGGAAGAGATTGCGCTGGTCGAACAACACGGCGGCGCAAATCCTTGCCGCCGGTTTTCCGCTTCACATGACGACCGGCGGGCGGCTCGATATCCGCTGCCAGAAATCAGCAGCCGCCTTCGAGCGCCTGGCGTCCCGGAACGACGGGCAGTGCGAGCCCTATACGGCGATCGTCCAGGCGGATGGCGCAGACAGCAGTTACCGGCTGACCATGGTGCGGATTCAGTCCAGCGCCTTCACCGATTTCATGGAGGGACCGACCGTCGCGATCATTGCCGAGCCGATGGTCGCCGCGCCGCTGAAGGACAGGCGCAGCGCCCTGATGGAAACGTCGAAGCTGACCGTCACCGAGATAAAGGTGGCGCTCAGCGTCGCCTCCGGTAACACCCCACGCGAAGTCGCGACAGCCTGCCAGATGCATTACGAGACGGTCCGCACCCACCTGCGCAGCATCTATTCCAAGCTCGGGGTCAATTCGCAGGTGGCGCTGGCGGCGCTTCTGCTCGGAAGCTGAAGGCCGCCCTCGCCTGAAGAACCTTACTGCGCGGTCACAACCGGCTCGACCACCGGCTCAGCCGGCGTTACCGGATCCGCCACCACCACCGGATCCGTCACCGGATCGGCTGGCGCCGCCGGGTCCGTCGGTGTCACCACCTCGGTCTTCTCCAGCGTTCCCCGGATCTGGTCGATCTTGCCGTCGGCCTCTCCGACGCCGAGGATCGTCTTGGCCTTGTCGAGCGCGGCAGGGGTGACCGTGCCGGTCTTGGTTGCCGAGGCGAGCGCTGCTTCGAGGGCGGCGTCGCCGAGTTCGGGGTCGTCGGCGGCCGGGAATGTGCCGTTGTCGAGTTCATATTGCGCATAGGCCGTGGCATAGGCGGCGATCGCCTTCATCTTCGGGTCCGCAGTGTGCAGATAGCCCTTGTAGCTGCGCTTCAGCGAGTTCAGGCCGGCAAGCTGGGAGGCCGTTGCCGGCTTGGTTCCGGCAACGTCCGTATCTTCGGTCGCGTCGGTGTCGTCGGTCACGCCCTTGCTCTTGGCCGCCTGCGACTTGCCTTTCGAGCCGCTCTGCGACGACGCGCCGTGCGAGCCGCTGTTTCCGTGGCTGCCGCTATTGCCTCCACCATTGCCATTGCCATTGCCGCCGCCGTTACCGTTGCCGCCGCCATGGCCGCCACCATTACCACCTCCATTGCCGCCGCCCTTGGCGAAGGCGACGGTATCGAAGCCGATCATGCCGGCAGAGCTCGCCCCCACGGCCAGGGAAAGAGCGGCAACGGATGCCAGAATTCGAATGCGCATGGTGATCCTCCTGAATCTCGCGTCGAACCTTTGTTCGAGTCGAGCGGAGGTTAGCGCCGGCCGGGACGCCGCACATCGGCCCAAGGTCCGGGGTGGTGCAGATCGGCAGAGCTGCGCTTCGGCTAAGGTTTACGCCTGGTTTACAGGCAGGGCGGAGCGCGATCGCGCGCCCCGCGCCGCCATGCGGTCCTCGCCCTCACCCCATTCGCATCCTCCGGCTTCCGGCCCGGCGAAACACCGCAGCCTGGTTCTGCCTTACGGTCTCCACCTCCGCCAATGCCGCCTCGATCAGCGATTTCGCCGAAAACAGCTCCGGCTTGTCGCGCAGCATTTCCAGCACCGTCTTCAGATGGCTTTCAGTCATAATGCAGGCTCTCATCGTCATGATGTCTCCTTGCAGCCTCCTTCTTGCCGGATGCCCCCGCTATCCCGTCCGGCATGCATTCCAGGCCTCATGGCCCATTCCTTCGCCCCCATGCGAAATGAAAATCAGCCGGCGATGCGGATCATCCGCACGCCGATGACATTGTCGTCGGCATCGGCGACGATCTCTCCGTGGCCGATCAGCCGGCCGTTGACGAGAAGTTCGACCGGGCCGCCGAAGCGGCTGTCGAGCCGGAAACTGTGGCCGGGATCGACCCGCATCAGTTCGGCAACGGAAACCCTGGCACGGCCGATCACCACCTCGATCTCGACAGGGATATCGTCGACCTTCTTCCTGAGATCGGGACCGGCAGCCGCGAGAACCTCGGGCGGCACCGCCGAGAACAGCAGGTTTGCCTCATGTTGACGCAACCGCTCCGTAACGGGATCGTTCTTCTCCGCTCCGCCATCGGCGGGAGCCTCGCCAAACGGCGGCAAATCATCGGAAATATTAGACATAAAGCACCATCTTAAGGAAAACGCGTCCGGTCGGCCGTTCGGCACGCGATGATTTTAGGACGGGCGGATGGCGCGCCGCAGCCAAAAACGATTTTCCGCCAGACATCAGCGTTAACAGATGGTTGCGGTCCACAATGAACCGCCCGGAAGCTTGCCATATCGAAACAGAATGAGGGCCGGAGGCGCCGATCCGGCATCGCCGGCTATGCCCTGACGGTTCCGGCCGCGCGAATCTCTGCCCGACTCACTTGGTGATTGCGAGGCGCGCCAGCCACACCAAATGCCATCAACATCTTTGCGAGGCGCCACACGCATTGCGCGTTGCCTTTTCGCGGGACGGGAGCTACATGGTTAAGAATTCGTTAATTTCTTTTCAGCAGCCATTTCATGTTGAGCTCCAGCACTCACCGCAATTACCTGTCGCGGCTGGCCTTCGCCGGGGATAATCCCGAGCCGGTCTATACCAGGGTCAATCTCGTCGCCCGGGCGCTCTGCCCGGTCAAAGGCGTGAAGTCCTTTGCCGCCCATCAGGTGCGCATCGTCAGCATCAGCGAGACCGCAGCCGTGCTGCAGGCGCGCAATATCGAGCTGCTGACCGATCACTTCTATCTCTGTCTTGGAAAGTTCGAGATCTTCCTGACCTGCGCCCGCGTGCGCGCGCAGGAAGGCAGCCTCTTCGTCCGCTTCTCGAAGCCCGAGGAGACGAGCTTCATCCGGGCGCTTTCAGAGATTACCTTCCCGATGACGACATTGGAGAAGCTGCGCGGCCATTCGGGCCGCGCCATAGAGGCGCGCATCAGGCAGCCGGAGACGGCCGCCTGATCATTGCGCGTAAGCGCCATTTGGGACGCTGAGACCTAGGCCTTCTTGGCGCCGCGCGCCTTCTTGGCCGGCTCTTCGGGCGCGGGCTGCGCCAGTCGCAGCGCCCGCAGCCGTTCCGTTTTCTTCTGCCGGTCGAGGAGCTCGCTGGCCATGATTTCCTTGGCCATCGAGTTTGTCTGCTCGGCCTTGGCCTGCGCCGAAAGCTTCTCGGGCTTGAAGAGATTGTCTTTCGTCTTGCTCATGCTTCCTCCCTTTCGGCGGAACGCCAGTGCCGGAACGCTGACTGATGTCAGCGGCTGCGAGCCACGACTTTCTTCTTCGGGCCGGGCAGCAGGCCTTCGCGCTGCGCCTGCTTGCGGGCGAGCTTGCGGACGCGGCGAACGGCTTCGCCCTTCTCGCGGGCGCGCTTTTCGGACGGCTTTTCATAGGCGCTGCGCGCCTTCATTTCGCGGAAGATGCCTTCGCGCTGCATCTTCTTCTTGAGCACACGAAGAGCCTGATCGACGTTGTTATCGCGGACGAGTACCTGCAAGACGTCTCCTTAATCGGCCTTAAGGCCGTTATTTCCTGATCCGGATCGCATTCGCGTTGATCCAGCTTGATGTCGCGGCTTCCGCCCTGGCCTGTGTTTCAACAGGGGGAAGCGACGATGGCGAGGCCAGAACGTCGATATCGTCCTGGCGGATGCTCCGCTCGTAATTCTCGTTCTGGAACCTGACACGGTAATGAACGAGGCCCTGCGCGGCAGGCAGGACGGAGACGATGCGCCCGGCGCCAAAGGCCTGCCCACCGGCGAATATCCCCGGCTTCAGGACAATGTTATCGCCCGGCTGATAGCGGCGGGTTGCCATGCCATTCTCCGAATGAAGTGAAAAAACAAAAGGCCGGGACTGCTCCCGACCTTCCTCCGTCATCGTCTCAGCGCGCCAGTACATCCGTGGTCGCGCGAGGCGCTGACAAATTATGCAGCCTGCAGGTTATCTGCCGAGCTCTTACCCGAGCGGCGGTCCTGCACGATTTCGTAGCTGATCTTCTGTCCGTCTGCGAGCGAGCGCATGCCTGCGCGTTCAACTGCAGAAATATGGACGAAAACATCGGCGCCGCCGTTGTCAGGCTGAATGAAGCCGAAACCCTTGGTGGCGTTGAACCACTTGACTGTACCTGTATTCATAACGATTTCCTTTCAAAGCAACCGTGTGTTTTTCCCGCGATACCCTGCGGAATGAGATCGATTATTTGGAGGGAAATCTGAAGAGGCGAAAGCGCTCTCGGACGACGTCACAAGCAATGGTCGATAACGCCAATATAATGGCAATTTAATATTTGGCAACGGCAAGACCCAAGAAACTTGCCGCCGCTTAAAATTCTATCCCGTAATTCGTTGTTTTCGTTCGATTTCATTTCCGGAAGGGCAGCAGCGATAAAACAGACTTCTATCGCCCGCCCGGTCCCGGGCAGCACCCGGGACCATCGGATTGCAATCAAAACGCGCAGACATCCGCATGCATGAGCGGCCCGCGCTTCATCCAGAGCTGCGCGCCATCGGCGCCGGCTTCTGCGGCAAGCGCCGTGCCGGCCGGAAGGCGGCCCCAGGCGAGGCGTTCCAGCCGCTCGCCATCGACAGTCAGCGCCCCCTTCAGCACCAGGAATTCCAAGCCTTCGGCATTGTCGACGGTCACAGCCGCCCCTGCCCGCCACTCTTCAAGGCGCACCTGCTCGCGGCCGTCGTCGAAGAGGATGAGAGCGCTCTCGGCGCCGGGGCGCGGCGTATCCTTGCGGCCTTCGCCCGGGCGGCGCACCGTCTGGTCGCGGTCTTCGGCGCGGAATTGCCAGAGCCGCACGAAGATCGAGCAGCCGCCTGCCGAGGCCGGCATATGCGAGGTGCCCGGCGGGTTGCGGATGTAGGATCCGGCCGGATAGTCGCCATGCTCGTCCTGGAAGATGCCGTCGAGCACCACGAATTCCTCGCCGCCGGTATGGGTATGCGGCGGAAAGGCACTGCCCGCGGCATAGCGGACGATCGAGGTGGCGCGCGCCTTCTCCTCGCCGATGCGGAACAGCATCTTGCGGTCGACGCCGGGCGCCGGGCTCGGGATCCAGTCGAGTGCGGCCGAATGCACGGTTACAGGTTTCGTCAGGTCGTCATTGATACGCATGGTCAAAGCTCCGCCAATCCGCCATCGAGAAGTATTTCGGTTCCGAGCATGAAGCTCGCGTCGTCGCTGGCGAGAAACGCCACCGCGGCCGCGATCTCCTCCGGGCGCCCCATGCGCCCGGCCGGCACGCGGGCGCCGACCCGCTCGGTATAGGCCTTGTAGTCGTCGGCTGTCTGCCCAGCGCTGTGATGGATCGGCGTATCGGTCGGCCCGGGGCTGACGCAGTTGACGCGGATCTTGCGCTCGGCGAGTTCGGCCGAGAGCGTGCGGGCAAAGGAGCGGACAGCTGCCTTCGAGGCCGAGAGCGCGGCGCGCCCCGGCGTGCCCACCTTGTTCAGCCACGACGTGTTGAGAATGATCGAACCGCCGTCGGCCATGACGGGCAGCACGCTCTGCACGGTGAAGAACACGCCCTTGACGTTGATGTCCATCAGCCGGTCGAAGGCTTCCTCCTCGGTCGTCGCAATCGGCGTGCCATAGGCGACACCGGCATTGGCGAAGAGAATGTCGATTGTGCCGAAGGCGTCGGCCGCCTGCTTCGCCATCGCCTTCAGGTCGGCAAGCGAGCGCACGTCGGCGCGGATCGCCACGGTCTAGCCGCCGAGCTCACGCAGCGCCTGTTCGAGCTTGGCCTCGTCGGTGCCCGATATGGCGACACGGGCGCCATCGGCGATCAGGCGGCGCGCCGCCGCAAGGCCGATGCCGCTGGAGCCGCCGGTGATCAGTGCAGTCTTTCCTGTCAGCATGGTTACCTCCTGTTCGCGGCGTCGCGCCGCGATCCGATGATTGCAGAAACGGTGCGCTCAGCCGCGTCGACCGCGCCCGAGAGATAGCCGGGATCCGTCTGGCTGGTTTCGCTTCCGGCAAGCGAGATGAAAGGCTGCCAGGCGCCATCCACCCAGGGCCTGCGGTCGGGCGACGGATGGGCGCCGCCGGTGCGGTCGGCCTTCGTGGCGGTCGCCGGATCGGCAGCCCAATCCTTGAACAGCGTTGCCCGCGGCTGCAGCGCCTTTTCGCCGAACAGGCGGCCGAGCTGCTGGACGCAGGCATGCGTCAGCAGGTCTTCGCCGATAGACTGGCGCTCATCCGCGCCGACGCCGAGGAAGCCGAAGAGAGCGGCGGAGCCTGTCGCGGTCGTCGCGTCATGGATCTCGACCAGCGGCCCGACCATGCTCTGCGCCGTTCCCGACAGGCCTTCCTGGCGCCAGAATGGGCGGTCGTAAAGCGCGAAGAATTTCGCATGCGGCGCCATCCAGGTCGCCGTCTGGCGCCAGCGCGAGGCGATGGCGGTCGAAACCGGCGGCGAGAAGGAAACGGTGGCTTCGAGCAGACGCGGCGGCAGGGCAAAGATCACATGCCCGGCCTGAACACTCTCCTGCCCGCCGGTAGAATTCGAAACCGTTAGCGTCACGCCATCGGCGCCAAGCGCGGCGGCAGTGACCTTGCGGCTCAGGAAGATGCAATTTTCCGGCAGTTCCGCCGTCAGCGCCCGCACCAGCGCATTGGTGCCGCCGGTCAGCCGCATCGATTGCGGCTCCTGCCGGTAGCCCTGGTAACGCTGCACCGGCTCGCGCGACATGCGCTCGAACACCACGTCGCCGTCGCTCGCCTGCGCGAAGGCCGGCAGCTCGAGCTCGGCGACAAGCGCGCCGATGGCCGGCTGCATCTGCGGCCAGAACCAGGAAGGGCCGAGATCGAAGCCGTCGGCCGAAACGCTGCCCGTCTCGTCGACGGAGAAGATCCGCCCGCCCAGCCGGTCGCGGGCTTCGAACAGCAGGAAATCGATATTGGCTGCGTGAAGCAGCCTTGCGGCATGAAGTCCGGCAAGGCCGCCGCCGATGATCGCAACAGATGTCTGCATTGTCATTCCTGAAGGTTGAAAAGGGGCCGGCATTGCGGCCGGCCCCTCGATGTCACTTGTTCGGAAGGGCCGCGACGGCGTCGAGAACCCGGGCGGAATAGGTCAGAGCGGCACCGGCATTGAGCGCGATCGCGACGCCGAGCGCCTCGGCGATCTCTTCCTCGGTCGCGCCGTGCTCGATCGCCGCCTTGCCGTGAACGGCAATGCAGCCGTCGCAGCGGGTGGTGACGGCAACGGCGAGCGCGATCAGTTCGCGCATCTTCGGGCCGAGGTGGTTTGCCTTTTCGCCGGCGCGATCGAGCGAGACCACGCCACGCAGCGTATCCGGCGTCAGCTTGCCGAGTTCACCGACGCGGCCGAGCAGTTCGTCGCGATATCCGTTCCAATCCATCATCTGCATCATCCTTACTGGCGGCCGGCGGTGACGCCGCCATCAACCGGGAGAACCGTGCCGGTGATCCACGAAGCCTGCTCGGAAGCGAGGAAGAGGATCGCCTCGGCGACATCCTTCGGCTGGCCGTTGCGGCCGAGCGGATGGAAGGCATCGAAGGTCGGCAGCACTTCCTTGACCTGCTCTGCAGACAGGAAGGTGTTATAGACCGGAGTTTCGACGACAGCCGGAGCAACCGCGTTGATGCGGATGTTATAAGGTGCAAGCTCGATCGCTAGGTTGCGAACCATGGCGTGAACGCCGGCATTGGCAGCCGAATAGGCAGCCGACGGCGTGGCGCCGATCGCCTGGATCGCCCACATCGAGCCGGTCTGAACGATGACGCCGCCCTTGTCCTTCATCACCTTGGCAGCAGCCTGCGCGGTGAAGAACTTGCCCTTCAGGATCGTGTCCAGATACCAGTCGTAATCGCCTTCGGTGAGGTCGAGGAACGGCTTCGGATTGAAGACGCCGGCATTGTTGACGAGGATGTCGAGCGTGCCGAATGCCTTGACGGCGGCGTCGACCAGGGCTGCGCCCGTTGCCGGATTGGCGATGTCACCGGCCGAAACGATGACCTTCTTACCGGAAGGATCGATTTCCTTGGCTGCAGCCTGCAGCTTGGCGAGATCGCGGCCGTTGATGGCGACCGAAGCCCCCTCGGCGACGAAGCGGGCCGCCACTTCCTTGCCAATTCCCGAACCGCCGCCAGTGATCGCGACTACTTTACCTTCAAAGCGCATGATTATCTCCTTATCTATCTATCAGTAGATAGGCAACACCACTTAGCGCTTGCTTTAACAGATTTCAAGACCTATCTATCAATAGATAGAGAGAAGGTGACAATGTCGGAAAAAGTGCAGGCAATCATGGACGCCGCAGAGCGCATGATCAGACAGGGCGGCTATAACGGATTCAGTTTCCGCGAGATTGCCGCCGAAGTCGGCATCAAGAGCGCCAGCGTCCACTACCATTTCCCCACCAAGGAGGCACTGGCCGCCGCTGTCGCTCATCGCTACACGGACCGGTTCGGCGATGCTGTCGAGGCGGAAAAGTCGTCGGGCCTGAATACGGTCGCCGCCTGGCGCCGCGTCTTCCAGCGTTCCTTTGCCGAAGATGGCCGCATGTGCCTCTGCGGCGCGCTGGGCGCTGCCTCGCGCGATCTGCCGGATGAGGTTGCGGCGGAAGCGAAACGCTTCTTCGAAGTCGGCATCGAAAGGTTGATGGCGTCGGGCATGACGCGCGAGGAAGCGCTGAAGGTGCTCGCCACCCTCGAAGGCGCCATGCTGATGTCGTCAGCGCTCGGCGATGCGAGCTCCTTCGACGACGCGACGAAGGAACTCGCCTAGGTCTTTAGGGCATGGAAACGATCAGCCGCAGCGACCCCTCGAAGAAGGGCTGCGTGCGCAACGCGCCGTACCGCTTGTCCCAGCTGCCATCCTTCAGATCACGGCCGAGCTCCTCGACGAAACGCTCGCCGATGGAAGGATCGACGAAGCTCCAGGCGGAATTCGCACGGCGCGCGCCGGGATCGAGCAGCCGCTCCGGGCGGCCGTAATAGCCTTCGCTGAAACCATCGGTGCAATGCAGCGGGATCGGCACCGGCCGGATCTCGACTGTGCCGCCGAGCGCTTCTGAGATCGACGCCAGCGACGGGTAACGGCTGGCTTCGACGGCAATCATCTCCGGCGCATAGTCCTGCAGCCACGAGCGATGCAGCTCGTCCGGATCGCAGCTCAGCACCGCGACCGGCCCGCGCGTGACACGGCGCATCTCCGCAAGACCCGCCTTCAGATCCGACCATTGATGGACCGAGAAGGTCGTCATGCTGGCGTCGAAACTCTTGTCGTCGAAGGGCAGCTTTTCCGCCACCGCATCGATCGCGACCGGAAGATGGGCCGGGCGCTGCGCCCGCATCGAGGCCGACGGCTCGACCGCCGTCACCACCCGGTCCGTCGGCTCGTAGGAACCAGCACCGGCGCCGACATTCAGCACCGTCCTGGCATCGCCGAGCGCGCTCCAGATGAAGGCGGCAATATGCGGATCCGGCTGGCGGTATTGTGTGTAGTTGGTGCCGATCACGCCGTAATTGGCGTCGCCGGCACTTCCATCCGTATGTCTGTTGCTCATGCTTTCAAATCCCTTGGTGGGCAAAGCTTCGCCCTCCCCGAATGCCGTGGCATTTCGGAGCTGTTGTGCGCTTTGCGGCTTTGCCTTAATGTTGCGACCAGAGAAAACACCATAATCTCCAGCCTGAAAACCGATAAGCTCGAACAGAGTTTGTTCCCAAAACGCACATAGCGGAAGTGTGACATGGCAAGACGCCTTCCCTCCCTCAACGCCCTTCGCGCCTTCGAAGCAGCCGGCCGCCACGGGCGCATGACGCTTGCGGCCGACGAGCTGAACGTCACCCACAGCGCCATCAGTCGCCAGATCCAGCATCTCGAGGAGGTTCTCGGCGTCTCGCTCTTCGAGGGACCGAAGAACCGGCTGCGCCTGACGGAAGCGGGCCAGGCGCTACTGCCCGGCCTCGTCGCCGCCTTCGACCAGATCGACATGTCGGTGCGCTCGGTTGCCGATACCGCCGACGGCGCGCTCGACGTCTCCTGCCCCGGCACCTTCACCATGCGCTGGCTGATCCCGCGGCTTTATCGCTTCCAGGCCGAACATCCTGATATCGACGTGCGGCTGACCGCTTCGTCCCGCCCGGTCGATTTCTCCCGCGACGGCTTCGATGTGGCGATCCGCGTCGGCACCGCCCCCTGGCCCGACGGCGCCGATGTCATCCCGCTCTTTCCGGAGCAGACCGGCCCCGTCGTCGCCCCATCGCTCGCCTCCACGGTCAGCGGCCTGCCCGTCCTGCACACCAAGACCAGGCTTCGCGCCTGGGGCGACTGGCTCACCCGCTCCGGCATCGCCATCGAGGGCGGCCCGCGCGTCGAATACGAGCATTTCTATTTCATGCTGGAAGCGGCCGGCGCCGGCCTCGGCGTCTGTGTTGCGCCCTGGCCCTATGTCACCGGCGATATCCGCGACAACAGGCTCGCCGCCCCCTTCGGCTTCATCGACAGCGGCCACGAATATGTGGCGCTCCGCCGCGCCAGGCGGAACCGCAAATCGGTGATCTTCTGCGAATGGCTGCGTGCCGAAGCCGAGGACTTCGTCTCGACGAATCCGGCGCCGCAGCGCCAGGTGTGAAATCTGAAATTGCAGCGGTAACCAACTGTTAAGCATAACAAACTGATAAGAACCGCACTCCGGTGCATGACGCATCTCCCTCCCCCACAATTCATTTCTACGGGTTTCGGATGTCGTCGATCATCACGAACAACGCGGCTATTGCTGCGCTCCAATCCCTGCGCTCTGTGAACGCCTCGCTTTCAGGAACGCAGCAGCACGTCTCCACCGGCCTTCGCATCGAAAAGGCCTCCGATAACGCCGCCTATTGGGCGATCGCGACGACGATGCGCTCCGACAGCAAGGCTCTGTCGGCGGTTCAGGACGCCCTCGGCCTCAGCGGTGCGGTTCTCGATACGACCTACACGGCGATCGCTTCGTCGATCGACCTGATGTCGGAAGTGAAGGCCAAGCTGGTCGCCGCCTACGAAGACGGCGTCGACAAGACGAAGATCAACGAAGACCTGACGCAACTGAAGCAGCAGCTGCAGTCGACATCCGATTCCGCCTCGTTCAACGGCCAGAACTGGCTCTCGTGGAACACCGGCGCCGACTCCGCCGACAAAAGCATTCCGGCCTATTTCATCCGCAACAGCGACGGCACCGTCAGGGTCGGAACGGTCTCCTATCCGATCAATACGCCAGCACCCCGGACTTCCACCGACGTCCAGTATTTCGTCGATAACGGCGGCTCGGGCGAATACGGCATCCTCTCGACCGAAGCCTTTGCAGTCGAGGTCGGCTCGGCCAAGAATTACGTCATGCTGAAGGGCGCCACCGCCCCGGCAACGGCCGTCGATATCGCCATCGACAATTCGACGACGGATGACGAGCTCGACGACATGCTGGCGACGGTGGAAGGCATGACCAAGCAGATGACGGCGGTGGCCTCGACCATCGGCTCGCTCAGCAAGGGCGTCGAGATGTCGATGGATTTCGCCCACGATCTCTCCGACTCCGTCGACAGCGGCGTCGGCCGGCTGGTCGATGCCGATATGGAAGACGAGTCCTCGAAACTGACGGCGCAGCAGACGCAGCAGCAACTGGCGATCCAGTCGCTGTCCATCGCCAACAGCGCCCCGCAGAACCTGCTGAGCCTGTTCAGGAACTGATCCGGATCGGCCTAGCCCTGCCCGCCGCCGAGCTTCTTGTCGGGGAACACCAGCGACTTGATGACGACGGGCACCGCGCCTGACGTCTCCAGCATGGCGCCGATATCGATGAAGTCGAACTCGTCGAGCTTGATGCCATCGATCGAGACGAGCGAGGAAATGCCGGCCTCCAGCTTGCAATGCATGCCGACGAGGCCGCCGACATCGCCGTTGCCGACGAGGATCAGCGGGTGGCCGTTGGCGAGCACCGGTGCCAAGCCCTCGATGACGCCACGGCAGAAGCCGTCGAGGCGGCGGTAGCTGGCAGAACCGTCCCAGTCGTAGCAGACCGCGACCGGGCTTTCGCCGCTGCCGAGATCGAGACGCGACAGGGATTCCGCGATGCGGGCCGCGACCTCCGCCGGATCGATCTTGTCGCCAAAGTCGATCGCCGGCTTGATGACCGGGATGTTACGCACCGGCAGCAGCTGCAGCGGATGGACGAAGATCGTGCTGCCGCTGACCTGCACCGTATATTGCGAGGCGCCGACGACGGTGGCGCGGATGCCCTGCTCCGGCTTTTCGAGCCGCGGCGACCAGAGCTCCAGCCGCTCACGCAGGATCTCGGCCAGCAGCGGTCCGAGATCGCTGAAACCTTCCGGCTTTTCGGCATAAAGAAACTCCGAGACACCGCCGGAGACGGTGACGACATCGGGCAGGACGGATGGCAGCGGCGGCAGGCGGTGGAGACCGGCGGTCTCGCTGCTGATATCGCCACCCTGCATCGCTTCGAACAGCTGCTCGACCATCGCCGATGCCAGCTTGCGCGCATCGGCTTCACTCAGCGTGACGCCGAGCGCCACGTCGACGCCGGCCTTGCGGCCGAAATAGCGGCCGGCCTCCTCGACGCGGGTGATCCTGCGGTTCTCGTCGAAAGCGACGATGCGGGCGCCGATATCGATCGCCGCGATGTGCCGGATCGTGCCCGCCGAGCAGAAGGCGAGTTTCGAGGTGCCGCCGCCGATATCGACGTTGAGCACGCTCTCGCCGCTGCGCCCGGAAAGCGCCACGGCGCCGGAGCCGAAGGCGGCAAGCGTCGTCTCCAGCCCGTCCCCGGCGCTGACCACCACGAACTTGCCGGTCTCCTCGGAAAACAGCGTGCCGATCGCCCGGGCATTGCTGCGCCGGACGGCAACGCCGGTCAGGATCAGCGCGCCGGTATCGATATCCTCAGGCGTGATGCCCGCCTGCTTGTACTGGTCGGCGAAGAAGGCGCCGAGCGCCTCGGCATCGATCTCGTCGTCGCCGCTATAGGGCGTCAGCAGCACGTCCGACTGGTGCAGCAGCGTGCGCTCGACCACCATGTAGCGGGTGTCGAGCCTTTCCAGCACGATGCGGGAAAAGGCGAGATGCGAGGTCGAGGAGCCGATATCGATACCGACGCTGACGAGCACGATCTCGTCCTCGAGCTCCATGCTGCGGCCGACATTCGAAAAGAATATCCGGCCGCCCTGTTCTTCTTCGTCGTCAGCCATGATCAGACGACGGTCGATTTCTTCGTCGTCGTGTCGGCAGGCTTGTCATACCATTCCGGCTTCATGCGAACCTCGACGCCATTTTTCTTCAGAAGCGCCTCATATTCCTTGCGGATATACGGGTCTTCCATCCAGTACGGAATGGCCGTGCCGCCTTCGTTGACGTCGATCGCCGTGTAGTCGATGTGCTTCTCGCCGGGCGCGCCGGGATCGCGGCCCGGATTGTGCGGGCCGAACCAGGCCGTCAGGCGGAAGTCGTCCTTGGAGACGCTGAAATGCTGGTGGTACCAGCGTGCGCCACCCGGAGCCGCCGTCACCATGCCGTAGGGACCGTAGTCCAGACGGCGGACGCGGTCGGCATGACCGTTCGCCCACGGATTGACGCCGCACTCTTCCGGCCAGGTATAGGTATAGCCCTCGCCCTTCAGGCAGATCAGGATTGCCGCGGACGTATGGGCATGCGCCTTGGAATAGCGGCCGTTCTCATGCTGGCCGATCCAGTAGTAGAAATTGTTGTTGGTCATGAACGGCTCGACGCGGCGATAGCCGACCGACCGGCGGTTATCGAGCGGCAGGTCGCAATTGACGGCGTCCGGCAGGAAGTTGGTGCGGCGCATCGCCAGGCCGCGCACCGGATCCGGCTCGATCTCTTCGCGATACTTGTAGAAGTCGTCGGCGCCCGAGAAGCGGTCGCGGAAGACGAAGGGGTTGTTGTAGACGGCGTCGAAATTCTGGATGGCATTGACGACGACAGGCGCCGTCGTGCCGCCGAGCAGCAGCGCCGGGCTGTTGGTGGCGTTGACGATGCGGTGCCAGGCATTCATCGGGATCGAAAACATCGATCCTTCCTGCCATTCGAACACATGCTTCTTGCCCTCGCCCTCAAGCCACACCTCGGTCGAGCCGCGGCCTTCCACGACGAGGTAGATTTCCTCGTACATGTGCTTTTCCGGGTTGAGCTCGCCGGCCGCAGGCACCTCGACAAGGTGACAGCCCCACTTGGTCTCGGTGCCGTAAAGCTGGATATAGGTGCCGCGGCCGCCGGTCCGCTTCCAGGGCTTCAGCGGCAGGTTCTTGACGTTGGAGATGCCGAGATCGCGGAAAACAGGAATGCCCTCTTCTTCCATGAACTGGTCATAGGGGGTCGGCTGCTTCTTGAACTCGCCGAAGCCGGCCTTCTTCGTGCCTGCCGGCTCGTGCCAATGCGTGCCTGTGCCGCCGCCAAGGGGATCCTGATGCATGGGTTTCTCCTCCCGATCAGATGTTCCTTTATACGGAACATCGTTCCAATTTAAACTCAACGTACATCCGCCCGCCCTTCAAATCAAGGAGGAACGGCGGTCCGTTACGAAAACAAAAGCGACTTGATCACGACAGGCACGACGCCCGGCGGATTGATGAATTCGCCGAGATCGACGAAGTCGAGTTCCTTCAGCTGCACGCCATCGATCGAGATCAGCTGCGGGCCGATCTTCAGCTCGCGATCGAGGATGCGGCCGAGCGTCTGACCGATATCGCCGTCGATGACCAGCACCAGCAACTCGTCACGATGCCCGTTTGGTGCGGCAAACATCTTGATCGCCTTGGCGAGCTCGAGCAGCCGCGGATAATCGGGCAGACCGGCAAAGGTGAAGGCAAGCGCGATCGGCGCGGCGAGGTCGCTGTCGCGGCGTTCGGCACCCGAAGCGAAAGCCCTGGCGATCGCCTCGGCATCGACATGCTCAGGGACGGCATGGCCGAGATGGACGACCGGAATATTGTGCGACGGCAGGCCGCGGTCGCCGGTGCGGTACATCGTCTTGCCGCTCACCTGCACGGTGAATTGCGAGGCGCCGATGACGGTGGCGCGGATGCGTTGTCCGGCATCGACGATTGGCATGTCGATGCGCGGCGTCAGCTGCGAGATGATTTCCTTGGCGAGCATCTGCGCGATATCGCCGTGATCAGCCGTTTCATACTCGAAGATATATTCGGAGACGCCGCCGGAGAACGTCACGTAATCAGGCCGGAAACTGCGATCCAGCGGCTCGGTCAGCTGTAGTTTCTCACCGAGCGCATCGAGCGGCGCGCCGACGATCTGGTCGACGGCGGCGGACGCCAGCCGCCGGGCGATCGCCTGGCGCACCTCCGGGTTTGCCAGCGTCTCAGGATCGGTCGCAAGGCCAAGCTCGGCGGCAACGATCGAGGCCGATTCATCGACGCGGGTCCAGGCGCCCGTCTTGTCCTGCGCGACGAGCCGCCCGCCGACGGCGAAGGCCGCGACATCGATGATCTCGCCCTTGCTGATCAGCGCCAGCTTGGTGGTGCCGCCGCCGATATCGACATGCAGCCCGCAGGCATTGCGCTTCTTCGAAAGTTCCGTCGCGCCCGAACCATGGGCCGCCAGCATGCATTCCAGCTTGTGGCCGGCGGTAGCGCAGACGAAGCGGCCGGATTCGCTGGCGAAGATCTCGTCGATCGCCCGCGCATTCTTCCGCTTGATCGCCTCGCCGGTCAGGATCACCGCGCCGGTATCGATATGGCTGCGCTTGTAGCCCGCATCCTCGTAGCAATGGGCGAAGAAATGCCGGAGCTCATGCGCATCGATCGTGCCGTCAGGCAGAAACGGTGTCAGCAGGATCGGCGAACGCCAGACCACCTGGCGGTCGATCACCTGGAAGCGGCTGGAGAGCTCCTCCGTCTCGCGGCGCATGACGACGCGGGCAAAGAGCAGATGCGAGGTCGAGCTGCCGATATCGATGCCGACGGTCAGAAGCTCGACGGTTTCCTGCTGCCACAGCCAGTCGGAAATCGCCCGGCGCTCGTCTTCCGAGAGATCGCCATGTTCATGATCAAAATCGAGATCGTGCACTTACTCTATTCCCTGTGCATGTCCTGCGCGAGGAAGCCGGTGGCAAGCCACCGGCCGGCCTCACTATCAGCTCGCCGGTCCGGCAAGGATCGGGGTCTTGATGACGCCGGTCAGGCTTTCCTTGTCGAGCGCCATGATAGCCGCCTCGTCGAAGATGTCACCCATGGCCGAGGGCACGCCGGTCTTCTCGAGCTCCTCGAGGAACTTGCGATGGACGCGCGGATCCTGATCCTCGTACTCGATCTGACGTCCGCCATCCTTGACCGATGTCGCCCCGCCGCCTTCCGCACTCTTGCGGCGCAGCGAGATGAACGGATAGCGGCGGCTGCCGAGCGAGCAGGCAACGTAGCGCGCCGGCTGATCGCAGGTATTGAAGTGCTGGTGGTACATCCAGAAGGGCGGCGTATACATGTAGCCGTGGCGCCACGGGATTTCCTTGAACTCGGATTCCCCTTCGTACCACATCAGCGAATAGCCCTCGCCGTCGACGGCATGAACGTGCGTTCCGGCCGCATGGCGATGCGCCTTCTTGTAGCGCCCGACCGGCATCTGCGAGACATGCGAATGCATGGTGCCGTCGGCGAGCACGAAGTTGACGTTGAGCGAACCCTTGCCGCGGCCGTCGAACTCGTAAAGCTTGAAGCTCGTCAGGTCGTGGACGAAGTTGGTTTCCCAGACATTCTGCACCTTGCGGGCCGATTCCGCGCCGTAGCTGTAGAGAACGCCTTCACCTTCGAAGTGCTTGGCGCCGCCGGTGCGGTCCTCGAAATCGAAGTCGTTTTCGAAGACGAATTTCAGATTATGGTAGAGGTTGATCGTCAGCGGCGCATGGTTGGTGCAGGAGAGCCGCACCGTTTCCTGGCCGGAGCCGTTGTGGAACTGGTACTGGCAGTTCAGCGGGATGGCGAACAGCGCTTTCGGACCCCATTCGAAGGTCCGCGTCTCGCCACCCGGCAACCAGACGGTCGTCGAGCCGTAGCCCGACAGCACATAGAAGAAGGCCTCGTAGAGATGCTTGACCGGCCGCGTCTTCTTGCCCGGCAGCACTTCGATGACATAGTTCGCCATGAAGTCGCCCATGCCATGCGTATGGGCAAAACAGCCGCGTGCGTCGTAACGGTCCCAAGCGCCGGTTTCGAGCGCCAGGAGATCGTGGCCGAGATCGAAATGGATCGGGATCCCCTCGCCCTTCGCCCAGTCACCATAGGGATCGACCAGGAATTTCGAATTGCCCGGATCCTTCACTGCGACGGGATCGGCGACGGTTGGGTTCTGACTGACGGACATGGTCTCACTTTCGATGTCTTGTTTCTGTTTCGCCGCTGGAGCCGTCATTTAACGGAGCGGCGGTTCGGCGCATTTGCGGAGGGGGTCCGGGCGCATGCGCGGGCGCAATTCGATGACGTCAGGCAACGCCTCCTTCGGCCGGCGACATCGCCCTGACTGTCCTGCCGAGATAGTTCGCCTCTTCGCCGTAAAGCAGACCCTTCACGTCGTCGGCCTTCAGCGACTTGATGATCTGGTCGACCTGGCCGGCGAGCGGCAGCATCAGCCCGGCCTTCTGGGCGAGCTCCAGCGTCACATCCATATCCTTTTCCTGCCAGGTGAAGCGCGTCGAATCCCAGCGCGCCAGCGTGCCGTTGGTGCCCGGGCATTGCAGCAGGATCTCGCGCATCCGCTGCGCGTCGATGCCGTAGCGCTTGGCGATGAGCAGCGTCTCGTAATTGGCGACGCAATGGACCCAGTGCAGCAGATTGTTGCACGACTTGGCGATCTGGCCGGATCCGAGCGGGCCGACACGCACGACATCGCGGCTGTAGCACATCATCACCGGCCGGATGCGCTCGACATCTTCCTCGCTGCCGCCGCAGAGCGAAAGCAGCGTGCCGGAACGCGCACCCGATGCGCCATAGACGACGGGCGCATCGACGAGGCCGATGCCCCTGTCCTTCAGCTTCGGGCCGAGCTGCAGCATCGTCTCCGGGCTGATCGTCGCGGCAACGGCGATGACCGATCCCCTGGCCGCAGTTTCGGACAGCGTTTCGCAGACGTCGATCACCTGCTGGTCAGTGGCGACGACAAGGATGAAGACCTCGGCATCGGAAAGATTGCCAAGGCTGCCGGCGGCCTTGATGCCCTTCTCGGCGGCCGCAGCAAGACGCTCGGCGCTCACGTCGAAGCCCGAAACCTCATGTCCGCCGTCGAGCATGTGGCCTGCCATCGCAAGCCCCATCTCTCCCGTACCGACCACTGCAACCTTCATGCCTGCCTCCTCATGCCTGCTGCGCCAAAAGCGCTTATCCTTCGTGCTGTGTCACCACGTCGATCAGCGCGGGAACGCCGCTCTTGACCTTGGCGATCGCCCGTTCGAGTGCCGCGCCGATATCCTCCGCATCCTCGATCGGCCCTTCGGCGTACCAGCCGAGACCGCGCGCGAGCGTTGCGAAATCCGGAGCCGGATCGAAGAGATCCATGCCGATATAGGCGCGCTCCTCCGGCGTCCCGCGCTGGCGGGCGACGGTGATCTGGTGCTCCCAATCGTTGTAATAGGCGCGGTTGTTATGCATGACGCAGAGGAACGGCACCTTGTGCTTGGCGGCGAACCAGAGAGCCCCGACATCGAACATCAGGTCACCATCCGTCTGGCAGTCGACAACGAGACGGCCGGTGCCCTTGTGGGCGAGCGCGATGCCGGTCGCCATGCCGATCTGCGTGCCGGTGCCGAGCGCCTTGCCCGGCCAGCGATAGGGCTTGTCGAAATCCCAGAGCTTCAGCGCCCAGTCCTCGAAGGCATTGGTCGTCAGTACCCAGTCTTCATGCTGGATCTTGTCCCAGACCTCGCAGGCGAGACGGGCGAGCGACACGGGCTTGGAATCCCAGCCGTCGCGCGACTCCTCGCGCCACTTGGCGCGCTGCGCCTTGTGCATCTCGCCGACGGCGGCCGCACGCTCGGCGATGCGTTTGGCAAGCGCGCCATTATCCTTGACGCGATCCTTGATCAGCGTCGTCAGCGACGGAATGGCGAGTGCCGTATCTGCCAGCACTTTCTGCGCCGTCTCCGGGAAGCGCTGGTAATCAGTCGCCCATTTGGAAATCTCGATATCCGCAAAGCCGATATCCAGCCAGTCGCAGCCCTTCGGGAACAGTGGCTTCAGCGTGCGGTTGATACGGTCGTTGACATGCGTCGGGCGTTCCCAGTCGCGGCAGTCGAGCAGCGTGATCAGGTCCGCCTGCTTGAACACGTCCTTGTTCATGCGCATGTCGAGCGGGTGTTCAGTCGGAAAATTCAGGCGCCATTGCGTATCGACGACAGGCGCGCCGAGCGCTTCGGCAAGGCCGACCATGTCGCTGTAACCGTTCTTGTCGCGGCCGACGAATTGCGGCAGCAGCACCGGCCATTCAGCCGACACCAGCCTGTCGGCAGCCTCTTCTAAAGCCTTCGGATCCGGCGCGATGCGGCTCGGCACCTTGGCGGATTTCGGCGAAGGCAGCGCGATCGGCGCCTCCAGCGGCGCTTCCTGAAGGGCTGCGTCATAGCACATGTAGATCGGCCCGCGCGGCTCGGTCATCATGATCGAATAGGCACGGGCGAAACTGTCGACGACGCCGTCGATGCCACCCGGCTGATAATCCCATTTCACATAGTCGCGCACCTGGTTGCCCTGGACATTGGCGGTGTGAGCCCAGTCGACACGCGGACGGCGCTTGCCTTCGTCCATCGGGCCGGTGGCGCCGATCAGGAAGACCGGAGCGCGGTCGGTATAGGCGTAATAGACGCCCATGGTGGAATGCAGGAGACCGACGACATTATGGACGATGACGGCGAGCGGTTCGCCCGTCGCCTTGGCGTAACCATGGGCGATCTGCACGGCGATCTTCTCATGCTGGCATACCAGCATCGGCGGATTGTTGCCGTTGTGATTGACGAGCGAGTCATGCAGGCCGCGATAGCTGGCGCCCGGATTGAGCGTGATGAAGGGAAAGCCGTACTGCTTGATCAGGTCCGCGATAATATCGGACTGCCAGGCCGAAGGTACGCCGTCTTTCTTCGCCGCCTGATCCAGAGCGGCGTTCGTCACCTTGTTGTCCATGCTGTCCCAGCCTTCCGATCCATAGTGGAAAATGGCGGGCGGCCGATAGCCGCCCCGCCTTCGTATGGAGACGATCAATCTTCCTTCAGCGATTCCTTCAGGAAGCTGATGACTTCAGGCGTCTGGTTCATCGCGCCCTTGACCAGATTGCCGACGTCGTCGCCGATCTTCGGATCGACAGGCACGCCGATTTCCTTGGCCTTGGCGAGGAACTCAGGATCGGAGGTCGCAGCCTGATAGGCATCGCGCAGCGCCTTCAAACGGTCTTCCGGAATGCCGGAGGGACCTGCGGAAAGACGCGAGATATCGCTCTGCGATTCCACGAGCGCAATGACGCGCTTGGCATCGTCATTGTTGACGAGCGAGGCGAGCTGCGGAATGTCGGTTTCCGAACCGCCGATCTGCGCGATCAGCTTGCCGTTGCCGGCATCGACGAAGGGCTGGAACGTCGAGCGCGAGCCGATGATGCCCTGCACTTCGCCGCGGCGCATGGCGAGCTGGTCGTCACTGCCGTTATAGCCGGAGACAACCTCGATCTTCAGGCCGAGCGCCTTGACCAGCATGGTTGTTTCGATCGTCGAAGCCGAGCCGACACCGGCCGAAGCGAACTTGATCGGCTCCTTCAGATTGGCTAGGTCCTCGTAGCTGTTGATGCCGGAGTCCTTGGACACGACGATGACGCGCGGATCGGACGATACCTTGCCGATCCAGGACATCTGGCCGAGATCGAACTTGATGCCCGGATTGCCGGCGAGCTGGCCGTAGATCAGGCCGGTGTTGAAGGTACCGAAGGTCAGGCCGTCGGGATCCGACGCATAGATGAAGTTGGCGCCGATCAGGTGGCCCGCACCCGGCATGTTCTGGACGACGAAGGTCGAGCCCGGCAGATGCTTCTGCATGAACTGCGCGACGAGACGGCCGTTGGTGTCATAGCCGCCGCCAGGCGCGGTCGCGACGATATAGTTGACCGTCTTGCCCTTGTAGAAATCCGGACCTTCCTGTGCGGCGGCAGTGCCGGCGCCGAAGACGGCCATTGCAGCGGCGCCAAGGGCCGCCATACGAAGTGAATGCATGTTCATGTCTCTCCTCCCAGTGAGTTTTGTATGCAGCAGCTAGTTAGTCCCGCTTGATGGTCTCGCGAACGAACTCGACGATTTCAGGCGGCTGATCGAGCGCCCGGCCGACGGAAGCCGCCACCGTCTCGCCGACTTCGGGCGTAACGGGCAGTTCCAGCGCCTCGGCGCGCGTCAGAAATTCAGGATCGGACGTCGCCGATGCATAGGCATCGCGCAGCGCCTGCAGGCGATCTTCTGGGATACCGGCCGGTCCGGCAGAAAGCCGCGAGATGCGGGCCTGCGCCGCGATCAGATCGACGACGCGCTTGCCCTGCGGATCGTCGATCATCGACGAAAGCTGCGGCACATCGCTATCCTCGCCGCCGACCTGGGCGATGAAGCGACCGGCTCCCTCATCGACGAAGGACTGGAACTCCGAGCGCGAACCAATGACGCCCTGGACTTCGCCGCGGCGCATCGCGAGCTCGTCCTCATTGCCGTTATAGCCGGAGACCACCTGGATCGGCAGCTTCAGCGCCTTGGCAAACATCGTTGCCTCGATCATCGAGGCGCTGCCGGTTCCGGCGGTGGCAAACTTGATCGGCTCCTTCAGATTGCGGAGCTGCTCGAAGCTTTCGATGCCCGAAGCCTTGGTCACCAGGATGACGCGCGGATCCGAGGCGACCTTGCCGATCCAGGACATCTTGGTGAGATCGAACTTGATGTTCGGATCGCCGCCGAGCTGGCCGTAGATCAGGCCGGTATTGAAAGTCCCGAGCGTCAGGCCGTCAGGGTCGGAACCGTAGAGATAGTTGGTGCCGATCAGGTGGCCGGCGCCCGGCATGTTCTGGACCACGAAGGTCGAGCCTGGCAGGTACTTCTGCATATACTGCGCGACGAGCCGTCCGTTGGTGTCGTAGACGCCGCCCGGTGCGGTGGCGACGATATAGGTGATCGTCTTGCCGTCGAAGAAATCCTTGCCCTCTTCGGCAGCGGCCGGAAGAACCGGCAGCGCCACCATCAGAGTTCCGGCCACCCCGGCCAAACATGCCTTCTCAAACATTCATTCCCCTCCCCCATGGAGGCCGCCTCCTCGCGGCCCCGGCGATAAAGAACGGACGACCGTCAGACCGACCCCATCCCCAGCGCGTGGATGACCCAGCGGGTGACGAAGCCCGGATGCAGTTCGATCCCGAGCAGGCGCCCGAACATCAGATAGAGAGCCAGCGGCGCGGCGATCGATAGGGCGATGGCCAGCTTCCAGCTTGCCTCGCCCTGTCGGCGAAGGAAGGTGAGCAGCATGACGGGAACGCTGACATAGAAGCCGAAGAGCACGATCCCGGCGACGAAGCTCACGAAGTAGCTCCACATCACCATTTCCTGCTTGGCCGTATGCGGGCCGAATTCCGGCAGTTCCTCTTCCGGCTGCGTACCCTCGGGAACGCTGGCGGCGGCGATCGACTGGCCGACCGATGCGGCGGCCGGCGTGCTTGCCGAGGGCGACCGGAACAGGTCGATCGCCAGCTGTACCAGACAGAGCACGATGCCGGGTATGCCGACGACCAGCGGCATGAAGCGCGCCTTGGCCGGGTAATCGAAGGACATTGCCACCATAGACGAGAAGATGACGAGCATCACGAAGGTCAGCGCGGTGCTGAAGCTGATCGTTCTCAAGGTCATGGGCTGACCTCCACGTTGTGCCGGCGCGCTGCCGGGCGGAAGTTACGGTAGAGGGCGTAGGCCATCAGCGAGACGATCATAGCGATCAGCACCAGCGACAGCGGCCGCAGGAAGAAGCTGTAGCCCCAGAGCTGCAGCGCCTGATTGAGCGAGGCTTCAGCCTTGCCGCCGAGCACCAGGCCGATGACAAAGGGCGCACGCGGCCAGTCGGCACGCAGGAAGCCGTAGCCGATGGCACTGAAGATCACGAGGACGATCAGATTCTGCCACTGGAAGTCGCTGACGAAGCAGCCGAGTGTGACGAAGACCAGGATGAAAGGAACCAGCATGCGGCCGTTGATGAAGGTCAGAACCGCAACCCAGCGACAGATGACGAGCAGCATCGAGACGGCGATCAGGTTGCCGACGACCAGAGCCCAGATCAGCGTCCAGACGAGGTCGAGATGCTTGGTGACCATCAGCGCGCCCGGCTGGATGCCGAGGATCAGGAAGGCGCCGAGCAGGACGGCCATGCCGGACGAACCGGGGATGCCGAAGAACAGCGTCGGCAGCAGCGAACCGCCTTCTTTGCCGTTGCTGGCGGTCTCCGGCGCAATCACGCCTTCGATCGCACCCTTGCCGAAACGCTCCGGATGCTTGGAGCTCTGGACGGCATGGCCGTAGCAGAGCCAGGCTGCGGTCGAACCGCCGAGACCCGGGATCATGCCGATCACGGCGCCGATGACCGAGGTTCTGAGAACCAGCCACCAGTGGCGGGGCACTTCGCGAACGCCGGACAACAGCTGGCGATAGGAGAAGCCCGTATCCATCGGCACGGCCGAGATCGAGCCGCCCTTGGTGCTGAGCGAGATCATTTCCGGTACCGCGAACATCGCAAGCACGGCGGTGACCAGGCTGACGCCGTCCCAGAGGAACAGGAAGTCGCCGGAATAACGTGGCGTGCCGGTGATCGGGTCCATGCCGACGGTCGACAGCATCAGGCCGTAGAAGCCGACGATCAGGCCCTTGACGATGCGGCTGCCGCTCGAAAGGAAGGCGATGAAGCTGATGCCGAGCAGCGCGATCAGGAAGAACTCCGCCGGGCTGAACATCAGGATGACGGGCTCGAGGATCGGGATCATGATCGCGAAGACCACGGCGCCGATAATGCCGCCCACACCCGATGCCGTGATACTGGCGCCGAGAGCGCGGGCCGCCTGCCCCTGTTTGGCAAGAGGATAGCCGTCCAGCGTCGTTGCCGCGTCATCGCCGTCGCCGGGGATGCCGAACATGATGCTGGAGATCTGGCCGCTGGTGCCGTTGACGGCGTGCATGGTGAGAAGGAAGACAGCGCCTGCCACCATATCCATGCCGTAGACGAAGGGGATGGCCATGGCGATCGACAGTTTGCCGCCGATACCGGGAGTGACGCCGACCAGCAGTCCGAAGACCACGGCGATCAGCATCAGGCCCATGATATGGGGCGAGCTAACGAGGTTGAACAGCGCCCCGAACATAGTCTCAATCATTGCAGTTTAACTCCTCCCGTCAGCGGAAACGTGAAGCTTTCCGCTGCTCGCCGCACACTCCCCCTTGGTGCGGTTTATCCTTACCCGGCGCCTCAAAGACCCGGCCTCTGAGGATCATTAGGACCCCTGGCCGAAACTTTGTCCAAAGCAAAAATTTATGTGTAGTCCATCACTTTTCTTGCTGGCTGGCAAGAGGCATTCCGTATTGGGGTACGATGTTCCGTTTAGCGGAACGTAAATTAAACCATTGATATAAATACAGAATATCTGCAATTTTCGCTTATTTTCACGAATTGAAACAGCAGATCATGCCGCCGTGTAGCGATTTTTTGCTGGACTGGGCGATGGCCCGGCAATGACGCGATGGTCACCGCCTAATAGCCTCAAACGCCTGCGGAAACGCGTCGCGAACGCTGATCGCGATAAGTTTTCCTTAACGTCTTCCTAAGCCGAAATGGCGTGGACTCCGCCGCAAGGCACGGCGCATCCTTGGCTCACGCTGCAGCGGACTCATCGTCCGGCGGCCGATCTCAGGGAGGCGAAATTGGACCAGCCGGTCGAAGCACAACTGCGCAGGCAGGAGAAGGTACCGCTCTCCGATCTGCTGATCTCGTTCTTGCGCTTGGGCGCCTCGTCCTTCGGCGGCGGCGTCTCCGGCTGGACCCACCGGGAGATCGTCGAGCGGCGCGGCTGGCTGGACGAGGACAATTTCCTGAAGACGCTGACCATTGCCCAGATCCTGCCCGGCGCCAATCCGGTCAATCTCGCGGTCTATATCGGCCTGAAGCTGAGAGGCTGGACGGGAGCGGCGCTCGCCTTCACCGGCATGCTCGCCCCGGCCTTCACCGTCATCCTGGTCATGAGTTTCTTCTACGAGCAGATCAACGGCTATGAGGCGGCGCACACCGTGCTGCGCGGCCTTGCTTGCGTCGGCATCGCCTCGTCGCTGACCATGGGGATCAAGACCGGCAAGCGGCTGCGCCGTCATGCGGTGCCGATCCTGATTGCCGTCACCGTCTTCGTCACCGTCGGCGTGTTGCGCTGGCCGCTGGTGCCCGTCGTCGCCGTCAGCATTCCACTCAGCATCGTCGCTGCCTTCTTCGTCAAGGAGAAGAAGCATGGATGACGCCAAGCTCCTCAATCTGGTGCTGCTCTGCATACCCTTGTCGCTCGTCTCCTTCGGCGGCGGCCAGTCGATCATCGCCGGGCTGCAGCACCAGACGGTCGACGTGCTCGGCATGCTGACGCCGCGCGCCTTCACCGATTTCTACGCCATCTCGCGCGCCGCCCCCGGCCCCGGCACGCTGATTCTCGCTCTCATCGGCTGGCATCTGGACGGCCTCGTCGGCGCGCTGGTGGCGACGCTGGCGATCTTCCTGCCCTCCTCGCTGCTGGTCTGCGTCTGCGGCAGCATCTGGCACAGGCACCGCGCCTCGCCCTGGATTATCGCCGCCGAGCGCGGTCTGGCACCGGTCGCGGCCGGGCTGATCTTCGCCGGCGGCTATACCGTGGCGCAATCGGCGCATCTGAACTGGATCGAGGCCGGCACGGTCGCTGCCGCGATCGGCCTGCTGCTCTTCACCAAGGTCGGCCCCTACCCGATCCTCGCCGCATCGGCTGCCGGATATTACCTGCTGAGCCTCGGCGGCTACGCCTGAGAACACCCCTTCCCGAAAAATCGCCTGCAGCGGAATTGACCGGCAGGCATTTCCGGTATTATCTTTAAATAGGAACATCGTTCCACATAAAAGAACATTCAGCTTGGGAGGGCTCGATGCCGGAAAGATTGCAGCTGCGCACGGCGCTCGGGAAGCACGCCCATGTCAAGCCGCTCACCGATGGCCGCGTCTCGTCGTCCCGCATCGCTTTCGATTTTCGCGACTACGAGCCGCTGCCCAAGGGGTTCAGGGCCATGGTTCGCGGCGATGAGCTCGACGTTTCCGAACTCGCCGTCGTCACCCATCTCCTGGCGCACCACTATGCGAAGCCGCTGACCGGCATCGCCATTCCGCTCTGGAGCCGCCTGCCCCACGCCAATCTCGTCTGTCCCGTCGATTCCGATATCCGCGAGCCGAAGGACCTGAACGGCACGACGGTCGGCGTGCGCGCCTATGCGCAGACATCGGGCGTCTGGGTGCGCGGCATCGTCAAGGACGATTACGGCGTCGATCTGAACAGCATCACCTGGCTGACGATGGAAGACGCCCATCTCAGCGAATATGCCGACCCTGAAAACACCGTGCGCAACACCAAGCCCACAGGCCTGCGCGACCTGATGATATCCGGCGAGCTCTCGGCCATCATGGGTGAGCGCACCGTCGATCCCTCCGGCATCCGCACCGTCGTTCCCGATGGCGACAAGGCTGCCGAAGCCTGGATCGCCCGCACCGGCATCGTCCCGATCAACCACGTCCTGACGGTTCGCAACGAGCTGCTCGCCGAACACAGATGGCTGGCCGGCGAACTGATGGAACTCTTCGAGGAAGCCCGGCGCGTCTCGATCGCCGAAGATGGCGCGACACCGCCGCCGGCCTATGGGCTCGAGGAAAACCGCCGCTCGCTGCAGCTTGCTTTCGACTACTCCGCCGACCAGCGGATCACGCCACGGCGCTACGAGGTCGATGAACTGTTCGTCCGCATCTGAGGACGCCGGATCATCGCCCACCTGAATGGCGCAAGGAGGATTGCCCCATGATCATCGATATTCACGGACATTATACGACGGAGCCGCAGGCGCTTCACCAGTTCCGCGACAAGCAGCTGGCGGGTCTTGCCGATGCCATGCGCCGCCCCACCAGCACTGATCTCGGCATATCCGACGACATGCTGCGCGAATCCGTCGCCCCGCAGCTGAAGCTGCAGAAAGATCGCGGCAGCGACCTGACGATTTTCTCGCCGCGCGCCGCCGGCATGGCCCATCACGTCGGCACAGAGGCGACCAGCATACAGTGGTCGTCGATGTCCAACGACCTGATCCACCGCATCTGCAAGCTGCTGCCGGACAATTTCGCCGCCGTCGGCCAGCTGCCGCAGCATCCGGGCGCACCGCCGAAGAACTGTATTTCCGAACTGAAGCGCATCGTTGAGGAGCTCGATTTCGTCGGCGTCAATCTGAACCCCGATCCCTCCGGCGGCTACTGGACCGATCCGCCGCTGACCGACAGGCAGTGGTATCCGCTCTACGAGGCGCTCTGCGATCTCGACGTGCCCGCCATGATCCACGTCTCCTCATCCTGCAACGCCTGCTTCCACCACACCGGCGCGCATTACATCAACGGCGACACGACAGCCTTCATGCAGCTGCTGCAGGGCGATCTTTTCAAGGATTTCCCGACCCTGAAATTCGTCATCCCGCATGGCGGCGGCGCGGTGCCCTTCCATTGGGGGCGCTATCGTGGCCTGGCGCAGGAGATGAAGAAGCCGCTGCTCTCGGAGCATCTCCTGAAGAACGTCTTCTTCGATACCTGCGTCTATCACTATCCTGGCATCGAGCTGATGCAGAAGGTGATCCCGGTCGACAATATCCTCTTCGCCTCCGAAATGCTCGGCGCCGTCAAGGGCATCGATCCGGAGACCGGCCATCACTACGACGATACGAAGCGCTACATCGACAAGCTCGAAGAGCTCGACGAACTCAGCCGCTACAAGATTTTCGAGGGCAATGCCCGCCACGTCTATCCGCGCCTCGACGCGCAGCTGTCGCGCCGCGGCCGCCCCGGTCTGACGCTATGACGGCGGCAGGCTCAGCAGCAGGAAAGATCGCCGCTTTCGGTGATGATTGCGTTCTTCATCCAGTAGGGCGGCAGGTCATCGACCGTCACCTCGGCCACCGGCTTGAAAGCCTTGAAGGCGTGCCGCACCTCCGGCGCCGTCCAGAAGGTCACGATCGTCTCAATCGGCGGGCAGCCCGGCAGGCCGCATTCGACCTCCGCAACCATCACCGCGACGTCGTCGGCGAGGCTGAAACGCTCGCGCGTCCAGTCCTTGATGCGGCGGACGGCATCGATCTTTCCGGCGTTGCGGCGGGCGGTCTTCAGCATGGTTTCCGGCTGGGTTTTGCGACGCCGGACGGGCGTCGTCGTGTTCTCAACATAGGGCGCTCCGGCGCCGCTTGTCAAAATGGTTTGTCGAAACTGCGGGCTGACAGCGCGGCTCTTCCGCCGCGCGCCGCCTGCCCGCCTCAAGGGAGTGAAGCATGACTGAGAAGGTTCTCGCCGCGGTCCGCACCGGACCGAGCATCATGGATTTCCGCGAATTTCCGATGCCTGACGTCCCCGAGGACGCAGCGCTTCTGAAGATGGAAGTGGCCGGCATCTGCGGCACCGACGTCAAGCTCTTCAAGACGCCGCCGAACAATGCTCCGACCATCATGGGCCACGAGAATATCGGCTATATCGCCAAGGCCGGCCGCGAATTCACCCGCCGCAAGGGCTTCAAGGAAGGCGACCTCGTCTTCGTCGAGCACTATGTCATGTGCGGCAAGTGCCAGTGGTGCCATCAGGGCCAGTATCGTCATTGCGAAAACACCGACTGGCGCAACAACCCGGAAAGCATCCGCTACGGCTACACCTCGGCCGAGCGCGCACCGCATCTCTGGGGCGGCTTCGCACAATATGTCTATCTGCCCTGGAATGCCGTCGTTCACCGCGTTCCCAAGGGCGTGACGCCGGAGCTCGCCGGTCTGGTCACCCCGATGGCGAACGGCGTGGAATGGTCGCTCTTCGACAGCAATGTCGGCTATAACTCGACCGTGCTGATCCAGGGGCCTGGCCAGCAGGGCCTGTCGCAGACGGTCATCTGCAAGCAGGCCGGTGCCTCGCTGATCATCGTCACCGGCACGACGAAGGACACCGCCCGCCTCGAAGTCGCCAAGCAGCTCGGCGCCGATTACGTCATCGACGTGCAGAAGGAAGACCCGCTCGCCCGCATCATGGAGATCACCGGCGGCAAGGGCGTCGACATCTCGCTCGACTGTACCGCGGGTGCCGGAACGATCCCCATCCTGCTCGGCGTCGAGGCGCTGGTCAGAAAGGCGGGCACCATCCTCGTCCAGGGCGAGATGAAGGAATTCCCGAACTTCCCGCTGGAGAAGGTCACGACCAAGGCGATCACCATCAAGAGTGCCCGCGGCCACAGCTACCGGGCCTGCGAGCTGGCGCTGGAGCAGATTGCCTCCAACCGCTTCCCGCTGGAAAAGATCACCACCCACAAGTTCGGCCTCAAGGATGCGGCGCTTGCCATCGAGTCGGTCGGCGGCAAAGGTGTACCCGACGTCATCCACGCATCGCTGATGCCCTGGGAATAAGGAGAGCCTCATGACCATCGGTTTCAGAATTGCCGAGCGCACCCAAAAGGTCGATCTGGCCACCATCGACAAGTTCCGGACCATCCCGGTCGCCAATGTCAGCGATGTGATGTCGCGCATGACGGCGGGCGGCCCCGGCCTTCGCCCGATGCACGCCTCGGGCCAGATGTCGGGCGCCGCCTTCACCGTGAAGACCCGCCCCGGCGACAATCTGATGATCCACAAGGCGCTGCTGATGGCCGGCCCCGGCGACGTCATCGTCGTCGATGCCGGCGGTGACCTCACCAACGCACTGGTCGGCGAGATGATGCTGTCGCATGCCATGCAGATCGGCGTGACCGGAGTCGTCATCAACGGCGCGGTGCGCGACTACGGCTGGATCAAGGCCGGCACGTTCCCGGTCTTTGCCGCCGGCATCACCCATCGCGGCCCCTATAAGGACGGCCCGGGCGAGATCAACGTCCCGATCGCCTTCGGCGGCATGGTCATCAATCCCGGCGATCTCATGATCGGCGACGACGACGGCCTTCTCTGCGTGCCCTACGGCACGACGGAGGAGATCTATACGCAAGCGAAGGCCAAGAACGAGGCGGAAGCCCGGACCGTCGCCAACACGCTTGCCGGCAAACTGGACCCGAAGCTCTGGGTCGACGAAAGCCTTCGCAAGCTCGGCTGCGAAGGTCTCTGATCAGAACGGGGGGGTGGAATATTCATGGCAACCGCAGTCATCGACGGCATCAGCACGCGCTACGAAGTGATCGGCAACGGACCGCCGCTCCTGATGTTCTCGCCGGGAGGCTTCGACGCGACGATCGAGAAGTGGCGCACGCAGGGCATCTATGTGGTGACCCAGTTTCTGGAGCACCTCCCCTCGCATTTCACCTGCATCGTCTTCGACCGCCGCGAAACCGGCCAGTCGGGCGGCCGCGTCGAGCGCGTCACCTGGGGCGATTACGTCAAGCAGGCGACCGGCCTGCTCGATCATCTCGGCATTGAGAAGGCCCATATCATGGGCGGCTGCATGGGCTGCAGCGTCGCCATGGCGGTGGCGACCCAGGCGCCCGAGCGCGTCGACAAGATGGTGCTGTTCTGGCCGGTCGGCGGCGCCCGCTACCGCATGACCGGGCATCAGCGCTTCGCCGAACATCTGGCCTTCGTGCAGCAGAATGGACTGGAAGCCGTCGTTGCGCTCTCGAAGGAAAGCAACAAGGCCTTCGGCGCCGATCCGCGCGGCGGCCCCTGGATCTCGGTCCTGCGCCATGACGAAGAATTCGCCAGACGCTACGCCGCGCTCGATGTCGATCACTACAAGGCGATCGTAGCCGGTATGCCGCGCGGCCTGATCGACCGCGACACCTCGCCGGGCGCCGAACCGGAAGATCTCGTCCGTCTCGATATCAAGACGCTGATCATCCCCGGCGCCGACTTCTCGCACGCGACATCGGCCGCCCGCTATCTGCAGGAATGCATTCCGGGCTCTGACTACTGGGATATCCCGGTGCCGCAGCTGACCGCTGAGAATACAAATAAGCGGGTGATCGACTTTCTGAAGGCATAATCCTCAGGATGGAAGCGCTTCCGGGAGGAACTCCCCGCTGTGTCGGGTCAGGAAATCCTGGAAGGCGCTCATCACCGGCGTCATCGCCCGGTCGGTCCGGCTGACGGCAAACCATTGCCGCCGGATCGGCAATCCCTCGACATCGAGGATCGCAAGCTTGCCCGCCCGCACTTCCTCGGCAACGCTGTGCGCGGCGAGAAACGCGAGCCCGGTATCGGCCATGACGGCCCGCTTGATATCCTCGACCGGTTCCATCTCGGTATTCGGTCCTGCAGCCCGGCCCGGGATTTCGGCCATGAAGCGCTCGAACCAGATGCGCGTGCTGGAACCGGAGCCGCGGACGATGAAATGCTCGCTGGCGATATCGGCCTTCGAAATCCCATGCTTGCCGACCAGCGGATGATGCGGCGGCGCGACGACGACAAGCGTATGCTCGCCGAAGATCGCTGCCCGCACCGAGATATCCCGCGGCGGCCGGCCGACCAGCGCGATGTCGATCGCCCTGTTCTTCAGCCGCTCGATCGTCTCGGTCCGCCGGTCGATGACCAGTTCGAGATCGATATCGGGAAACTCGTTGGCAAAGGCCGTCTGCATCTGCTTGGCGAAATAGCGCACGGTCGACACCGCGCCGACGAGAATGCGGCCGCGCTTGACGCCCTTGAAGGCATTGATCTCGTCGACGAGAAGCTGCAGCCGGTCTTCGATATCGCGGGCCGCCGATAGAACGGCCCTACCCGCCTCGGTCGGATACATGCCGTGCGCCATGCGCTCGAAGAGCTGGACGCCGGCTTCCGCCTCCAGCTGTTTCAGCTGCAGCGTGACTGCCGGAGCGGTCAGCCCGAGCACTTTCGCAGCCTCGACGATCTTGCCATGCGACTCGATGGCAAGAAGCGATCTCAGCTGACGAAAGCTTATATTTTTCATGAGAATGACGATAAAAAAACTTAACGGCAGTGTAAAGAGATTAAAATTTACTTCGGTGCATTCAAGGCATAGCGTCGGTGTCATGCGGGTGTGTCGTTTTCCGCGTCGCGGAGGACGGATCTACGGCAAACGACCCCTTGCTTTATCATCACATGTTGGCGACTTTGCCCCATCGAAACGCGCCGCCAACGCCGAACCCAGGAGGGAAATGACATGAGACAATCACTGAAGAGCGGGCTGCTGGCCTTGATCGCCGCCGCCGTACCGGCTGCCGCTTACGCCCATCCGGCGATCGGTGAAGCCGCCGGCCTCAGCCACGGCTTTGCTCACCCGATGACCGGCCTCGATCATATCCTGGCCATGGTCATGGTCGGCGTTCTCGCCTTCCAGCTCGGCGGCCGCGCAACCTGGCTCCTGCCCGCCACCTTCGTTCTCGTCATGGCCGCCGGCGGCGCGCTCGGCATGGCCGGCATCAACTTGCCCTTCGTCGAACTCGGCATTGCCCTTTCTGTCGTCGTCCTCGGCGCCGTCGTCGCGCTCAACATCAAGGCTCCGGTCGCCGCCGCAATGGCCGTCGTCGGCTTTTTCGCGATCTTCCATGGCCATGCCCACGGCTCGGAAATGCCTGAAAATGCAGCCGGCCTCGCCTATGCCGCAGGCTTCATGATGGCGACCGCCCTGCTCCACATCGCAGGTCTCGGTCTCGGCTTTGCCATCGGCCGCGGCGGCGAGCGCACCGGCTTCCTGGCAACCCGCATCGCTGGCGGCCTCGCCACGATCGCCGGCGTCGGCATCCTGACCGGCCTCATCTGATCCTTCATCGGAAACGAAAAAGGGCTGCGATCCCCGAGGGATCGCAGCCCTTTTTGATTCAGGCAGTCAGCGTGAAATCAGCGGCGCTTGTAGGTGCGCTTGAAAGCCGTCTCGTCGATGCCGAGCGTGTGGAGCGCCGCGGTATTCGGCGCGCGGCGCTCGCGGCGGGCCATCGAGCATTCATGCGCGGCGCTGACCAGGCTCATCGTTTCGAACAGTCCGCCGAAAGCGCTGCGGACCCAGTCCGTGCGGGGCATGCTGCGATACGTGGTGGCGGTCATGTCTGTCGTCTCCGTCTATTGTGCGCTGCATATAACTTGACAGCACCAATCCGGAAAGACCTGGTAGCACAGGGCAGCCATACAGATTCCGCATATCGGAACTTCGTTCTCTAATTGAGAGACCGTGTCAGATGACGAAGTTTTCCATCGTCTCCGGCACGAAGATATCTTCGGGCTGCAGCCGCCGCTTCGACAGCCCCTGCTCGTGCGAATAGCGCAGGAAGGTATCGAGCGTCTGGCGGTTCTGCTTGAAGCCGTAGCTCCAGTAGTCGTCGCCCATGATGCGGCGGGCCTCTTCCACATGAGCATTGAGCCAGGGAAGCATGACCTTCAGCGCCGCCGTCTCCTCGAGATCGCGGTAGATCTTCGCCTGCGCTTCGGCGAAAGCCTTGTACAGCGATTGCGCGATCCAGCGATGCGCCTCGTAGATTTCCCGGCGGATGACGATCGTATGCATGATCGGGAAGATTTCCGTCTTGCGGAAATAGTCACGCTCGACCTGCACGAAATCCTCGAACAGCCGTCTGACCCGGCAACCGTCATAGGAGGACGGCTTGCGGGCGGTGAACAGCGCGTCGATCTCCCCTTCCCTGATCATCGCCGACAGGGTCTGCTGCGGGCCGATGCGCTTGACGTTGATATAGGACGGCAGGTTGAGCGGCAGCTTTTCCGGCCGGTTAGGCTGCTCCTCGCCGCCGGTATAATGCGTCACGTCATCGACGCGAACGCCGTATTCGTCCGAGAGAATGCCGCGGATCCAGACCGGCGCCGTCATCTGATATTCCGGACTGCCGACCCGCTTTCCCGAGAGGTCGGACGGATTGCGGATGCCGGCCTCGGCATTCACATAGATCGACGAATGTCGGAAATAGCGCGACGGGAAGACCGGAATGGCGACGAAAGGCTGCGCGTCGGTGAAATGCGAAAGCACATAGGACGAGAGCGACATCTCGGCGATGTCGAACTCCTTGTGGCGCAGCATGCGGAAGAAGGTCTCTTCGACCGGCATGTTCAGATAGACGAGATCGATGCCGTCAGGCACCACGGTACGGTCCATCAGGGCGCGCGTGCGGTCATAATTCCAGCAACCGAAGGACAAACGAAGCGACGATGTCAGAATTCTCACTCCCCAACAGCAGGACTTGGCGCCGGACTTGAATCAAAACCTGGCATCCTCCTGCCAAGCCGCTGACATCTAACGACAATCAGCGATCCGCTCAGCCGCCGGAATTCTCCTTTCCGGAAGCCGCCCTCTCATAATCTCACGCGATCATCAGGCCCGCTCGGGCAAATGTCCAAGATAAATCATATTGTCCAGCTCATACGAAAATCGCTGGTCAGTCCTCGACGATACGATCGATCGGATGAGCATAGGGACCGATCTCGGCGGCGAGACGATCGACCATGTTGTAGATGAAGGCGTGGAACAGCCGCTCGTCGGCCAGCCCCTTGTGGGAGGCATGGGCGAGGAACAGCGTCAGCTTCACATCCGGCCGCTCAATGCGCCGGGCGATCAGCTCGCCCGCCTCGATCTCTTCCGAGACGATACCATAGGGCATGATGCTCTGGGCGACGCCATGCGAGATCAGCGCCTTGATCGCCTCCATCGACTGCACCTGATAGGTGATCTTGACGTCGACAGAGAGGCGCGACGCCGTCTCGTGCACCCGCCGCCAGATGATGTCGCGGTTGGAAACCAGCGCCAGATCGCCGGCAACGGCATGGCGGAAGGAAACGTCCTGCTCCGCATCCTTTCCGTCGGGCGCCGAGATCAGCAGCAGGTCTTCCTCCATCAGCGCGATGCGGCGCAGCCCCGGACTGTCCTCGATGTCATAGGCGAGCACATAATCAAGCTCGCCGCGCTCCAGCGCGTCGGTCAGCACGAAGCTGAGCTCTTCGACGACATGCAGCGCGATGCCCGGCAGCTGCTCGTTGGCGGCAACCAGCAGATCGGTGCCGATCAGCTTCAGGATCGATGGCGTGGCCCCGAGACGTACCGGCACCTTCTCGCCGCCGAGCGAGATCAGGTCGCGCCGCGTCTCCTCGATGCGCTGCAGGATTTCCAGCGCCCGCTCATAGAGCAGCATGCCGGCGGGCGTGGCGCTGACGCCGCGCGAATGGCGGTCGAGCAACTGGATCTGCAGGGAATCCTCGAGATTGCGGATCTGGATGCCGAGCGCCGTCTGGGCAAGGTTCAGCTGTTCGGCGGCGCGCGTGATGTTGCCGACTTCGACAACCTTGACGAAATATGCGAGCTGACGGAGCTTCATCTTAGTAGAACTGGTCGAAATGGACCTGGCCCTGCGGGACACCAAGGTCGATGAGCATCTTCTGGATGGCCTGGCCCATCATCGGCGGACCGGCGAAATAGATCTCACATTCCGGCAGCCGCTCGGCAAAGAGCTTGGCGGCAACCTCGTGAACGAAGCCGCGATAGCCATCCCAGCCGTCATCCTCGGCAGGCATGCCCGAAACGACGGGATGATAATGCAGCGTGCTGCCGAAGCCCGGAAGCGCTTCCAGCATCTCCCGGCCGCAGATGTCGCGCGCCTCGCGGCCGCCATAGATGAAGTCGATCCGCCGCCCGGCAAGATCAGGCGAAACCGCCGCGGTGCGCGTCACCGAGATCATCGGCGACAAGCCGGAACCGCCTGCGAGACAGATGATGTCACGCGGCGAATCCTCGCGCAGATAGGCCATGCCATAGGGACCGTCGATGCCGATCCGCTCGCCAGGTTTCAACTGGTCAAAGAGCATAGAGGTGGCCGCGCCATTGGGCACCTTGCGCACCTGGAAATGCCATTCGTCAGGCTGGTCACCCCGGTTTGCCATTGAATAGGCGCGGCTACCCTCCACGCCATCCAGCGTCAGCAGCGCATATTGGCCGGACAGAAAAGCCGTCGGCGTATCGAGGCGGAAGCGGAACTCCCGGATGTCGTGAGTGATGTCGCGGATATCGGTGAGCACAGCGCCCTGCTTCACGGGCAGGTGGCTGCTCTCATATTGCGGCATTAGCCGCAGCTTGACCAGACAGTCGGTGAGCGGCCGCGCCTGGCAGCCAAGACGGCGGCCGCGCTGGCGGTCGCGGTCGCTGAGGCCCGGCGCATCCGGCCTCAGCTCCTCGATCTCCCCTTCGAGAAGATCGAAGCGGCAATTGCCGCAGGAGCCGACATTGCATTCATAAGGGAACCCAAGACCGGCGCGAATGGCGGATCGCATGATCGTGTCACCGTCGGCGCAGGACCATTTCGTATCGGTCCCGCTCAATGTCATCACGGTCATGCGTTCCTCCTCATCATCTATGTCTGTAACCCGCTCCATGACCGAGACGGGACGAGATCGTGGCCACCGTCTCCAACAGCGGTGGCGCGAATTTTTCTATGGCTTCGAGCGAGAGCCGCAGAGACGGACCCGCCACGCCGACGGCGCCGACGACGGCACCGGTGGAATCCCGGACGGGGGCGGCGATCGCCCGGATGCCGGGTTCGCTTTCCTCATCCTCGATGGCAAAGCCGCGCTGGCGGACTTCGGCCAGGATCTCGCGCACCCGCGCGGGATCGGTGATCGTATGCGACGTGCGCTTCGCGAGCGGACCCGAGAGCACCCGCTCGATCGTCTCCTCCGGCGCGAAGGCGAAGATCGCCCGTCCGACAGCCGTGCAATGCGCCGGCTTGCGCGCACCGAGATCGGACTTGATGCCGACCGCCTGCGGGCTCTCCAGGTCGTAGACATGCATGACTTCGGTATCCGTCGGGATGCCGAGAATGATCGTCTCGCCCGTATGCTTTCTGAGGTCGAAGAGGTAAGGACGCGCCTCGTTCGACAGGTTCATGCGGCGGCGCACCAGCGTACCGAGACCGAAGAGGCCGACACCGAGACGGTAACGCTCGGTTTCCGGGTTCTGCTCCAGCAGGCCTTCCGCCACCAGCGTCACGGCCAGACGGTGAACCGTGCTCTTCGCCACCTTCAGCTTCTGGGCCAGCGCGCTGACGCCAATCTCAACCTCGTCCTCCGAAAATGCTTTCAAAAGGCGGATCGCGGTCGTCACCGACGACAGGCGGTTGCGCGTGGCCGGTCCGGCCTTTTTGGTGCGTGCCGTTTCCTTCACAGATGCATTCATGGCGTGCGTTTTCCGTCTTTTTGCAAGGAGTAAGGGATCGTCCATAACACAGCTCCTGCAAATACTCACGCCACGCCTTGAAGCATTCTCAGACCCTCAATGCGCTCAGCATTTCCCCGACATATTCGTCGCCGTTCGACACGACGAGCATGGCCGCGAAGGGCCGCATCGCCGTCAGCGTCCGCCCCAGTTCGAGCGCCGGCACATCGGCCGAGCTGACGACGAGACCGGTCGTCATCTTGGAGCGCACGAAGCAGGCATTGCCGATGACCTCGGCGGCCTCCGCCGAAGCGCCTGCCGTCGTCAGCATGACGACGACATCGGCATCGGCGACTTCATCGGTGAGCGACACCCGCTTACCCGCGAGGTCTTCGAGCACCGCATCGACCGGCAGCATTTTCAGGGAATCCGATGCCGGCTTCGCCTCGATGTAGCGCAGGAAATGCGCCTCGCCGCCGGCATAGCCGGCCGCGAGCTGCTCCAGCGTGCCCCCGGCGCTCTTGTCGAGGGCGATGATGCGCGACTTGCGCGGCCGCGAATTCGGATAGTTGATCCGGAAACGCGCCTCTTCCGCTGTCGTCGCGCGGGCACTTTCGCTCAATCCGAGATACATGGCGTGCTCTCCCCGTCAGACGCTGGTCTGCGCCTTGCCCGCAATCACCGTCAGCGCCTCGTCGGCGATGTCGGTATAGGCCTTGTCCGCAGGCAGCACGATGGCCGCCGAGCGGACGCGATGATGTGTCGGATCGACGCCGGGCGGCGTCACGCCCTTGTCCTTCAGCGCCCGCGCCGCACGCATCAGCCGGTGACGCGCCATGATGATGCCGTTGTCGGTCGAAACCAGGTTTTCCTTGGAGCGGTCGACGATCGGACCCATGCTTTCCTGCAGCGACGCATCCTGCATGGCGATGCCTTCGACGCCGGAATAGGTGGTGCCCTTGCGCTGCGCCTCGCGGTCCATCAGGTAGTCGTTGTCCTTGTTTGCAGCCGGACGGTAGGTGCCGGGAACATAGGCGACATGGATGCCCTTGCCGGCCTTCATCGCATCGCGCTCTCCGGTCGTCAGTGCACGGACCGGATGATAGTCGAAGCTCCAGGCCCAGCAGTTCTCGTCGTCGATCGGGATCCAGAAATGGCCGTGCACCGGATGATCGCCGCGCGGCGGAACCATGGTAAAGGACGGCATGACCCAGGGGGTGATGCGCCAGTAATAATGGCCCTCTTCGGCATTGCGGCGCGCACCGATATAGAGGCCGCCATCCATGTCGGTGACTTCGAAGAACGGGCGGGCATCCGACATATTGTACTTGTTGCCGCGTGCGCCCTTGAACAGCGGGTCGGAATTCAGGCTGCCGCTATGGAGCCAGGAAACGTGGCTGGAATCGATGCCACCTTCCATCGCCTGCAGCCAGTTGCATTCCTGCCAGCGCTTGGAGGTGAAGGTCTGCTCGGCCGGAACCAGCGCGAATTCCCATTCCGGATGCGGCGGCTGCTTGTCGGCCGGGCCCATATAGGTCCAGAGAATGTCGCCGATCTTGATCAGCGGATAGGACTTCAGCTTGATCTTGCCGCAATAGCCGCTTTCTTTCGGCTCCGAGGGCACCTCGATGCACTGTCCGGTATTGTCGTATTTCCAGCCATGATAGGGGCAGCGGAGACCGCCCTGCTCGTTGCGGCCGAACCACAGCGAAACGCCGCGGTGGGCGCAGAATTCGTCGATCAGGCCGTAGCGTCCCTCGCTGTCGCGGAAAGCGAGCAGGCGCTCGCCGAGCAGCTTGATACGAACAGGCGCACAGTCATTGTCCGGCAGCTCCTCGGCCAGCAGCGCCGGGATCCAGTAACAGCGGAACATCTCGCCCATCGGCGTGCCCAGATCCGTCTGGGTCAATAGGTCGTTCTGTTCTTTCCTCAGCATGACAACTCCTCCTCGAGTGCATCCGTGGCGGGCCATTACGCCGCGTCACCTGTGTTTCCTCCGGCCGATCGGATTTGCGGGTTGACCTTCACGGCGGATCGGGTATTTTTAGCGAGTGTTCCGTTATACAGAACATCGTTTCGTTTTAAACGCTACATGCTGATTGCACGCTCGTCAAGCGCTGCGCAGGACAAGGGAGGAGATGCGAATGTCGGAAGTGGGTTCCCGGATAAGGCTGTGTTCGACCGATGATGTGGATTGGGACAGCGCGATCCGCGTCGAGGAAGGCGATCTGACGCTCGCCGTCTACAATGTGAACGGCACGTTCTACGTGACCGACGACCTCTGTACGCACGGCCCGGGCTCGCTGGCGGAGGGCTATCTCGACGGCTACCACATCGAATGCGACTTCCATAACGGCCAGTTCGACATCCGCACCGGCGAAGTCGTCGCCCCGCCCTGCATGGTGCCGATCAAGACCTACAAGGTCGTCGTCGAAAACAACGACGTGCTGATTGAAGTCTGATCGGCGCGGCTTGCGGATCATAAAAAGTCGTATAATGTGGGATTAATTTAATAACGGGAGGAACCGGTCATGCAATCTCACAAACATGCGGACGAACAGCATTCCGATCTGTCGGAAACCCGGCTGCGCCATGATGTCTCGATGGCGACGCGCCTGCTGAACAGCATGAAAATTCTCGAATATAGCGGCCATGTCAGCGCCCGACTGCCCGGCGGAACGACGTTTCTGATCCAGCCGCAGGACAAGAGCCGCGCCGATGTCGCGCCCAAGGATCTGTTCGTCTGCGATCTCGACGGCAAGGTGATATCCGGGCCGGAAGGTTCCCGGCCTCCATCTGAAGTTTTCCTTCATTGTGAGATTTATAGATCACGCCCCGACGTGAACTCCGTCGCTCATTTCCATCACGACGTCACCAATGTCTTCACGCTGGTCGAGGACGTACCGCTGCCGCCGGTGAAGAACCACGCGATCCGCTGGCGCAACGGCATTCCCGTTCATTCCGATCCGGCCCATGTCGACACACCGGAGCGCGGCCGCGGCATCGTCGCGACGCTCGGCGATTGTCATGCGATGCAGATCCGCGCCCATGGCCAGATCGTCACCGCCGAGACCGTCCGCGGCGTCTATATCGACGCCGTACACCTGGTCGAGAATGCCGAAGCCGCCTATCGAGCCGCGACTCTCGGCAAGGTCAAGCCGCTGACGGAAGAGGAGATGGAATCCTTCGCCCACTCCTTCCGCCGCGGCCATCACATCCGCAAGCTCTGGAAATACTACGCCGGCGGCGCCATCCGCGACGGCCTCTTCCCCGAAGACTGGAATAAGGCGGCCTGAACCAGTCGCCAGTCACGGCTGGGGGCAGCGGACTGGGGCGTTGGGTCGCGCTCCGGTCCGCACTGCCGTTGCCTGCCGCCCAATCATCGCTTTATAATGAAGCACTTGGGGATGGTGCCGAGGCGGGATTCGATTTGCCGAAAGACTGGTTTGCCACTGGCGCAGGACGCCTATCAGAACGCGCATGGGCGGAGATGCCAGCTTGAGCAGCCCGGAAAAGATGATCGGCCTGCTCGACCTCTTCGATGCAGGCGAGGACGCCGTCGCGCTGACCTTCGAGGAACTGTGCGACAAGCTCGGCTATACGCGCTCGACCCTCTACCGCTACCTGAAGATCCTCACCGATGCCGGCCTGCTGACCTCGCTTCCGGGTGTCGGCTACATGCTCGGCCCGCGCATCGTCGAGCTCGACTACAAGATCCGCACCGGCGACGTGTTGATCCGCGCCGCGCGCCCGATGATGGAAGAGCTCGCGGCCCGCTTCAAGGCAGTCGCCCTGCTCTGCCGCCGCTACAAGTTCGAAGTGCTCTGCGTCCATCAGGAGATCGGCACCGAAGCCGTGCACAGCAATTACGACCGCGGCCGCCGCCGCTCGCTACTGCATGGCGCCGCCTCGATCGCCATCCTCGATTACCTGCCCGATCATCAGCTCCGGAAATATTACGGCCTCGCCCAGGACGAATTCCAGCAGGCCGGCTTCGGCGCCACGCTGCCCGAGGTGAAGGCGAAGTTCCGCCAGCACCGCGAGCGCGGCTGGGTCAGCACCAGCGGCGACGTGACACCCGGCGTCACCGGCGTTGCCGCCCCCGTCTTCGACGGCCGCTCGGAGATCATCGGCAGCCTGAGCCTAACGCTGCGCGACACGCATATGCAGGCAAAGACCATCGAGGATGTGGCCGAACAGGTGGTGTTCTGCGCCGGCGTCCTCTCGAAGACGCTGGCGCGCAGCTGATCTCTTTCAGCGTCCGGCACTGATCCTTCTCAGTGCCCGGTGACCATCGCCGCCAGCGCTTCCGCATCTTCAGGCGCCGCCTTGCCGCGCCAGACGACATGCATGTCGGGACGGACGAGCACCAGATCGTAGCCATAGATGTCGCGGGCACGCTGCGAGGCGATGTCGAGCGTCTGGTAGGGAACACCCCTCGCCTTGAAGGCCGCTTCGATCCCTGACGTATCGATCGCATTGCCGCCGAGCCGCAGCATCGTGTAGCCGGCGCCGATCCGGTCCTGCACCGGATCGTTCTCGCCAAGCCAGAGATGCGGCAGGCGCGCGCCCGGCCAGGTCGTCGCGTGATATTCGCGGAAAAGATGCTCGGGACCGCCCGGCTCGTCGGTGATCACGGGCGAGCCCACATAGCGGTAGCCGAGCTCGGCGCCGATCATCTCGTTGGTCTTGCGCTGCTCGACATCGGCAATCCGGGTGAGATTGTCACGCGTCGCCTGCCCCGCAGGCGTCTCGTCGCGGATATCGGGCCGATATTGCGAGCGCCACTTGCGGCGGCCGAGCGAGGCATAGCGCGACGCCCCGACATTGCGGTCACCGACCTGGCGGCGTTCGATTTCGTAGGAGCGCAACAGGTTCGGCCCGCCCCAGCCCTGCAGCGTGGCCGCCAGCTTCCAGCCGAGATCGACGGCATCGCCGACGCCGGTGTTCATGCCGAGACCGCCGGTCGGAATGACCAGATGCGCGGCATCACCGGCAAGGAAGACGCGGCCCGAACCGTAATTGTCGGCAAGCAGCAGGTTCTGCTTCCACTGCCCGACATAGAGCATCTGGTAATCGACAGGCGCACCCACCGCCTTCTCGAACTGAGCCGCCATGTCCTCGTCCTTCTCGACGACGGCATGCAGCGTCCAGTGTTTGGTCGAATCCTGCATGATGAGAAAGGTCGCCTGCCCGTCAGCTACGTGATAATGCCGCCCGCGGCCGGGACCGTCGCCGATCGGAATACGGTTATAGAGCTCTTCGGAATAGTAGAGCGCCTGGCGCAGATGCAGGAGATTGCCCTCGCCGCGCAGCTTGATGCCGAGCTGCTTGCGCACGGGGCTCGCCCCGCCATCGCAACCGACGACATATTTGGCGCGATAGGTGACATCGCCATTCTTCGTCGTCGTGCGCGCCGTGACGCCGCCTTCGTCCTGCTCCAGCGACAGGAATTCCGTGCCGTAACGCACGGTGACCGTCGGCAGCTCTTCCGCCACCGATTTCAACAGCGGCTCCAGCGTATATTGCGAGATCAGCTGATAGGCCTCGAGCGGCTGGCTGGCATCCTCGGACTTGCCGATCTCCTCCAGCGCCTCGTTGACGGAGGGGTAAGGCAGCCTGAGCAGCGGCGGCTCGTTCATCGCGAGAACGACATAGACGTCCATCGGCACGGCGGCATCCAGACCCGCCTTACGGATCTTCTGCGACAGGCCCATGCGGCGGAAGATTTCCATGGTGCGCGCGTTGCAGCGCTCCATCTTCGGCAGGAATTCCGGCGCCTCCTTCTTTTCGATCAGCGTGCAGCGCACGCCTTTCTGCCCGAGGTCGATAGCAAGCGTCAGCCCGACCGGGCCCGCGCCGACAATGAGGACATCCGTCTGTTCCATGCGCTCCATCCCTTTGCCGCCCTCCAACCCGGCAGCATCGGGTCCATTTATCGCGAGTTCCAAACCGGCGTCAATTCAAAACTTAAAAAATCCCATAATGCAGGATAATTTGAAAAATGACTAGACAGGCGATTGCTGTTCTGTGCATGGTAGCCTTAAATGACGGCGCGGCAGGTTTTGGCCGGGCGGCTCTGGGAGGAGTTCAGTGACGAAGAAGGTGGAGCTCACGCTCGCTTGCGGTGACTACGAGATCATCCGCGCCCTGAAAGAGGGAGTGGTGAAACCCGACGGGATCGACCTGACGATCCTGACCGAGATGGATTCCACCACCCGCCACTGGCGCTTCCTGCGCAATGGCGAATTCGACGTCGCCGAGGTCTCGCTGTCGTCCTACATGGCGGCAAAGACCCGCGGCCTGCCCTTCGAGGCGATCCCGGTCTTCCTGCACCGCCGCTTCCGCCACGGCTTCATCTTCACCAATACGGCGGCGGGCATCCGCGAGCCGAAGGACCTGATCGGCCGCAAGGTCGGCGTCAAAAGCTATCTGGTCACTGCATCGCTCTGGCTGCGCGGCCTGCTGGAAAGCGAATATGGCGTGCCGCACCAGTCGATCGAGTGGTATTCGGAGCTCGACGAGGACGTCGACTACAAGCTTCCCTCGGGCCTGAAGCTGCACAAGATCGGCGAGGAAAAATCGATCGAGCAGATGCTTGTCGACGGCGAGATCGACGCGCTCCTGCATCCCGATCTGATCGCCCCGATCAAGAAGCGCGACCCGCGTGTCGGCCGCCTGTTTCCTGACTACAAGGCCGAAGAGATCGCCTATTACGAGCGCACCGGCATCTTCCCGATCATGCATGTGATGGGCATCCGGCCTGAAATCGTCGAGCGTCATCCCTGGGTGCCGATCAATCTCTACCTCGCTTTCGAGGAAGCCAAGCAGATTGCCATGAAGCGCATGGAAAACCCGCGCATCGTGCCGCTCGCCTGGTATCGCGAGGCCTGGGAAGAGCAGCAGGCGATCATGGGCGACGATCCCTGGGCCTACGGCCTCGACGGGCAGAACGCCAAAACGCTGGAAACGGTGATCGGCTATGCCCACCAACAGGGCCTGATCGACCGCAAGGTCACACCGTCCGAGCTCTTCCTCGACATATCGCAGGGCCGCAAGCGCGGCGACAAACACCGTGTGTAGCGCCTGCGACGGCAGCGGCGCCGCATTCGAACCGGCCTGGTCCGGCACCGGCATCCGGTGTGACAATTCCTCGGAGAACAAGACGATGCATGAAGACCTGAAGCAGCGGATGATCGAGGCTGGCCGCATTCTGGAAGCTGCCGGCCAGGGCGACTGGACGCGCGGTCACGTCTCGATCCGCGTCCCCGAGCAACCCGACCGCTTCTACATGAAGCCGTCGAAATTCGGCCTTGAGGAGATCACCCTCGACAACATCATCACCGTCGATCTCGACGGCGAGAAGGTGGACGGCGAGTTCGGCCGCCACAACGAGGTCTATATCCATTCCGAGGTGCTGCGCGCCCGGCCGGATCTGAACGCCGTCGTCCATACCCACGCGCCCTATGCCACTGCCTTCTCGGCGCTCGGCAAGCCGCTGCAGCCGGTCGGCCATCCGGGCTCGATCTTCGCCGAGGGCCTGCCGGTCTTTTCCGAAACCACGGAGCTGATCACCACCGCCGAGCGCGGCAAGGCCGTTGCCGCCTGTCTCGGCGAGCATGGCGCGATGCTGTTGCAGAACCACGGCATCGTCACCGCCGCCCCCACCATCGAGCAGGCGATCTATCTGGCGCTGTCGCTGGAGAATGCCTGCATGATGCAGCTGTGGGTCGAGGCTGCCGGCGGCGCCAAGGCGCTCGGCAAGCCTGAGGATATCAAGGCCAAGCGCAAGCACATGTTCCGCGACGAGATGTTCAAGGCGACCTTCGCCTATCTCGTCCGCCGCCTGAAGCGCGGCTAAGGCGGCCATTCACATACGACTTAGGAGGAGTCCGATGTATTATATCGATGCGTTCAACCATTTCTTCCCGAAGGCGCTCTGGGACCGTATCCAGAAGCTCGACGGCGCCGGCAAGGATATCGGCCGCCGCATGCAGGGCGTGCCCTGCATCTACGATCTCGAAACCCGCTTCCGCGTCATGGACGAGTTTCCTGACTACCGGCAGATCATCTCGCTCGGCATGCCGCCGCTGGAAGCGATGGGCGGCCCGGAACTCGCGACCGAATTTGCCCGGATCGCCAATGACGGCCAGGCCGAACTCGTCGAGAAATATCCGGAGCGCTTCGCCGGCTTCGTCGCCGCCCTGCCGATGAATGCCCCTGAGGCCGCCGTTCGCGAAGCCGAGCGCGCCTTTACCGAACTCGGCGCCAACGGCTTGCAGATCCACACCAACGTCAACGGCGCGCCGCTCGACGAGGAGCGCTTCTTCCCGATCTTCGAGGTCGCCGCCAAGCACAACAAGCCGGTGCTGCTGCATCCCTCGCGCAACGCCTCGATGACCGACTACGCCACCGAGGACAAATCGAAATACGAGATCTGGTGGACCTTCGGCTGGCCTTACGAGACCAGCGCCGCCATGGCCCGCCTGGTGTTCTCCGGCTTCATGGACCGCCTGCCTGACTTGAAGGTTCTCGCACACCACATGGGCGCTATGGTTCCCTATTTCGAGGGACGCGTCGGCCCGGGCTGGGACCAGCTCGGCAAGCGCACGACGGACGAGGACCTGACGCTGGTGCTGAAACGCCTGAAGAAGCGTCCGCTCGACTATTTCAAGGATTTCTACGCCGACACCGCCGTCTTCGGCTCGAAAGCAGCCACGATCTGCGGCCTGGAGTTCTACGGTAGCGACCGCATCCTCTTCGCCTCGGATTCGCCCTTCGACCCGGAAAAGGGTCCGGGCTACATCCGCGACACGCTGAAGATCCTGAATTCGCTCGATCTTCCCAAGGAAGACATGGAAAAGATCTGCTTCCGCAATGCCGAGGCCCTGTTCGGGCTGAAGGGCAGATAACCCGCGAGAAGTTGAACTGGTGCGCGGCCGCAATGCGTCCTATAACGGCCGCGCATCATTTACCGGACATGCCCTTGCCCCGCCTTACGCCGATCATCCTCGCTATCGCACTCTTCATGGAGCGGATGGATTCGACGATCATCGCCACCAGCCTGCCGGCAATCGCCGCCGATATCGGCACATCGCCGATCGCGCTGAAACTGGCCGTCACCAGCTATCTCGTGGCGCTTGCCGTCTTCATTCCGATCAGTGGCTGGATGTCGGATCGTTTCGGGGCGCTGAACATCTTCCGCATCGCCATCGGCGTCTTCATGATCGGCTCGATCGGCTGCGCCTTTTCCGATTCGATCGGCGCCTTCGTCTTCTGGCGGCTGGTGCAGGGCGCCGGCGGCTCGATGATGACGCCGGTCAGCCGCCTGCTGCTGGTGCGCGGCACGCCGAAACATCAGCTGGTCGATGCGCTGGCCTGGCTCACCATCCCCGCGCTCGTCGGCCCGATCCTCGGCCCGCCTGTCGGCGGCTTCTTCACCACCTATCTCAGCTGGCACTGGATCTTCTGGATCAACGTGCCGATCGGCATTGCCGGCATCATCCTCGTCGCCCGGCTGTTGCCGCCGGTCGAGCCGCGTGAGCCGAAGCCGCTCGATTTCACCGGCTTCTTCCTCTCCGGCATCGGCTTCAGCGCCTTCGTCTTCGGCATTTCGGTCGTCAGCCTGCCGGCGCTGCCGATGTATTACGGCTATACGCCGATCGCCATCGGCATCCTGATGGGCATCGCCTATCTCTGGCACGCGAAACGCACCGAACATCCGCTGCTCGACCCGCGCATGTTCCGCTATCCGATCTTCCGCGCCTCGATCGTCGGCGCCTCGAATTTCCGCATGGGGCTTGGCGCCCTTCCCTTCCTGATGCCGCTGATGCTGCAGCTCGGCTTCGGCCTGACGCCCTTCCAGTCGGGCATGGTGACCTTCATCACCGCTGTGGGATCACTGAGCTCGAAGTTCGGCGCGGCGCGCACCTTCGCGCTCTTCGGCTTCCGCCGCATCCTGATCGTCACCACCTTCATCTCCGCCGTGCTGCTCGGGATCAACGCGCTGTTTCACCCGGGAACGCCGATGTGGGTGATCATGGCCTGCCTGCTCGTCGGCGGCATTCTCCGCTCGATGGCCTTCTCCGGCATCAGCGCCATGTCCTTCGGCGATGTCGACGAGGCCGATACCGGCCAGGCGACGGCGATCAATGCGGTCGCCCAGCGCGTCTCGATGGCGATGGGCGTCGCCGTCGCCGGTGCCTCACTCGATATCACCAGCAGCATGCATGGCGGCGGGTTGCTGCTGTCGGATTTCCACATCGCCTTTGCCGTCGTCGGCCTGGTCTCCGCCTCCAGTGTCATCACCTTCTGGCGTCTGCCGCCGCAGGCCGGCGACGATCTCGTCAGCCGCCGCACACGGCACGCCGATTGATCTCAGCGCCCCGCGGAGCGCCCGAACTCGCGCGGCGAACAGCCGTTGTGACGCCGAAACGCGGTACTGAAGGCGCTCGCCGAGTCATAGCCGATATCACCGGCCAGCCGGTCGAGGCTGATATCGCCGCGGCTCAGCGCATCGCGGGCAAGCGCCATGCGCCACTGCGCCAGATAATCGATCGGCGTCGCACCGAGAGCTTCGGCAAAGCGGGCGGCAAAGGCCGATCGCGACATGCCCGCAAGCTTCGCCAGCCCCTCGACAGTCCAGCGCTCCCGCACATCCGCATGCATCGCCCGCAAGGCGCGCGCAAGCGATGGATCACGCATCGAGCGCAACATGCCTGACGGCATCGTCTCGCCATTCATCCCGCCCCAGCGAAGCGCCTCCACCAGCATCACCTCCAGCAGCCGCTCGACCACCGGGTCCCGCCCCGGCCGGTCCTCGACGCTCTCCTCGATGATCAGCGCGACAATCCGCTTCAGCCGGTCCGCCTCGCCCTCATTGGCGCGGATGTGGATGATCCCCGGCAGCAGGGCGAGCAGCAGCGCCGCATTGACCGGCTCGATCCGGAAGCCGCCGCCGAGCATGCGAAAATCCGGTTCGCCCTCAGCCTCGCCATGCCGCACCGGCCGATCCGTAGGCTCGCGCGGAATGCGCTCGGCCTTGGGATCGCTGAACAGCGCAAAGGCCGGCGTCGATGGAATGAGAATGAAATCGCCCGCCGAAAGCCTGACCGGCTCGCCATCCTCGAACTGCAGAAAGCAGCCGCCTTCCAGCACGATGGCAAATCCCGGTGCGTCATAGGCGTCATATCGCGCGCCCCAGGCGCCACGCCCGGTGATCGGCTTGGAGACGGCGGCATGCGGACGAAGCAGGCCGATGAGGTCGCTGAAGGGATCCATACTGGACGATCAATAACGTTTCACGGAGTTTCGATTATAGATCGTCCGCGCAGCTTGTCTATGCTCCCCACCAGCGAAAGGAGCTACACATGCCCAAGACAATCATGATCACCGGATCTTCGACCGGATACGGAAAAGCCGCCGCGGAATTCTTCCTCGACAAGGGATGGAATGTGCTGGCCACGATGCGGCGGCCGGAGAGCGCCACATTCAAGGATACGACGGGGCGGCTGAAGCTTCTGCCGCTGGATATCACCGACGCCGCAAGCATCCGCGCCGCAATCGCCTCCGGCATCGAGGCCTTCGGCGCGATCGACGTTTTCGTCAACAATGCCGGGATCGGCCTCGCCTCGGCCTTCGAGGCGACGCCCGACAGCATGACGCGCGAAATCTTCGAGACCAACAGCTTCGGCGTCTTCGCCGCCTGCCAGGCGATCATCCCGGTGATGCGCAGACAGGGTGGCGGCGTCATCATCAACGTCACCTCCAGCGCCGGGATCGGCGCCATGCCGATGGTCGCCGTCTACTGCGCCAGCAAATGGGCGGTCGAAGGCTTCACGGAATCGCTCGCCTACGAGCTCGAACCCTTCGGCATCAAGGCGCGGCTCGTCGAGCCCGGCTATGCCCCGACCACGAGCTTCACCGCCAATAGCGGCGACCGCATGAACGGCCTGATCCCTGAAGACTATGCCGCCTATGCGCAGGCCTATTTCGGGAAGATGGCGAATTACCCGACGCCCTATTGCACCGAGAAGGAAGTGGCCGAAGCGATCTTCGCCGCCGCGACCGATGATGGCGGCCAGCTGCGCTATCCCGCCGGTCCCGATACAAAGATGGTCGCCGCCCTGCGCTGGACGACATCTGACGCTCAGTACACGGAGACGATGCGCAAGACCTTCAGCCCGCAGGGCGGGGAGTAAGGAAAGCACGGCCGCCGCGCGTCATCGGCGCGGCGGCCATGAGCATCAGGCGATGATGCCCTGGAGATTGTCGAGGATGGCATTCCAGCCGCCGCGGTGGCCGTCGCGGGCTTCCTCGCTGCGGAACTTCACCTGCTTCAGCGTGATATCCGTCGTGTTGGCATCGACCTCGGCGAGATCGATGGTGACGACGCTGTCGTCGAGCGAGTAAGGCGACTCCCAGGTGAAGGCGAGCCGCGCATGCGGATCGATCTCCAGATAGGTGCCGCCATGCGGGATCTCGCGCTCGGCCGTCTTCATCACGATCGAGAAGCGCCCGCCCTTGACGGCATCGGTCGACACTTTCGAGATATCGGTCGCGCCGCTCGGCGTGCGCATGAAGCGCGCCAGCGTTTCCGGCGAAAGCCAGGCATTGAAGACCGTCTGGCGCGGTGCTGCGATCCTGCGGTTGATGGTCAGTTCCAGTTCACTCATGTCCGTCATCCCTTGAAACGAGAATTGTCTCCAGCGCCGCAAGGCGCAGGTCCCAGATGGACTTCAGTTGCCCGAACCAGCTCTCAGTCAGCCTCAGCGGTTCAAGCTCCGCGGCAATCAGATGCTCGCGGCCCAGAGTCCGGCGGGTTACAAGTCCCGCCTCCTCCAAGACCTTGATATGCTTGGAGACGGCATTCAGGGACATGTCGAAATGAGCGGCAAGCGAAGTCACTCTCAGCGCTCCCTCCTGAACAAGGAGCGTAAGGATCTGCCGCCGCGTGGTATCGCCCACGGCCTTCAGAATACGTGACAGTGCGTCGTCGTCCATTTATTCACCCGTATGGTTGAATATACAAAATTCGAATCGATAGTCAACCATATGGATGAATGTTTTCGCGGGAGGCAAGAGCTCAGCGCCAGAACCAGGACTTGGCGACCTCCGCCCGCGCCGCCTCTCTGGTCATGCCGATATCGCGCAGCTCATCGGGTGTGAGTTCGGACAGTGAATTGCGCGTCCGCCTGCGCTCCATCCAGCCACGGCAGGCGGTGATCAGGGCCGCAAGCCGCAGCCTCGGCTTCTTCTGCTCCCAACTCCCGGCGATGTCTTCGATCTCTGCGGCCATGTCACTCTCCTGTTGTCTGTGGAAACAACATGCGCTGGCGGGGAAACGAAAAGAAGCTTATGCTTCTGATGCAATCCATAAGGAAATCTTCTGATGCTGAATCTGGAACAGCTCGCCGCCTTCGTCAGCGTCGTCGAACTCGGCAGCTTTACCGCCGCGGCCGACCGCGCCGGCGTGACGCAGCCGGCCGTCAGCCTGCAGATCAAGCTTCTGGAACAGCGGCTCGGCGTGCGCCTGATCGAACGCGCCGGACGCCGCGCCCAGCCCTCGCCCGCCGGCGCCGAGCTCCTCCCGCATGCCCGCCGCATCATCGGCGAATGCGCCGCGACGCTGGAGGCGATGGCGCCTTATAAGGACGGGGCGGCCGGGCGCGTCAGGATCGGCAGCGGCGGCACCGCCTCGATCCACCTGTTGCCGCGCGCAATCGCCGCCGCCAAGAAGCGGATGTCCGGCCTGGAGATCACCGTGAAGATCGGCAATACCGACGAGATCCTGCGCGATATCGAGGCCAACGCGCTCGATCTCGCCGTCGTCACCCTCCCCGCCTCCGGCCGATCGCTGGAAGTCGAGCCCTTCTACGAGGACGAGCTTCTCGCGGTCGCGCCGCGCGGCAGTGACATGCCCGAAGGCGGCCCGGATGCGGCTTTCCTGCAGCAGAAGGTGATGATGCTTTATGACGGCGGCAACACCCGCGAGACGACGGATGGCTGGTTTGCCGATGCCGGCCTCAAGGCGGAGCCGGTCATGGAATTCGGCAGCGTCGAGGCGATCAAGGAACTGGTGGCAGCCGGGCTCGGCTGGTCGATCCTGCCGTCGCTGGCGCTGCGCCGCGACCGCGCCGGCTATCTCGCGACATCCCCGGTCAAGCCACGCCTCGTGCGCCAGCTCGGCATCGTCATGCGCCGCGACAAGCATCTGACCCGCGGCCTGCGCGAAGTCGTCAAATGCCTGCGCGAGTTCAAGGCCTGAGGGCCTATTTCTCCGCTTTCGAGAGAACCAGCGGCACAACGGCCGCTAGGATCGCTGCAACCGGTGCGTTACGCAGCATGCGGCCGAACACGAAGGTTCCGGCCATCGCCCCGGCAAGCTTCAGCCACGGATAATCGCCGAGCTGGTCGTGAGCGCTGCGATCGGCCCATTCCAGATTGGCACGCACCACGGTGCCCGCCTGCTCCTTGATGACGGCCAGCCGGGCACGCAGAACTTCGAGCTCGTATTGCAGGTTCTGCAGGTCGGCTTCCAGCGCCTCCTCGTCGGGATTGTCGCGAATGAAATCGTCGGCCATCGCCTCGGCTTCCATCTCGGCCATATGCGCCTGCAGGTCTTCCTCGCTCGCCTGAGCCCCCGGCCGTGATCTGTCTGCCATATGCGCCTCCTGTCTTTCCGGCCGCCACGCACGGCCGCTCAAGCTCGAAACTCGCGGCAGCGCCGAAAGTTTCGCCCTTTCTCCCGAAGACGGTGAATTCCGTCGGAATTACCCCGCATGCGGGGCCGCGGCCGCCGTTTTGCTGAAGCTTGCGCGCCGTTTCTAATCCTAATTGGCAGGTTGCTATGGCAAACCCCCGCTGCCGTTATAGGAACATGAGGTTTGTTCTTGTCTATATCGCCGCGTGTGTGGCTGTCAGTCTTGTAACGGGGATCGTCATCTATCCGATCTTCGAACCGGCGTCGGAACCGGCCGAAAAGCCGTCGATCCGCATTGCCCGGCTGGAGGAGCCGAAGAGCACGCAGAAGACCTCCCGCCTTCGCGCTCCCTGCACGGCACCGACGGAATGCGATGCCAATGCCGCCTCCGCTAACCTCGCCGATATGCTCGCCACCCGCTTCGCACCGGCCGGCGCCAATGCCGAAACGCCGCTGCAGACGCTGCGCCCGCAGCCGCCGCTGGCCCAACATGAGGAGAATGCGCTCTAGTGCCGCCGGAGGGCCTCGGCACGCCGTCAATCCTCTGTTAACCATAATTAGGCATCGTCGATATAACCACGGAGAGGGCCGTTGATACGTCAGACGATAATCGCGCGAGTTGCAGCATGCCTCGCCATGTCAGTTGCACTTGCCGGCTGCGTCAGCGGCCCGGATCATGTACCGCCGGAAATGCCGCTTCCTGCGAAGTTTGGCGAAGGCGGGGTCAAGAGCAATGGTGATGTTGCGACCGCCCAGTGGTGGACGGCCTACCGCGATCAGCAGCTGAACTCGCTGGTCTCCCAGGGTATCGGCCAGAACCTCGACGTGCTGCAGGCCCTCGAGCGCATCAATTCGGCTGAAGCTCAGGTCACCGTTGCCGGTGCCGGCGCCCTGCCGAGCCTCGTCGTCGGTGCCTCACAGACCGTCAGCGGCCAGATGGGCAACCTGCGCAACACGCGCGGCGCCACCAACACCACGGCCGGTGAAGCCAATGTCTCCTGGCTGCTCGATCTGTTCGGCGAATACCGCCGCTCGAAGGAAAGCGCGCTGGCCTCGCTGGATTCGGCTTACGCCACCGCCGACGTCGCAAAGCTCACCTTCCTCCAGGATCTGGTCAACAGCTACATCGACGCCCGCTACTACCAGGAGCGCATCGAACTCTCCAAGGGCGATCTGAAGTCTCGCCGCGAGACCTTCGATCTCACCAAGTTCCAGCTGGAAGCCGGTGCCGCCTCGCGCCTCGACGTCGTCCAGGCCGAAGGTCTGGTCCAGGCGACCCAGGCCGAAATCCCCGGTCTCGAAACCAGCTTCCGCGTT